>CAYWVR010000016.1:0-79500 GCA_964461715.1 uncultured Anaerolineales bacterium
GGCCTCCGGGTCGGTGGCGTCGAGGCGAACGGCCAGGGCCACCTCGTCGCGGGCGCGCTCCACCAAGTCGTCGTCGAGATCGACGGCGATGACTTCGTGGCCGGCCTGGGTGAGGGCCTCGGCGAGACGGCGGCCGAAGCGTCCGAGTCCGATGACGGCAAACTGTTTCATGTCTCGTCTCCCTGGCGCCGGCTATAAGATGGCCACGTTCTCCGTCGCGTAAAGGTACCGCGTCCGGGCGCCCGAGGCGGGCATGGCCACGAAGAGCGTCAACGGCCCGACGCGGCCGATATACATGGTCACGATGATGAGGATGCGGCCGGCGGTGTTCAAGAGCGGGGTCGTGCCGGTGGAGAGGCCGACCGTCGCGAAGGCCGAGACGGTCTCGAAGAGGACGTCGAGGAAGGTGTAGGCGGCCCCGTCGCGAATGCCCCAGGCGGCCACGGCCATCGTCACGAGGGCCACCCAGAGGACGCTGACCGCCAGCACCGCCAGGGCCCGCAGCAGGAGCGTCCGGGCGATGGTCCGCTTGAAGGCTTGGGCGTTCCCCCTGCCGCGCAGCGTCCCCCACACGCCGATCAGGATCACGGCGACCGTCACGGTCTTGATGCCGCCCCCGGTCGACCCCGGAGAGGCCCCGATGAACATCAAGACAACTGTCATGAACTTGGTCGAGGCCGTCAGGAGCCGCGTGTCCGTGGTGTTGAACCCGGCGGTGCGGGCGGTGACGGAGAGGAACCAGGCGCCGCTCGCGCGCCGGGGCCAGTCCGCCCCGAGCGGCTCGCGGTCCCCCCCCGGAGGCGCGCCGTCCGGCGCCGGCGGCGGGGCCAGGACCCCCGGTTCCGATCCCGACGGCGAGAACGTCGTCCCGCGCGGGCCGCGCCCCGCCGGGCGGGCCGTCTCGAACACCAGCGCCAAGACCGTCCCCGTCACGAGCAGGACCGCGGTCGTCACGAGGGCGAGCTTCGACTGGAGGCTCAGCCGGCGCCGGGCTACCGGCACGCGTCCGCCCGGCCCCCCGAGGCCGACGCGCGGCCGGGGGCCGCGCTTCAGGAGCCCGTACCGCACGACCCGCTGCAGGTTGTACAGGACCATGAACCCGATGCCGCCCGCGATGATCAGGACCGGGAAGAGCAGGTTCGTCTGCCACGTATCGCGATAGGCCATGAGGCTGTCCGTGTAGAGACAGAAGCCCGCGTTGCAGAACGCGCTGACGGAGTGGAAGACGCTGTAGGCAATGCGGTCGGCAAAGGTGACCGGGCCGCCCCCGGCGGTGTGCTCCCAAAGGCCCGCCATGAGGACCGCCCCGACGGCCTCCGCCGCCAGCGTCATCAGGAAGATGAAGACGATGATGCGGCCGACCTCGCTCAACAGCTCGCTCGAGAGGACCTCGCGCATGACGACCGACTCGCGCACCCGCATGCCCCGCCAGAGCAGCAGGGCGAAGACGCTGCCGAACGTCATGACCCCCAGGCCGCCGAGCTGGATGAGCACGAGGATGGCATAGCGGCCGAGCGTGTCCCAGTGGGTGCCGGTGTCCTCGACCACCAGGCCCGTGACGCAGACCGCGCTGGTGGCGGTGAAAAGGGCATCGGTGAAGGTGGTCGTCTCGCCGGGGACGGTGGCCTTCGGAAGGATCAGCAGGCCCGTGCCCATGGCGATGAGGGCGAGGAAGCTGCCGAGAAACAGCAGCGCCGGCCGCACCTGCATGCTCGCGAGCAGCCGGTTCAGCTCCACCAGCCGCATGAGGACGTTGAGGACGAGGCCGATCTGGAGGACGCGCAAGGCCCACGCGCCCCGGCCCTCGACACCCGCCCCGTAAAGGACCCCCAGGACAAGGATCAGCAGGCCCGCCAGGGCGAAGTGGTACCACCGGCCGAGGAGCACCTCGCCCCGCTGCCGCACGACGAGCACCTGGACGGCGGGTTCGAGGACCAGGCCCGCGACGGCGGCGGCCTGGACGATGTGGAGGAGGCGGCGGGTGGCGTCGCTCGTATCGAAGCCGAACTCGGCGACAAGGCTCCCGACGCCCGCGAGGACCACCGGGACCGTGAAGCCGACGAGGACGGCGCGAGCCCGCTGGGCGGCGGTCCAGACGCTGCGTCTCGGGGTGACTCGCCCTCGCATCGCTCGCCCGTAGCCCTCCCTCCGGCGGCGGTCGAGCGTATTAGACGCCCCCGGCCGCCCTCCTGTCAAGCGTCCTCAGGCGTCAACGCGCCGCCCCGGCCGACCGCTTCGCCTCTACGGACTCCCCGACCTGCTTCTCCATCTTGCCCAACCTGCCCTGCAAAATGGCCCCGGCTTCCTTTCGGAGAAAAGCGGGGGAGGATAGATGGATCATCGCGGGCCCCGGGCATCCGGATTCTGCGAGTATGGGCGATATGGGAAGTTCGGGAATCCGAAATTCATCCCGGATGGTTTTTCGTCAGGCGCCGGCGGTCTCGGGCTCGACGGCGAGGTCGGCGTCGCCGATCAGACCCATGTTTTCGAGGGCCAGGAGCAGGCTCGCCTCGACGCTCTCGGCGTCCGGCCGGCGCTCGAGGGCCCGCTGGTATTGCTCGACGGCCATCGGCCAGAGGCCCCGGTCGGCGTACACAAGCCCCAGCCGGTAATGCAGGTCCACATACTCCGGCTCCAGTTCGACGGCCCGGGCCAGGGTCCTCGTCGCCTCCTCCAGCCGGCCGACCTCCCAGGCGGCCAGGCCCTGTTTGACGAGCGCCTTGACGTAGGTCGGGTTCAGCTCGACCGCCGCCCGGAACTCCTCGAGCGCTTCCTCGGTCCGCCCGGCCGCCTTCAGGAGAAGACCGTACCGATAATGATAGTCCGGGAAGTCCTCGTGCTCCTCGACGGCCCGGGCATGCTCGGCGAGCTCGGCCTCCAGGACCTCTTCCGGCCCGAGGCTGTCGACGACGTTCTGGAAGCCGCCGGGCGTCCCTTCGAGGGTCTCGCCCAGCGCCGAGGCCATCGCCTCGGCGAGGGCGAGCTTCGACATCTCTCGATAAAGTTCCGCCGAGTTCGGCGCCAGCGACGCCGCCAGCTCAACCTGGGCGTCGGCCTCGTACTCCTTCCCGAGGGCCCGGTACGCGACCGACAGGCCCACGTACGCCTCCAGGTAGCTCTCGTTGACGCGGACGGCGTGCTGGTAATGGGCGACGGCCTCGTCGGCCCGGCCCAGGCCCACCAGCACCCGGCCCCTAAGGACAAGCGCGTCGAGGTACCGCGGGTTCAGCCGCAGCGCCTGCCTCAGGTACTCGTCCGCCGTCGGCAGGTCGCCCAGCCGCACGAGCAGCCGGGCGGCCCGTTGGTGCATGTCGGGGTAGTCGGGATGGAGGTCGAGGACGCGGTTGATCTCGGCGAGGGCGTCCTCGATCATGCCCTGCTCTTCGAGACAGTCGGCGAGCCGGCTCTGGGCCTCCCAGTTGTCCGGCTCGATCAGCAGGGCCTCCTGGAACTCGTCGATGGCGGCAGCCATGTCGCCCCGCCGCATCTGGAGGAGGGCCAGGTTCATCCGCGTCTCGTAGTTGCCGGGGTCCTCGCGCTTGAGGCGCGCATAGTGCCCCGCCGCCGCGTCCAGGCTCCCGCTTACCAGCTCCAGCGCCGCCAGCCTCTGCCGGGCCGCCACGTGCCCCCCGTCGGCGGCCAAGGCCACCCGGTACGATTCCCTCGCCTCCTCGCCGCGCCCCTGCCGCTCCAGCAACTGGCCGATCACATAGCGGACCGTCGCGGTCAGCTCTCGCCGCGCCGCGACCGGCTCGAGCAGGGCGACAGCCCGCCCGGGGTCGCCCAAGTCGCTGACCACGGCGGCGAGGGCGACGCGGGCGTCGTCGGAGTGCGGGTCGGTGCGGGCGGCCTCTTCCAGCGAGGCCCGGGCCGCGGCCAGCCGACCCATCTCCATCTCCTTCAGGCCCACCGCCAGATGCAGCGCGGAGCGGTCCGGGTTCGCGCGGAGCTGGTCCTGGAGGACTTCGAGCGGCAGGTCCATGGGCGACTTGAGGAACTTCGAGAGGTACCCGGTGAACTCGCCCGCCAGGCCTTTGCCGAGGAGTCGGAGGAGGTAGCTCACGGCGTCCCCCCTTCCCCGCCGGCGCGGGCGGCGACGGTCTCGAGGCCGCGTCGGGCGACGTCGCAGGCCGGGGCGATCTCCAGGGCCCGACGATACGCCGACGCCGCCTCCGCGCGTCGGCCCTGGCGTCCCAGGAGCCCGCCCAGCCTCAGGTGCGCATCCACCCACTCCGGCCGCAGCTCCGTGACCCGCCGGCATCGGTCGGCGGCCTCCTCGGCCCGGCCGCTCGCCTCGTAGAGCCGCACGGCCAGCAGGGCCGCCTCGGCATACCGGGGGTTGATCTCGAGGGCCTTCTCGGCCGCGGCGATGGCCCGGTCGATCTCGCCGAGCTGCTCGGCCACGAGGCTGAGGCCGAAGTGCAGGTCGGCGTACGAGGGGTGCTCGGAGGCCAGCCGCTTGAGCGCCCGCCGCACGGACCGCAACGTGTCGCGCCGGTCGGCGGGGGCCTCGCCCTTTCGCGGAAGAAACGCCTCCGCCAGGCCCGGATCGCGGACGACGAGCTCCTCGATGACACGGCTCCGCTCGCGCGCCGCGGGGGGCCGGCGGGGCGGACGGATGCCCTGCTCCGCGAGAGCCTTCTCCCCGACCTTCAGCATGACCGCCAGGCCGGGCGCCGCCTCCCCCGCCAACGCAACGGCCCGCCGCAACGGCTCCACGGACTCGGCGGTCTTGCCGGCCGCGCCCCGGACGAGGGCCAGGTCCCGGAGGTAGATGAACGTGTTCGGTTCCAGAGCCGCCGCGCGCGCAAGATGCCGCTCGGCGCCCTCGAAGTCCCCCGCCCCGGCCAGGACGAGACCGAGACAATGGGCGACGGGGGCCGTGCGGTCGGCCCGCTTGAGACCGTCCTGGAGCGCCTCGCGGGCCTGGGCCAGCCGCCCGGAGCGCGACAGGAACGCCCCGAGCCGGACGTGGCCTTCCACCTCCGCCGGGCAGGCGCGGACGGCGCTGCGCAGGGCCCCCTCGGCGGCGTAATCGTGTCGTCTGGTCACGAAACGCGGGTCCTTCCTCCCCCCGGTTCCGGTTCCCTCGGAAAAAGGGGACAGGCCCCTTTTCCCTCCTACGGCACGACCATGGCGGCGAAGCCCGCCTCGTGGACGCGGCGCGCCAGGGCCGCCGCCTCGGCGTACGTCCCGACCTGGCCGACATGGACGGCGTGGAGCGGTCGGCCGGCGCCGGTGCGCCGGGCGGCAATGCGCGGACGGAAGCCGGCCTGCCGAAGCCGGAGGGCCTCGCGTCGGGCCCCGGCACTGGAGGCATAGGCCCCCGTCTGGACGGCGAACGCCGCCGCCCGGTAGCGCCTCCGCGCCTCGGTCGCCGCCCCCGTCGACGCGTGGTTCTCGATGACCCACGCGAGGTACCGGTCGGCCTGCGTCCACTTCCCGAGCCGCTGGAGGCTGATCGCGAGGCGCAGGAGCACGCGCTCCAGCGGCGTCTCGGGGGGCGGGGCCTTCAGGGCCTCCGCGTAGGCCCGGACCGCCTCGCGGTCGTGACCGCCCTCGAAATAGAGGTTCCCCAGGGCAACGTGGGCGAGCGAGCGGATCGCGGGGTGCGGCTCGGCGACGACGGCTCGCTGGAAGTCGGCGAGGGCGTCGGCCCGGCGGCCCAGATGGACGCGGGCGTTGCCGCGGTAGTAGTACGCCTCGGCCCGGTGCGGCGAGGAGGGATAAATCTGGAGGTAACGGGTGAAGTCGTCGGCGGCGGCCTGCCACTGGCCCCGCGCGTAGGCCGCGTGGCCCGCGTCGAAGTACGTGCCGCCCGGCCGCTGCGCGCTCGACGCGCAGCCCCCGGCCGCGGCCGGCAGGAGCGCGGCCAGGAGGGCGAGGCACGCAACGGAAGGTCGCGACATGGCGCGGCATCTCCCGGGACGGTCGGCGCATGCGGACCGTAACTCCTTTGAAATACATCGACGCCCGCGCGCGGGGCCCTTGAGGCAAAAGGGACACT
The DNA here is from genome assembly GCA_964461715.1 of uncultured Anaerolineales bacterium. GTDB lineage: Bacteria > Planctomycetota > Phycisphaerae > FEN-1346 > FEN-1346 > CAYWVR01. The sequence continues at coordinate 6,008 of CAYWVR010000016.1, forward strand.
CGGGGTGAGTTATCGGACGCCCTTCGGTCCGTTTCGCCGCCTCGTTTGCGAGGCGCTTTCAGGGCCATGAGCACGGGTCAACCGACGCACGTACAAGCCGCAGGAATCGGACCGCAAGCGGCCCGCCGAAACGGGCCCGAGGGCGATGAGACGGCGGCGGGGGGCATGGCCGCGCTGTCTCGCGCGGCCATGCGCGAACGACGTACCGTGGCGCGAACCTGCCCACGCATGACCGCGTGGGCATGCCACCCGACAGGCCGAAGCCCTAGTCAACCCGGGCCGTCACCCGATCCCGCACGTACGCACACACCTTCTCGGCGGCGATGCGGTCCTGGGCCAGCGTGTCGCGGTCGCGGATCGTGACGGTCCCGTCCTCCATCGTCTGGCCGTCGACCGTGACGCAGAAGGGCGTCCCGGCCTCGTCCTGGCGGCGATAGCGTCGGCCGACGGCCCCCTTCTCATCGTAGAAGGCGGCCATCTCGCGGCGGATGTCCTCGTAGATCGCGCGGGCCCGCTCGGGCATCCCGTCCTTCTTCACGAGCGGGAAGACGGCCACCTTTACGGGCGCGAGGCGCGGATGCAGCCGCAGGACGGTCCGCTGCTGCGGGTTGCCCTTCTCGTCCGGGGCCTCGTCCTCGGTGTACGCCTCGCAAAGGAACGCGAGCATCGCCCGGTCCACGCCGCCCGACGGCTCGATGACGTACGGGACGAAACGGTACGGCATGCCGGATTTCGCCTCGGCGGCGGCCTGTTTGGCGGCCTTCTTGTCGCCGTCGTAGTGCTCCGGCTTGTATTGCGATGCGTCCTGCTGCCACCGCTCTTCGTCGAAGTAGGCCATGTCGCGGCCGCTCATGTCCTGGTGGGCCTTGAGGTCGTAGTCCGTGCGGTTGGCGATGCCCTCCAATTCCGAGACGCCGAACGGGAAGGCGTACTCGACGTCGGCGCAGGCGGCGGCGTAGTGGGCCAGTTCGTCGTCCTCGTGGTCGCGGAGGCGGAGCCGGTCGCTCGTCAGGCCGTGCCGGACGTACCAGGCGTACCGGGCGTCGCGCCACCAGGCGTACCACTCGGCGGCCTGGTCGGGATGGCAGAAGAACTCGATCTCCATCTGCTCGAACTCGCGGCTGCGGAAGGTGTAGTTGCGCGGGTTGATCTCGTTGCGGAACGCCTTGCCGATCTGGGCGATGCCGAACGGGAGTTTCAGACGCTGGGTGTCGAGGACGTTCTTGAAGTTGACGAAGATGCCCTGGGCGGTCTCGGGGCGGAGGTAGACTTTATGCTCGTCATCCTGCACTAATCCAGCCCAGGACTCAAACATAAGACTCACCTGCGACGGCTCATCGAGTGGGGCACCACATCGCGGACACGGCTCCTGGAGGCCCGTCTGGTGCAGCTGCTCAGTCGCCACATAACGCATGAGTTCTGTCAAATCGGGGGGTGCGTCCGGCTGCCCATTCACTCGCGTGGCGAGGAAGGACAATGTGACTTCCGGTTCGCGAACAAGTGCAAGATTGGGGGCGAGCCTCTTGCCCTTTCCGCGGGCCCACTTCAGAAGACGAGGGGTATCAATCTCACCTGTTATCACCGTGAATTCCTGGAGCAGCGAGTCTACCCACATGGACTTCGTCGCGAGTTCATCCAGAACATGATCTGCGCGCACGAAGTAGCCGCACCCAGGACACTTACGCATCGGGTCCTTGAACCCCGTAAGATGCCCGCTCGCCTCCCACACCTTGGGGTTCATGATGATGGAGCAGTCGAGGCCGACCATCTCGATCGGCTCGCCGTCGGGGCCGGCGGGCGGGCGGCGGACGACGTCGTCCCACCACGCCTGTTTGATGTTCCGCTTCAGTTCCACGCCCAGGGGGCCGTAGTCCCAGAAGCCGTTCAGGCCGCCGTAGATCTCGCTCGAAGGGAAAATGAACCCCCGGCGCTTCGCGAGCGACACGATCTCCTCCATGCGGTCCGGCGCGTCGGCCATGGCGGCCCTCCTTCGGCTGCGTGAAGCGGCCATCTTAGCCCCCGCCCCGGCGGCGGTCAAGCAATCCGGGGTGGCAGGGCTCGCCCCCCGTCGCTATCATACACGGCGAACCGGGAGCCGACCATGCCGCGCATACTCCGGCAATACGGGCCGCTCATCCTCGCGCTCATCCTCTTGGGGGCGGACGTGGGCCTGATCGCGTGGCGGGACATGCGCACCAACGACGGGCGCCTCGTCTACACGCTCGACGACGCCTACATCCACACGGCGATGGCCCGGAACCTCGCGGAGCACGGCGTCTACGGGGTGACGCGCCACGCCTACGGGGCGACCAGCTCGTCGCTGGGCTGGACGCTGCTGCTGGCGGGGGTCTTCGCCCTCGGGGCCACGAGCCTCGCCGTGCCGCTCGTCCTGAACGTTGTCTTCGCAACGGCGACGCTGATCGCGGTCGGGGCGGTCCTTTCATGCTGGAAAGCCGGCGTCGCGTGGACGGCGGCGGCAGTCTTCGGCATCCTCCTCCTCGTGCCGCTCCCGGTGCTCGTCTTCTCGGGGATGGAGCACAGCTTCCAGTGCCTCGTGTCGCTGGGGTTCGCCTTTCTGGCGGCCGAGTACGCGGCCGTGGGACGGGAGAGGACGGGCGTGGAGCTCGCCCGGACGTTCGTCCTCGGCGTGTCGGCGGCCCTGGCGGTGATGGCGCGGTTCGAGGGCGGGTTCCTGGTGCTGGCGGCGTGCGTGCTGCTGGCCCTGCGGCGGAAGGTGTGGCAGGCGGGGCTGGTGGGGATGATGGGCCTCGTGCCGATCGTCGTGAGCGGCCTCGTGAGCATCGAGCACGGGTGGATGTTTCTGCCGAACTCGGTCCTCCTCAAGGGCAACGTGCCGGACGTCACGAGCGTCGGCGGGGCGCTGCGGTTCTTCGGGTGGCTGCGGCCGATGAACTTGGTGCGGATCGCCCACGTGCTGGTGCTGATCGCGGGCGCCGCGGGGGTGCTTGCGGCGCTTCGGCGGCGCGGGGTGAGTCTGCGCACGCCGCAGGCCGGCATGGCCCTCATCTTCGTGGGCACGGGGGTGCTGCACGTGGCGATGGCGAAGATCGGGTACTTCTTCCGCTACGAGGCGTATCTGATGGTGCTGGGGCTGGTGGCCCTGGCGGGATGCCTGGCCATCCTGCCTCGCCGGCGCCCCGCGGAGCGGCCGGCGTGGACACGGGCGGCATGGATCGCGGGTCTTGTGATCCTGGCGGCGCCGCTTCTGGTGCGGGCGGCGGTGGCCCGGAGCCGCGTCGTCCGGGCCACACACGACATCTACCGCCAGCAGGTCCAGATGAGTCGCTTCCTGGCCGCCTATTATGAGGGCGAGGCGGTGGCGGCGAACGACATCGGGGCCATCAACCACTTCGCCGACATCCAGTGCGTCGACCTCTGGGGCCTCTCGACGCTGGAGGTGGCGCGGCTGAAGCTGGAAGGCCGCTTCGACACCGAGGCCATCGCCCGCGTCGCCGGAGAGCGCGACATCCGCATCGCCCTCCTCTACGACCACTGGTTCGGCGGCGACCGGGCCCTGCCGGACACCTGGGTCCGCGTCGGACGGTGGTGGATGCCGGACAACGTGGTGTGCGGCGGGGACACGGTCTCGTTCTACGCCGTCGCCCCGGGCGAGGCCGACGCCCTGCGGGAGCATCTCCGCGCGTTCGCGCCAACGCTGCCCGAGGACGTGCGGTATCTCGAAGGCGACGCCCCGGCCCCGCCTGAATCCGCCGCTCCCGAGAACGTCCAATCATGAGCGGCCCTCGAAGGAGGATGCCTTGAAGTCTCTCGTTCTCGCTTGGACGCTCGCCCTCACGGCCACCTGTGCCGCCGCCGAGACCGAGCTGACGTGGACGCATCACTCGATGGCCTCGCCCGCCTCCGGCAAGATCGAGCGGTTCTGGGTCGGCCACCGGAAGGACCTGGACGCGAGCGGGACGTACCCGGTTGTGTACTTCCTGCCGGGCCTCCTGGGCACGGAGCACGACTGGAAGCGGGACTTGGGGCCGCACCTCGCGAAGTACGAGATGATCGCCGTCTGCCCGAGCGTCGGCGGGGCGACGTGGTACATGAACGCGCCCGCCCAGCCGTGGATGAAGTGGGGCGACTTCCTGACGGTCGAGCTCCGCGAGTTCGTCGAGGCCACGTACCCGGCGTCGCGTGTGAAGGGCCGGCGCGGCATCACGGGCATCTCCTCGGGCGGGCACGGGGCGTTCTACCACGCGGTGACGCGCGACCTGTACGGGGCGGTGAGCGTCCTGTCGGGGGCAATGGAACTGCGGGCCTACGCGGGGCAGGTGGGCCTCGATTACTGGATCGGCCCGCGCGACGCCCGGCACCTGCCCCGGTACACCGAGCGGTCGTGCCTCGTGCTGGCGTCGAAGCTCCGGCCGCCGCTCGGATTCGAGTTGCTGCTGGACGTCGGGGACACCGACGGCGCGCGGCCGCAGATGGAGGCCCTGAAGAAGCTGCTCGCGGACCGATCGCTGGCGCACGAGTGGCACGGCGGTCAGGGCGGTCACAACGCGGCGTACTGGAGCAAGCGGGTGCCCGACCACCTGGCGTGGTTCGCCGGGCAGTTCAAGCGGAACCGCGAGGAGGGGCGCTTCCCGGAGAAGACCCCCCTGCCCTCGACGCTCGCCCTGGAGCCCGCGACGCCGCCGACGGTGGCGCCGTCGGAGGAGGCGAAGGCGGCGTTGGCGGCCCCCTGGCAGCCGATGACGGAGGGACGCGAGGTCGCGGTCTCCGGCCTCCGCGCCGAGGGCTCTCCCCTCGAGCGGGCGAACCCCGAGCGCCGCGAGGTCGCCATGACCGCCCCCCTGGCCCCCGTCCACGGCCACAAGCCCCAGCGGCACGTGTACCAGGCCGACTGGACCGTCGCCACCCCGCTCGCGAAGGCCGGGACCGTGACGCTCGAGACGCGCCTGCGGAACGGGCGAAACCAGGCCATCACGACCGCCCGGACGCGCCTCGCCATGCCGCCCGGCCAATCCAACCGCCGCGTGCCGCTCCGGGTCCGGATCGTCGTCGAGATCCGGCCGCCGGGGCCGCTTCGGGGCGGGATCGTGGTGGCCGTCCAGCCCATCGGCGCCGACGGCAAGCCCGCCGGTTCGCCGGCCGTGGCGGCCGCGCGGCCGGGAACGGTTCCGCTCGAGAAGTGGCCGCTCGCCGCCCGCGCGAACGTCGAGTGGCGGATCCGTCTCGCCGACGACGACCTGCCGCTGGCGGCGGTGTACGACGCACGGCTGCGGACGATGCCCTGAGGCCGCCCGGCCCGAACCCATCCACGACACAGAAACAGGAATCCACCCATGGCTGACCTTCATCTGGTGACCGGCGGCGCCGGATTCATCGGGTCGAACCTGGTGCGGGCGCTCCTGGAGCGCGGGGCGCGCGTGCGGGTGCTCGACAACTACGAGACCGGCTACCGCGAGAACCTGGACGAGGTCCGCGAGGACGTCGAAATCTTCGAGGGCGACGTCCGAGACCAAGGCGCCTGCCAGGCCGCCTGCCGCGGCGTCGACGTCGTCTTCCATCAGGCCGCCGTGCCCAGCGTCCCGCAGAGCGTCGAGGACCCGGAGACAAGCTTCGACGTGAACCTTGCGGGCGTCCACCACGTGCTGCTGGCGGCCCGCGACACGGGGGTGCGGCGGGTGGTGTTGGCGTCGAGCGCGGCGGTGTACGGGTCGAGCGAGGAGCTGCCGAAGGTCGAGACCATGCCGCTCGCGCCCGTCAGCCCGTACGCCGCGGCGAAGGCGACGGGGGAGCTCCTGCTGCGCACCTTCTCGGAGGCGTACGGCCTGGAGACGCTAAGCCTTCGATATTTCAACGTGTTTGGCCCGCGGCAGGACCCGTCGAACGCGTACGCGGGGGTCATCGCGGCGTTCGCGGCCCGGATGCTCCGCGGCCGGCCGCCCGTCATCTTCGGCGACGGGACGCAGTCGCGCGACTTCGTCTTCATCGAGAACGTGGTCCGCGCGAACCTGCTGGCCGCCGAGACGCCGAACGCCACCGGCGAGGCCGTCAACATCGGGTGCGGCGAGGCGATCGATCTGAAGCGCATGGTCGAGGACTTCAACGCCGTCCTCGGGACCAACTTCGAGCCGGAGTACGGCCCGCCCCGCTTCGGGGACGTCAAGCACTCGCGCGCCGACGTCGACCGGGCCCGGTCGCTCCTCCTCTACGAACCCGCGGTCCGCTTCCGCGAGGGTCTCGCGCAGACGCTGGACTGGTATCGCTGGGCCCTGGAGACGGGCTACGGCGGGTGGGGGGAGAGGTAGCGACCGCCCTAGGCCGCCCTCGCAAGGTCGCGGTCGTGCGCGGCCGGCGTGCACCCCGCGCCGGGGCTACGGCCCTCACCCCTGGATGCGGGCCAGGCGCAGGAAGTCGCCCGCCCGCTCGAAGTCCGGCTCGTCGCGGATGACCTCGGCCAGGAGATCGGCGGCGTCGGCATAGCGGCCCGTGAAGTAGTGGATGTAGGCGAGCAGGAACTTCATGTCCGTGGCCGAGTTGCGGATCGAGACGAGCCGTTCGAGGTTCGTCCGGTGCCGGGCCAGCTCCTCCCGATCGCCGTAGAACTCCTGGAGACGGAACTCGTAGAGCCCCCAGTCCGGCTCCAGGGCCAGGGCCCGCCTCAGGTAGTTCGACGCCAGACGGTACTCGCCGTTGGCGAAGGAGGCGTGCACGAGGGCGAAGAGGGCGAACGGGTCCTCCGGGCGGGCCTTGTGGGCCGCGCGGTACGCCTCGGCCGCCAGGGTGTAGTCGCCGAGGTAGAACCGGAAGTCGCCGAGGCGCATGTAATCCGGGTACCCCTCGGCCCCGGTGCGAAGGGCGTCGATAAGGTGCCGCCGCTCCTGCTCCGTCAGGGCCGGCTCCTCCAGGCCCGTCAGGTCCTCGGCCAGTTGCCGCAGGACGCCGGCGGCGGGGCGGCGAAGGGTCTCGTCGGCGGCCCCGGCTTCCAGGCGCGCCCGGAGCTTCCGCGCCGTCTCGTCCGCCGGGGCCAGCTTCGCGAGCCGCTCCTTGGCCGCCTCCCACTGTCCGTGGAAGAGATCGACCCAGGCGGCGAGGAACTGGAGATCGGCGTCTCCGGGGTTCTTCTCGAGCCGCGTGCGAAGCTCGGCCCGAATCTCCGCCAGGTCCGCGACGTCCGGGAAAACGTCCTGGAGGTTCGAGCCCGTGAGGCGCGTCTCGTCCGGCCATCCGCGGGCCCGCTCGAGCGAGGCCCGGGCCTCCTTCGCCGCGTCCTCCAGACGCCCCGTCGCCAGATACGCGAGGGCCAGGGCCCGGCGCCTGAGGCCGCTCGTCACGTCGCGCTTGGCCAGGGTCTGCCAGACCTCGGCGGCGCGGCGATAGCGCCGGGCGTTGAACAGGTAGTTGCCAAGGGCGGCGAGCTGCGGGTCGTAGAACTGGTCGAGGGTCGCACCCTCGGGCATGGGCCGCCCGGCCAGCAGGGCCTGCACGGCGTCCAGGAACGGCTCCTCGCCGAGGCTCCGCTGGACCTCCTCGGTAAAGGGGGTGACGAGGGCCTCGGCGGTCGCCTGGCCGGAATCGACCAGGTCAAGCCGCGAGAAGAACCCGTAGCCCAGCTCCGCGCGGTCCGTGACGGGGATGGGGAACATGAGCTGGCGGAACCCGGTCGAGACCTCGCCGAGGGTCTGGGCGTCGGCCTCGCGGATGCGCTCGGCCAGGGCGAACATGCTCTTTCGGAGGGTGGCGAAGCGGGCCCGCTTCTCGAACCGGAGGCTGTCGATCGTCCGGACCTGAAGGTGCGAGAGACGCGCAGGGCTCTCCCCCGGGCCGCGCACCCGCGCCCGGAGCGGTTCCCACGTCGACCGGCGCAGGCTGGTCACGATGCCGGGGGCGGCCAGGTAGCTGGCCCCCTGGGGCGCGGTCGTGCCGAAGAAGCTGGCCCCGGTGGTGAAAACGCTGGCGTCGCCGAGGGTCCGGGCGATGGACCCGGTGGGGAGGTTGGTTTCAAAGGTGCGACTCGGGCCGGAGCCCAGGCCGCGCACCCCCTGGGAGGGGACCTGACCGTCCACTGCCGCGGGGGCCATCGCCACGACGGCCACGACCGCCGCCGACACACCAAGCACATTCCGCATCGAAGTCTCCCGCATTCGCACGTCCCGGCCTTCCATTATCCGGCCGGCCGGGCCGCTCGACAAGGGGGCGCAGCCCGAGGGGCGTCTAGGAGGCGCCCCGCTTGCGCTCGATGTATCGGTCGGCGGCGGCCCGTTCCTCGGGCGTCATGCGCAGAAGGCCCAGCCGCCAGACGATCGCCAGGAACACCGCGGCCAGGATCACGTACAGGAGCATCGCCCACCGCCCGCGGAGGTAGAGGACGAGCAGCCCCGCCCCGACGAAGATCGCCGTCGTCACGTAGAAGACAGCCACGGTGTTCACGGCGCCGAAGCCGAGGCGGTCGATGAGCTGATTGTAGAGGTGACTGCGGTCGGGCATCATGATGGGCCGCCGGTTCAGCACCCGCCGCGCCAGCGCCATCGCCGTATCGAAGATGGGCACCCCGAACATGAACAGGGCCCCCACGAACCACTTCACCATGCCGAACTTGGAGGCGAACATGATCATCATGGCCGCCAGGACGTAGCCGATGAAGACGCTGCCGGCGTCACCCATGAAGATGCGCGCCGGATTGAAGTTGTAAGGGAGGAACCCGATCGCCGCCCCCACCAGCGCCAGCGCCACCACCATCGTCAACCGTGTGTACTCGTACTCCATCGGATGGGGGTTCCACGCCGGATTCGCCCATGCCGTCAGGCTCAGGGCCAGCACCAGGAACCCCACCGAGATGATCGCCGATACCCCCGAGCACAGGCCGTCGAGCCCGTCGAGGAGGTTGGTGGCGTTGGTGGCGCCGATGACGACGAAGAAGTGCATCCCGAGGCAGACGATCCAGACGAACCAGAAGTCCTCGCCGAAGTCCGCCAGCGGGAACCAGGGCATGGCCGGATAGGCCCGCCACAGGATCCCCCCCGCCAGGAGCACGGCCCCCGCGGCGGCCTGGCCCGCGAGCTTGACCTTGGGCGGCAGGTCCCAGAGGTCGTCGGACAGGCCTACGAGAAAGGCCACCACGCCGCCTACCACCAGGGCCCACTCCGCCCGCGGATGCTCGGGCCCGGCGAGGAGCACGTGCATGACCATGGCCGTCGTCCACGCCAGCCATATGCCGCACCCCCCGAGATACGGAATCGGCCGGGCGTGGATCTTGACGGCGGCGTCCGGACGGTCGATGATGCCCCGCCGCAAGGCGATCCAGCGGAAGAGCGGCGTCGAGAGGAGTCCCACCAGCAGGGCCACCACCGGCACCCAGACCTCGCCCAGCACGAGCTCTTCGAGCACGGCGGTCCACGAGGGGGTATTGGGCGGAAACACCAGCCATCCTCCTGCCGCGGGCGGCGACCGGCGCTCATCGTACGTCCCGGGCCGCGCCTGTCAACGTGCGGGCGTCACGCCTCCATCAGCCCCCGGGCCCGGAGCGCCTCGACGATCTGCTCGACGCACGCGTCGACGTCCAACTCGTCCGTCGCCAGGCGAAGGTCCGGCGCCTCGGGCGCCTCGTAGGGAGCGGTCACCCCGGTGAAGAGCTCGATCTCGCCCCGGTCGGCCCGCTCGTAGAGCTCCGACCGCCGGGCCCGCCGGACCGCCTCCGGGGCCTCCAGCTCGACCTCCAGGAGCCGGTCCGGGCCGATCCGCTCGCGCACGGCCCGGCGAGACTCGGCCAGCGGCGTCAGGAACGAGCACACCGCCACCAGCCCCGCGTCGTTCATCAGCCGGGCCACGTCGCCCGCGCGGCGAAGGTTCTCGAGCCGGTCGTCGGCCGAGAACCCGAGGTCGCGGCTGAACGTCACGCGGGCGTTCTCCCCGTCCAGGGCCGTCGGCATGAGCCCCTCGTCAAAGAGGCGCCGCTCCAGCGCCCGGGCCACCGTCGTCTTGCCCGCCCCGGTCAGGCCGGAGATCCAGACCGTAAACGGCCGCTGCCCGAGACGCGCGCTTCGCTCCTCGACGCCGACGCGGCTGGCATGGGCCTCGACGTAGCGGCTGCGGGGCCTCGCCGCGGCGGCCTCCGGCGAGACGACCGTCTCGCTCCGCTCCCGGGCCAGGATCATCCCCGCCCCGACCGTCCCGTTCGTCAGGCGGTCGATCACGACGAACGCCCCGGTCGTTCGGTTCCGGTCGTACGGGTCGAAGGCCACGGGTTGGGCCAGTTCGACCGCGCAGCGGCCGATCTCGTTAAGCGCCAGGCCCGCCGCGGGCACGCGGTGCAGCGTGTTGACGTCGACGCGGTAGCGGACGGCGGACACCTGGCCCTGCACGAGCCGCGTCGCGTGCTTGATCGTGTACGTCTGCCCGGGGCGCATCGGCGTCTCGGACATCCAGACGATCATCGCCTCGAGCCGGCGGTCGACGTGCGGCACGTTGCCCGGATGGGCGAGGGTGTCGCCGCGGCCGACGTCGATCTCGTCCTCCAGCACCAGCGTCACGGGCAGCGGCGGGAAGGCCTCGGCCAGCTCGCCCTCGGGGTCGAGCACTGTGCGAACGCGGTTGGTCGCGCCGCCCGGGAGGACGACCACCTCGTCGCCCGGCCGCACCACGCCCGACGCCACCGTCCCCGCGTACCCCCGCAGCGTCGGGTCCGGCCGCGAGACGTACTGGACCGGGAACCGGAAATCGATCATGTTGCGGTCGCTGGCAACGTGGACCGATTCCAGGTGCGCCAGCAGCGTCGCCCCGCCGTACCACGGCATCGAATCGCTGCGGCGGACGACGTTGTCGCCGAGCAGCGCCGAGACGGGGATGAACGCGACGTCCGGAACTTCGAGGCGGGCGGCGAACTCGTCGAACTCGTCGCGGATCCGCTCGAAGACCCGTTCCGACCAGTCCACCAGGTCCATCTTGTTGACCGCCACGACGAGGTGGTGGATGCCCAGCAGGGCCGCGATGAAGGCGTGGCGGCGGGACTGGGTCGAGACGCCCTTCTCGGCGTCGATGAGGATGACGGCGAGGGCGGCGGTCGAGGCGCCGGTGGCCGTGTTGCGGGTGTACTGTTCGTGGCCGGGGGTGTCGGCGATGATGAACTTGCGTTTGGGGGTGGAGAAATAGCGATACGCGACATCGATCGTGATGCCCTGCTCGCGCTCGGCCTTGAGGCCGTCCGTGACGAGCGAGAGGTCGAGGCCCTGCCGGGCCGACCCCCGCCGCCCGGAGGCCGCGCGCACCGCGTCGAGCTGGTCCTCGTAGAGGCCCACCGATTCGTACAGGAGCCGCCCGATCAGGGTGCTCTTGCCGTCGTCGACGCTGCCGGCGGTGACGAACCGCAGGAGGTCCTTCGCCTGGTTCGCTTCGAGAAGTTCGAGGACGTCCATCAGAAGTACCCCTCCCGTTTCTTCTCCTCCATGGCGGCCTCGCGGTCCTGGTCGACGGCCCGGCCGGCCCGTTCGCTGCGGCGGGCGAGCATCGTCTCGGCGATGACCTCCTCGAGGGTCGTGGCCGTCGAGCGCACGGCCCCCGTGCAGAGCTGGCACCCGAGGGTGCGGTAGCGCATCATCTCGCGATGGACCGTCTCCCCGGGCCGGGGCTCGACGAGGTCCCCGACCTGCAGGAGCAGCCCCTCGCGCTCGACGAAGGGCCGCTCGGCCGCGAAGTAGAGCGGGACGATGGGGACCCGTTCGGTGTAGATGTACGTCCAGATGTCCAGCTCCGTCCAGTTCGAGAGCGGAAAGACCCGCAGGCTCTCGCCTTTGGCGAGCCGCGTGTTGTACAGGCACCACAGCTCCGGCCGCTGGTTCTTCGGGTCCCACTGCATGAACCGGTCGCGGAAGCTGAAGATGCGCTCCTTGGCGCGGCTCTTCTCCTCGTCGCGCCGCGCCCCGCCGAACGCCGCGTCGAAGCCGCCCTCCTGCAGCGCCGTAATCAGCGCCCGGGTCTTCAGGAGGTCCGCGCACATCGCGCACGTCCAGTTCTCGGCCGGCCCGATCCGCGCCAGCGCCTCGGTGTTCGTGTGAACGATCAGCTCGGCGCCGATCTCGCGGGCCGTCCGGTCCCGAAATTCGTACATCTCCTTGAACTTAAAGGTCGTATCCACGTGCATCAGAGGGAACGGCAGCGCCCCCGGCGCAAACGCCTTCTCGGCCAGGCGCAGCATCACGCTCGAATCCTTGCCGACCGAGTAGAGCATGACCGGCTTCTCGCACTCGGCCACCACCTCGCGCATAATGTGGATCGACTCGGCCTCGAGCTGCTCCAGGTGCGTCGGCAGATGGCTTCGCGTTCTCATTCCGTTGCTCCCTCATCCTCCGGCGCAAACACGCCCCGCCCCTCCAGCGTCTCCACCAGCCGCCGGACGCACGTCGCCACGTCCGCCCGGCCCGTCTCCAGCACGAGTTCCGGCGCCTCGGGCGGCTCGTAGGGGGCGTCCAGACCCGTGAACTCGCGGATCTCGCCCGCCCGCGCCTTCTTATAGAGCCCCTTCGGGTCCCGCCGCTCGCACTCCCGGAGCGCAACGTCCAGGTACACCTCGACGAACCGCCCCTCGCCCGCCTCGGCCCGTGCCGCCGCCCGGGCCGCCCGGTACGGCGAGATGAACGCCGTGATCACCACGAGCCCCGCGTCGGCCATCAGGGCGGCCACGCACCCGGCCCGCCGGATGTTCTCCGCCCGGTCCTCGGCCGAGAAACCCAGGTCCCGGTTCAGCCCGTGCCGCACGTTGTCCCCGTCCAGCACGTACGCCGCCTGGCCCCGCTCGACGAGGCGGACCTCGGCCGCCCGGGCGATCGTGCTCTTGCCGCTGCCCGAGAGGCCCGTCAGCCAGACGACGCATCCCTTCTGGCCCAACAGGCGGCTCCGCCGCGCCGCGTCGACGCGCCCCTCGGACCACGTGATGTTTCGGGACTTGGGGTTCATGGCATCGTCCGTCATACATTAAACCGCCGTGTCGGGCACCGGCACGCCCCGGCCGTCGACGAGCATGCGGTACGTTTTCTCGATGCGGTCCCAGTTCCCCTCGCGATCGAGGCTCCAGAACCTCCCGATAATATCGACCATGCGGCCGGTGCCAAGCGAGGCGCATTCGGCCTCGACCCGTTCCGTGTACACCGCCCCGCTCTCCGGCCGCTCGCCCCGCCGCCCCAGCATCCCGTGGATGAAGACCCGCGGGACCCCGCGTTCATGGGCCATCCGCATCAGCTCCAGCAGATGCTCGACCGAGCCGTGGCTCGAATAGAACGAGATGATGCCCACCAGGTGCAGGGCCGCCCCCGACTCCTTCGCCCCGTCCATCGCCCGGAGGAACGCCGGGTTCGTGCGGAACGAGCCGTCGGCGATGGCCCGCTCGATGCGGACCCGGTCGCTCGGAACGATCCGCCCCGCCCCGAGGTGCAGATGCCCGCACTCGGAGTTGCCCACCGTCCCCTCGGGCATGCCGACCGGCGGCCCGGCCGCGGCAAGCGTCGTCGACGGATACGCCTCCCGCAGGGCGTCCATGACGGGCGTCTCCGCAAGGTGGATCAGGTCCTTCTCATCCTTCGCGCCGGCGCCCCATCCGTCAAGCAGAAGGAGCACGATCCGCCGCCTCCCGCCCGGAAGGGCCCCGGCGGCCAGAAGACTCCGCCCCGTCATCGCCGCCGGCGGCTCCAGGCCCAGAAGCGCCAGCGCCGTCGGCGCCACGTCCGTCAGGTCCCCGCCCTCCCGCAGCACTCCCGCCTTCCCGCGCACCGCCTCGTCCACGAGCACGAATGGCACGGGACGGTCGGTGTGGCCCGTGTCGATGGCCCCCTCGGGGTAATACCACCGCTCGACGGAGCCGTGGTCGGCGGTGATCAGGACCGCGGCCCCGCCCGCCCGGGCCGCCTCGACGATCCGCCCCGCCGCCGCGTCCACCGCATGGACCGCCGCCAGCACGGCCTCGCGGTTCGGGATGTGGCCGCACACGTCGCAATTGGCGAGGTTGACGAAAACGAGGTCGTGCGCGCCCGCCTCGACGACCCGGACGGCCTCGGCGGCGACCTCGGCGCTGGCCATCTCGGGGTGAGCGTCGTGGCCCACCTCGTCGTCGCCGGGACTCTCGACGATAACCCGGTCCTCGCCCTCGAACGGCTCGCCGCGCTTGCCGCTCAGGAAGAACGTCGCGTGGACGGCCTTCTCGCTCTCGGCGATCCGGGCTTGCTTGAGGCCCGCCCGCGCGACCGTCTCGCCGAGCGTGCCGGCGATCGTGCCCTGCGGCGGAAAGGCGACGTCGGCGTCGAGATCCGCATCGTACCGAATCATCGTCGTCCAACGGGTCCGGATCGGGGCCGTCGGGAAGTGGCCGAAGGACGGGTCGGTGAACGCGGCGGTCAGCTCGATCTCGCGCTCGCCGCGGATATCATAGAAGAGGCACCGGTCGCCGTCGGCGATCCGTCCGACCGGCGCGCCGGCGCCATCGACGAGGACGCGCGGCTCCATGGCCTCGTCCTCCTCGCCCGCCCGGTACGCCGCGCGCACCGCCTCCGCCATCGGGTACGTCCGTCCGCCCTCGGCCATGCGTCCCCTTCCCCGTCGTCCGCCCCCCCGCGGGAGCACGACCGACAAGGGTAGAGTCCGCCCGCGTCCCTTTCAAGCCCCCGCCCGCCCTACCCTTGGCCCCGCGCGCCAGTCTCCTTGCGCGGATTCGGAGACGCCTTAGCGATTTGCGTCGCGCCAAGTCCTACTATTCCGGTCGGATTACTTGGGTATGGCGACGCAAAACGTGAGCGGTTTCACCTTTTGCGCACGGCGCAGCGACCGTCCGCGCTACGATGAGCCGTCAATAACGCGCCGAAAAGGGGTCAAAAGTCGCGTGCCGGCACCCAGTTCGTCGAAGAAGGGGTCGAAAAGATGCAGAAAGTGTGTCGCGGAGGGGTAAACTGCTTCTCGAAACTCGTCACGACGTGGGGAAGTTTCCCCACTCTATCGAACGCTGGCGGGGGTCCGGAGGGCCATGCCCGACCCGCCCTGGGGGCCCACGATCTCACCCTTGACGGCCGCCGCCCCGGCCCGGTCGGCGTCCCCCATGAGCATGAGGCGCTTGGCCCGGCCGAAGTTCTGGGTCCACTTGTTGCTCCAGTTCCCGACCCCCATATGGACACTACCCGGATTTACCATATTGAGATGATGGGGCGGACTGGAAAACCATTGCCAGAAGCTGTGCTCGCCGCTCGAGGACCCCGCGGCGATGTTCTCGCTGTAGCCGCCCTTGTACCCCGCGTTCGCCATTCGTTTCGTGTGGGTCTTGTTCTCGGGCGTCGGAGACACGTGGCTGAAGTAGCCCCGCTCGACCATCTCCTTCGAATGCCGCCGCGTCGACTGAAGGAGCCGCGCGTCGACCTCGTAGGGCATAATGCCCAGGGACTCGCGATACGCGTTGACGCACCGCACGTTCTCCCACTCGGCCGCGCTCATCAGCGGGCGGGCGTGCGTCTCGTTGTACGCCTCGATCGCGCGGCACGCGCTATAGAACCAGATGTGCCGAAGTCTCGCGTCCTTCGGCCCCTTCCCGCCCGTGTACTCGGGCGCGGCCTCGGCCTCGGCCGCGGTCATGCCGAGGATGCCCTCGGCCTGCGCGCGCAGCGCCGCCTCGCGATCCTCGCCGAACGCCGCGTCGTTCTCCGCCGCGCCCGGGCGATAGAGGGCGATCAGCCCGTCGCGACGCCGGAGGGCTTCGAGCACCGCGGCCCGGACCTCCTGGACCTGATTCAGGAGCCCGACCTTCTCCGCGAGCCGGTCGTGGAACTCGCGGGCCCGCTGGATGGGCTCGCCCTTGGCGAGGTGCTTGAGGTTCTCGCGGGCCTCGGCCCGGAGGCGGTCGATCTCGTCCTCGAGCTCGGCCACCTTGGCCGGGTCGCTGATGCGGCGGGAAGCGGCGACGACGGCCTCTCGGTCGCGCGCCAACAACGCCCGGGCAACCGCGACGACCGACGCCTCGGCCACCTCGCCCATGCCCTGCAACGTTTCGAGGGCCTCGCGACCGGCCCGCGGATCGTCGCCGAGGGCCTCCCGGCGGAGCCGGGTGATCTCGACCCGCTGCGCGGGGGTCATGGGCGTCGCGGCCGCCGCGGCCGACGGCGCGAACGCGGCCAGCAGAATCCCCAGACGGAGTGTCCATTGTCTCATGTCACTCTCTCCCATCGCGCATCACGCGCGTGCAAGGGGCCTCTGCCCCCTTATACGCCGAAGGGCCCCCCATGCGCAAGACGCGTTTCACCGGCCGCTTTGCGCATGCGCCCGGACGGCGGCAGCCACCTCCGCCGGGGCGAGCCGCCGCGCGACCACCTCGGCCGGCTTCGGCGAACGCCCCCCGCCGCCCCCGACGCGGAGCGTCCACGCGTCGCGGCTCTCGGCGCCGTCGCGGACGCGGCCGCCGGTTAGACCCACGTCGGCGACGGCGCTATGGGCGCACCCGTTCGGGCAGCCGGAGATGCAAACCGTCGCCTCCGGCGGAAGGTCGCCGGCCAGCGTCGCGCGCAGCCGGTCGGCCAGAGCGTTCGTGTCCGCCAGCGCCCGCTTGCACCACCGCGTCCCCGGACACGCAACGACCGACGGCTGTGACTCGAGCGCCGCGGCCAGGGGCGGATGCGCGGCGAGGGCGGCGGCGAGGGTCTTCTTGCCGGACGCGAAGATGTGGATGCGATGATGGATCGCGAGGCGCACGGCCACGTCGTCGCGGGACGCCAGGTCGGCAAGCGCGTCGGCCTGGTCGGGGGTCACGTCGCCGTTGGAAAGCGTCAGGATTCTCTCGGCCTCGCAGGCCGCGGAGGGCTCGGGCAGCGGCGGCTCGGGCCATTCCTGCTCGGCCCGCGCGGCCTCGAAATGGGCCCTGAGGGACTCCAGGAAGGCGTTTTCGCCCATTCTCTCCCGCACGTGCCGCAGGCGGGCCCGGCGGCGGTTCTCGCGGTCGCCGTGGGCCGCGAAGAACCGGACGGCGCCCCTCGCGAGCGGCGCGACGTTGCGCGCGGGAATCCACGCATCGAAAAGGATGCCCGTCCCCGGCTTCGCCCCGAGCGACCCGGCGACGATCGCGCGGAAACCCCATCGCCCGTCGCGCTTCTCGGCCACGAGACCGAGGTCGTTGACCCACGGCCGCCCGCATGCCTCGGCGCACGCCGAGAGCGAGATTTTGAACTTGCGCGGCAAGGCCGTCGCGCCGGGCATCGCCTCGATCACGCGCCGCAGCGTCCACGCGAGGGGCTCGAGGTCCGGCGTGCCCGGCCGGAGACCGGAGCACGGGCAGACGGTGACGTTGCGGAGCGTGTCGCCGCAGGCGCCGACGGTCGTGAGGCCCGCCTCGGCGATGAGACGCTGGACGGCGGGGACATCCGCTTCCGAAAGGTCGTGAAGCTCGATGTCCTGGCGGGTGGTCAGGTGGAGCGGCGTGCCCGGCGTGTGCCGGCGCGCGGCGGCGGCGAGGGCTCGCCACGCGTCCGCGGAGAGACGGCCGCCGAGGACCTTGACGCGCTGCATCCACCGTCCCTCTTGTCGCTGGGGATAGAGGCCGAGGAGCCGGGCGAGGTGGGGATCGTCCGGGACCCGGGTGCCGGGGAAGGCGATCTTGGGTGGGGTCATGTGTCGCTCTCTTCTCCGCCGCAGATCGAGGCGCCCGCCGCGCGAACCTGCCTTGATACCGCCGCAGCGCCTGAGCGTTCAGATGCCCGCCCCGTCCGTGAGCTTCATAGGCTTGGTGTTCAGGCCACACTCGCCGCCGCACTTCGAGGCGCCGATCCAGCGGCCCGCGCGTTCGTCCGGTCCGGCGACGGCCCGCGTGCACGGCATACACCCGAGGGAGCGGTAGCCCTCGGCGTAGAGCGGGTTGACCTCGACGCCGTAGAGGGCGGCGTACTGCCACGCCTCGCGCTCGTGCCAGAGGAGGACCGGGTTGACCTTCCAGAGTCCGTCGGGCCGGTGCTCGATCTCCGCAAAGGCACGCCGCGTGCGGCCGGCCGTGGCACGGACCCCGGCGACCCAGGCGGCCGCGTTCATCTCGCGGATCGCCCGGCGCGCCGGCTCGACCTTCAGGCACGCGCAACAGCGGTCGGGGTCGGTCTTCGGGAGATCGTCCGGGAACGGGTCGTCGTTGCGATAGACGCGCAGCTCCGGATAGCGGCGGCGGGTCCGCTCCAGGAAGTCGAGGGTCTTCGGGTGGCTGTGCCGCGTGATGACGATGAAGCCGGGGATCTCGGGGCTGACGCGCTTCGCCAGGTCCCAGGTGATGCCCATGCCGAGGCTGTTCGCGACGACGAGCCGGTCGCCGAACTCGCGCCACGCGGCGTCGAGGAGCTCGAGCGAACGGTCGACCTTCTGCTTGAAGTTCAGTCCGTCGACAAGCTCCAGGACCGCATCCTCGTCCGAGGGGATGGCATCCGCCCGGGCTTGCCACCCGTCGGAGACGGGCGGGCCGGCGCGGACGGTTTCAGATGCTGAAGTTCGGGACACCTTGGGCCTCCCTTTCCTCTCTCACGAGATCCGCGAAGGTGGTCGTGTCGAGGACGGACGCGACGGCGTCGCGGACCCGCTGCCACATGGCCTCGAAGGCCTCCTCGCCGCGCAGGGCGGTGCGGCCGGCGGGACCGGCGGGTCGCTCGATGAGCCGGACGACTTGCCCGACCGTCAGTTCGGCCGGGTCGGGCACGAGGAGGTACCCGCCCCGGGCCCCTCGCCTGGACTCGACCAACCCGGCCCCGCGCAGCTCCCGCAGAATCTGCTCCAGGAACTTCGGCGGGATCCGCCGGGCCCGCGCGATCTGGCCGCTCGAAACGGCCCCGGCCTCGCGACGCTCGGCCAGCTCGGCCAGAGCCACAAGTGCATACGTAGTTTTCTGGGAAAGTTCGACCATGCACGAGCACCCCGTATACCCCACTAATCCGATAGGAATACTAGGGTATGAATTGGGGCCTGTCAAGTTCCTTCCCGAAAACGCCCTTCAAGGCCCTTGGAACGGCCTTCCAGGGCTCTCCGAGGCCTGTCCGGCGGTTTGCCATTGATGCGCGGGCGGGGGTGCCTATAATGCTCGAATCGGGGTTCGCCCGCTTTTGGCGGGAGCGGCCCGAGGAGGGAGACGACCATGACGTCGCTCGACCGGGGGACCACCGCCGAGCTGGTCGAGAGGATCCGCGTCCTCCGCCGCGAGCGGAGGGCCGTGATCCTGGCTCACAATTACCAGGTGCCCGAGGTCCAGGACGCCGCGGACATCGTCGGCGACAGTCTGGCCATGGCGCGTGAGGCGGCCCGCGTCGGGGAGGCGGAGGTTGTTCTCCTTTGCGGGGTGAAGTTCATGGCCGAGACGGCCAAGCTCCTCAACCCCGACCGCCCCGTCCTCATGCCCGACCCGAACGCGGGGTGTCCCATGGCCGACATGGTCACGCCGCGCGAGCTGGCCGAAGCCAGGGACCGCCACCCGGGTGCGGCGGTGGTTTGCTACGTCAACTCCTCGGCCGCCGTCAAGGCCGCCAGCGACGTCTGCTGCACGAGCGCCAACGCCGTGCGCGTCGTCGAATCGATTCCGGCCGCGCAGCCGATCCTGTTCGTCCCGGATCAAAGCTTGGGAGATTACGTCGCCGAGCAGACCGGCCGCGCGAACATCATCCTCTGGCCGGGCTTCTGTCCGACGCACCACCGCATCCTGCCGGAGCACATCGAGGTCCGCCGGGCGGAGTACCCGGCCGCCGAGGTCTGCGCCCACCCGGAGTGCACGGGCGAGGTGCGGGCGATGGCGGACTTTGTCGGCTCGACAAGCCAGATCATCCGCCACGTCACGGAGTCGTCGAAGACGGCCTTCATCATCGCCACGGAGCTGGGCGTCTGCCACACGATCCGCCGCGGCAACCCCGACAAGACCATCGTCCAGGTCTCCAGCCTCGCCGACTGCCCGAACATGAAGCTGAACACGCTGGAGAAAGTGGCGTGGGCCCTGGCGGACATGCAACACGAGGTGACGGTTCCGCCGGAGGTGGCGGGGCCGGCGCGGCAGGCGATTGAGCGCATGCTCGCGCTCGGGTAGGCGGCGAGGGACCCCCTGACCATGACCGGGCCGAACGACGCGTCCAACCCGCCCTGCTCCCCCGACGGCGCCGCCGAGCTCTCGGAGGTCCGGGCCACCGGACGGCCGCTGCGCCTGGTGGACTTGATCGACGTCCAGACGCTCCAGGCCATCCAGGACGGCTTCGCCGCGCTGACGAGCACGGCCACGAGCATCCGCGACGAAACCGGTCGCCGCGTCACCCGCCCGAGCTGCTCGAACCGGTTCTGCACGCTTCTGGGCGGGCCCCTGCACGACAACGAGGCCTGCCGCCTGTCGAACTACGCGGCCGCGGCGGCCGTGGCGAGCGAAGGGGGCGGGCAGCCCGTCAAGTATGCCTGCCACGCGGGGCTGACGCAGTTCGCCGCCGCGATTCACCTCGAGGACCGGGTCCTGGGGACGATCGTCATGGGCGATCTTCCCGAACGGTCGCTCGCGCGGGCGCAGGTGGACGCGTTGGCCGAAGAGCACGGCGTCGACGCGGGGGAGCTGTGGGAGGCGGCGCGATCGCTCCCCCCCTACGACGACGATCAGATGCGGGCGGCAATCTCGTTCCTCCAGCTCCTCGCCAACACCCTCACGCGCCTCTGCTACCAGCAGGCGGTGCTCCAGGAGCGGCTCGAGGACTTGACGCTTCTCTCGAAGACCAGCCGCCTCCTCTCTTCCACGCTGGATCCCGACGAGGTCCTCGACAACATCGTCCGGACGATGGCCGAGGTCATGAAGGTCAAGGCGTGCAGCCTGCGGCTCCTCAACGAGACGGGCGACGAGCTGGTCATCAAAGCCACCTACGGCCTCTCGCCCGCGTACCTGAAGAAGGGGCCCGTGCTGGTGGCCGAGAACATGAACGACCAGACGGCCCTGGCCGGCGAGACGATCCATATCGAGGACATGCGGACCGACCCGTGGGTCCGCTACCCCGCGGAGGCGCGGCGGGAGGGGCTCGTGTCGAGCTTGGCGGTGGGCCTGACCGCCAAGGGCACCCCCCTCGGCACGCTGCACGTGTACACGGGCGAGAAGCACCAGTTCACGCCGGAAGAGGTGCGGCTCTTTCGGAGCGTGGCGGACCAGGCGGCGGTGATCGTCCACAACGCCCAGCTCGTCGAGGAGCTGGTGCGCGTCCGCGGGCAACAGCGGGAGCTGGCGCTGGCGGCCCAGGTGCAGAAACGGCTCCTCCCGGCCGCAGCGCCCGAGATCGACGGGTACGACTGCTGGGGCGTGACCGTGCCGAGCCAGGAGGTGGGCGGCGACTTCCACGACTGGATTCCCCTGCCGGGGGGGAACTGGGGCATCGCTGTCGGCGACGTCGCCGGCAAGGGCGTGCCGGGGGCCATTCTCATGGCCAGCGTGCGGGCGGCGCTGCGGGCCCAGGCCGAGCACGTCTACGAGCTGGACCACATCATGGACCGCGTCAACCGGGCCCTCGTCTCGGAGACCGAGAGCACGGAGTTCGTCACCCTCTTTTACGGGGTTCTGGACACCGGGGCGGGGCGGCTGACGTACTGCTCGGCGGGCCACGAGCCGGCGATGCTGGTGCGGGCGGGCACGATCCGGTCGCTGACGGTCGGCGGGCCACTCCTGGGCGTCCAGGCCGACCTCGTTTACCGCTACGAGGGGGTGGCGCTGGAGCCCGGCGACGCCCTCGTCGCCTACTCCGACGGCCTCTGCGACGCCCTGAACTACCAGGACGAGCGGTTCGGGCGGGACCGCCTGTCCGACTCCATCCTGCGCCACGCCAAGCACGGGGCCGCACGGATGGCCGAAGAACTCCGGTGGGACCTGAGACGGTTCACGGGCCTCGCGCCGCGGGCCGACGACGTGACGCTGGTGGTGCTGAAGGTGGGCGAGCGACCCGCGAAGGCCGCGAGGCCGCCGTCCAGTTGACGGGGCGCTTCTCGCGCCCGGTCACCGGGGCTCGATGTCCTGGCCGCCCGTGCGGAAGCGGATGGGCTCCCACTCGGGGATGCCTTCGGGCCCGCTTTGGAGCCACCGCTGCCAGGCGGTCTGGTCGTAGCCGAAGTCCTTCCCCGTCAGGGCCCGCAGGGCCCGCAGCACACCCGGATGCTGTACCTCGACCCGCTTGTACTGCGGCGAGACGTTCCGGTCCCTCATGGCCACGGTGGTGGCCACATCGATGACCTGGACCTGAGGCAGATCGATGGTGACGGTGGCGACGCCGGCAGGGACGGCGGCGGTGATGGTCCGCTGGCGGAAGGTGGGGGAGCCGGCCATCTGGGCCCGGATGTCGAACTGCATGCTGTAGTCGCTCACCGTGCCGCCCACCAGCCGGTATTCCTCGGTGACGAGCCGCTCCACGAGGAGCCAGACGGCCCGCTTCTCCTCGAGGGAGGCGAGGGCCTCGGCGGCCCGTTCCCGGAGGACCGGGACCTCGTCCAAGGCCAGGTGGGCCATGAGCCGCTCCGTCGGCACCGTCTCCTCGGAGATGGTCGAGGCCTTGATCGCCTCGACGGCCCGCTGTCTCAGGCCCCGGTACCCGTCGCCAACGGCGACCTCCTGGAGATAGGCCTTAGCCGCCGGGGTGCCCTTCTTGGCGTGCTTTTCCAGCAGCTCCACGAGCAGCGCCCGGTAGCGGTCGTTCGGCCCGTAGAGTACATGGACCAGGGGCCCGACGACGAGGGGGTCGTCGATGGCGAGAAGCTTCTCCGAGCCCGTGCGGAACTGCTTGGCGTCGGAGCTTCGGAGGTGCTGAATCTCGATGAGGCGGACCTGCTTCAGAAGCTGGTAGACGGCCTCGTCGGCGGTCTCCTGCGTAGTTGGGGTCGCATCCCCGCCGGCCCGGGCGCCCCCGGCGAGCATCCCGGCCACGAGCACGGTCATCGCGATACGGATCATCGCGTTCTCCTTTCCTCTCTCGCCGGGCGGCCGCGGCCACCCTCTCGGCGACTTATACGAGACGGCCGGGGCACGCAACGAGCAATTCCGCGAGAAAGGGCGCGTCGGAGACTCAGGCCCCGGTCGCCACCTTCTCCGCCCGGGCCGCGCCGACCTGGATGGCCTGGCGGTTGAGGGCCAGAATCTCGCGTTTGCCGGGCTCGGTGCCCAGCTTCTTGCGGAGGAGCCGGGAGAATCTGTCCGCGGTCGTGAGGTGCTTGAGGGCATTCAGGGCCCCGAGGAGGATCATGTTGGCGACGCGGACATCGCCCATCTCGTTGGCCAGCTCCGAGGCCGGAATCTCGACGATCCGGGCCGCCCCGTGGGCCCCCGTCGGCTCGACCATGCTGGCATTCGAGAGGACCAGCCCCTCCGCCGCCGCCACCGGGGCGAAACGGTCGTAGCTCATCTGGTTCATGACCACCAGGCACGTGGCTTTGTCGACCATGGGGCTGGCGATGGGCCGGTCGGCGATCCGGACATGGCAATAGGCCGTCCCGCCGCGGACCTCGGTGCCGTAGGACGGGAAGAAGGTGACTTCGTGCTCGTCCATGAGGAGCTCGGCGACGAACTTTCCGAGGGTCATCAGGCCCTGGCCGCCAAAGCCCGAGAAGATCATCCGCTCGTCCATCCCCGGGTCCCTCCAGAAACGATTTCGCGCGCCCGTTGTGCCCGGCAGGGGCGCGACTCTAGCATAGACTAGACGTCTCCGGGGATTCGGGCAAGGGTTTTCGCGCGGAGGAGAGAACGATGGACGCACCGCTGTCGCGACGGGATGCACTCAAGGGCCTCGGACTGGGGGGCATGGCCATGGCCGCCGGGGTCACCGGATGCCGCACCGTGACCGCCATGGCGGCCCCGCCGGCGGGGGCGGGCGGCGGGGGCGAGTTCAAGCTCATGCCCCTCCCGTATACGTCCCTCGAGCCGGTCATCGACGACCAGACCCTGGCCCTGCACCACGACAAGCACAACGCCGGCTACGTCAAGGGGGCCAACGCGGCCTTGGCGAAGCTCGCCGCGGCCCGGGCCACGGGCGACACCGCCGACGTCAAGCCCCTGCTCGGGGCCCTGGCCTACAACGGCTCGGGAGCCGTCCTGCACGCCCTCTACTGGCAGAGCATGTGGCCGGGCGGACGCGGGAAACCCAGCGACGCTATGGCCGCGGCCATCCAGGCGAGCTTCGGCTCCGAAGAGAAGATGCGGGCCCAGTTCGCCGCCGCCTCGAAGAAGGTCGAGGCGTCCGGGTGGGGCGTCCTGGCGTGGGACCCCGTCTCCGGCCGGCTGGTCACCCTCCAGTGCGAGAAGCACCAGAACGAGACCATCTGGGGCTGCGTGCCCCTGCTGGTCTGCGACGTCTGGGAGCACGCCTACTACCTGAAGTACCAGAACGCGCGCGGGGCGTACGTCGACGCCTGGATGGACATCATCGACTGGACCAGCGCCAGCGCCCGGTTTGCGGCGGCCATGGCTTGAGGACGCCCTTGGGGCCGTTTTCTGCGGCTTGTGTAGGGGTAGGTTGACCCGCGCTCATTGCGATAAAATCGACTCGCAAGCGAGGCGGCGACTCGGGCCCAAGGCAGGAACCGGCAGTCAAATCCGCTCTGCGGCCCACTGCAGCCCTCGCCCCAGCACGTGCCGGAAGCTCGCGTGGGCCCAGGCCCGGGCGTCGTGGCCCAGGGGCAGGCAAAACACGCGGGCCCGGCCGTGTTGGCGGGTCCAGGCCAGTGCACGCAGGCTCCGGGGGTGGTCCGTCGTCAGGCGGACCTCGCTCCCCTCGCCCGGCTCGGCCATCTCGTACGTCTCGTCGGTCATCGTCCAGTCGACGAGCCCCTTCGTGATCCGGTCGTCGACCTCGGGCACGTGGACGCGGAGGGTCTCGCCGATGTGGTAGGCGCGGCAGCGGCGGTCCTCGATGCCCACGACGCGGTCCCAGACGTCCCAGCCCGGCCACGCGAAGACCGCGTGATGCAGGACCACGACCCCCTGCCGACTCTGGCCCAGCCGCTCGACGGCCCCGCGAATACCCTTACCCCAACAGGTGGCGTTCTCGGCCGGGATTTCGCGCGGCATATGGTAGAAGCAGGCAACGTCGTAGGCCTCGCGGACGCCCGCGCAGTCGGCCACCCAGTCCTCGAGCGTCTGGATGTAGACGTCGACGCCGGGCAGCGTCCGCCAGAGATGATGGAAGGCGGGGACCTCGAAGGCGTGGCCGCCCGTCAGGACGGCGACGCGGAGCTTGTCATCCGGGCCAAACGGCTCTTCAGGCATGGTGGATGGCCTATGATCGGGAGTCCAAGCCGTCGGCGGCTTACTTGGTCGTGTCCTTGATCACGCCGCGCGGGAAGACCTCCTCCATGTACGTCTCGATGTACTCGACGGCCTTCGTGGGCGGCACCCGCCAGTACGTGGGGCACGGCGAGAGGACCTCGACCAGGCTGAAGGCCTTCATATCCCGCTGGATGCGAAAGCTCTTCTTGATGGCGTTCTTGGTACGTTTGATGTCGCGCGGGGTGCCGACGACGGTCCGCTCGATGTAGACGGGCTGCTCGAGCGTGGCGAGCATCTCCGAGACCCTCAAGGGGTACCCCTCATTGACGATGGAGCGTCCCGCGGGGGTCGTGCTCGTTTTCTGGCCGGGCATGGTCGTGGGGGCCATCTGGCCACCCGTCATGCCATAGATGGCGTTATTGATGAAAATCACGGAAATCGGCTCGCCGCGGTTGGCCACGTGGACGATCTCGTTCGTGCCGATGCCTGCCAGGTCGCCGTCGCCCTGGTACGAGAAGACGAGCTTGTCGGGCCGGGCCCGCTTGATGCCGCTCGCGACCTCCGGCGTCCGTCCGTGGGCGGCCTCGCAGGCGTCGATGTCAAGGTACTGGTACAGGAGCACCGCACAGCCCACCGGGGCCATGCCGATGACCTGGTCGCGGAGGTCCCACTCGTCGATGATCTCCGCGATGATCCGGTGCACGATCCCGTGCCCGCACCCCGGACAGTAGTGCGTGCGATTCTTCGTCAGGGCCGCCGGGCGGCCCATTTTGAGCGTGAGTTGCGTTTCGGTCATGGTCATCCCGCTCCGTCACTCCGTGCTGTGCTCCCGCACGGCTTCGGCCACCTGCTCCACCGTCGGAACGCCTCCCCCGGCTCTGGCACACAAACCCACCGGGCGCGGCGTGTCGTAGAGGGCCAGCTTGACGTCCTCGATGAGTTGGCCCCAGCTCATCTCGACGACGAGGAACCGGGCCCCGCGCGCGGCAGCGGCCACGAGAGGGGCCTTCGGGAAGGGCCAGAGGGTGATCGGACGCACCAGGCCCGCCTTCAGGCCCGCCTCGCGGCACGCGGTGACGGCGTCGCGCCCGATGCGGGCGCTTGTGCCGTAGGCCACCAGCACGATCTCGGCGTCCTCGGTCCGGTCCTCCTCGAAACGGGGCAATTCGGCCTCCATCCGCTCGTATTTGGCCCGCAACCCCTGATTAAAGGCCTCCAGCTCCCCCGAACGCCAGTAGAAGCTCTTGACGATCCGCTTCTCGCGGCCGCCCGCGGCCCCCGTCAGGGCCCACTCGAAGTCCCGGACGCCCGTCTCCTCGGCCATGGGCGGCAAAACCACGGGCTCCATCATCTGCCCGAGCTGCTGGTCCGAGAGGAGAAGCACCGGGCACCGCCACCTTTCGGCCAGATCGAAGGCCTCGTAGGCCAGATCCGCCGTCTCCTGGACGGTATGCGGGGCCAGGACAAGGAGGCGATAATCCCCATGTCCGCCCCCCCGGGTGGCCTGGAAATAGTCGCTCTGGGCACAGCGCACGTCCCCCAGCCCCGGCCCGCCGCGCTGAACGTTGACGATCAGGGCGGGCAATTCGCTTCCCGCGAGGTAGCTGATGCCCTCCTGCTTGAGGCTGACGCCGGGCGAGGAGCTGCTGGTCATGGCCCGAGCCCCGGCGGCGGCGGCCCCGTGGACGAGGCTGATCGCCGCCAACTCGCTCTCGGCCTGGATGAACGTGCCGCCCAACTCCGGCATCCGGGCCGACATGTACTCCGGAAGGTCGCTCTGGGGGGTGATGGGGTACCCGAAGTAGAAGCGGCACCCGGCCCGGACGGCCCCCTCCGCCGCCGCCACGTTGCCGGTGATGAGGATTTTCTCCTGGGTCTGGGGCACCGAGACCTCCTCCTCACGCTGGGTGTGAACGCTGTGTATACTCCCAGATCTCAATCGCCCCGTCCGGGCAGACCTGGTAGCAGAGGGTGCATCCGGTGCATTCGGCCCCGGCCTTGGCCCGCGCCGGGCGCACCCCGACCTCCGTCAGCTCCTCCGACATCTCCAGCACCCCCGCCGGACACGCCGCCACGCACAGCTCGCACCCCTTGCAGTACGCGGTCAGAATCTTCACCTGGTGGGCCACAGGATCGCCGCTCCTTCACAAGTCCGCGTCAGTGTAGGGGTTACGCCGAGGGGGGTCAAGCGGGCGACGCCCTCCGCCCCTATGCCGTCCCGTCCCGGCGTGCCTTCCGCTTCTTCCCGTACCCCGGCAGATGGCCCCAGTGCAGCTTCTTGCTCAGCGTGTCGAACGAGGCCCGGGACCCGTTCTGGACCAATAGGAACGAGGTCCCCGAGCGGGAGATGCGGACCGTGTCCCCGGCCTTCATCTTGACGATTTCCTGCCCGTCGACCACACAGACGGCCTCTTCCTGCAAGTCCGTGGGCGCCAGGACCACCTCGCTGTCCGGCCGGAGGACGATCGGCTGGTGAGTCAGCGAATGCGGGCACACGGGCACCAGAACCATCGCCTCCAGCGCGGGCATCAGGATCGGCCCCCCCGCGGCCATGCAGTACGCCGTCGAGCCCGTGGGCGTCGAGACGACCACCCCGTCGCCGTAGTACGTCGTCACGTCCTCCCCGTCGACCAGGGCCTCGATGCCCACGATCCGATGGGCCTCCCCGCCCGCCACCAGGACGTCGTTCAGGGCCCGATGGCGGCGCGGCGGGCTGTCCTTCCGCTCGCAGGCCACCTCCAGCATCATCCGCCGGCTGACGGGCATCTCGCCCGCGGCGATGGCGTCGAAACGGTCGCAGAACTCCTTTGCCGTGAACTCGGCCAGGTACCCGAGTTTGCCGAGATTGATGCCCACGACGGGGATTTCCCGCCCTTCGAGCATCCGGGCGGCCTTGAGGATCGACCCGTCGCCGCCCAGCACGATGGCCAGCTCGGCCCCCGCGTTGATGGGCTCACCCGAGAGCGGCCGCACCTCCGTCTCGGCCCGCCCGCCCACGAACGGGCAAAGCTCGTCCAGGCACGCTTCCGCCCCCGGCTTCCGGCTGTTGTAAAGGATCAGAATCTGCGGCATGATATGCCCCCACACCCCCGAAAACGACGTTTCGAGGCCTCTAGTACGCCTCCGCAACCTCCCGCACCCGCCCGGCAATCCCCTCGGCCGAAAGGCCGGCGCCGGTCAACTGGGCGGCCCGGGTGTCGTGCTCGACGAGCCCCTCGGGTACCGCGAGGCGATGGATGCGGCCGGCATCGAGGCCCGCGGCCTCGGCGGCCTCCAGGACCGCCGATCCGAAGCCCCCGGGGGTGGTATGGTCCTCGACCGTGAGCACAAAGGATTGCGACTCCAGCAGCCCGCGCAGCAGCTCCGCGTCCACCGGCCGCGCGAACCGGGCGCTCGCAACGGCAAGCTCCATCCCCTCCTCGGCCAACGTCTCGGCCGCCTCCAGGGCCGCCTCGGCGGTCGCGCCGAGGGCCAGAATCGCCCCTCCCGTGCCCTCTCGCAGCATCACACCCCGTCCGGCCTCGACCGGGGCGTCGGAGTAATCCGCCTCCGGCACCCGATCCCGCGGGTAGCGAATGGCCCAGGGCCCGTCGGAGACGAGGGCCAGGGCCACCATGCCCGCCAGCTCCCCCGCGTCCGCCGGGGCCGCCACCGTCATCCCCGGAAGGTGCCGCATGTACGCCATATCATACAACCCGTGGTGGGTCGGCCCGTCGGACCCCACCAGCCCTGCCCGGTCCACGAGGAACAGGACCGGCAGGCCCTGGAGCGTCACCTCGTGGAAGAGCTGGTCGTAGGACCGCTGGAGGAAGGTCGAATAGATGCCCACGACCGGCCGCAAATCCCCCCTGGCAAGCCCCGCGGCCAGGGCCACGGCGTGCTCCTCGCAGATGCCCACGTCCCAGTATCGCCCCGGGAACCGGTGTCCGAACCTCAGCAGGCCCGTCCCCTCCGGCATGGCGGCCGTCAGGGCCACGATCCGCGGATCGGCCTCCCCATGCTCAATCAGGACGTCCACCGCCGCTTCGGTCCAGGAAGGGGTCCCGGCGGCCTTCTTGGCGGGCAGGACCTCCCCGTTTCGCTCCGTAAACGGGGCCGCCGAGTGCCACGCCTCGGGTTTCTCGGCCGCCGGAGGAAACCCGCGGCCCTTCTCCGTGGACACGTGTACGAGGCGCGGCCCGCCGATCCGCCGCACCTCCTCCAGAACGTCCTCCAGGGCCCCCAGATCGTGCCCGTCGACCGGTCCGAAGCACCGGAACCCGAAGTGCTCGAAAGCGTGAACGGGCACCATGGCCTCCTTCAGCGACTCCTTGAACGCGTGCAGGGCCCGCCCGATGGACCCGCCGAGCGGCATATGGTCCAGGACGCCGTGCACCTCGGCCTTAAGCTGGTCGTAGGCGGGGGTGGTCCGGACGGCCGTCAGATACCGCGCCAGGGCCCCGACGGTCCGGTCGATGGCCATCTGGTTGTCATTGAGGACCACCAGAAGGTCCGCCCCCACGTCCCCCGCATGGTTCAGGGCCTCCAGCGCCAGACCCGATGCCATCGCCCCGTCGCCGATCACCGCCACGGCCTGCTCGTCCGTGCCCCGTGCCTTAGCGGCAAGGGCCAGACCCAGGGCCGTCGAGATGCTCGCCCCGGCGTGACCCGTGCGAAAACGGTCGAATTCGGGACTTTCGGACGGATTCGGAAAGCCGCTGACCCCCTCCACCGTCCGGAGCTTCCGGAAACCCTCGGCCCGCCCCGTGAGGAGCTTGTGGGCATAGCACTGGTGCCCGACGTCGAAGACAAGGTGGTCGGTCGAGAAGTCGAACGCCCGATGTAGCGCCAACACGAGGTCCACAATGCCCAGATTCGACGCCAGATGCCCTCCGTGGGCCGCGACGGCCTCCGTGATGCGGCTGCGGAGCTCCTCCGCGAGCCGCTCGAGGTCCTCCCGCGAGAGCCCCGCCAGGTCGCGCGGCGACTGGATGTGCTCAAGAAGGCTCTCAGACACCCCCGGGGCCCTTTCTAGTGTGTCCTCTCGACCACGAATCGGGCCAGGTCGCGGAGCCAGTCGGCCTCGTGGCCGAACCCGCTGAGGGCGTCGATGGCCCGCTCGGCCTCGTGACGGGCCCGCCCCCGGGCCGCCTCCACGCCAAAAAGCTTCACATACGTCAATTTCCCCGCCCGGGCGTCCTTACCGGCGGTTTTACCCAGTTCCTCGGTCGTGCCCTCGGCGTCGAGGACGTCGTCGGCGATCTGGAACGCCAGGCCCAATCGCGTGCCGTACGACCGCAAGCTCCGAACGACGTGCTCGCTGGCCCCCGCCGAGATGGCCCCCATGACCACGCCGGCGGCAAGGAGGGCGGCGCTCTTGCGGCGATGGATGGCCTCCAGGAGCCGGGCGTCGTCGATGCCCTCCCCCTCTGCCTTGAGGTCCAGGGCCTGGCCGCCTACCATCCCTTGGGCTCCCGCCGCCCGGGCCAGCTCTGCCGCCAGCCGGCGGGACGTCTCGGCGTCGCCCGGCCGCGCGGCCAGCACGGCAAAGGCTTCCGTCAGGAGGGCGTCCCCCGCGAGGACGGCCATCGCTTCACCAAACTCCTTGTGGCAACTGGGTTTACCGTGCCGCAGGTCGTCGTCGTCCATGGCCGGGAGGTCGTCGTGGATGAGGGAATACGTGTGGACCATCTCGACCGCACACGCCGCCGCCCGGGCCGCCTCCCGGTCGCCCCCCGCCGCCTCGCACCCCAGGGCCGCCAGCACCGGCCGCAGCTTCTTTCCGCCCCCCAGGACCATGTGCCGCATGGCCTCGTAGAGGCCCCTGGAAGGCTCATCCGGGCATTTCAGGGCCTCGTCGAGGGCCTGCGTCGCCCACGCGGCCCCGGCGGTGAGGGCCTCGTGAATCGTGGTGGGCTGACTGGCGTTCACGACCGGCCCTCGCTTCCCCCCGAGCAAGGTCAAATCATATCGCGACCCGCCCCTCGCCACAAGGCAAAACGCCCCCCGCCCCCGCCGCCCTTTCCATCTCAGGCCGTACACCGTATGCGGCCAGCCGATCGTTGACGCGATGAAACATCGGACCTTCCACCTGCCAGATTGGCAGCCGGCCGGAAGATGAGGCGGGATGATTCTTCCTGGCAAGATGGGCAAGCTAGGTAAGATGTGAGCCGCGTTTGGCGGGATTCGTGAAACGATTTACCCCTAAGCGACACACTTTCTGCGACTTTCCGGGGGGTACAGGGGGGGTACAGGGGGGGTACTGCCCCCCTTTTCACCCCCTTTTGCCCCCCTCTTTGCACGAGTTTTCCTGCTTTCCACCCCGAGATCGCCTCCCGCGCGCCGCACAACTGACGCGAACGCGCAGGGCCTTTGCGCGCATGCGACAGGAGGGACGGGCGGGTTGAGATTGGCGATGGTCGATTTGTGGCGGGACGGCGCCCGCTCCGTCGGTCCGCCGCCGTGGCGGCACGGTCCGCTTGTCCGCCCGGCGAGTCGGTGGATTCGTGCTATCTATGGGATGTGCATCTTATCCGCCTTTCCGAGGGCTCGCGGCCCGCCCGCGACCGGCACTCGTGCCGCTCGGCCGGCCCTCGAAAGGGGATGCGAGAGAGTCGGCGAACGTACGGCCGCCGCCTTCGCCGCGCCGGCAGGGGCGACGGTCGGGCCTCAGGCGCCCCTGCGGGACTTGATATAAAGAACCCATGCGTGCCCTTCCGGTTCCCCGCCGCGCTCTCGGGGCCGCGTCCGTGCGTAGGCCATCCCGCGTGCAAGCCGCAGAAATCGGGCTGCGCGCAGCCCGGCGAAACAGGCCCGGGGGCCGGCGCATACCCGAGGCCCACCCCCCGCTTCGGCGATTCGGAAATCAGTTGAATTCCGCCCCGCGCGTCGCTATAAATGCGGGGCTACGATGGGGCGCGCGCCGCGCGTGGGCGCGCCTTTTTTGTCCAACACACGGAACCGACGAGGCCAAGGGAGACGCGAGCGATGGCGAAGGCCAGGAAGAAGACGAAGAAGAAGGCCGGCAAGAAGGCCAAGGGCAAGACGACGAAGATGGTCTACTTCTTCGGCGGCGGCAAGGCCGAGGGACGCACCGAGATGAAGCAGCTCCTCGGCGGCAAGGGCGCCAACCTTGCGGAGATGTCGTCGCTGGGCCTGCCCGTCCCCGCCGGGTTCACCATCACCACCGAGGTCTGCGACCTCTACTACCAGCTCGGCCGCACGTACCCGGCCGACCTCGACCCGCAGATCGACGCCAACATCAAGAAGCTCGAGAAGGTGACCGGCAAGACCTTCGGGGCGGGGCCCAATCCCCTGCTCGTCTCCGTCCGAAGCGGGGCCGCCGTCTCGATGCCGGGCATGATGGACACGGTCCTCAACCTCGGGCTCAACGACGAGACGCTCCCGGCGATGATCGAGTTGACGGGCAACGAGCGGTTCGTCCTGGACGCCTATCGCCGCCTCCTCCAGATGTTCGGCGACGTGGTGCTCGGGATGGAGCACGAGCACTTCGAGGAGGCCCTCCAGGCCGTCAAAGATCGCCGGAAGGCCGAGCTCGACACGGACCTCGACGCCGACGGCCTCAAGGAGGTCATCGAGGAATACAAGGCCGTTTACAACCACGACGGGAAGGTCTTCCCCCAGGACGCCCGGGAGCAGCTCCGGGCGTCCATCGACGCCGTCTTCGGCTCGTGGAACAATCCCCGGGCCATCAAGTATCGGCAGATCAACGATATTCGCGGCCTCCTCGGCACCGCCGTCAACGTCCAGACGATGGTCTTCGGGAACCTCGGGGAAACGAGCGGCACGGGCGTGGCCTTCACGCGGGACCCGGCCACCGGGCGCAACATCTTCTACGGCGAGTTCCTGATGAACGCCCAGGGCGAGGACGTCGTCGCCGGCATCCGCACGCCGCGCCCCCTGAAAGAGCTGCGCAAGATCAACCAGCAAGCCTACACCGAGCTCTGCGACATTCGCACGAAGCTCGAAGAGCATTACCGCGACATGCAGGACGTCGAGTTCACGATCGAGCAGGGCGAGCTCTTTATGCTCCAGACGCGGACCGGCAAGCGCACCGCCGCCGCCGCCGTCAAGATCGCCGTCGACATGGTCAAGGAGGGCCTGATCGACGAGTCCGAGGCCGTCATGCGGGTCGACCCGAAGGCCCTCGACCAGCTCCTGCACCCGACGTTCGACCCGAAGGCCGAGGAGGAGGCCGACCCCATCGGCAAGGGCCTTCCCGCCAGCCCCGGGGCCGCCACCGGCGAGATCGTCTTCTCGGCCCACGAGGCCGAGATTCAGGCCGACCTCGACAAGGCCGTCATCCTGGTGCGCATCGAGACCAGCCCCGAGGACATCGGCGGCATGGACGTCGCGAAGGGCATCCTGACGAGCCGCGGCGGGATGACGAGCCACGCGGCCGTGGTCGCGCGCGGGATGGGGAAGTGCTGCGTGGCCGGGTGCAGCGACGTCGTGATCAACTACAAGGCGAAGACGCTCAAGGCGGGCGGCCAGACGCTGAAGGAGGGCGACTGGCTCAGCCTGAACGGCTCGACCGGGGCGGTCTACGCCGACCGGCTCCCGACCGTCGACCCGGCCCTGACGGGCCCCTTCGGCCAGATCATGAAGCTGGCCGACCGGTACCGCACCCTCGGCATCCGCACGAACGCCGACACGCCGAAGGACACCGAGGTGGCCGTGAAGTTCGGGGCCGAGGGCATCGGCCTCTGCCGCACCGAGCACATGTTCTTCGAGGGCGACCGCATCATCGCCATGCGTGAGATGATCCTCGCCGAGGACCGCGAGGGCCGAAAGCGCGCCCTCGAGAAGCTCCTGCCCCTCCAACGGGAGGACTTCATCGGCATCTTCAAGGCCCTCAAGGGCCGCCCCGCCACGGTCCGCTTCCTCGACCCCCCGCTCCACGAATTCGTGCCGCACGACGAGGAAGGCCAGAAGGAGATGGCCAAGGTCATGGGCACTACCGCGGCCAAAATCCGCGAGAAGGTGGAGTCCCTGCACGAGTTCAACCCGATGCTCGGGCACCGCGGGTGCCGGCTGGGCATCACGTATCCGGAGATCACCGAGATGCAGGCCCGGGCGGTGTTCGAGGCGGCCCTGGCCGTCAAGAACGCGCACCCGGAGATCATGATCCCCCTCGTGGGCAACGTCAAGGAACTGGCGAACCAGAAGAATATCGTCCTGGACGTGCTGGACCTGGTCCTGAAGGAGAACAAGAAGCGTACCTGCCCGTTCCCCTACAAGATCGGCACGATGATCGAGGTGCCGCGCGGCGCCCTGACGGCCGACGAGGTGGCCGCCGAGGCGGAGTTCTTCTCCTTCGGCACGAACGACCTGACGCAGATGGGGTGCGGCTTCAGCCGCGACGACGCCGGCAAGTTCCTCGGCCAGTACGTGGAGCTTGGCATCTATGATTATGACCCGTTCCAGACGCTGGATCGGCCGGGCGTCGGCGAGCTGGTCCGCATCGCCGCCGAGAAGGGGCGGGCGGCCCGCAAGGACCTGAAGCTCGGTATCTGCGGCGAGCACGGCGGCGACCCGATGTCGAT
This sequence comes from uncultured Anaerolineales bacterium, assembly GCA_964461715.1. Lineage (GTDB taxonomy): Bacteria > Planctomycetota > Phycisphaerae > FEN-1346 > FEN-1346 > CAYWVR01. The sequence continues at coordinate 40,757 of CAYWVR010000016.1, forward strand.
CGAGTTCTGCCACCTGGTGGGCCTCGATTACGTCTCCTGCTCGCCCTACCGCGTGCCGGTCGCACGGCTGGCCGCCGCCCGGGCCACCATCATCCACGGCCCCTGCAAGGGCGGCGGGAAGAAAGAGTGCGTCACGAAGTCCAGGAAGACGCCGAAGCGAAAGAAGGCGAAGAAGTAGGGGGATGCCCTGACGCTTGCCGCCGCTTGCGCGGGGACGGAACACTTGGGCGCGGCGGGTCTCCGACCCGCCGCGCTTCTTTCTTCAGCCGTCGGGGGCTACCGGCGGCTTCTCCGCCGGTGCTTCCCGGACCGGCGCTGCCTGGGTGAGCCTCGGCGGGCAAGCCGCCCGGGGCACCCCGCTAGCCCCCCCGCACGGACGGGCGTATCGTTAACTCTCGCCATGTCCGAATCCGCCGGAAACCGCGGCGCCCGAAGAGCGTCCCGCCGACGGCGGCGCGGAACCGGTCCCGGGCGCTCGGGTATTCGTTCCAGAGCTCCAGCGTGCGGCGGCGCCAACGCTCGGCCAGGTCGGCGAGGTCGGCGCGGGGCTCCTTCAAGCCCAGCACCCACACGTCGCGCGGCGTCTTGGCGTGCCCCTGCCAACCGACGAGGACGCTCTCGAACGGCTCGAAGAGCCGCTCGAGGGCCTGCGGCGTGAAGCGCCAGTAGTCGGACGGGTAGGCATGGATGTGGAATTCAAAGAGCGTGGTCACCAGCGCCGCGCCGCCGGGGGCCGTCACCCGGTGGACCTGGCGCGCCCCCGCCGCCACGTCCCACGCGTGCTCGAAAACCGAGAGGCAAAGGACCGTGCCAAAGGCCCCGTCCTCAAACGAGAGCGATTCCAGCCGCTCGACCCGGTCGACGCCCGGCCCGGCCTCGGCGTCGCAGCCGAGGAACTCGCGGCCCGGAAACAGCGGCCGCAGGTCGCCGTAGCCCTCGGCCTGGACCTGGCGCGAGCCGATCTCCAGGACCGGTCCGGGCGGCGCGACGACCTCGGCCATCGCCTCGACCAGGGCATGGGACAGGGCGTCCACGGGGGCTCCTTCGCTCGGGTGCGTGAGCAACGTAGCGGTCGGGGCGACGCAGGGCAACGCAAAAAGCGCGCAAGCTTCAGGCCCGGGTACGGAGCGAAATGGGCAGTTCGAGCCCGTGCGGCTCAAGCCGGGCCCGGTCCGATCACACCTGCCGCGCCGCGCCGTCGGCGGCGACCCGACCGGCGTCGCACCTCGCGCTCGGTCCGCCGCGCGAGGCGGCCCTAGGCCAGGTCCTCGCCGCTCGTCGCCGCCAGTTGCCCGTGCTTCACGCCTCGGGCGGCGATGAGCCGATCGGCGAGCTTGCGGACGGTCGCGGCCTTGCCCTTGAGGACGATCACTTCGAGGCACATCTGGTGCGTCAAGTGGACGTGCATCGTCGAGTGGACCGTGTGGCCGTGATCGTGCTGAAGGGCCGTCAGCCGCTCGCCGACCTCCGGCACGTGGTGGTCGTAGACGAGGGTGAGGGTGGCGACGACGGGCCCCTGGCCCGCCTCCCACACGTCGCGGACGTGGGCGTCGCGCACGAGGTCGCGCACGGCTTCGCTGCGGTTCCCGTAGCCGCGTCGCTCGACGATCTCGTCGAGCATGGCGAGGATGCGCGCGTCCATGGAGACGCCGAAGCGGACCACGTTACCCATCGGCGCCTCCTTCCTTGGATGGCACATTCTATCGGGGGGTGTTACGGTGTCAAGCGCCGTTCGTCGGGGGGAGCCGCGGCGCGGAAAAGGCATGACACGGCCTCGGCCGCTTGACCGGCCGCGCGGGCGGCCGGATAATGCGGCCATGGCCGGATTCGATCGGAGACGGACACGCGAGGTGCAGGTGGGGTCGGTCGCCATCGGCGGCGGGGCCCCGGTCAGCATCCAGAGCATGACCACCACGCACACGCGCGACGCCGCCGCCACCCTCGCCCAGGTCCGCCGTCTCGCCGACGCCGGGTGCGACCTCGTGCGCGTCGCGGTCCCGGCGCGTCCGGACGCCGAGGCCCTTGCCGGAATCGTCGAGGCGGCGCCCGTCCCGATCATCGCCGACGTCCACTTCTCGACCGCCCTCGCCCTCCGGGCCCTCGACGCGGGCGCGGCGAAGGTTCGCCTCAACCCCGGGAACATGGACGATCCGGCGGGCCTGGCGCGGGTGCTCGCGCGGGCGGGCGAGCTGGGTCGGCCCCTTCGGTTCGGCGTCAACGCCGGGAGCGTCGGCGAGCGCGGGGCGGGCGAGGACCTACCGTCGCGGATGGTCGACCTCCTGATGGCTTGGGTCCGGGCCGCCGAGCGGGAGGGGTTCCGGGACCTGGTGCTCGCGGCCAAGGCGAGCGATGCCCGCGCGACGATCGCGGCCTATCGGCAGCTGGCGGACGCGACGGACCTTCCGCTTCACCTCGGCATCACGGAGGCGGGCCCGCTCCAGGAGAGCCGCCTCCGAAGCGCGATCGTCCTCGGGACGCTGCTGGCCGAGGGCATCGGCGACACGGTCCGCGTCAGCCTCACGGGCGACCCGGTCCACGAGGTGAGCGTGGCGTGGGAGATTCTGGCGGAGGTGGGCCTCCGGCGGCAGCGCGGCGTACGGATCGTCTCGTGCCCGACATGCGGGCGGTGCGAGGTCGACCTGGCGGACCTGGCCGCACGGGTCAAGGCCGCGACCCGGGACGTGACGGCGCCGCTGACGGTCGCCGTCATGGGCTGCATCGTCAACGGGCCGGGCGAGGCGCGGGAGGCCGACGTGGGCCTCGCCGCCGGCAAGGGGCGCGGGACGCTCTTCGTCAAAGGCGAGCCGGTGCGCGAGGCGCCGGAGGGGGAACTGCTTGACGCGCTGCTTGCGGAAATCGAGAAGCTGACCGCCTCAGGCTGACGGCCGGTCGGGGGTGGCATGGCCACGCGGGGCTGCGTGGCCATGCGCGGACGGGCACTCTTGGCGCGAACAGGCCCGCGCCGCAAGCCGGCGCGCCGGGAGGGGCAGCCACCCGGCTCGGGGGGGGCGGGGATCGGGGTCGTCCTTGCGAGCCAAAAAGCGGGCCGCCCCGCGAGAGGGCGGCCCGCGCGATTCATCGCACCTCACGCCGCAGCGTTACCAGGTGAAGACCAGCTCGCCGCGGAGAAACGTCGACGGGTCGTTGTTGGCATCGGCATAGAAGTCGCCGGGGAAGAAGAACTCGGTCACGATGTGGCCGGAGACGTACTTGTTGAACTTGTGCCGCAACACGCCCGTCAGCAGGTGGCCGCGGAAGTTGTCGTGGCCGCTGAAGCGCGGGTTTGCGGGGTTCTGATGGGCCCAGAGCAGGTGGTAGTAGGCGTCGAGGCTGGTCCGCTCGTACGGGGCGCAGGTCATGCCGAAGCCGAGACGATAGAGGTTCGTGACCTCGGCGATGTTCGTCTCGGTGGCCATGGAGTAGATGAAGAGCTCGGAGAACTGGGGCCAGCGTCCCCAGAGGGGGTCCCAGGCCTCGTCGACGTTCGGCGTCGAGGGGTCGTCGCCGGAGAGGAACTCAAAGCCCATGTGGTACTGGGTGTTGGTCTCGTTGTTCGTGAGATAGGAGAGTCGCGAGTTGAAGCCGAAGGCGCGGACGGTGCGGCCCTGGTTGAAGCCGGGCGTCGTCTCGTGGCCGAACTGGTGGCCGCCCTCGACGCGGTACTTCCATTTCTCGGCGGGGGCCCCGGCCACGGCGCCGCCGAAGGTGTAAATCTCGCCGATGTTGCCGTCGGCGAAGCCCTGGTTCTGCTCCTTCATCATGAAGTAGCCTTCGAGCTGGGTCCGGGGGATCGTGTTGTTGGTGACGTAGAGGATGACGCCCCGCTCGTCCTGCTCGATGGTGCGGTTGTTGCGTCCCGCGTTCACGTTGTTTCGGTCCTTGATGACGCGGATCCAGGAGTTGTCCGGCTCGGCCTTCTGCTCGATGTACACCAGGTCGACCTGGGTCTGGCAGGCTTCGGACAGGTCGAACGTCAGCCGGGCGGCGTCGAAGAAGATGGTCCGGGAGCCGTCCCAGGGCGTGCCTTCGAGGACGAGCCAGCCGGTGCCGTAGATGATGTCCTGGCGGCCCACGACGGCGGTGACGCCGGAACCGCCGATGTTCTTCCACGTCAGGTTCAGCCGGTCAAAGAGGACGTCGCCCCGCCAGCCCGCGCCCCATTCGAGGAACTGGTCGGGCTTGTTCCAGTGGCGTCCTTCCCAGGTGATGCGGCTGTTGAGAGCGATGTCCTCGTCGCAGCCGCAGTCCTCGGGCAACTGGAACGTGGACCAGAAGCGGCCGCGGTAGCGCTGGAAGTGGCGTTCGCGGCCGAAGGGCACGTCGTTGTCCTTATCCAGAAAGACGCCGTTCGAGATGTAGACGTCACGGAGGCGCAGGTCAGCGCCCCAGTTGAACCATGGGACAGGGTTCTTCGACTTGGCGACGAACTCGTCGAAGGCGCTCGGCGCGGGGGCGGCCGGTTCGGCCGCCGCCGCGGCCTCGGCCGCTTCGACGTTCTCGGTCTTCTCCGCCTTCGCGGCCTTCTCGGCCGCGCCCGTCGGCGCCGCCCAGACGCCCGGGAGGACCAGCAAGGCGGTCGTCACGATCCAGGTTCGCGTCTTCATTCGGGCCAAGCTCCTTTCCCTTCGGTGCGGGGAGCCCCCGCACTCCTCGAATCCTTTGCGTTCGGATGCCGGACCGGCCGGGGCTACTTCGCCCGGGCCGGGAAACACTTCGCCAGATGCGGGTCGCTCGGCGGCTTCGTCGCGAGGCTGACGAAGACGGCCGTCAGGATGGAGATCGGCAGGGCGACGACGATCGGGTCGACGACGTCCCAGTTGGGATACCCCGCCAGGATGCTGGTCTTGCCGTCCGTCAGGTGCTGCACGAGGCCGATGGCCGCAGCCTCCTTGCTCTTGACGAGCACGAGCCAGAAGGCCGTGACGAGGAAGCCGACGACCATCGAGGCGATGGCCCCGGCCTTGGTCATCCGCTTCCAGAAGAGGCCGCCCACGAACGCCGGCAGGAACGCCGAGCCGCACAGGCCGAAGAAGATGGCCGTGGCCCGGGCGATGATGTACCCGCCGCGCGCGTAGTTCCCGAACAGCATGGCGACGATGATGCCCAGGACAATGCCGATCCGGACGACCAGGATGCTCCAGGGATGCTCCTTGGAGTGGCTCTTGGTGGCGAGGGTCTCGAAGACGTCGCGCCCGAGGCTGGTGCCGAGGGCGTGGAACTGGCTGGAGAGGGTGCTCATCGCCGCCGCCAGAAGCGTCAACAGGAACAGCAGCCCGAACCACGGGGGCAGGGCGCTGGTGATGTAGGTCGGGATGATCTGGTCGGGGTTGCCCTTGGCGTAGACGATCGAGATGCTGCGGCCCTGGAGGACCTTCGTCCCGTCGGCCGTGGTGGCCACCTCCGGGCTCTCGGGGTCGAGGACAACGGGCACGAGGGCGGGCTCTTCGCCGCCGTCGGGCGTGGGCTTCAGGACGGGCGTCCAGGCGCCCGCGTCGTCCTGTTTCATCAGATGAAGGACGTGGTGGGCCTTGGCCTCGTCGATGACCTTGACACTTTGGCCCGTGAAGGCGGGGCCGTGCTGGGCGAAGTAGGCGTTCGAGAGGCTGCCGACCGTGAAGGCCACGCCCGTCATCACGAGGATGAACACGCCGCCCACCAGCACCGCCCGGTTCAGCTCCTTCTTCGACTGGACGGTCATGAAGCGGACGACGAGCTGGGGCTGGGCCAGGACGCCGATGCCGACACCCAGGGTGATCGTCGAGATGACGATCCACCAGAGGTTGTGCGAGCTGTCGCCCCAGCCGAACGCGGGCAGGGCCGTCCACCCGTCGTGGCCGATGGCCTGGAGCTTGCCGGGCACCAGGTCCGCCAGGCCGGTCAGCGTCTCGTGGCCGCTCACCACCCCGCCCACCTTCCAGTACGTGATGATCAGCAGGAGCAGCATGCCGATGAACATGATCGTGCCCTGGAGGGCGTCGGTGTACATGACGCCCTTCAGGCCGCCCACCACGACGTAGGCGGCAATGATGACGCTGAAGATGAACAGGGCGATCTGGTAGCCGTTGGCGACGTCCGGGAAGAACTGGGTGGAAATGAACTCGCACCCGCCGATCAGCACCGCCGCCGCGTACAGCGGAATGAAGAACGCGATGATGAGGCCCGCGAAGACCTGGATGGCGCGGCTGCCGTAGCGGCGGCCCATCAGCTCCGGGAAGGTGTGGGCGTCCAGCCGATGCCCCATCCGGCGCGTCGGCCCCCCCAGGAAGACGAAGGCGATGAAGATGCCCACGAAAATGTTCAGGAACGTGAGCCACAGAAGGCTCATGCCGAACAGGCCCGCCACCCCGCCGAACCCGACGATGGCGCTCGTAGAGATAAAGGTCGCCCCGTAGCTCATCGCCATGATGAACGGATGGACCTTGCGGCCGGCGACCATGTAGTCGGCGGCACTCTTGGTCCGGCGATAGCCCAACCACCCGAGATACCCGATCACCATCAGGTAGACCACGACGATGGCGATGGTGACCGGCCCGACGCCCTGCGCCAGAAGCATGGTCCTTCCCCCACGGCTCAAGTCGAGTGACAGGCGAGATGCCCACGACGACGGCTTCGGATCAGAGCTCCTCTTCGAGCTTCTTCTCCTCGGCCACCCACTCAATGTCCTCGCGGCCGACAGCCTCCTCGCCCTTGTTCCACGCGATCAAACCGTAGATCACGCACAGGGCGCTCGAACCGATGCACAGCAGGTAAGCCGCCAACACCCAAGGATCGTCGATACCAAGCATGCGTAAAACCCCCACGAGTTCCTCGGCGCACAAACTTTGGCCACACTATCGGCAAGCGGACCGGCGCAAAGCAAGCTTTTTTTTCGTCACGACGCCGTCCCGCTTGCCTCGGGGACACCGCCACGCCCCCCGCGGAGCCACTCGACGTGGGGCCGCTCGTCCGCTCCTCGATCACGCCGGCCGGGCCGGCTCGATCTCGACGTCCACCCCCTCGACCTCGCGAACGTACGCGCGGAGCCGCTCGCGCAGGTCGGCCCGCACGTCCGCCGGCCCCGGTTCGGCGACACGGTTGTCGCGCTCGTGCGGGTCGGTGTCGAGGTCATAGAGATAGGCCTCGACGTAGCGGTCGCTCGCGGGGCGCTCCCATCCCTCGTCACCCGGCACGTTCACGCCGTACTTGTACCGCCGCGTGCGGACCGTGCGGCCCAGCTCGTGCTCGCTGATCTGGGCGAAGATTTCCCGGGGCCAGTCCTCGGCCGTTCCGTCCGCCAGCGGCTGGAGCGGCCGCCCGCGCATGAAGCCCGGCACCTCCAGGCCCGCCGCCTCCAGCAGGGTGGGCGGCAGGTCCACGAGGCTGACCATCTCCTCGACCGTCCGGCCGCCCTCGAACCCCGGCCCGCACAGGACGAGCGGCGTCCGCAGTGCGGCGTCATGGCAGGACCGCTTGTACTCGTGGTTGCGGGTCCGGAAGTGGCACCCGTGATCGGAGGTGTAGAGGAGCAGCGTCTCGTCCGCCAGGCCCAGCCGCGCCAGCTCCGCCCGAATCCGCCCCAGCCCGTTATCCAGGGCCGCGCAGCACCCGAGATAGTCCGGGTAGCTCTCGCGCCAGTCGCCCTCGGTCCCCTGGAGGTCGCCGGGCACGTCATAATGCTTCCACCGGGCGTCCGAGCCGAGGGGCCCCTCGAAGCGGTCGTGATCGTTCTGCTGATGCGGTTCGAGGTAGGAGAGGAAGAGAAGGAACGGGGCATCCGAGTCCCGGCCCCGCAGATAGTCGATGGCCAGGTTCGTCATCCAATCGACGCGGTAGCCCTCCATCTCGACCTTCTCGCCGCCCGCGTCGAACATGTGCCCGTCGTAGGCGTGCGAGGTGAACTCGAGGACGTCGCTGGCGATCCAGAAATCGTCGTACCCGCCGCGGTACTCGGGCGGGACCGGCGCGCGCCCATAGTTCGTGACGACGCGGCCCTCGACCGCCGACATCCGCTTCTCGGGTGTGCTCGCGAGGTGCCACTTGCCGATGTAGGCGGCCTCGTAGCCCGAGGCCCGGAGCCGCTTGGCGATCGTGTCCTCGTCGGGGCGCAGGGCGATGGCGTTCGTGAAGCACCCCGTCTCGGTGGCGTAGCGGCCCGTCTGAAGGCACGCGCGAGCCGGGCCGCACACCGGCTGACACGTGAACGAGTGGGCGAAGCGGACGCCCTCGGCGGCCATGCGATCGAGGTTCGGCGTCACGGGCCACCGCTGGCCGTAGCAGCCGCACGTGTCCCATCGCTGCTGGTCGGAGAAGAAGACGATGAGGTTGGGACGGCGCATGACCGCTCCTCACATCGGTTCAGAGGCGGCGTGGCGGTCGTAGATGCGGGCGGCCGCAGCCCGGGCCGCCTCGACCATCTCCGCGTGCGGGCGGTCGACGATGTCGACGAAGCCGATCGTCTGGTTCTCCCCGTCGCGGACGCGGCCGGTGAGGGGCTGGTCCACCCACTGGAACCAGTGGCTCCCGACGGCGTAGGGCATCCGGGCCAGCTCCCGGAGGAACTTTCGGTAGTAGCGGGCCCGCTCGGCCGCCCCGAACGCATCGTAGAGCGGCTCGAGCTGGCGGGGGCTGCGGAGCGAGAGGTGGTGCTCGCCGATCAGGATCGGACGACCCGTCAGCCCGTGCCACCGGTCGAACCGCCCGCGGTCGGGGTAAAGGGCGTAGCAGTTGACGCTGACGATGTCCGCCCGGCGCGCGGCCCGCACGACGGCGTCGTCGGGCAGGACGCGGACGAAGCGGCAGCCGAGGTAGAGGTGGTTCGGGTCCTGTCGTCGCAGCGCCGCCGCCACCGTCTCGAAATACCGCTCCGCGTATGCCTCCACGTACGCCGGGCCCCGCTCGGCCAGGGCCGGCGACCGCCACGGCAGCTCGTTGTCGACGAAGTACCCGACGAGGTACCGCTCGGAGACATACGGGGCCACGGACTCGGCCATGACCCGCTCCAGGTGCGGCTCCCATGCCGCGTCGAAGACGTCCGGGAGGCGGCGGGCGATCCGCGGGGCGTCGCCCTCGCGGGTGTTGACGCGCCGCGTGTAGGGACAGCGCCCGGTGCCGAGGACCGCCTCCTCGCAGGTGTTGCCGAGGGTGTTGAAGCCCCAGGCCCGGAACCGGGCGAAGACGCGGTCGCGCCAAGCCTCCTTCGAGCCGTACTTCCGCAGGACGTTCCAGCCGTAGAAGGAAAGGCCGCGGTCGCTCCAGGCCTCGGCGAAGGGGCCGTCGGTCGCGGGCACGGCCTCGAACAGGTGCTCGCGTCCCTCGACGGGCGTGCCCTCGTGGGTGGTGCGAACGCCGGTCGTCCCCATCGACCAGAAGGGCCGCCCCTGGGGGCTCACGAGCCACCAGCGGCCCTCGTCGTCGGTGTCGACGCGGAAGAAGCCGGTGGGCGTCATCTCCGGCCCCTCGGTCCAGGCGCCGATCTCGTCGCGTCCCGGCACCGGCGCGAGGGCCGCGAGGGCGGCGGCCTCGCTCTCGGCGTCGGCGCGAAACTCGTCCTCGCGGGCGAGCTTGCCGGGCCACGCGGTGCGGGCCCGCTGGCCAAAGCGGTCGACGCAGGGGCCCCCGGTCTCCTCGGTCGACTCGAGGCAGAGCTCCTTGAGACGGAGCCGGCGCGTCGTGTCGCCGCCCAGCCACCGCGCCTCGATGCGGACGGCCGTCGGGCGCCAGGCGGGGGCGAGCCCGGCCGTCAGCGGCAAGTCCGAAAGGTCGAGGACGAGCCGCGCCTCCTCCCCCGCCGCCAGGTCGTGCTCCGTGCGGAGGCGGCACCGGAGTCCCGAGACGACGAGCGCCACACGGACCTCGGCGTCCGGGGCCGCGAGGTCGAGCGTCAATCGTCCGTAGCCGCACCAGTCCTCGGGCAGGCCGAGGGCCGCGGGGACGGCCTCGACGAAGGCCCCGGGCAAGCGGACATCCCACTCGACGGCCTCGCCCTCGACGGTGGCGAAGGCGTGGTCGAAGCGGACCTCCTCGCGGGCCACGGCCGCCGTCCCGCCCCCCTCCAGCGCCTCGACGCGTTCGGCGAGGCGGCGGCGGGCGGGGTCGGCCAGGGCGTCCAGGGCGGCTCGGCAACTCGGCATGCGGCGTCCTTCGGCGCGGGTCCCGTGACGCCGTCATTGTGCCCGCGTCGAAGGCGCCGGTCCAACCAAAAGCGTCAGAACTTCCAGGCGACGTCGGCCTGGAGGGTGAAGCGGTCGCCGTCGGGGTCGGGGTTGTTGATCGGCTCGGAGTAGAAGCACGTGACGCCGACCTGCATAGAGTCGGTGCAGGCGTACTTGAAGCCCCAGACGTGGCCCTTGTGGCCGTCGGGGAAGTCCGAGTCGTTGAAGGCGCGCGGTGAGGCCTCGAGCTGGAGATATTTGAAGACGTACTTCGCCTCCCAGCTCCCCTTCTTCTTGCACTTCCCGACCTTCATGCCGAAGGCCAGCCCCGTGCTCTGGTCGCTGGGCGTGTTGTGGTTGACGCCGACGTTCGTCACCCAGTCCACGTACGCCGCCATCGGAAGATCGAACGCCTTCCAGGAGAAGACGTTGACGAGGTTGAAGAAGTCCCACTCCTCGTCCGGCACCGTGAGGCCGGCGCTGTAGTGGTCGGTGTTGTAGTAGGTCGCGGCCACGGTGTGGGCGAGGCCGTCGCAGGGGTCCCAGTCGAGGCCCATCGAGTAGGCCTGGAGATGGGCGTCGTCGCCGGGGTTGTTGTTGGAGAGGAAGAACTGGCCCATGGCCACGAACGGCCGCAGGCCCTCGCCGCAGGGCGCCGTGTACTGGACCCAGGCGCCCTCGGGGTTCAGGTCGCTGTCCCACACCAGGTCCGTCGCGACCCAGGGCTGGGCGATCTTGCCGGCGGTGACCAGCAGGCCCGGACAGGGCTTCGGCGTCCAACGGACGTAGGCGCGGTCGATGCGCCACTCGTCGCGGAAGAAGAAGTCGCCCATCGTCTCGTTGGTGCTGGTGGGTCCCCCGCCGTCGCCGGAGGCGATGCGGAAGCCGACCTCCAGGCCGTCCTCCGGCCACGTCTTCCTCAGACCGAAGCGGAGGCGGTAGCGGGCGCGGCCCTCGTCGTCGTTGGCGCCCCGCGACTCGGCGAACTGGCGATACTCGTAGCGGAGGCGGAAGTCGCCGTAGAAGGTCAGGTTCTCCATCCAGGCCGGCCACGAGGCCGCAAGGTCCTTGTCGGTGAGGATTTCCTCGACGATCCCGCGCAGTTCCTCGCGGTAGGCCTTCTCATCGGCGAGAGCGGCGGTCTTGGCCTCCATGGCCGCCAGCCGCCGCTCCTGGTCGCGGAGCCGCGCCCGGAGGGCCTCGATGGTGTCCATCATCTTCTCGGCCGACGGGGGGCCTTCGGAGGCCGGGACCGAGACGGCCCCCCAGCCGACGAGAAACACCCCCAGGACAGACCCCACCCACCTCCCCTGCTTCGCCATGACCGCTCCTCTCACCATGCGGGATTCATTTGAGCGCGAGGACCGGCCCCGCGCTCCGCCGGGAAAGAGTATGTGAAGAAACGGTTAAGACACAACGAAGGGATAGTTAGGAATTGGTTAAGGTTTAAGGGCGCGCTAAGCGTGCGTTAGGGAACGGATAAGGGACGGAGGCCCAAGGAGGGGCTCAGGAGGTGTCGGTCTTGCGGGCGGCGGCGTGGCGGACGATCTCCCCGGTGCACAGGAACACGATGTCCTCGGCGATGTTGGTGCAGAGGTCGCCGATGCGTTCCAGGGCCCGCCCCAGCAGGATCATCGTCAGGCACTTGTCGACGTCCTTGCGGAGCTCCGGATCGTCCAGCACCTGCCGCACGAAGGCCCGGTAGGCCCGGTTGATGTCGCGGTCGGCGGCGATGACCTCGCGGGCGGTCTCGGCGTCGCGCGTCGAGAGGAGGCGGACGGTGCGGGAAAGCGAGCGGCGGGTCTGGGCGACCAGGTCCCGATACTCCGGGTGGTCGCGCATCTCGATGTGCTCGGCCACCAGGTGCTTGACGCGGCGGCCGATGTGGGCGGCCTTGTCGGCGATGCGTTCCAGGTCGTTGTTGGCCTTGATGACGAAGCAGAGGGTCCGCAGGTCGATCGCCGTGGGCTGGTACAGGGCCAGGAGGCGGATGCACTCGCGCTCGATGGCCACCTCCTCGCGGTCGATGGCCGTGTCGCTCTCGTCGACCTCCTCGCCGGCGATGATGTTGCCTTCGTCGGCGGCGCGGAGGGCCTCCTCGACGTGTTCTTCGACCCTCAGGCCCATCCGGTCCAACTGGAGCACCAGTTTCTCGATGCTCTTCGCAAGTTCCGACATGAACCGCTCCCGGCCGCGCCACGGCCCGGAGGTCGACGGAGCGACCTCCACGTTCCTCTCACCCGGCCCTCGCGCCCGGCGGGCGGGGGGCCTCCGAAACCGCGCCCGGGCGCGCCGCCCGGGGCCTTCTCCACCTTACCCGCTCGGCGCCCGGGAAACGTCGGAAAAAAGCGCGTCTCAGCCGAAGCGGCCCGTGATGTAGTCTTCGGTCTGGGGTTCGCGCGGCTTCGTAAAGATATTCGTCGTCACGTCGTACTCGATGAGTTTACCCAAACAGAAAAAGGCGGTCCGGTCGCTGACGCGGGCGGCCTGCTGCATGTTATGGGTAACGATGACGATGGTGTAGTCGGCCTTGAGCTCGGCGATGAGTTCCTCGATGCGCCCGGAGGCGATGGGGTCGAGGGCCGAGCACGGCTCGTCCATCAGGAGGACCTTCGGGCGCGTGGCCAGGGCCCGAGCGATGCAGAGCCGCTGCTGTTGGCCGCCGGAGAGGCCGAGGGCGGACTTCTTGAGGTCGTCCTTGACCTCGTCCCAGAGGGCCGCCGCCCGCAGGCACTCCTCGACGGCCCGATCGAGGGCCCCGCGTCCGCGGGTCCCCTGGAGGCGGGGACCGTAGGCGACGTTCTCGTAGATGGTCTTCGGAAAGGGGTTGGGCTTCTGGAAGACCATGCCCACCTGCTGGCGGAGGTGGACCAGGTTGATGCGCTTGTCGTAGACGTCGGTGCCGCCGACCTCCAGACGCCCCTCGGCCCGGGTGTGGGGGATGAGGTCGTTCATGCGGTTGATCGATCGAAGGAACGTGCTCTTGCCACACCCCGAGGGCCCGATGATGGCCGTGACGGAGCACGGGTAGACGTCCATGGAGATCTCCCGGACGCCGGCCTTCTCCCCGTAGAAGAGGGAAAAGTCGCGGCTGCAGATGATGGCGGTGCCGGCTTCCTCGGGGGATTCCATCTCGGTTCGCGTGCTGGAGGCTTGCGGGACGGGGGGCGAGGAACGGGACGCCTCCGTCGAGGGTTCGGTCATCGGGTCCACGCGCGACATTCTAGGCTCCCCGGACTCGCCGTTCAATGCGGAATGGGTCTCGTGGGGCAAACGCTCACGATCCTCTCAGCTTGCGGCTGACGCGCCAGCGCAGGGCGATGGCCGTCACGTTCAACACCAGGACCAGGGCCACCAGCGTCGTGACCATGCCCCACTGCTGGTGGGGGACCATGGCGGCGATGCGATCCGAGACGGCCAGATCGTAGGCCCCGTAGGAGAGGGCCCGCGTCTGGCTGAAGAGCCAGTCGAAGGGCGGCCAGCCGCCGAGGTCCAGGGCCCCCGTGCTCACGGCCACGGCGCCGGTGAAGAGGATGGGGGCGGTCTCTCCGGCGGCGCGGCTCATGGAGAGGATGACGCCCGTCAGGACGCCCGGCAGGGCCGCCGGAAGCTGGACCGTCAGGAAGCATCGCAACCGGCTCGCCCCCAGGGCCAGGGCCGCCTCCTTGTACGTCAGGGGCACCGACCGGATGGCCTCCTCGCTGGCCCGAATGATGACCGGCAGAATGAGCACGGCCATCGTCAGCGACGCCGCCAGCACGCACCGCTGCCCGTTCAGGATGGCCACGAAGAACGCCAGCCCGAAGAGGCCGAAGACGATGCTCGGGACGCCCGCCAGCGTGTTGATGCACATCCGGATGCCGCGCACCACCCGGTTCTCGCCCGCCACTTCCACCAGGTAGGCCGCCGAGATGACGCCCACCGGGAAGGCAAAAAGGACCGCCAGGACGGTGATCACCAACGTGCCGACGATCTCCGGCCCCACCCCGCCGAAGAAGTGCCCCGGGATCGAATCGTCCACGAAGTACCGCAGGTAGAGCGTCAGCTTGGGGCGGAGCATCGCGTCGACGTGCTCCCGCACGTAGGGGAAGAGCGGCGCGAGACGGGTGCCGACGAACTGCGCCTCGCGGGGGATACGCTTCTTGACGAGGACGTCCGACCCTTCCGCGGACACCCAGACCTCGGCGTAGTAGAGGTTGTCGAGGACGCGGCGGGCCATGTCCATGCGGGTACGGCCATACTGGTTCATCTCCAGCGGGGGCCGGGGCGCGCCAAGGCGGGGCCCGAAAAGCTCGCGGACGGCCGTCTGGACCTCTGCGAGGGCGGCGGCGTACTCCGCGCGGTGCGCCAGGTCCACCTCCTCGAGGGTCTGCCGATACTGCCGCGCCAGCTCGAACAGCTCCATGCCGACCGTGCCCCGGAGGCGCGTCTCGTCCGCCTCGGCGAGGACGGCCGCCAGGTGCGCCTCGGCCACCTCCTTGTCGGTGGCGCGAAAGGCCTCGACGAGGCGGTCGCGGAGGCGCCGGGCGAAGCGGGTGATTTCGAGGCGCTCCGGGACGGGCAGGTGGCGGTTCCGGAGCTGCTTGTCGAGCTCGGCGGTGGCGTGGGAGACCTCCTTCTCGAGGCCTTCGACGTCCAGACCCCGGGCGAAGGCGTCGAGCCGCTCGTAGACGGGCCGGCGCGCGGCCTCGGCCGCAACGACCTCGGCCTCGATGGCCTGCTGATCGCCCCGGCCGTACTGCTCGAACTGGCGCTTGCGGAACTCGATCGTCCCGTAGAACACGACCGCCGAGGTCCCGCGCCACACCATCGGCGCCAGGATGACCACCAGGGCCGCCGCAATCAGGCTTACCGAGAAGATCGACAGCCCCGTGAACCCCTTGTCCGTCAGCCTCCTCAGGCTCATGTTGCTCATGACGAGGTCGCCCCCTTGCCGCGCATGCGGCCGAGCAGGGCCTCGGTCACGAGGTTGAGACCGAAGGTGAACAGGAGCAGCAGCAGGCCGATGGTGAAGAGGCACCGGTAATGGACCGATCCCTGGACGGTCTCGCCCATCTCCTGGGCGATGGTGGCGGTCATCGTGCGGACCGACTGCGTGAGGTCGTACCAGGGGTCGGGGACCTGGGCGGCCATGCCCGTGGCCATCAGCACGACCATCGTCTCGCCGATGGCCCGCATCATGCCGAGGATGACGGCGGCGATGATGCCGTTGTGGGCGGCAGGGACGACCACCTTCAGGAGCGTCTCAGCCCGGGTGGCCCCGAGACCGTAGGAGGCCTCCCTCAACTCCCGCCCCACGGCCGTCAGCGAGTCCTCCGAGACGCTGACGATCGTCGGGATGGCCATGATGGCCAGCATCAGGCCCCCATTCAGGACGTTTTTGCCCGAGGACATGCCGAACCAGTTCTGCAGCGCGGGCACGACGACCATCAGGGCGAAGAACCCGTAGGCCACCGACGGGATCGCCGCCAGCACCTCCACCACCGGCTTGACGAACTGGCGGAGGGTGAAGGACATGATGTCCGAGAGGCACATGGCCGTCATCAGGCCGATGGGCACGGCGATGGCGAGGGCCGTGATTGTGACGTAGAGCGTGCCGACGATGATGGCCAGCACGCCGAACTGGGGCGGCTCGGCCTGGGGATGCCAGGCGGTGCGTGTCAGGATTTCGCCGAGACGGGCCCAGAGGTGGGCCAGCATGTCCGAGAGGGTCTCGCCCGCGATGAGGAACGGGATCGCCTCGGCCACGATGTAGACGAGGATCAGCAGAACCGCCAGGACGCTGGAGGCGGCGACAAGGAACAACAGCGCGCGCCCGAGGAGGCTCCCCACATAGCCGAGGAGGTCCTGGCGAGCCGTCAACAGAAGCGGCCGCCTGAACTGGAAATCGGCGGCGGCCGCCTCGGTGGCCTGGTCACGCGTCACGACGGTCTCCTGGGGCGGCCGGGGGCCGGGGGCCCGGCTACTGGGTCATCGGGATGAAGCCCTTGGCCTCGACGATTTCCTCCCCCTCCTCGGTCAGGTGGAACGTGCAGAAGAGGAACACCTTCGAGCCCAGCTTCGGGTACCCCGCCGTGAACAGGAAGAGCGGCCGGGCCACGGGATATTTCCCGGAGGCGATGGTCTTCGGCGTGGGGGCCACCCCGTTGACCTCCAGGGCCTTGACGTTCTCGTCCACGAACCCGTACCCCAGGTAGCCGATGGCCGCCGGGTTGGCCGCGATGGTCGCGTGCATGTCGGGATTGCCGCTCACCGTCTGGACGCCGCCGGCCATCTCCTGCTTGGCCATCACCTTGTCGTGGAACACCTCGTACGTGCCGGAGGAGGTGTCGCGGCTGATGGCGACGATGGCGCGGTCCGGGCCGCCCAGGTCCTTCCAGTTGGTGATCTTGGCCTGGTAGATGTCGCGGATCTGATCGCCCGAGAGGGCCGAGACCGGGTTCGACGGATGGACCGACACGCACACGCCATCCATGGCCACCGCGTGGGCCACGGGCAGGATGCCCTTGTCGGCCGCCGTCTTGAACTCCTTCTCCTTCATGAAGCGGCTCATGGGGGCGATGTCGCAATGCCCGTCGAGGAGGGCCTTGGCCCCGTCGCCGCTGCCCGTCTTGGTGACGGTGATCTCGAAATCCGGGTACTGCCCCATGAAGGCCTCGGCGAAGGCGTCGACGATGGGGCCGACGGTCGTCGAGCCGTTCAGGGCAAGCTTGTTCTGGTCGGTTTCCCGCATCGTCGGGGCGGCCTCGGGCCTTTCCGGGGCCGGGGCCGACGGCTCCGATTCACACCCCGCCCCCACGACCAGGCCCACCCACACCATCGCCACCACGGCTGCCGCGCGCATCATCATCGTGGTTCCTTTCCGTCTGACACAACCGTTCCTCTCGGTCCGCTGGCCATCCGGGACCACCCCGGCTCAGGTATGGGGCATGGACAGACTCGCCCCGTTCCCGCTCTCGCCACGGCCGGCGGCGATTGTGCCCATTTTGCCTTAAGAGGGCGCTTGTCGCGCATTAAGATTGGATTAAGGTTGACGCGAGGGTATTGTGTGCGTAAATCCGGGGTGGTTAGAATGCTGCTGCCATGAGCAAGAAACGCATTCTCCTGGTCGAGGACGAGCGCGATATGGCCGAGCTGGTGGCCATGCGCCTGAAGCGCGAGGGATACCTCGTGGACCTCGCCTATGACGGAAAGGAAGGCCTGGAGAAGGTCCGGGCCGACCCGCCCGACCTGGCCATCCTCGACCTCATGCTGCCGCGCATGTCCGGCACGGATCTGGCCAATGAGATTCGCCACGACCCGCGCACCACGAACCTGCCGATCATCATGCTGACGGCCAAGAGCGAGGAGAGCGACGTCGTCGTCGGCCTCCAGCTCGGGGCCGACGATTACGTCACCAAGCCCTTCAGCATGTCCGTGCTCGTGGCCCGGGTGGCCGCGGTGCTGAGGCGCTGCGCCGCCCTCGACGCCGCCGGCGCCGGCCCCCTGAAGGTCGGGCCTCTCGCGATCGATCGAGAGCGGCACCAGGTGGAGGTGGACGGCAAGGTGGTCAGCCTGACGCTGACCGAGTTTCGCATCCTGCTGGCCCTGGCCGCCGCCCGGGGACGGGTCCTGACGCGCAATCAGCTCATCGACCAGGCCATGGGCATCAACGCCGTCGTCACGGACCGCACCATCGACGTCCACCTCACCGCCCTGCGCCGCAAACTCGGCGACGCCCGCGACATGATCGAAACGGTGCGCGGCGTCGGCTATCGGTTGACAACCGAAAGCACCCTCGAAGACGACGATGATACGACGTAGTCTCTTCACCAAGCTGTTCCTCGGCAACCTCCTCATCCTGGTGCTCATTGTCTCGGCATCGGGGATCGTGGCCTATGTTTCGCTCGAGGACTACGTCTCCGCGCTCTCGGCCGCTCACCAGGAGCGCGTGGCCGCGTTGCTGGCGCGCATGGTCGAGTCGCTGGGCCCGGCCCCGGAGCCGACGCTCGATCGGATGGTCAAAGGCCTGGCCCGTCCGAAGGACGCCCCCGGCATCGACGTGGCCGAGGCCCTGCCCTACGCCGACGTGCGGCTCACCCTCGTGGCCGCCGACGGTCACGTCATGGCCGACTCGGTCGCCGACCCGCTCACGATGAGGAACCACCGGACGCCGGACCGGCGGGAGCTATTGGCGGCGTTCGAGGGCCGGCCCGGCATCGACATCCGCCGCAGCGACACCCTGGGCGTCTGGTTCCGCTACGTGGCCCGGCCGGTGGTGCGCAACGGGCAGGTCGTGGCGGCCGCCCGGACGGCCATGCCCCTGAAGGGCCTGGCACAAGGGACGGGCGTCCTGCGCAACGTCCTGTTCTGGGCCTCGGTGACGGCCCTGGCGGCGGGGGTGCTCCTGGCCGTCTTCATCAACGGCATCTGGTACGCCCCCCTGCGCCGGATCACCATCGCCGCCCGCCGCATCGCCGCCGGCAACCTCGGCGGACGGGCCCGCATCACCGGCTCCGACGAACTGGCCCAGCTCGGGACGGCGCTGAACGCCATGCGCGACAATCTCGCCGGGCAGATCCGCCTCATCTCCGCCCAGCGCGAGGACCTCCGGACCGTCGTCAACAACCTCCGCGAAGGCGTCCTCGCCCTGGACGCCGAGGAGCACATCGTCCTGATGAACCAGGCCGCCCGCGACCTCCTGACCCCGGAAGCCGAGGAGGACGCCGTCGGACGCCACATCCAGGCCGTCGTCCGCATCGCCGACGTCGTCGAAATTTACGAGGAGGCCGTCCGCGGCGGACGCCCCGCCGGACGCCAGATCGAGGTCGAACAGCGGGGGCAGCGGCGGCACCTGGACGTCCATGCCACCCCCCTGACCCTCCCCCGCGCAAACGAGATCGGGGGCCTCCTGGTGGTGCGCGACGTCACGGACCTGGCCCGCACCGCCGCCGTCAAGGCCGAGTTCGTCGCCAACGCCTCCCACGAGTTGCGCACCCCCCTGGCCACCGTGCGGGCGGCGGTCGATTCGCTCCTCGCGGTCCCGCCCGACGACGTCGAGGCGCTCGAGAAAATCTCCTCGATCCTCGACCGGCACGTCGCGCGCCTCGAAAACCTGACCATCGATCTGCTGGACCTGCACATCGTCGAGGGGACGCGCAAGCCGCTGGCCCTCTCGGAGATTCGCCTCGGGGCCCTGGCCGACTGGCTCCGGTCCAACTTCGCCCTCAAGGCCGCCGATAAGCAGGTCCGCCTCGACGTGCAGACCGAGGACCCCGAGCACGCCCTCCGCTCCGACCGCAAGCTCCTGGAGCTGATCCTCCACAACCTCGTCGACAACGCCATCAAGTTCACCCCGCCCGGCGGACGTGTCGAGTGCCGCCTCCAACGCGACACCGCCACCGTCGAGATGTGCGTCGCCGACACCGGGTGCGGCATCCGGCCCGAGGACCAGCCCCGCGTCTTCGAGCGGTTCTACCAGGCCGACACGTCCCGCAGCGGCGACGCGCAGATGCGCGGCACGGGCCTCGGCCTGGCCATCGTCAAGCACGCCGCCGAGCGCCTCGGCGCCCAGGTCCGTCTCGAGAGCGAGCTCGGCCGGGGCACGACCGTCTGCGTCGGCGTCCCCGACCGCGGCGCCGCCGTCGTGTGAGCTCGCCGGGGTGGATGGGGGGTCTCGCACCACGGCTTCATCCGCAAGGGCCCTTGCATGGATTCAGCGCAATTGGTATAATCAGGCCCAATGAAACAGGCTAGGCCCAGTGCTGAGGCTGTTTTCCGGCGAGACTGCATCCGCCCTGCTCGCTGATTCCCTTGCCCTTTTCTTGTGATGCACACGGTCCATTACGGGCCGTGGGCGCACGGTAAAGTCTTATCGCATAAGGATTTACGAACATGACCACGCTCGAGCGACAAGCGGTCCCCACCACCCCGGCCCTCGACCCCAAGCTCCAGGCCCGGTGGAAGGAATGGCAGTGGCAGGTCCGCCACACCGTCCGCGACATCGACACCTTCGAGGAGGTCACCGGCATCCGGTTCGACCCCGAGGAACGGAAGGCCCTTGAGTCGACGATGCAGAAGTTCCCCCTGTCGGTGACGCCGTACTACCTCTCGCTGATCGACACGTCGGACTTCCGCAACGACCCCATCTTCCACCAGGCGTTCCCCTCGCCGTCGGAGCTGAACATCGCCCGCACGGACATGGCCGATCCGCTCCACGAGGACAAGGACTCGCCCGTGCCGGGCTTGACACACCGGTACCCGGACCGGGTGCTGCTTCACATCTCGAACGTCTGCGCCATGTATTGCCGCCACTGTACGCGGAAGCGGAAGGTGGGCGACGTGGACTCGGTCCCCTCGCGGGAGGAAACGGCCCGGGCCCTCGACTACATCCGCCGCACCCCCGCCGTGCGCGACGTCCTCCTGTCGGGCGGCGACCCGTTCATGCTCTCCGACGCGCACCTCGATTGGATCCTGACGGAGCTCGATGGCATCGCCCACGTGGAGGTCGTGCGGATCGGCACGCGCGTGCCCGTGGTCCTGCCCTTCCGCATCACGGATGACCTCGTGGAGATGCTGAAGCAGCATCACCCCCTCTGGATCAACACCCACTTCAACCACCCGCGGGAGTTCACGGAGAGCTCGAAGGCGGCCCTCGGGAAGCTGGCCGACGCGGGCATCCCCCTCGGGAACCAGTCGGTCCTCCTGGCGGGCGTCAACGACTGCCATCGCATCATGCGCTCGCTCGTGCACAAACTCGTGGCGAACCGGGTGCGGCCGTATTACCTGTATCAGTGCGATCTGTCGCAGGGGCTCTCGCACTTCCGCACGCCCGTCGGCAAGGGCATCGAGATCATCGAGCACCTCATCGGCCACACGAGCGGCTTCGCCGTCCCCACCTACGTCATCGACGCCCCGGGAGGCGGGGGCAAAATCCCCGTCATGCCCAACTACCTCATCTCCTGGTCCACCAACAAGGTCGTCCTGCGCAACTACGAGGGCGTCATCACCACCTACCGCGAGCCCGACAGCTACGAGGCCTGGTTCTGCGACCGCAACTGCGACGATTGCCGGTTGACCCTCAAAACCGAGGACGCCGTCGAGCGGGACGGCGGCGTGGCCCGGCTCCTGGGCGACGACGAGAGGACCCTCGCCCTCGTGCCCCGGGGCACACGACGCCTCACGCGGAGGGACGGCTGATGCGGCCGGCCGGCCGGCTCCTGGTGACGGCAGGGATGCTCCTGGCGGCGGCGCTTCCGGCGGCGGCCGACGAGGACGGCGAAACCTTTACCGTGGCCCTGACGGGCAAGTATCCCCCGTTCAGCTTCTACGACGCCTCCGGCGAGTTGGCGGGATTCGACGTCGACATCTCCCGCGAGATCGCCCGGCGCCTGGACCGACCCCTCGAAATCATCCCCACCGAGTGGGACGGCATCCTCGCCGGGCTCCTGACGGGCAAATACGACGCCATCATCGGCTCCATGGCCGTCACCCCGGAGCGGGCCGAGCGGGTCCACTTCAGCATGCCCTACTACGTCTCCGGCGCCCAGCTCTTCGTCCACACCGAGAGCGCCGACGAGATCAAGGGCATCGAGGATTGCGCGGGCCGGGGCGTCGGTGTCGGACTCGGCGAGACCTACGAACACTACCTCGAAAAGTACCATGGCGAGGTCGACGTCGTCACCTACAAGTCGACCGTCGACATCTTCCAGGACGTCGAGAACAAGCGGATCGTCGGCTTCGTCACGGACAAGCTCGTCGGGGCCTGGCAGACGAAGAAGGCCGACAAGCCCTTCGTTGCCGCGGGCGACCTGCTCTACACCGAGCGGATGGCCATTCCCGTCACGAAGGACCGGACGGAGCTCCTGCGCCGGATCAACGCCGCCCTCGCCGAGATGGAAAGCGACGGGACGCGCGAGCGGCTCTTCGAGACGTGGTTCGGTCTGGCCGCGGGCGCGGCCGAGGCCGAGGCCGAGGGCATGCCCGCCTCGGTCATCGCCCGCAAGCTCGCGAAGGGGTTCGCGGTCACGCTGACCATCGCGGTGGCCTCCATCGGGCTGGGCTTCGCCCTGGCCATACCGGGCGGCCTGCTCCTGAATCGCGGCCGCGGCCCGGCCTACGTGGTCACACGGACCGTCGTGGACTTCATCCGCGGGACGCCCGTGCTGATCCAGCTCTTCTTCGTCTACTTCGGCGGTCCGCAGGTAGGCCTGAGCCTCTCGCCCATCGCCTCGGCCATCGTCACCTTGTCCATCAACGCGGCGGCGTACATGTCCGAGGTGGTGCGGAGCGGCCTGATGAGCGTCGACCGCGGGCAGAAGCTGGCCGGACGGGCCCTGGGCCTCTCGCAACTGGAGGTCTTCGTGCTGGTCGTCTGGCCCCAGGCGTTTCGCATCGCCATGCCGCCCCTGGTGAACTCGATCGTCGCGCTGACGAAGGACACGGCCCTGGTGTCGGTCATCTCGGTGGCGGAGGTGGTGCGGCAGGCGCAGTCGATCATCAGCGTCACCTTCAACCCCATCAAGTACTACTTGATCGTGGCCGTCATGTTCTTCGTGGTGACGTGGCCGCTGATGAAGCTGGCCGGGCGGCTCGAGGCCCGCATCAAGCAGAAAGGGTTCGCCCAATGATCGAGGTCCGCGACGTCTCCTACGTCTACCCGAACGGCACGGCGGCCCTGGAGGGCGTGAGCCTGGAGTTTCCGCGCGGGACGATCTCGAGCGTCCTCGGCGAAAGCGGCTCGGGCAAGACCACGCTCCTGATGTGCCTGGGCCGGTTCCAGGAGCCCACCTCCGGCGCCATCACCATCGACGATCGGCCCTTGGCGGAAATCCCCGAGACCGAGTTCCGGAGCACCGTGGGCATCGTCTTCCAGGAGCTCTACCTCTTCCCGCACCTGACGGTCCTGGAGAACATGACGCTGGCCCGCATCCACGCGATGGGCGCCGAGAAGAGCGAGGCCGAGGAGGAGGCGGCCCGGATGCTCGAGCGCCTGGGCATCGGCCACATCGCCGAGAGCTATCCCGCCCATATCAGCGGCGGCCAGGCCCAGCGGGCGGCCATCGCACGCGGCCTGCTCCTCAAGCCCGACTACATGCTCCTCGACGAGCCCACCAGCGCCCTCGACGCCAACACCACCGACGACTTTGCCGCCTGGCTCCGCGAAATCCGCGAGGAGACCAACTTCATCATCGTCACCCACGACGTGCTCTTCGCGCGGAAGGTGGCGTCGCGCGGCGTGTACCTCTCGGGCGGCAAGGTGCTTGACGCCGGCGACGTCGACAAGATCATCGAGCACGTCCGCGCCGGAGGTCTCGTCGAGGCGTCCGAATAGCGTAGGATCGGCGCGGCGGGTCTCCCGACCTGCCGCGACAGAAGTCCCCCGAACCTTGGCGCGGCGGGTCCCGGACCTCCCGCGACGCAAGACAGCAGAAGGAGCCGCGATGAAGCCCGACCGCACCCTCCTGGTCGTCGGAAGCTGGGCCAAGGAGGAAATCACCGTCGAGCACCTGAAGCGCGCCGGCGACACGTCCGTCGCCGTCTACATGGACACCGACAACCCCGGCCTCCGGGCTCGGGCCGACGACGTCCGCCTCGGGTGTTTCGACGACCCCGCCGCCCTCGTCGCCTACGCCAGGGAAACGGCCGCCGACCTCGTCCTCATCACCACCGCCGCCCCCCTCGCCGCCGGCGCCGCCGACGCCCTCACGGAGGCGGGCATCCCCGTCTTCGGCCCGGGACGGGACGCGGCGCGCCTGGAGTTCGACAAGGCCTGGACGCGGGACCTCATGCGACGCCACGACGTCGCGGGCCTGCCACAGTTCGCCGTCTTCGACGACGCCGACACCGCCGTCGCCCGGGCCCGCGAACGCCAGTGGCAGGTGGCCGTCAAGCCGATCGGCCTGACGGACGGGCTGGGCGTCCGCGTCTTCGGCGACCAGCTTGCCGCCTCCGCCGATGTCGAGGCCTACATCCGCCGCATTCTCCAGGAGCGCCTGAGCGGCCACGCCCGCGTCATCGTCGAGGAGAAACTCGTGGGCGAGGAGTTCACCCTCCAATGCCTCGTCTCCGGCCAGACCGTCGTGCCGCTGCCGCTGGCCCAGGACTTCAAGAAGCTGCTGCCCGGGGAGCGCGGCCCGAACACCGCGAGCATGGGCTCCTATGCCCGGGCCGACGGGGGCCTGCCGTTCGTCACGAAGGCCGACCGGGACGCGGCCCTGGCCATCATCCGCGCGACGCTGGCGGCCCTCGCCGCCGAGGGCGCCTCCTTCACCGGATTCCTCTACGGCCAGTTCATGCTCACGGCCGCCGGGCTGCGCCTGATCGAGTACAACGCCCGCCCCGGCGACCCGGAGTGGATGAACACGATGGCCGTCATGGAGGACGACCTGGCCGTCTCGATCCGCGCCGTCATGGATGGCCGCGAGGTCGCCCCCGCGTTCCGTCCCGCGGCGACCGTCGTCAAGTACCTCGTCCCGCGCGGCTACCCGGAGACGCTGGATCTCATCCTGAACGTGACGCTCGACGCGTCGCGCCTGGCGGAGCTGGGCGTCGCCGCGTACACCAGCGCGGGGCTCGACGCCGAGGGTCATTTGAACGTCGGCCACGAGCGCGGCATCGCGCTGGTGGCCGAGGCCCCCACCGTGCCGGAGGCCCACGAGAAGGTCGAGGCCGCCATGGCCGCCGTCGAGGGCGACTTCTACCATCGCCACGACATCGGCTCGCCGGAGCTGCTGGAGCGGATCGTCCGCCACGCCGACGAGCTTCGAAGCGCGGGAGGCAGGACATGAGCGCCGCCATCCGCCGCGCACGCGAAGACGACTTCCGCGCCGTCGCCGCCTTCGTCGCCACGTGCCCGCCGCTCGAAGCGTACCCGCAACACGTCTACCGGATTCTCCTGCGCACCGCGGGCCCGTGCTTCGTCGCGGAGGCCGAGGGACGGATCGTCGGGTGGGTCGCGGGTCTTGCGCGCCACGACCGGCCCGAGACGTGGTTCCTCTGGCAGATCGGCGTCGTACCCGAAATGCAGGGGCGGGGGCTGGGCGGACGGCTCCTCGAGGCGGTCGAGGCGGCCCTTCGGGAGGCGGGACTTCGGCGGATCGAGCTGACGATCGACCCCGAGAACGATCCCTCCCGCCGCCTCTTCGAGAAGGCCGCCTACGCGAACGCCGGCGACGAGGAAGGCCCCACCGTCGACGCCGCCGGTCGCCCCGCCGTCCCCGACTTCTACGGCCCGGGCCGCCACTTCATGCTCTACGCCAAGTGGCTCTAAGGCTCGGCGCGCAAGTCGTAGCAGGCGATCCGGCGCGCGAGGGTCCGCAGGAAGGTCCGCCCCGCGACGATGGGTACATCGAGCTCCACCTCATACTTGCTCATCCGGAGGTGATCGAATCCCGCCGGCGCCGGCAGCGCCCGCTCGGGCGGCCGGCGCGGGGCCTGAGAGCCGGCGGCGTCATTCCTTGATCGCGCCCGGCCACTCGTCAAGCGGCGTCACCTTCTCGTCTTTCGCGGGCCCGGCCGCGAAATCGACGACCAGCCGCAGGTCGGCGACCTTCTCGGGGAGGCGGACGGCGAGCTTCGTGATTCCCTCGTTGGGGTTCTCGGGCGGCGGGGGCTTGGCGCTTCGAGTCTCGAAGACGGCCCCGGCGGGCTCGACGATGCGGGCCCCGAGCCGCTTGCCGTCCCGGGCGAGGACGGCCCGGGTCCCGTCGCACGCGACGTCCGCCTCGGTGTGCATGCCCCAGACGACCTCGACAGGTTTCTCGGCCCGGACCTCGTCCTGGACGCGGACCCGCCCCGCGCCGGCGGCGATGCCGCGCCGCACGGAGGAGGCCATCGGATAGGCGTCCGTCAGGTCGATAACCGCCGAGCCGGCGCCGCTCTTCTCGCCGTGGAAGGCGACGACATCGGCGACGGCCCGTGTATCCTGGTTCTCGCCGCCCAAGACGAGGCAGTTCTGTCCCTCGGTCTTCATGCGATAATACGTCCATCTCTTGGCGCCGAAGTAAGCCGGCAGGTTGTAGTTGTCGCGTCCGAGCTCGACGGCCCAGCGGACGCCGCGGGCTTCGAGGACGAAGGTCCCGAGGTCGAGGTTCGCGTGGTTCGTCTTGTTGTCGCCGCCCTTCGCGCCGACCCAGAGGGCGTCGGGGTCGTCCCACGCGCTTCGGAAGAAGACGACCCCCACGCCGCGAAAGTGCTTCGCCGGCGGCAGCGACGGGTCCGGCCAGCGGCCCGCAGGCGTATACCAGACGAGGGCCAGCGGATCGTCGGGCCCGCGCGTCCGCTCGAACGCCGCGTAGGCGGGGCGGTCGAACGTCCGGGCGAGCCAGAACATCGACTCCTGGCGACCGGCGCCGGGGCCGGCGTCGGCGAAGTTGAACGTCTCGCCGGAGGGGCCGATGCCGTAGATGCGGAACATGCCCGCTTCCGCCAGGCCCGGCGTCTTCTCCAGGCCGTGCATCGAGCCCAGGGCCGTCCGGAGGGCGTCGAGATAGCGGGACGTGTACTTCATCGTGTAGCCCCAGTAGCCCGGTCCTTCGCCCCATCCGCCGTCGACGCCGAAGCTGGCCATGGCCTTCGGCACCGACGCCAAGCCACTTGCGAGGATCTCGCGGGCCACCTCCGGCGCCTCGTCGGCGACGGCCAAGGCCCCCTGCGCCAGGCCCCCGTTACAAACCTGGTTCCAGTTGTGACGGGAGTTGCGGAACCATCCGTACCCCGCCTCGCCGCGATAGGCGCGGAGCCCGTGCTCGAGGCCCTTCTCGAGGATCGCCTCGCGGACGGTCCTGCGCTGGGCCTCGGTCATCCGGTCGTAGAGCCAGTCGTAACCGACGCCGAGGGCGGCCGTCATCTCCGCCGTGTCGAGGAAGTGCGACGGGTTCCAGTCGCGAAAGGCCGCCGCCGCCTCCATCTCCCGGATCGCCCGGTCGGCGTACGTCGCCTCGCCCGAGAGGTGGTGGACGAGGGCCAGCGTCGAGACGCGGTCGAGGCACCGGCGGCTCACGGGAAGGAGGCGCGGCCCCTTGAGCTTGTGGCGGACGGGGGCGGCGTCCAGGACGCGGTCGGCGTCGCGCTTGAGGCGACCATAGAGGTCCTTCGCCCCCGGGTCGCGCTCGACAACCGCCCGGAGGCGCGGCCAGTCCTCGGCCGTCACGAACAGGCGCGGGTGGCCCTTGCGAAGGGTCGCGAGGACGTCCGGCTCGGCGGCGCCGGCGGCCGCGGCGAGCAGGCCCAAGGCGAGAAGGGCAGCGAGCAGCAGACCTTCGACGTGCATCATCATGAGATCTCCACTTGAGAACGCGGGCCCGGGCATGCGAATAGCGTTGACTCCCGTCGGCCACCCCTTATACTCACCGCCCGCAAGGGAGCTCAAGGGAACTTTTTCGCCGAATCGCCGCCGGACCGGCCCCGCGCGGCGATTCGGGTGAAGAGCCCGCCGCCCGAGACCCGATACAGAGAGCACGGCGCCGTCCCGGCCGGGGAACGTGCGCTCGTCCAAGGAGTCCGACGCATGCCGAATACCATCGGTTCCGTTCACGCCCGCGAGATTCTCGATTCCCGAGGCAACCCGACCGTCGAGGTCGACGTCGAGCTCATCGGCGGGGCCGTCGGCCGCGCCGCCGTCCCCTCCGGGGCCTCCACCGGCGAACACGAGGCCGTCGAACTCCGCGACGGCGACAAGAAACGCTACGGCGGCAAGGGCGTCACGAAGGCCGTCCGGAACGTCAACGACCTGATCGCCGCCAAGGTCATCGGGCTTGACGCCCGGGACCAGGCGGCCGTCGACGAGACGATGATCGCCCTGGACGGGACGCCCGGCAAGTCCAAGCTCGGGGCCAACGCCATCCTCGGCGTCAGCTTGGCCGTGGCCAAAGCCGCGGCCCAGGAGGCGGGCCTGCCCCTGTATCAGTACCTCGGCGGCCCGACCGCCCGGACGCTGCCCGTACCCATGTGCAACATCATGAACGGCGGGGCCCACGCCGACTTCGTCATCGACCTCCAGGAGTTCATGGTCATGCCCTTCGGCGCCCAGAGCTTCCGCGAGGGCCTGCGGATGGCCGCCGAGATCTTCCAGGCCCTGAAGGGGGTCTTGAAGGACAAGGGCTACTCGACGAACGTCGGCGACGAGGGCGGTTTCGCCCCGGCGCTTACGGAGGGCAACGAGGAGGCCGTGACCCTTATCCTCGACGCCATCAAGAAGGCCGGCTATAGGGCGGGCAAGGACGTCTGGCTCGCCCTCGACCCTGCCACCAGCGAGATTTACAAGGGCAAGAAGTACAACCTCTACAGCGAGAAGCGCAAGCTCTCGGCCACCGAGATGGTCGAGTTCTGGGCCGACTGGGTCAAGAAGTACCCCATCCGCTCCATCGAGGACGGCATGGCCGAGGACGACTGGTCGGGCTGGAAGAAGCTCACCGACGCCGTCGGCGACCGGGTCCAACTCGTCGGCGACGACCTGTTCGTGACGAACACCGAGCGGCTGGGGCGCGGCATCAAGGAGGGCATCGCGAACTCGATCCTCATCAAGGTCAACCAGATCGGGACGCTGACCGAGACCCTGGCAGCCATCGACATGGCCCACCGGGCCGGCTACACGGCCGTCGTCAGCCACCGCTCTGGCGAGACCGAGGACACGACGATCGCCGACCTCGTCGTCGCCACCGGCGCCGGCCAGATCAAGACCGGCAGCCTCTGCCGCAGTGATCGCGTGGCCAAGTACAACCAGCTCCTGAGGATCGAAGAGGAGTTGGGCGACCAGGCCCGCTACGGAACCGACCTCTGGAAAAAGGCATGACCCCGGACGAGCGATGGGCACGGAGGCTGGCCGCGGGATGGGTCTTCTGGCCCGTCTGCGTGGCCAGCGTCGGCCTGTTGGCGGCGGCGGCCCTCGGGCCCACACTCGCCCGGCGCCTGGAGCTGGAGGGCCAGATCGGGGCCATGGCCGAGGAGGTGGGGCGGCTGGAGGAGGACCTCGAGCGGCTCCAGGCCGCCCGCGGGGCCCTTGACCACGACCCCGCCTACACCGAGCGCATCATCCGCGAGGAGCTGGGCCTGGCGCGGCCCGGAGAGGTTCGCCTTCCGGAGCCCGTGGCCGTCGAGACGGACGCCGACACCCCCGCCGTGCCCGCGGCTCCGCCCGCGCACGTCGCGGCGATCCTGCGGTTCGCGGATCCGCGGGCCCAGACGGCGGGAATCCTGGCGGGGTCCCTGGCCCTGGGCGTCGCGCTGGTGCTCAGCCTCCCGACGAAACCGCGCCCCCGGACCGTCGGACCGCCCGTCGGTTGACCGGACCGCCGGCGCCGGCATCCTGTCCTCAGGCGACGATCGGGCCAGCAGCCATCTCGAAGGGGCGCCCGCGCCGAGGGGTCACGCTGGTCGAGCTCCTGGTGGCAACGGTCGCCGGGGTGCTCCGGGTGGCCCGGTTCCCTCCGGCCGCCGGCCACGTCTGGCGGGTCGTCCGGCAGTCGCGTTGCGCCGACCCGCTCCACCGCCCGAGGCAGGCGTGGGGCATGCGGCAGGCGGAGGTGGGGGCGGCGGCCCTGACGGCCTCGGGCAGGCCAAGGCCGTCGGTGCGATGGCTATGCTGCTGGAGGCGTACCTCGACCCGCGACCGATCGTGCATGAGCGGGTCACCGATACGTTCCGACGGGCGTGGCCATCGATGGCGCCGCGTCTTCGGCGATACCGGGAGAGCCGCCGCGCCGCCTGATGTCAGAGCCGCCGGCCGAAGAGCGTGAGCCCGGCGGCCCGCTCGATCTCAACCGCCACCTCGTGCCCGGCCAGGTCCGCCGGCCCCTCGAAGACGACGATTCGGTTGCATCCCGTGCGCCCGCGAAGTTGCGGGGCGTCCTTCCCGGACGGCGCTTCGTCGGGGGTGGCGTCGAGGTGCGGGCGGGGGCTGGGCCCCTCGACGAAGACGCGCTCGGTGCAGCCGACGAGGGCGGCGTTCTCCTCGGCGGCAATTTCGGTGACCCCGTCCAGAAGCGCCTGGTGCCGCCGCTTCTTCTCCTCGCGGGGCACGTCGTCGGGCCAGTCGGCGGCGCGTGTGCCGGGGCGCGGCGAGTAGGAGAAGACGAAGGCGGAGGCGAAGCGGACCCGGCGCGCCAGGTCCATCGTCTCCTCGAAGTCGGTCTCCGTCTCGCCCGGGAAGCCCACGATGAAGTCCGACGCCACGCCGAGGCCCGGCCGCGCCTCGCGCGCCATCGCCACGCGGTCCAGGTACCCGCGGGCCGTGTACCCGCGGTTCATCCGCCGCAGGACCGCGTCGGAGCCGGCCTGGGCGGGCATGTGCAGGTAGGGCTGGACGCGCGGGACGTCACGGAAGCAGGCGGCGAGGTCCGGCGTCATGGACCGCGGGTGGTTCGTGATGAACGAGAGGCGCACGAGGTCCGGGACCTCCGCCGACACGGCGGCCAGCAGATCGGCGAGGCGCCACGTGCCCCCCCCCTCCTTCGCCCGGTACTGGTTGACCGCCTGGCCCACGAGCGTGACGTGGCGAATGCCGGCGCGCGTGAGGCGGCGGACCTCCTCCAGTACGGCCGACGGCGGTCGGCTCCGCTCCGGGCCGCGCACGTGCGGGACAATACAGTAGGCGCAGAAGTTGTCGCACCCGCGCATCGCCCGGACGAAGGCGTGGCCGGGCGTCGCCTCGGGCACAGGGCGACCGGCCTCGATCCGGTCGAGGGCGGCGTCCGACCCATCGAAGACGGCGGGGCGGGCGGGATCGAGGGCCACGGCGCGGCGGCCGGCGCGGGCGGCGGCCAGGAGATCGGGCAGCTCGGCCAACCGGCCCGGCGCGCAGACGAGGTCCAGAACGGGGGCCCGCTCGAACGCCCCCTCCCCGTGGGCCTGAGCCATACAGCCGAGCAGGCCGACCACGAGGTCGGGGTCCCGCTCCTTTCGTCGCGCCAGGGCCCCCAGGTTCGAGAAGACGCGGTTCTCGGCGTGGGCCCGCACGGAGCAGGTGAGGTAGAGGAGGATGCGGGCGCGGTCGGGATCGTCGACGACCTCGTGCCCGGCTTCGCGCAGGACCTCGGCCGTCAGCTCGGCGTCGAGCTTGTTCATCTGGCAGCCGTAGACGGTGATGTGGGCGGCCATGCCTTCTACGACGCCGCGGCCCGGGTCGCCCCGACGCCGACGGCGTTCATCAGCTCGCGGAACTTCTGGCGCAGGGTCGGGTCGCTACCGCCGAGGGGCTGGGGCTTGTGAATAAGTTCGAGCGAGGTGAGGATTTTGCGGACCTCCTCGACCTGGCCGACGCGATACTTGGCGTGGTAGAGGTGGTAACGTCGTTCCCAGATGAGCTCGGGGGGCGTCTCCTTTCGGGCGGTGGCGATCTCGAGGGCCTTGCGCCAGAGCTCGACGGCCCGTTCCCAGTGGGGCTTGGCCTGGGCGTCGTCGTCGGCGGCCCCGGCCAGGCCCTCGTAGCACAGGGCCATGCCCACGACGCAGTCCGTTTTGATGGGCTCGCCCTCGGGGGGCTCCTCAGGCCTCGTGCCACCGATCTCCTGGTAGAGGCCGAGGGCCCTGTTGAACTTTCCGACGCGCAGGAGCAGCTCGGCGACGTCGTAGCGGATGTTCTCGATCTGGCCGCCCTTCTCGGGTCCGCCGTTGGCCCCGAGCCACTGGATGAGGCGCTGGGCGAGGCGCTCGGCGCCCTCGACCTTGACCGAGGCCGCCTCGGTGTTGCTGCGGTCGAGGAGCTGCTTGACCTCGTCGATGGTCGCGAGGAAGAGGCCGCTGAGGACACCCCCGATCTGGCCCTCCTTGCCCTGCTTGACCATGAGGGCGAGGTAGTCTTCGAGGAGGCGGAGCGCCTCGTCGATCTTGCCGAGCTTCTGGAAGGCGTCGATCCGCATTTTCAGAATCCGCCCGCGCATCTCCTCGCCGACCTCGATCCTCGACTCCATCGTGTCGATGACCTTCAGGGCGTCGTCGGGCAGCTCGACCTCGGGGTACAGGTAGACCTCGGCGGCGTTGAGGTAGGCCGCCTCGATCCACTTCTCCAGCTCGGCCCGCTTGTCCTCGGGCACCTTGGCCTTGTCCGCGAACTCGGTGAACTCCAGGAGCTGCCGCACGACGAGCCGGGCCTGGGGCAGGATGACGCCCTTGTCTTTCGAGGGCAGGATCGTCTCGCGGAACTGTTCGAGGTGCGACAGGGGAATCCAGTACCGCGCCTCGACGTAGAAGGGGCTATCGCGGCCGACGGCCCGGAAGGCGTTGGCAGCCTCGCCGAACTTTCCGCTCTGGTAGAGAACGACGCCCAGGTAGTACTTCTGATCGGGGTCCTCTTCGCCGTAGTTGGCGTTGAACCAGCGAAGGGCCTCGGCGTAGGCCTGTTGGTTCTGTTCGGTCTTGTCGGTCTCGTAGACCTGGCCGACGAGACTGAGGTGATAGTTGGCGGCGGGGGCGGCGAACTGGAACGTGGGGAACTCCGAGGCGACCTTCTTGAAGAGCTCCGCCGCCTGCTGCTTCGCGCCCGCCGGCGCCTCCTCGGCCTTCGAGAGCTCGAAGTGCAGGGCGGCCTTCGAGTAGAGGGCCATCGGGTAGAACTCGTCCGACGGCTCGGTCTTCGAGAGATAGAGGTCGTAAAGCTTGAGGGCCTCGCGGTAGTCCTCGACCGCCCCGGAGGTTCGGGCGGCGGTGGCGGCCCGGTCGGCCCGGAAGCGAATCTGCCACGGCTCGGCCTCCGCCAGGTCGATCTTGACGTCGCCGACCAGCTCCGCCAGCACGCCCTCGACGATGACCGGCCACGGGCCGCCCTCGGCCCGCAGGGCGTCGAACATCTCCATGCCCTTGTCGGTCTTGGCGGCGTCGCCGGCGGCCCTTCCCTCGACGACGTACGCCTCGGCCTCCGCCACCTTCATGGCCAGGCCGTAGAGGTCCGCGTATAGTTTTCCGCGCCCGAAGAACTCGCGGGCGGTCTCCAGGGTCTCGCGGGCCTTCTTGGGTTTGCCCTGGGCGATCAGGGTCCGGGCCTTCTCGTAGGCGGCCTGGATCTTGACGGACTCGGGGGCGTCGGGATCGGCGGCATAGGCGAGGTTCGTCAGGGCATCCTCGAACTTGCCCAACTCGCGTTGGGCCATGCCGATGATGAGGTGGGCGTAGTACTTGGCCGGGCTCCCCGGGCTGAGGTCCGTGAAGCCGATGAGGCGGGTGACGGCGTCGTTGAGGATCGGGGCCCGGGGCCGGCCCCCCTCCTCCGCCGGCTCGCCCTCGGGCGTAAGCCACCCGAGATAGTAGCCCACCCAGCCGGTGTTGAAGTCCATCGAGCGCCTGAGGTCCGCGAGCTGGCGGACGATGTCGGCGTTGACGTAGCGGTCGCGGTTCGGGTCGCGGTCGATCTCCGAGAACCACTGGTTCGATTCCTGGAGGGCCTCGGTATAGGCCTCGTGGGCGATGCGGAGGATCTCGCGAGCGGTGTCGGCGTCGCCGGCGCGGCCGAAGCTGATCTCGAGGCCCTGGAGGTACTGCGTCAGCCAGGCCCCGTCGATGACGAAGATCATGTTCGCCAGATCCCGCCGCAGCGTGATGGCTTCGAGGCGCTTGGAGGTCCGGGCCTCCCACTGGGCCGCCGGGATGGCCTGCCAGGCCTGGTCGGCGTTTTCGATGGCGTAGCGGTAGTAGTCGAGTGCGCGGCGGAAGGCCTGCTCGCGCTGGGGCCCGCTCAGGGTCTGGGCCCGCTGGACCTCGGCGGCGGCCTTCTTGGCGTTCTCGCCCGCGGGGGCGGGCCTGACGGTGCCCTGGCTCGGACCGGGCGTCGGCGGGACAGGCATCTCGCCGCCGTGCTTCTTCAGATAGGCCTCCATGAGGCTCTTGAGGCCGCGCCTCTGGAGTCCCTCGTAAAACGGGTCGCGGGCCTGGGCGAAGGCCGTCCGGGCAAAGGCCCCGACGAGCCCGACGAGAATGGCAATTCGTAGGATGCGTCCGATCATGTCACCTGTCTCTCCGGCGACGTTCTGGTTCGTCCCCTGCGTCGGCGCCTCGTTGGACGGCCCGGGGGGTCCGCCCATTCGCCCCGCGCCTACCGCGCTCCGGGCACGCCGAAGCACACGGTATCATACCTGGCCGCCACGGCCGTGTCGAATGCCTTCACCACGGACTTGTGCCGCACCGCCCCGTCGGGGTTCACGAGGACGGGCGTCGAGGCCGCGAGGTAGGCCTCGCCGGCCATGATCGCGGGCGCCACGAGGAAGCAGATGAGCAGGCTGAAGATCATGTCGATCATCGGCGTCATGGCCGGCTGGAGGGTCAACATTCGCCGCGCGCGTCTCGCGGTCCGCATGGCTTGTCCTCCCGCTCACGGGCCGGGACCTCGGCGCCCCGGCCCATCCACCCCTATGGACGAATGCGGGAGGCGTTCGTCACGCCGGTTCGCCCGGCGCGCGGCGCTAGCGCGGGACGGCGAACTGGATGTTGGTGAATCGCGCCGCGATCGCCGTGTCGAAGGCCCGGACCACCCACTTGTGCCGCACCGCCATCGTCGGGTTGATGAGGACCGGATGGTCGGGCGGCAGGCCCTGGTTACGGAGGCGGACGAGCTCGGACCGAAGCGCGTCGAAGTTGGTGCCGAGGGACTGGGTCTCGTTGAGGACGATGGAGACGTCCTTGTACTCGGGGCCCTCGTCGTAGAGGGTGATCTTGATGCGGGGGATGTCCGGGTTGGAAGGCCCCATGTTCGGTCCGACATTAGTCGGAAGGTTGGTGGTCAGATAGGCCTCGTCGCCCTGGAAGGAGGGCGTCAGCATGAAGAAGATCAGCAGAAGGAAGATGATGTCGATCATGGAGGTCATCGGAGGTTCGATCTGCTTCTTCTCGCGTTTACGAGCGACGTTGCGCATCGGCGTTCACCCTCGCGTGGCGGCTATTCGTTAAAGGAGGCGAGATCGTCCTCGCGTTCGGTGGTCACCCACCATCCCTCGATCTTGGCGCCGCCGGCGCAGAGCATGACACGGGCGACATCCTCGTAGGGGATCATGGCATCGGCCCGGAGAATGACGTTGAGGGGCTTGTCGCCCCCGATCTCCTTCTGATGCTGAAGGAGTTGCGTCAGCTCCGAGGCGGGGATGCCCTGGCTGATGGAGGAATCGACCACCCGTCCGAGCACCTTGATCTGGGGATCGTCCGGGTTGACGATGTTGATGACGACGTTGCGGAACCGGCCGTAATCCCTGGGCTCGGCCGTGATGGCGATGGGCAACTCGACGTCCTCGATCTCCAGCTGCTGGAACTGGCTGACCAGCATGAAGAAGATGATGAGGAGAAAGACGATGTCGATCAGCGGCGTCATGTTGAAGTGCACGCCGCCCGTGCCTTCCGCTTTCTTGATTCTCGCCATGGAGCGGTCCTTTCCATTCGGGCCCGGGTCCGTCGGGGCGCCGGTTACTCGCCGCCGGCGGAGGGCTTGAAGTTGGCCAGCAGTTCCTCGGCCACCAGGGCCGCCTCCATCGACAGCTGCTCCACGCGGTTGCGATAGATGGCGTAGGCCGCCAGCGACGGAATGGCCACAAAGAGGCCCGCGAAGGTCGAGAAGAGGGCCGTCAGGATGCCGCCCGCCAGGTCCTCCGGGCTCGCCTTTCCACCCTTGGCCGCGATCTCGCCGAAGGCGTTCATCATGCCGTAGACCGTCCCGAACAGGCCCAGCATCGGGCTGATGTTGCCGATCAGGTTGAGGTACTCGATCTTGCGGTAGAGACGGGCGGTGCGTTCTTCGGCGGCGTCCTCCATGGCCTTCTGCATGGCGTCGTAGCCGTTGGCGGCCTCGACGAGGCCCGCGTGGACCACGCCGGAGACAAAGGACGGGTCGGCCTGGCAGAACTCCAGGGCCTCGCGGAACCGGCGCTCGTCAAACATCGTCTTGATCTGGGCCACCGACAGCTCCGGCAGCAGCACCGTCCGCCGGATGGTGATGGCGTGCTCGATGATGAGCGCGATGGAGGTGATCGAGAGGCCGAAGATGGCGAAGATGTCCATGAAGCCGATCCAGGTGTCGAAGGTGGCCTTCCACATCATGGCCCCGAACGACGTCCGCTGCACGGTGGCTTCGCCGGCCACCGCCTCCGCCCCGAACACGGCCACGACGGCCATGATCACCGTCCACCCAATGACTCTTGGCTTGCGCATGTGCCTGAACTCCTTCGTCCCTTGAGTTCCCGCCTCGTGTGCGTGCGTACGGGGGCCGGGCCGCTCAGCCCGCCCCCAGTCGAACCAGCGCTCGCCTGGACCGCTCGGCGCCGGACGTTCCCGCGTAATCTCGGACGGCTTCCTGATAGATGTTGCGGATCTCGGTGGCCGGAAGGTTCGCCGCCTCCATGGCCTGACCCGCCCGGAAGAGGGCCTCGGCCGTCCGCGCCGGGTCGGACCGGGCGTGCAGCACCGGCACCCGCATGTACGACAGGGCCGCGTCCACATGCTCGCCCTTCGCCTCCAGCACGCGTCCCCGGGCGAAGGCCATCCACCCGGCGTGCTCGGCACCGAGGGCCTCGGCGGCGGTCTCGATCCGCTCGTCCGCCTTCTCGTAGTCCTTCGTCTCGATCAAGAGGTCCACGAGCCGCATCTGGGCCCACACCCGCAGGCGCGGGTTGCGGCCGCGGGCGACTTCCTCCAGCAGGGGCCGCCGCTCCTCGGGCGTCCCGACCTCCATCACCAGCGCCAGCCGCAGGGCCTGGAGCGACTTCGCGTAGGGCTTGCCCCGGGCCCGCGCAAGGGCCCCGTCCACGACCTTCAGGAGGGCCCGGTTCTCGGCGTCGGCACCCTCGCGAGGGCGCGGCAGGGAGAAACCGACGACCATCGACGGCTCGTCCTCGGCCAGGGCCACGTAGGCCTCCATGGCCCGGCGGACGCGTCCCGTGGCCGCATAGATGCGGTAGAGGCGGGCCTGGATCAGCGTCTTCAGCCATCGCGGCGGCCCGCGGCGGAGGACCGCCTCGTATTGTCGCTCGGCCTGCTCGAAGGCCGTGCGGGCCGCGGGGCCCCGGGCGGCCTCGGCCCCGGCGAACGTCGCCTCGGCCTTCTCCAGGGCCGGGATGTCGTCGACTTCGATCCGCTCGACGTCGGCCAGCGGGATGCTCCGGACCCCGGCGGGGCCCTTCAGCACGAGGCCCTCGGCGTCGAGGCCTTCGATCGAGCCCGTGTACCCGATGCCCGCCTTCGTGCGGACCCTGTCGGCCCGGGCGAGACCGGCGGCCAGCGTCACCATCACCGCGATGAGCAGAATCCGTCGCATGCTACTGCACCAAGTTGGCAAGGTCGGCCTCGGAGACGAACTTGTAGTTCCCGTTGTTCTGGGCGGCGATCTCCTTCAAGACCTCCTCGCCCGAGTCATAGAGGAACCCGATGGTGTGGACGG
Organism: uncultured Anaerolineales bacterium; assembly: GCA_964461715.1. Taxonomy (GTDB): domain Bacteria; phylum Planctomycetota; class Phycisphaerae; order FEN-1346; family FEN-1346; genus CAYWVR01. Next base: position 78,212 of record CAYWVR010000016.1, read on the forward strand.
TGACCTTCTGGGCCGAATTCAACCGCTGGACCAGGCCGACGATCGCCCGGTCGAACTCGCCGTCGGTCAGCAGATACACCAGCTCGGGTTTGACGGCGAAGGCCCGCTCGAGGGCCTGGGAGGGGTCGGTCTGGCCGTGAGGGATGATCTCGTCGATGAACTTGAAGGCCAGCGACTTGTTGTTCTCGGTGGCCGAGACGAGCCGCCGGGTGGGCATCTCGACGGCGGGTCCGGAGGAGTAGAAGACGACGTGAATCTCCTTCTCCTCGCCCAGCTCGCCGATGGAGCGCTTGAGCTCGAACTTGACGTAGTCGATCGAGTCGGTCATGGAGCCGGACCGGTCGACGACGTAGACGATCTTGCGGGCCTCCTCGCCGCCGGCCCCGAAGAAACCGCCGGAGCCGCGCCCGGAACCGTTGCCGAGCCCCTCGAAGCCGCCCAGCTCCTTTCCGCCGCCGCCCACGCCGATGACCTCCAGGACCGCCAGGTTGTTGTTGGCGACATCGGGGAACGGGTTCGTCATGTGCTTGACGATACTGTGCGGGCGGGGGGTCATCTTGCCGCGGCTCGGCTCGTCGTCGGTCAGCTTCTCGCGGCGCTTGCGCTTCGTCACCTTCGGCTTGGTCTGAGTGACGACGGCGGACTTGTACTCGAAGGGCGGCTGGACGGCGTAGGTCTGCCAGGCGAAGAAGGCGGCGAGGATGATGATGGCGGCATGGAGGACGACGCTGGTGCCCCAGCTCGGCAAATACAGGGCCAGCCAGCCCATGGCCGTGTCCATGCCGGATTCCTCTTCCTCTTCCTCTTCCTCCTCCTCTTCCTCCTCCTCGGGCGGGGCCTCGGCCATCGGGGGCGCCTCGGCGGCGCCGGCGGCCGCGGCCACGGGAGCCGCGGCGGAGGTCCGGACCTTCTTGGCGTCCTCCGGCACGGTCGTGTCCTGGCCGCAGTGCGGACAGGCCACCTCCTCGCCGATCTCCTGCTCCACCGTCAGCCGCTTGCCGCACGACGGACATCGGAATTTAAGGGCCATCTGTGTACCTCCTCAGGCCTTGGCAGGCCGCGTATCGTAGACGGACCGGCCCGGCCTTGTCAACGTCTATCCGGCGGGTCTCGCCCGCCGTGCCACAGATAGATACGGACGTGGCCCCGCGCCGTTCGAGAAAAAATCAAGCCTTCGGCGCCGGGGGCCGATGATTTGCCAGAACCCTCCGGGACAGGGGCGGCGCGGGAGCCGGGGGGTGTGCCCGACGTTTGTGGCACTATGCGGCCTGGCGTTGTTGGGTCCAATA
>CAYWVR010000017.1:0-5242 GCA_964461715.1 uncultured Anaerolineales bacterium
CACGCGATACAGCGTGGGCATGCCACCCGGGATGGCGTGGGCATGCCACCCGGGGGTGGGCATGCGAGCCCGAGCACGAACCGCAGGGGCAGGATTTCCCGCGAATTGACCGGGGGCGGGGCGGGTTCCAAGATAGGGAGGGCACGAGACCAAGATGCGCCCTTGCCGGGGCGCTTCGGAAGGCAGGGCAGAAGCCGAGCGTGAAGGAACTCAAGGATACGCGACGGACGGTCGTCCGTGAACGGGCCGTCCTGGTGGAAGTGGACCTGGCCCGCGACGGGGCGGACGCCGAGGACCATCGGGACCGCCTCGAGGAGTTGGGGCGGCTGTCCGAGGCCGCCGGCGCCGAGGTTGTGGGCGACGTGACCCAGCGCCGCCGCAACGCCCACCCCGCCACCTACGTCGGCCACGGCAAGGTCGAGGAGATCGGCCGCGTCGCTCGCGACGTCGAGGCCCACGTCGTGATCTTCGACAACGACCTCTCGCCCGCCCAGATTCGGAACCTGGAGCGCGGCATCGAGACGAAGGTGATCGACCGCAGCGAGCTGATCCTCGACATCTTTGCCTCGCGTGCCCGCACCTACGAGGCGCGGCTCCAGGTGGAGCTCGCCCAGCTCGAGTACACCTATCCGCGCCTCCGCCGCATGTGGACGCACCTCTCGCGAATGGAGGGGGGCATCGGGACGCGCGGTCCGGGCGAGACGCAGCTCGAAACCGACCGGCGGCTCGTCCGCCGGCGCATCACGGACCTGAAGCGCAAAATCCGCGACATCGACCGCCGCAAGGAACGCCAGGTCCATGCCCGCGACGACGTGCTCACGGTCGGTCTCGTCGGCTACACGAACGCCGGCAAGTCCAGCCTCATGAACGTCCTGACGGGGGCGGGCGTGCGCGTCGAGGACCGGCTCTTCGCGACGCTCGATACGCGCACGCGTTCCTGGACGCTGCCGTACCGGCTGACGGCGCTGCTTTCCGATACGGTCGGGTTCATCCGCGACCTGCCGCACCACCTCGTCGCGAGCTTCAAGGCGACGCTGGAGGAGGCGATCCACGCGGACCTCCTGCTGCACGTGGCGGACGTCTCCACGCCGCATCTGGAGGCCGACCTGGAGGCCGTCCAGTCGGTGCTCGAGGAAATCGGATGTGGCGAGAAGCCCCAGCTTCTTGTATTGAATAAGGCGGACCTGGTGACGGACCCAACCGAGCTGGACGGGGCGAGGCGGATGTATCCCGGGGCGGTGGCCACGAGCGCCACCTGCCGCGAGGGGCTCGACGCCCTGGCCGAGGCCGTGACGCGGGCCCTGGTGGGCGAGGCGCGCGAGGTCACGATCCGGGCCGCCGCCGAGGACGGGCGGCTGCTGGCTTGGATCGGGCGGCACGCCGAGGTCTTGGCCCATCACGTGGAGGACCGTGTGATCGTGCACCGCGTGCGCCTGCCCGAGCGGCTCGTGGACCAGGTGTCGCGCGTGGCGGAGCGGGACGTCGCCGTCGCCGCCGCCGAGCCGACTGGGGGACCGCTATGAGCCGAGCGATGGGGTGCGCGATGGATCGTCGATTCTGGATCGGCCTGCCGGGGTTGGCGCTGCTCGCCGGGTTGCTCCTCGTGCCGGCCGAGGCGGCGCGGCGCGGCGAAGCCGAGCCGGACGATCGTCCCGGAGCCAAGGAGCCTGCCGACGACCCCGGCGGGGAGGGACCCTCCGAGGGCAAGAAGCCGACCGGCGGCGACGAAGAACGCGTCATCACCAACCTCGAGAGCGAGCATGACGCGTGGCGCCTTCCGCCCGACTGGAAGAATCCCGACGGGTCGATCAACCAGGCGGCCCTCGTCGCCCAGCAGAAACGCCGCGTCGAGACGATGAACCAGAAGCTCGCGGCCCGGTTCCAGCTCGTCGAGACGAAGCACTACCTGATCTTCAGCGATGCCGACGCCCGGAGGACGGGCCTGTTCGTCAAGTGGTGCGAGGCCCTCTACGCCAGCCTCGGCAAGCAGTTCCGGATCGATCCCGGCGAGCGGGTCTGGGACGGCAAGTGCATCCTGGTCATCTGCAGCACGCGGTCGCTTTTCCTGAACTACGCCCGCGTCTTCGACGGGTATAATGCCAGCCGCGCGGGGGCCTACTTCGCCCACCCCAATGTCCGGCCCGGATACCCCCATCTCGTGCACATCGTGATCCCCCTGGATTCGCGCGACGTGCGGCGGCTTCAGGAGTTGTTTGCCCACGAGGGGACCCACGCGTTCTTCCAGCTCTACAAGCGGCCGGTGGACCTGCCCCTCTGGCTGCACGAGGGGCTGGCGGAGTTCATGACCGTGGTCAACGATTCCTCGCTCCGCACGAAGAAGCAGCACTTCGCGAAGCAGGCCGCCCGCCAGGGCCGGTCGCTCGATTACGTGTTCAAGAGTCGGAGCTTCGGCTACCCCGAGTACAACATCTCGTACACGCTGGTCGATTTTCTCGTGCGGGCCGGGCGGACGAAGTTCAAGGCTTTCGTCGAGCACCTCAAGGAGGGCCAGAGCCAGGAGCAGGCCCTCCAGGAGGCCTACGGCTGGAGTCTCATCGAGCTGGAGACCCGGTGGCGGGTCTACGTCAAAGAGTTCCTCATGAGGGGCCGCTGAGGCGCCGCCGGTGATGCTCGCCCTCACGCAATCGCGCCTCATCTTCCACCCCGACGGGCTGGTGCCGGCGGCCATGGCCGCGGCGGCGGCGGGGACGGCCGTTTTCTGGGGCCTGCTCGTCCACTGGGTGGTCCGCAACCGGGCGTGGCGCCTCGCGCCCCTGTTGTTTGTGCCGCCCGTCTTGGCGCTGGTGGGGTCCCTGAGGCGCGGCCGGGGGGACGACGGGGAGGGGGCGGAGGAGACGGGCCCGGTCCTTCCGTGGTGGCAGATGCTCGTCGGGTTCGGCCTGGCGGCCTTGGTGGTGGCCGTCGCCGCCCACGCCCACGAGCGGCCCGAGACGGGTCCCCAGGCCGCCCTGATGGTCGTCCTGGCCCTCGCCTCCATCGTCTGGGTGTTCTTCTTCTACCTCCGGGTCTACCAGTATCTCGGGCGGTTCCCGATGGGGGTGCTGCTGGTGATGCGGGTGCTGGCGATCCTGCTGGTGGTGGCGCTCCTGTTCAAACCGACCCTGAGCTACGAAGAGAAGGTCGAGCACCGGATGGACCTGTACGTCCTGGTGGACGCGTCGCGGTCGATGAGCGTCAGCGACTGGCCCGACACGCCGCACCGCTTGGCCCAGGCCGCCGGCCAACTCGCCGACTATCGCGAGCGGCTGGAGACGGCCTTCGACCTCCACCTCTATACTTTTGCCGCCCGGGCCCGCAAGGCCGATCCCGCCGCCTGGCCGAAGCCCGAGGGCGAGGCGACGAACCTCGTCCGCGCCTTGGGCGACGTGACGGTCTCGATGCGGCGGGCGGACGCGGCGGGGATCGTGCTGGTGAGCGACGGCATCCACAACGCGGGCGGCGACGTGGCCGAGGAAATCCGCGCGCTCGGCCTCCCGCCCGTCTACGCCGTCGGCATCGGCACCGAGCTTACGGCCGAGAGCGGGTACCAGGACATCTGGATCGAAAACGTTTCGGCCCCCGAGGAGAGCGTCGTCAACAACATCACCCGCATCACCGTCGACGTCGACGCCGTGGGCCTGGCGGACCGGAGCGTCGAGGTCCGCCTCAGGGAGGGCGAGATGTCCGTCAGCGCCGAGCCCCTCCGCCTCGATTCCGTCCAAGGCACCCAGAGCGTGACCCTCACGGTTACCCCCACCGACGTCGGCCGCCATACCTACACCGTGGCCATCCAGCCCGACCCCGCCGAACGCCGGGCCGAGAACAACACGCGCGACGTGCACCTGCTGGTGACGGACCCGAAAATCCGCGTCCTCTACGTCGAGGGCGTGGTGCGGCCCGAGTACAAGCCCCTGAAGAGCGTCCTGGAGACGGACCCGAACGTCGAGCTGCTGGCCCTGGTACAGGTCCGAAAGGGCGAGTTCCTCCAGTCCGGCTCCATGAAGGGCGTCTCGATGTCGGCGTTCCCGCAGACGCTCGAGGACATGCGGAAGTTCGACGTGTTCGTCATCGGCGACCTCGACCGCTCCTACTTCTCCGGACGGCAGCTTGAGAACGTAAAGACCGCCGTCGCCGAGGGGCGCGGCCTGGTGATGATCGGCGGGTACAACAGCTTCGGGCCCGGCGGGTACGGCGGCACGGCCATGGAGGAGATGCTTCCCGTCGAGGTCGGCGGACGCGACGTCGGCCAGGAAACCGACCCCTTCGTCCTGAAGCTGACGGCCGAGGGGGCCAATCACCCGATCTTCTACGGCGCGGTCGATTTTTTCCAGTACGGGGCCCAGACCCCCGCCGCGCGCCTGCCGCAACTCAAGGGCTGCACCCTCCTCGGCCGCCCGAAACCGGGGGCCAGCGTCCTGGCGGTCCATCCCGAGCGGACCGGGCCGGCCGGGCCGCTCGTGGTGCTGGCCGTCCAGCCCTACGGCCAGGGCCGCACCGCCGCCTTCGCCGCCGACACCACGTACCAGTGGTACCTTCCGTACCGGGCCCTGGGCCGCGAGTCGCCCTATATCAAGTTCTGGACCCAGATGATGCGGTACCTGGCGAACACCGAGATCAAGGACGCGGCCGAGGGGCCGGGCCTGACGGTCCTCGTGCGCAAGCCCTTCTACGCCCCCGGCGAGAAGGTCCCCGTCCGCGCCAAGGTCCGCGCCGACGAGGGCCGCGCCACCAACTTCGCCGACGTGACGGGCGTCCTCCTGGGCGAGGGCGACGACCGACAGAGCCTGAGTCTGCCGCTGGTGCCGGGCTCGGTGGGCGTCTATGAGACCGAGATCGCCCCGCCCGACCCGGGCACGTACAAGCTGGTGGTCGAGGCGCGAAAGGACGGGGTGCGGCTGGGACTGGAGGAAATCGAGTTTACGGTGGGCCGGGCCAACCAGGAGTTCGACCGGCTCTCGATCGACCGGGGCCTTCTGAAGGAGGTGGCCCAGGCCACCGGCGGGGCGTACTACGAGCCGGCCGCGTTCGGCGACATGGTCGAGGCCCTGCGCAGCCGGACCATCAAGGAAGACATCTATCGCGAGGTCGGCTTCCAGACCATGCCCGGCCTTTTCGCCATCCTCTTCGTGGCTTTCCTGGGCATCGTGACCGCCGAATGGCTGGTCCGGAAGTACTACCAGCTCAATTGACCGCGTCGCCTTCCCAGATGCGCCTCGCGCCCGCTCGAACAACAAAGGGGACA
>CAYWVR010000017.1:5342-67357 GCA_964461715.1 uncultured Anaerolineales bacterium
AACAAAGGGGACATTCCTCTTTGTTGCAGAGCAGGGATATACGAAACCGCCTTGGCGCTACCTCCAGAACGGTTCTGGAAAATAGGAATGTCCCTTTTGATACCCTTTTGATACGGGACGCCCTCTTTCTCTTGCGGCGACGAACGTGGTTTGTTATCAGAGAGGTATGCCCAGAACCGCGCGAGCCTCCAAGGGCGGGATTTGCTACCACGTGATGAACCGGGGCAACGGGCCCGGCCGGGTCTTTGAGCATCGCGGCGATTATGGGGCCTTCGTCGACCTGATGGACCAAGCCTGCGCCCGCACGCCCATGCGGATTCTGGCCTATTGCGTCATGCCCACGCATTTCCACTTCGCCCTCCGGCCCTTCGAGGACGGCGACCTGAGCAGGTGGATGCATTGGCTCATGACCACCCACGTCCGCCGCTACCACAAGTTCCACGGCACCTTCGGGCACCTCTGGGCCGGGCGGTACAAGGCGCCGCCCGTCCAGGACGGGGCGCATCTGCTCACGGTGGTGCGGTACATCGAGCGAAATCCGCTCCGCGCGGGCCTCGTGGAACACGCCGAGGACTGGCCCTGGTGCAGCCTGTGGACGCGTCTGACCGGCGTCGGCACGCCGGCCCTGGCCGACCCGCCCGTGCGGCTTCCGCCCGATTGGCTCGACTTCGTCAAGACGCCGCTGACGGACAAGGAACTGGCGGCGGTGCGCTTGAGCGCCCGGCGGAACCGGCCCTACGGCGACGATCCCTGGGTCCTGGAGAAGGCTGCCGCCCTGGGCCTGGAGTCGTCCCTGCGCCGCCGAGGCCGTCCCTTCGCCCGGAAACCGACCGAGGTGCCGTCTCCGCCCGCCAGTTCCCTGTAAAGGGGACATTCCTCTTTGTTACAAACCAGGGATATGCGAAAACGCCTTGGCACCGCCTCCAGGGCGGTTCTGGAAAATAGGAATGTCCCCTTTGTTACAAAGGGCACCCCATGATCCTCCCCAGACGCGGATTCCCGTTTGCGAGCGCGGCGGCGCTGGTGGCGGCGAACGCGGTGCCGCTTGCGGGGGTGCTCTGGGGCGGGTGGCGCGTCTTCGACGTGATGCTCCTTTACAGCCTCGAGAACATCGTCCTCGGGGTCTACAACGTTCTTCGCATGCGGCGGGCGCCGTGCGATGAGGCGGAGCTGCGCCGCACGACGGAGGGCGTCTCGACGAAGCGCGGCCTGATCGGCTTCTTCTGCCTGCATTACGGCATGTTCGTCGGCGGGCACCTCTTGTTCGTGGTTCTCCTGTTCGGTTTCGTCTTCCCCGGTCCGGGCGGCGTGCCTGCGGGTCGCGAGTGGTGGCCGGTGGGAGCGGCGTTCGCGGCCATGTGGACGAGCCACGGCGTCTCGTACCTGAGGAACTTCATCGGCGGGGACGAGTATCGCCGCACCACGGCCAACCGGCTCTTCAACCGCCCCTACGGCCGCGTCATCGCCATGCACGTGGCGGTGGTCGGCGGGGGTTTCGCCGTGATCTGGACGGGGTCGCTCACGGCCCCGCTCGCGATCCTCATCGGCGGCAAGACGCTCATCGACCTGGGGGCCCACCTCCGGGAACGTCGCAAGCTCGAATCCCGGGCGGACGCGACCCGCGGCGGGACCGCCGGAGTCCAGGGCGTGTCCTGACCCGCCTCAGGGCGTCGAGGAGGGCGCGGTGAACATGGGCGGCGGGGGCGCCTGGGAGTTCTGCTGCATGGCCCACGCGAACAAGAGGCCCCCCGCCAGCAGGCTCACCAGGGCCAGGGCCGTCCCGGCGTATCCGCAGATCAGGCCCGCCAGGGCCAGTCCCCCGCCGCCGATTCCCGGCTCGTGCTTCATCTTCACCCGGACCATGTGCCCGCATACCGCCGCCGCCGGACCCAGCAGCAGCGAGGGGAGCACGCCCAACGCGCAGCACACAACGGCCATCGGAACCAGAATGATCGAGAAGATGCCCAGAACGAGGCTGGCGACGGCCAGGGGGTGGACCGGGGCCTGGCCCGGCGGTTGGGACCACGCGTCCGTCTCTACCTCGGGCGGCACGGGCTCCCCGGGCGGGGGTCCCGGCGGGGGCGGGGGAGGAGGAGCGGCGGTCATCGTCACGTCTCCTTCCGTCGCAAGCGCCGCACGTTACGCATCCAGGTACGCGCGCCGGAGGTCCGCCGCCAGGTCCCGCGCGAGTTCCAGCGCCCGCCGGGCCGCCTCCATCGGCCGCGTCCCCAGGCCGCACGCCGGAGTGATGAGGCTCTGGCGAAGGACCTGCTCCCGCCGCGCACAAGGAACGCCGCCAGCGCATCGCGGTAGACCAGGAAGTTGTCGGCGAATTCCGAGGCGTCGAACGAGACGATCGAGAGGGGCGCCTCCAGCAGGATTGTCCACTCGGTGTTCGAGCAGCAATGCGAGCCGACGGTCGGGGCCCCCGCGAAGACGGTCGCCAGGACCTCGTGCACTTGCTCCTTGCTCCAGCCGAAAAAGGGCGTCCCGTAGCTCGCGAGGAAGGGCTCGTCGACGAAGACGACCGACTGGCAGCCCGCCTCCCGAAGCCGATCGGCCTGCCACTTGACGCGCAGGTACAGGAACTTCGTCAGCACGTCCTGCAGGACGTCGTCGTAAAGGATGGGGTTTCCGTCCTCGCCCAGCAGCGCCATGCCCACCGTGACGGGCCCGGCGATCTGGCCTTTCGCCTCGACCGCGCCCCGGGCCTCGACCGCCGCCAGGAACGGATTCAGAGCGTGGGCGGCCTCGGGGCTCATGGCGGCCGGAGACGTGTCGCCCGTCTCGTAGGCCGCGAAGACCTGCTCGACGCCCAGGAAGAAGGCCTCGTCCTGCCGGTGGCGGAGCCGCCCGTCGACCTCCGCGAGGCCGGGAAAGCCCTCGAAGGCCTGCTCGGTCATGCCCTCGTGGCGGCTGACCTTCGGAAGCTGGGGCCAGTGGGGCAGGTCCGGGCAGTGCTCCAGCACCGCGGCGACGGCCTCTTCGGTGTCGGTGTGGGGCAGGCTTCCGATGCCGGTGGCCCGGCAGTTTCCAAGGAAGGGCATGGCCGCCTCCGTGGGCTTCGCTCCCGGTGCCCGCGGATTATAGCCCCTGAGTGCGGCCGTGCCAAAACAAACCCCCTCACCGCGGCTCCGGCGGGGAGACGCGGGGGTGCCGAACGGTTTGGAAAAAGGCGCGGCCGCCAGCCGCGCGGATGCGTCGTGACCTACGCCGCCCGGCGGCGACGCACGTACCGCACGAGGCCGACAAGCCCCATCCCGAGGGCCGCCACCGTCGTCGGCTCGGGGACGAGCGGGTCCTGCGTCGGCTCCTCGTCGCCGGGGCCCTGGCGCGTAGCCGTGCCCCAAAGACGCGAGTGGTCGAGCCAGGCGCCGGCGCCGCACAGGCTGTTCCAGACGTTGATGGTGACGTCGAGACGGCCGTCGTCGTTGAGCCAGTCGATGTCGAGGATGATCTCGTACGGGCCGTTATCGACCTCGCCCAGCTCGACCCAACCCGCCCCGTCGTAGGCGACGCGGGCGAACTCGCGGAAGTCCCACCCGAACCACCCGCACACAAAGTGCGAGTCGGTCCAGTCGTTCGTGAAGTCCAGCTCCAGGTACGCCTCCGTCACGTTCACGCCCGGGTCGGCCAAGTCCACCTGGCCGGTGACGTCGTGCGTATACGAAAGCGGCTGGCTCGAGCTGATGTGGGCGGCATCGAACTCAGTGCCGGGCGCCCACCCGCCGCACGTCATGTCCCAGTGGTCGATCATGTGCTCGAAGTTGACGGGGGTGGCCTGTGCGGCCCCCGCCGCCCCCAGAACCAGCAACACTCCGATTCCCCATGCGGTGCATCGTTTCATGTCTACCCCTCCGTGCGCGCTCGTTTCACCCGCCGGTCCGCCGCGCGGCTGCGGCCGATCATGTCGTACGCCAAGATTCCGATTCGGGGCGTTTGCGAGTGCCGCGAGCGGGTCGGCCGGACCGACCGGCCCCGCACGGCCTGAGACGTGAGCACTCGATGCCCGGCGGGAATCCCGCGCCTCGGGCGTCCCGCCGTCCGTCAAGGAACCCGCACCGACCCCATCGGCCGGTTCCCTCGGCATGCAGGGAGTATACGCGCTTTTCGGATGGAGTCAAATCGAAGGGAGATGAAAAAGCGCTAGAGGCTGCCCCCGGGGGCGCCCGGCTTCGTCGGTTTCTGTGCGGCCGGGGCTTCCCGGGCCTCGCGGGCCGCCGCGCGGCCTTCGGGGGCTTCCGCGGTCGCCCTCCGGGCTCCCTCTGAAGCCCGCGAAGGCCTGGGTTCCATCTTCGCCATCGTGACACTCCTTTCCGTTCGGGCCTGCTCATTCTACCCAACGCAAACGAGTGTCCAAGCTATCCCTGGGGCGGGAGAACCACACGCTGCCGTGGCGCGAAGCCGGAGGCGTCGACACCCCGTCGCCTGCCCCGGGTTGATACGAGTGCCGCGGGGCGGGGTGCGACGCAAAGGAGGACCGGATGGCGAGAGGGTGGGTCCGGGGCGTGCCGGCCGAGGTGTACGAGGGGGCGACCGAGGTGCAGGAACTCCTTGAGCGAGACTAACGTGATGAGACGACAAGCACTCGTCCTTCTGGCCGGTCTTGCCCTGGGGACCCCGGCCGACGCCGAGACCGTCCGTTGGGCCAACCGCGAGCCGTGGGACTGGATCAGCCCGAAGACGACGGTCCCCGGCGCCGCCGACGTCGGGCCGGTCCGCATGATCGGGCCGCGCGGCGGGATCGCCTCCGGCCAGGTGGTGCTCGTGGCCGAGGCGCCGCTCGGGAAGGTGGCGGCGACGGCGGGCGATCTCGCGGGTCCCGGCGGGGCGACGATCCCCGCGGCCGCCCTCACCGTTCGCTACGGCAAGGTCGGCGGCGAGTACGTCCCGCTCCTCGATACGCCGCCCGAGGACGCGGCCACGCTCCCCGTGTGGGTGACCGTCACGATCCCATCGAGCGCCGCCCCCGGCCGGTACTCGGGCGCACTGGAGATCGTCGCGGGCCGGACGCGCAAGCGCGTGCCCCTGGAGCTCCAGGTCAGTCCCTTCGACGTCGGCCCGCCGCGCTCCTGGACCACTTGGGTCAACCTGCTCCAGTCGCCCGAGTCGGTGGCGGGGCTTTACGGGGTCCCCCGCTGGAGCGACCGGCACTTCGCCCTGATGGAGAAGAGCTTCGCCCTCATGGCCCGCGGCGGAAACGACGTGCTCGGCGTCCTGGCGGTCGGGCAGACCGTCTTCGGCGACGATCCGCTCGTCCTCTTCCGCCGCGAAGGCGGGCGGTTCGTGCCCGAGCTTTCGTATCTTGAACGGTACCTGCGTCTCTACGGCCGCCATTGCGGGCCGCCCAGAATCCTGGCCCTGCACGTCTGGTCCTACGGCTTCTACGAGAGGGGCTACGGACGCGACGGCGGACGCGCGGAGAAACGGGCGGACGTCATCCCCGTCGTCGAGGCGTGCGGCGGCCGGCTCGTGCCGGTCGAGATGCCCATCTTCGGTCGGCCGGGGACGGAAGAGACGTGGCGGGCCGTGATCGAGGGCGTCCGGGCCGTGCTCGCGCGCCTCGGCTGGAGCGAGACAAAGCTCCTGCTCGGCGCCGGCGGCGACACGTGGCCGGCCCCCGAGACGGTCGCCTTCTTCCAGGCCATCGACCCGGCGCTCCAGTGGCGGGTCCTGACGCACGGGTGCGGGTGCCCGAAGTGGGGGCCCACGCCGCTGGAGCGGACCCAGCCGAACGGCATGGTCGTCGGGTACCTCGAGATCGCCCGCCGCGTGGGCAGCAAGAGGCAGCGCGTGCCGGGCCACCCCGTCGTCTGCAACAGCCGCGACAAGGTCGGGGCGAACCCGCGGACATACCTCTCGCTCCCCGCGGTTACCGGGGCGACCGGCTACGAGGGCATCTGCTGGAAAGGGATCGATTACTGGACGTATACGAACGAGGCGGGCGAGAAGCTCCGTCCCCTCAACCATTACGTCCACTTCGGCAACATGGTCGGGAGCACGCCGCGCGCGATGGCCGCGGCCGCCGCCGAGGGCGCCGTCGCCACGGTCCAGTACGAGATGCTCATCGAGGGGCTCCAGGCCCTCGAGGCCCTCTACGCCGTCCGCGACGGGCTCGATCGGCTCTACCCGTCGGTGACGGAGACGTACGACGTGGTGCAGCTCCTCCTGGAGGGGGCCCTCGTTCGCCCCGACCGTGTCGAGGAGGGCCGAACCGGCCGTCATGGCCTCGACCTGACGATCTGTTTCCACCAGGGGAAGCTCAAGCCCGGCGTCCTCCCGAAGGCCACCACCTATAACACCGCCCGCCACGCGGGCGCCGCCACGGAACTCGCAGAGGGCCGATACCGCGTCGAGGTCACGATCAACAAGGACCCGTGGGTCGCCGGCGGGACGGGCGTCTACACCGTGGACCTCCAGCGCGAGGGCGACCGGTTCACAGGGGCCTACCGCGGCGCCTACAATGGCACGGACGTCGCCGGCAACGTCGTCGGCACGTTTGTGCCGGACGGATACACGACCGCGGTGGGCGAGGTGCGGCCGAAGGACGCGCGGTTCGAGCGATGGTCGAGCGCCGCCGAGTCCGCCGTCAAGGACCTCGCCGCCGGCAAGGGCGACCTTCGGGCCGCCCTCGAGACGCTCTACCGCGTCGCCGGCGAAGTGGACGATGCATTGAACAAAGATATGGGAATCCCATGACCCGACGTTGGACGACGGCCGTGCTCCTCCTTGCCCTCACCGCCCCCGCGGCGGCGGAGTGGACCCACTACCGCGCGGACGCGGGGCGCACCGCGTACACCGACGCCTCCCTCCCGGCCGACCTCCACCTGCACTGGCGGCGTCGCCTTCCGGCCCAGCGGCCCGCTTGGCGCGACGAGGGCCGCATGCAGTTCGACCGAGGCTACGAGCCGGTCGTCCTGGAGGGCAAGCTCCTGGTCGCTTCGACCGTCGACGATTCGCTCGCCGCCTACGACCTGGCGACGGGCGAGAAGGTGTGGCGGTACTGGACGGGCGGCCCGATCCGCGTCGCCCCGGCCGCCTGGAGGGACCGCGTCTTCGTCGGCAGCGACGACGGGCTCCTGCACTGCGTCGCCGCGAGGAACGGGCGACGCTTGTGGACGTTCCGCGGCGGGCCGAGCGACCGGCGCCTCGTCGGCAACGAGCGGGTCATGGCCACGTGGCCGGTGCGCGGCGGGCCGGCGGTGGCCGACGGGACGGTGTACTTCACGGCGGGGGTGTGGCCGTTCATGGGCGCCTTCGTTCACGCCCTCGACGCCGAGACCGGCCGCGTCCGATGGACGAACGATTCGACGAGCTTCACGTGGCGGCTCCGGCCTCACCCCGGGGCTGCGGCATTCGCGGGGCTCAGCCCGCAGGGCCACGTCGCCGTCACCGAGGACCGCGTCCTCGTGCCCGGCTCCGGCTCCAGCCCCGCCGTCTTCGACCGGGCGGACGGCCGCTTCGTCGGATACGCCGACAACGGGGGCGGCACGAGGGTCGCGGGGGCCGGGCGGCTCGGATGGGCGGGCGGCCGGGCCTTCGACCTCGAGCGCGGATGGGCCGTCGCCCTGGAGGGACCGGGCCGGCGCGGCGGGACCGTCCTCGCGCCCGACGCGTGGTACGTGGGCGGCGGGACGTTCGATCCCCGGACCCTGAAGCTTGAGACGGGCCACGTCGAGGTCCGCCTCTCCCATCCTCAGGACGGACCCACCGAGAAGCGGCCCATCTACCAGGGCTCCATCCGGCCGGGGGGCGGGCCCGGGAAGGTCAGCCCGTACCTCCGGGCGGGCGACACGCTCGTCGTAAGCGGGCGCGGCGGGCTTCAGTTCGTCGCGGCCGGCGATACCCGCGACCGGCCCGAGGCCCTCTGGGAGACGAAGATCGAGGGTCGCATCGAGAGCGTCCTCGCCGCCGAGGGCCGCCTTGTCGTCACCACCGCCGAGGGCGAGGTCCTCTGCTACGCCTCCGGCGAGCCGAAGGCCGTCCGCACGCACGGCCGGCCGGCGCCGGAGCCGCTCGAGAAGACGAAGTGGGCCGACGCCGCGGGCCGCATCCTGAAGGCCGCCGGCGCCCGGGAGGGATACGCCCTCGTGTGGGGCCTCAAGGACGGGGGGCTGGTGGAGGAACTCGTCAAGCAGAGCGACCTGCACGTCGTGGCGGTCGATCCGGACGAAACGAAAGTCGCGGCCCTCCGCCGGCGCCTCTTGGACGCGGGCGTCTACGGCACGGGCGCCGCGGCCCTCGTCGGCGACCCGGCGAAGATGACCTGGGCCCCGTACCTCGCGACCCTCATCACGAGCGAGGAGGCGAAGGCCGTGGGCCTCACAAGCGACTCCGGCGCCGCGACGCTCTACCGCACGCTCCGGCCCTACGGCGGGCGGGCGGTCCTCGTCCTCGGCCCCGAGAGCGACGCGTTCGCCGCCCGCGCCGAGACGGCTGTGGCCGAGGAGGCCGACCTCCGGGTGGCCGACGGGCTCACGATCCTCACCCGCCCCGGCCCCCTGCCCCGCTCCGGCGACTGGCGGGGCCAGAACGCCGACGCGGGGAACACCCGGTGCAGCCGGGACGACCGGGTCCGGGCCCCGCTGGGCGTCCTCTGGTTCGGCAACGCCCTCTCCAATTCCCTCATCCTGCCGCGCCACGGCGAGGGTCCCGTCGAGCAGGTCGCGGGCGGGCGCCTCTTCATCGAAGGTCCCGACACCCTCAGCGCCGGCGACGTCTACACCGGCCGCCTCCTCTGGACCCGCACGTTCGAGGGCATCGGGAAGTATTATAACATCACCAAGCATCAGCGCGGGGCCCACGCCATCGGCGGGAACTTCTTCGCCGTGCCCGACGCCGTCTATGTCGCCGCCGGCATCGCGTGCCACCAGCTCGACCCCGCCACCGGCCGGACCGTCCGGACGCTCAAGCTGCCGGGCGGGTCGGAGTGGCTCTTCATGCTCGTCTACGAGGATGTGCTCGTCGCGGGGGCCGACCCGATCGTGCCGGAGTCGAAGGGCCGCTACAACGCCGACGCCTCCAGCCGCCGCCTCGTCGTCTTCGACCGTCCCTCGGGCCGCGTCCTCTGGACCCGCACCGCCGAGGAAAGCTTCGGCCATTACGCCGTCGCCGCGGGGCGCGGAAAGGTCTTTTGCATCGACAAGCCGAGCTCCGCCGATCTTGCGCGCCTGGCGCGCCGGGGCGGGGAGGTCCAGGGGGGCGGGCGGAGCATCCTGGCCCTCGAGGCGCGCACCGGCGAGCTCCTCTGGCAGTCCGACCGATGCGTCGCGAACCAGATCTCCTACAGCGCCGAGCACGATGTCCTCGTCTCGGCCGGGGCCCTGCGCGGCGAGGACGGTTCGGTCCTCTGGGACGGCCTGAAGACCGTCGGCTACGCCAAGCATCCGAACCCCGGCCTCGACTCCAGCGCCGACCCTCTCTGGTGGGGCAAGTGGGGCCTGATGATCCGTGGCCGCACCATCCTGACCCAGGGCCGGCGGGCCTTCGACCTCCTGACCGGCGTCCAGCGGACCGTCGTCGACACCGGCGGCGAGCAACGCGAGTGGCGCTTCCGCCGCTTCCACGGGTGCGGCCCGAGCGCGGGGAGCCGACACCTCCTGACGTTCCGCTCCGGGTGCGCGGGGTTCCTGGACATCTCCGCCGACTCCGGCACGGGGAACCTGGGAGGCTTTCGAAGCGGGTGTACCTCGAACCTCATCGTCGCCGACGGGGTCCTGAACGCCCCCGACTACACCCGCACCTGCGGCTGCCCGTACCAGAACCGAAGCTCCCTCGGCCTCGTGCACATGCCCGAGGTCGAGTATTGGACCTTCGGGGCGTACCCGACGCCGGGACGGATCGGCCTGAACTTCGGCGCCCCCGGCGACCGGCGGGACTCGGGCGGTACGCTGTGGTGGGACTGTCCCTCCGCCGGGAGCCCCTCGCCCGAGCTGCCCGCCGAGCTCGAGGGCCTGCGGACCTTCTACCACCACGTCTCCTGGCTCGAGGCGAGCCAGGGCCACCCGTGGGTCGCCGCCAGCGGCCTGCTGGGCCCGGGTCGCGTCAAGGTCACCGCCCCGAAGGGCACGTACACGGTCCGCCTGCACTTCGTCGAACCGGAGGGGCTTGAGCCGGGGAAGCGTGTCTTCGACGTGGCCCTCGGCGGCCGGACCGTGCTCGAGGCCTTCGACCCGGCCCGGGAGGGGGGCGGCGCGAGGCGGGGCGTGGTGCGCACGATCGAGGACGTCGAGGTCGACGGGACGCTCGTCGTCACCTTCGAGGCCGAGCGCGGCGAGGCGGTCTGCTGCGGCATCGAGTTGGTCCACGTCGACGCCCCCGCCGCCCCGACGCCGTTTCCTCTGACCGCGCGGGACGACGACGCGTCCCTGAAGGGCTGACATGCAACGCCACCCGCTGAGATCGGCGGCCGTGCTCCTGGTTCTCCCCTTGGCCGCGCCCGCACTGGCATGCAACGTCCCGGTCTACCGGTACGCCCTGGAGCGATGGCCGGCCGAGCCGTACGAGGTGCTCGTGTTCCATCGCGGGCCGTTGACGAAGGCCCGGGAGGCGGCCCTCGCGCCGCTTCACGAGGCGCTCGATCGCGGCGGGCCGCAGCCCGCGGCGCTCGTCCAAACGGTCGACCTGGCGGGCGAGGTCGCCCCCGAGCGGGCCGCCGTCTGGGAGGCCCGCAGCCCGGCGCCCCTGCCGCGAGTCGTCGCCCGGTACCCCGCCGTCGCGGGTGTCGAGGAGGATGCGTGGGCCGGGCCGCTCGAAGTGGAGGCCGTCGCGCGTCTGGCGGACTCGCCTGCGCGGCAGGCGGTCGCGAAACACCTCATGGCCGGGGCCTCGGCCGTCTTCGTCTTGCTCGAATCGGGCGACGCCGCCAAGGACGCCGCGGCCCGGGCGGTGCTCGCGCGCGAGTCGGCCCGGTTGGCCGAGACGCTCCGGCTCCCCGCCCCGCCGCCCGGCGAGTGGAACGATCCCGTCTACGACACCCAAGGGCCGCCCGACCTCCAGATCGCCTTCGCGACCGTCGCCGTCCGTCGCGACGACCCCGCCGAGGCCGCCCTCGTCTCGATGCTGCTCCATACCGAGGCCGACCTCGGCGAGTTCGCCGAGCCGATGGTCTTTCCGGTCTACGGGCGGGGGCTGGTGCTCTGGGCCCTGGTGGGCGAGGGCATCAACGCGGCGAACCTGGAGGAAGCGGCGGGGTTCCTCGTGGGCCCGTGCTCGTGCATCGTCAAGCAGCAGAACCCAGGCATCGAGCTTCTGATTCCCGTCGACTGGGCCTCCGGGATCGAGGGCGACTTCGTGGCCTCGCCGCTCGTGGAGCCGCCCCTGGCGGGCGTGGTGGGTGTCGGTCCGCCCGAGACGGAAGCCGCCGAGCGGTCGCCGGCGCCCCCCGCGCCGGCGCCTCCCGCGCCCGCCCCGTCGCTGCTCGGCCCGGCCGTGGCGGCGGTCGCGGGGGGCGTCGCGCTTCTGGCGATCGCGGGTCTTGTGCTCCTTCGCCGCCGCGCCGCGCGATAGCGAATGGGCGGCATTGCCGCAAAGGGTAGCCAGAAAGCGGCATCGCCGCGCGTCCGCTCCGGAAAAGCCTTCGCCTCCCGCCCGAATAGATTTGCCCCCGCCGCCCGCGCGCGTAGACTCGAACGTGCGCCTTGGTGGCGTGCGATTGCCGCATGAGCCGATCGTCAAGCGGCACATCGCCGGGACACGGCCCGTTCGAACCACGCAAGAGGAGAGTGCGCCATGGAGATCGTCATCTGTCCGAGCTATGAGGACCTGAGTCGCAAGGCCGCCGCCGCCGTCGCGGGCGTCGTTCGTGCCAAGCCGAAGGCCGTCCTCGGCTTCGCCACGGGCTCCAGCCCCGTGGGCCTGTACCAGGAGCTGATCCGGTTGCACACCGAGGAGGGCCTGGACTTCTCGGGCGTCACGACGTTCAACCTCGACGAGTACGTCGGCCTCCCCCACGACCACCCGCAGAGCTACTGGCACTTCATGCACGAGAACCTCTTCAACCACATCAACGTGCCGGCCGACCGGGTCCACGTGCCGAGCGGCACGGAGGCGGACCACGAGGCGTTCTGCGCCCGATATGAGGAGATGATTACGGAGGCGGGGGGCATCGATTGCCAGGTCCTGGGGATCGGCTCCGACGGCCACATCGCCTTCAACGAGCCGGGCAGCAGCCTCGGCAGTCGGACCCGCATGGTCACCCTCACGGAGCAGACGCTCGAGGACAACGCCCGCTTCTTCGAGAACCGCGACGATGTTCCCCGCCACGCCATCAGCATGGGCGTCGCCACCATCATGGAGGCCCGGAAGTGCGTCATGGTCGTGAACGGGGCGAACAAGGCCGAAGCCTTCGCCGCCGCCGCCGAGGGCCCCGTCACGTGCATGATCACCGCCGGCGCCCTCCAGTACCATCCCGACACGGTCTGCTTCCTCGACGAGGCGGCGGCGGGGAACCTGTCGCTCGCGGATTACTACAAATGGATTCAGGCGAGCAAGGGCGGTTCGCCGAAGCAGTAAGCGTCGGAGTGGGTGTCGCGAGTAGCAGGAGCCACCAGGTCGAGCCCGGGCGCCGCGGCCCGGGCCGGGGAGCAGGCCATGCGCGAGCTGAAGGTGTTGCCGATCGAGCGGCTGGGCGAGGGGTTCATCGAGCCGCCTTACCTGCCGGAGGGCAAGGACGAGTACTACCTTCGCGATGAGCAGGCCGCGCGCCCCGTCGACGGCCACCGGCCCCTCCGAGCCGACGAGATCGAGACCCTCGTCAAGAACGGGAACCGGGCCGACGATTGGAACCACCTGCTCGTCACGGACGAGTTCACCCCCGAGCAGATCGTGAACTGCCAGTTCCACGGCCTGGTGCGGATCGGGCGGCTCGAGGAGCAGTGCCTCGAGCATCACGACATGCGCGTGCCGGTGGGCCTGACGAACAGCCGCATCCTCGCCTGCGACCTCGGCGACGACGTGGCCGTCCACAACGTCCGCTATCTCGCCCACTACATCATCGGCGATAACTGCATCGTCATGAACCTCGACGAAATGCACTGCACGAACCACGCCAAGTTCGGCAACGGCATCGTCAAGGAGGGCGAGGGCGAGGAGGTCCGCATCGAGCTGGACCTCGTGAACGAGGCGGGGGGCCGCAGCGTCCTGCCTTTCGACGGCATGACGACCGGCGACGCGTGGCTCTGGGCCATGCACCCCGGCCGCCCGGCCCTGGCCGAACGCCTCCGCGAGATCACCCAGCGGACCTTTGATCCCCGGCGCGGCTTCTACGGCACCATCGGCGACCGCTGCGTCATCAAGAATTGCCGCATCATCAAAGACGTCAAGATCGGCGACGCCGCCTACATCAAGGGGGCGAACAAGCTCAAGAACCTGACGATCGCGAGCTCCGAGGAACAGCCCTCCCAGATCGGCGAGGGCGTCGAGCTCGTCAACGGCATCATCGGCTACGGCTGCCACGTCTTTTACGGGTGCAAGGCCGTCCGCTTTGTCATGGGCGAGAACTCGAACCTGAAGTACGGGGCCCGCCTTATCCATTCCGTCCTCGGCGACAACTCGACCGTCTCCTGCTGCGAGCTCCTCAACAACCTTATCTTCCCGGCCCACGAGCAGCACCACAACAACTCGTTCCTCATCGCCTCGCTCGTGATGGGCCAGTCGAACCTGGCGGCGGCGGCGACCATCGGCTCGAACCACAACAGCCGGGCCCCCGACGGTGAACTTCACGCCCGACGCGGGTTCTGGCCGGGCCTGTGCGTCAGCCTGAAGCACAACTCCCGCTTCGCCTCGTTCACGCTCCTGGCCAAGGGCGATTACCCGGCCGAGCTGGACGTGCCGCTTCCGTTCGCGCTCGTGGCGAACGACGAGGCCGGCCGGCGGCTCTGTATGGTCCCCGCGTACTGGTGGCGCTATAATATGTATGCGTTGGCGCGCAACTCCTGGAAGTTCGGGGCACGCGACAAGCGGCTCCACAGGCAGCAGAAGGTCGAGTTCGCGAGCCTCGCCCCGGACACGGCCGAGGAGATGATCGAGGGCCGCCGCCTCCTGGCCCTCTGGACCGGCCGGGCCGCCGCCCGCGACGCCGGCGACGACCAGGCCGACGAGGAGGCCGACGAGGAGGCCCTCGTCGCCAGAGGCCGCGCGCTCCTCGAAGGCCCCGCCGAGGACGTCGACGCTCTCGACATCCTCGCCGAGGGCGTCGAGAAATCCCCCCGCCCCGTCTGCGTCATCCACGCCCGCGAGGGCTATGCCGCCTACGCCCAAATGCTCCTCTACTACGCCCTGGGCGAGCTGGCGGCCTGGATGGAGACGAACCCGAAGGCCGACCGCGCGGCCCTCGTCGACGCGTTCGGGGCCGACCAGCGCGACCGCGAATGGGTCAACTGCGGCGGGCAGATCATGCGGCAGGAGGACGTCGATCAAATGATCGCGGATATCTGCGAGGGCCGGCTCGATTCCTGGGACGCCATCCACGCCCGATGCGACGAGCTGTGGGAGGCCTACCCCGACGCCAAGCGGCGGCACGCCCTGGCGGTGCTCCTGGAGCTTCGAGGCGAGACGGACCTGACGGCGGACGCGTGGTCGGACGCCCTCGACGGCGCCCTCGAGGCCCAGCGCTACGTCGCCGAGGCGACCTTCGCCAGCCGAAAGAAGGACTTCGAGGACCCCTTCCGCCGCATGTGCTACGCCTCCGACGAGGAGATGGAGGCCGTCCTCGGCTCCGCCGAAGCCAACAGCTTCGTCCAGCAGGTCCGCGCCGAGACCGAGGCCTTTGAAGCACGCGTCCGGGCGCTGCGCAAACGCGGGTGACGCCGCGCCGCCCTCACCTTGCGCGCCGAACCGGCAACCGGCTACCCTCCATCACGGCATGCGTGCGCACGACCCCGTCGTGGGCTTCGGGGTCGGCGCCGTCGGAGGCGGCGAGGGCGGACTTGTACTCGTCGTGTGCGGCGGCGAGGTCGCCGCCGGCTTCGAGGACGGCAGCCAGGTTGAAGTGCAGGGCCGCGTCGCCGGGGCGCGCCTCGAGCGCTTCCTCGAAACGGGCCGCGGCGTCCGGATACCTCCCCTCCCGGGCCGCATCGAGCCCCCGCCGCGCCGCGTCGCCCTCGGCCTCCCGAAGCGGGACCTCGGCCCTCACCTCGACCGGCGTGAGCATTCGCGCCAGCGACACCCCGCACACGTCCAGCAGCCGCTCGGCGATCGCCGCCACGGGCGGCACGTTCGCCGGGTCGTCCGGCCTCGCCAGGCCCAGTGCCCCGTACGCCGCCTCGTCCATGAGCGAATCGTACGCCTCGCGGGTCTCGGCCGTGGCGAGGACATCCCCGCCGCCCGCGCGGCGAAGCACCATCGTCGTGTGGACCGTCACGTGTCGCTCGAGCGTCTCGACCGCCCGCTCCACCAGGACGCCCTCGGCCGTCCGGCCGCGGACGGTGCGGCGGCCGGGCGCGTCGCGCGACTCGATCTCGATCGTGCCCCCGAGCGTCGCGTCGACGGGGCCGCTGGCGGGCGGAATCTCGTACCGGCCCGTCGGGCGGAGCGCCTCGATGATCCGCCCGGCCAGCACCCGCCCGAACGAGTCCTCCGGCCCGTCGGTTACCTCGAACGGGTGGACCTCGACGCGGCGGACGTCGTCCGGGACGGGCAGGGCGGCCAGGGTCCCGTGATCGATCCTCAGGACCGGGGCCCCGCATCCGGCGAGAAGGGCGACGAGAGGGACGAGCGGCAATCGCTTCATGGCAGCCTCCGCATGCAGGGCTCGTCTACGATGCTACCACCGGCCGCCCTCCGCCGCAAGCGGTCTGCGCGGAGCGTTGATTCCGGAGGGCGGCGGCGGTAGGCTGGATTCGGACCCTCGAAGGGAGCCGACCATGCCCCGACCCCTTGCCGTCCTCGCCTTGGTTCTCGCCGGCATCGGCCTGGCCGGATGCCTGGCCCACGAGCCCCTTGCCCCCGCCGAGATGGACGCCGCCTGGCGGCTCCACGACGACGCGTGGGCCGAGGCCGAGCCGAAGCCGCTCACCCTCGGCCGGCGCCGCCTGCCGCACACCTGGACGCTGCGCATGGAGCCGAGCCTCATCTGGTCGACCGTCAGCATCGTCAAGGCGGTCGAGCGGCTGGAGGAGGAGAGCCCCGAGACGATCGAGGTCGGGATCAGCCCGGACCACGCGGCCATCGTCGCCCGCGACATGCGGACGGCCCGCGAGCTGGTGCTCGAGCTCAGGGAGCTTCAGGACCCCGCCACGCCGCTCGCGCGTCGCGACTGGGCCCGCACCGTCTCCCGCGGCCTCGTGATGGCCGAGACCCTGACCCGCCGCGCCGCCGGCCGGGCCGCCGTCTCCGAGGCCGAGAGCGGGGAGGACGAGTTCGGCTGGACCGTCGGCCCGATGCTCGAGATGGTCTTTGCGTATCTCGATACTAAGGTGGAAGGCGGGCTCCTCGATTCGGCCGCCGACGGCGGCGTCGAGCACGTGCGGGGGATGCTCGCGCGGGCGGTTCTGCGGATCGGGTTCGCCCTGGCCGGAAAGAGCGAGCCGGCGGAGCTCGGGCCCGAGGCGGCCGAGGTCATGGCCTCCGAATCCTCCCCCGACCAGGTCGAGGCCCGCCTCCAGACGATGCTCCTGGAGGCCTTCGACGAGGCCCCCGCGGCCCCGCCCGGAAGCCCGCTCCCGGCCGTCATCGACGCCGTCTTCGACTACGCCCCCACGGCCCTCCAGGTCCTCGCGGGCCTGCTCGACCAGTGGGACCGGATGGAATCGGCGACGCTTTCGTTCGGGGAGCGCGGCACGGAGACCCTGGTGGCGGCGGACCTGGCGGTCGCGGAGGGCCAGGAGATCGTCTTTCCGGAGCTCTCGTCGCTCCAGCCGCAGTTGGTGTTTCGCGGGGCGGGGCGGGTCGTCCTGGTGCCCTCCGGCCCCACGGGCGAGGCCGTCATCCAGTTCGACCCGGTCGAGGTGGGCGGGGCGGTCGTGCGGTTCGAGGGGGCCCTCTGGGGGCTCGTCCGGATGGCCGGGCTGCCCCTGGCGAACGTGAGCCTCCGCGAGCTTCGCGTCGCCACCGGCTCGGTCGCCGGCCGCGACCTGACGAACGTGGTCCTCGTGATGCTCGCGCGGGGCCGGGACGGCGACCTGCGGCGGGTGCTCGCCTATCACGAATCGGCCGAGGCCGAGATCGTCCGCCACGCCTTCCGTCGCGAGGTCCGCCCGAAGCGCCGCACGCGCGCCGTGAGCTGGCTCGTGCCGGGGAAACGCTACACGTATCGAAGCGTCGAGGAGAACGAGTAGGCCCAACCCTCGCCTTGTGTCTTGGCGCGGCGGCTCTGCCGATCCACCGCCGGGCGCCACGGGCGGCGTGCCCGCCGGTGCTTAGTGGCGTCTCCGGCGGCGAAGCGCCAGGGCCAGACCCATCGCCACCAGGGCCACCGTGGCCGGCTCCGGCACGCCTGTGATCTGGAGCACCCCGCCGCCGTAGCTCCCGGCGTATCCCGTCGGCAGATCGAGCGCAAAGCCCGGACCGCCGAACGAGGCGGCGCCGAAGAGCGTGTAGGAGCCGAGGCCCAGGCCGCCCGCGTTGTCCACGCGAAGCGTCCCCGCCTCGGTCAACGTGCCGCCCACGTCGATCTTCGTGCGGCCGGCGTCGGCGGCGCTCACCTGGAGCGCGACGAGCGCCGTCGCGGCGCACGCCAGGTCCTCGGTCGCGGCCACCTGCCCGGGTCCGACTTCGAGCGTCCCGTCGCACGCGATCGCCTCGACGGTCCAGTGATCCGAGGCGTTCGGGTGCGCGAGCGCCGCCGCTCCGGCCGCCTCGACGTCCAGCGTCAGGTACGGGCCGGAGCCGCCCATGTACCCGCTCGTGAACCCGTCGCCGGGGTCGTAGCCGCCGAAGAGGACGCCGCCCGCGGAGACGCGAAGCGTCGAGTCGGGCTGCCAGCCCATCGCGCCGTTCAGGGTCAAGGTCCCGCCGCCCGTCTTCGTGAGCGTGGTCCCGTCGGCGCCGTAGGGCCCGAAGCCGACGTCGGCGCCGAGGGCCCGCTCGGGGGCCGTGTCGAGGAATTCCAGGTCGAGGCCCGCCGCCACGTCCAGCGTCCAGTCATATTTCCAGTAGATGCCCCCGTCGTAGGACTGGTCCTGGGTGCGGACCTTCCAGACAGCGTTCGGGCCGGTCGTGAAGTTCAGCAGGCCGTGATGGCTGAGGTTCGAGTCCACGTATTTCCATATCGACGGGAGGCTCTGCGTCGCGTGCGTCAGGAGCGTCGCGTTCTGGACCGTGAGGGTCGAGAGGCCCCCGGTCGGCGCCGCCGCCGAGCCGAGGTCGGCGTTCCAGTCGGCGGCCGGCTCGAACACCTCGCCCGTGTTCGCGCCCGCGATGCCGAAGTCGCGGGCGTGGATGAGGTCGTCCATGTTGTTGTTGATCGCCGCGGCGGCGGTGACGAGAATCCGGGCCCCGTCGGCGATCGTCCAGAAGCTCTTGGCGCCGCTGAACCCGTTGTCCCACCCGCTGTCGACCGTCCAGATGGTTCCCGCCCCGGAGACGTGGACGTACGCCTGCCGCGCGTCGCCCCCCACGTAATCGCCGAACGTGGTCGTCGAGGTCTCGCTCTCGGTCACGTCATAGACGTCGTCGGCCGCCGCCGAGGCGGCCAGGACCAAGCCTATCGCCAGGGCGACAAGGACACATCGATGCATGCGCAGGCTCCATCTCCCCCGGCCCTAGGTCCGTACGGCGACAGTATGGCGCACAAACCGGCGCCCGTCAAATCCCCCCGTTTGGCCGCACCGGCGCCCGCGCCCGCGGCACGGCCGCCTTGACGGATGATGGCATAGACATCACACGTACTTTTTCCCCGCGCCGCTCCCGCCGGTGTCGCACACGCGCACCCGCCTGGTGCGTTTGCGTCATCCGGCTTCGCGCGAGACGACGACGGGCAAGTCCGCCTGAGTCTCCGAAGGGCCTGAGAAGGGGGGTGCGTTCGTGCAAGAAGGGGGGCAAAAGGTGCGACTTCCCCCCGCCTACCCCCCTCATACCCCCCAAGAAGTCGCGAAAAGTGTGTCGCTTAGGGATAAACCGTTTCACGAATCCCGCCAAACGGGGCGAAAAGCTTACCCATCTTGCCCAGCTTAACGATCAGGGTGGGGGATTGAACGCAGCAAAAATGGCTCCCGGAGCGGTGCGCTTTAAGGGGCGAAATGTTGCGTCGAGTGTATATGGCTGCGGCGAGCGGGGGGCGGGTTTTTCCTGGCGTCGAGGGGGGTGCGGGGGTACGGTGGGCGGCCGACTTTTTCCACGGATAAGGAGCGGATGATGCGCAAGTTCACCCGCGAGGTCGTGCGGAGGCACCCGGAGAACCCCATCCTGACGGCCGAGGCGTTCCCCTGGAGGGTCTCCGGCGTCTACAACTCCGGCGTCATCAAACACAACGGGCGGTATGTCATGGCCTGCCGCGTCAACCAGATGTGCCAAAACACGCTGATCTGGCTGGCCGACTCCGACGACGGAATTCACTTCACCCCGCGGCCCGAGCCCCTGCCGCTTCCGCAGGAGGAGGATTTCCAGCAATTCGCCACGCACGTGGTCTACGACCCGAGGATTACCTATTTCGAGGCCGAGAAGCGGTATTTCATGACGCTGGCGGTCCACGGCCACCTGGGCTGCCGCTCGGCGCTCTTCGTGACGGAGGATTGGGAAAATGTGACGTTCTTCGACTGGCTTGACGAGGTCGATAACCGCAATATGGTCATCTTCCCGGAGAAAATCGACGGGATGTATGGCCGCCTGGACCGCCCGAACGTGCCGGCCGGGAAGGGCGACATATGGATATCCTACTCCCCAGACCTGCACTTCTGGGGCCGCTCGGATATCGTCCTCAAGCGGTCCGAATGCGGCCTTTTCTGCGCTAGCGGCGTGGGGCCGTCCAGCATCCCCATCCGCACGGATGAGGGGTGGCTGGTGCTTTTTCACGGGGTGATGATGCCCTGTGCCAACACCTGGTATACGCTCGGGGCGATGCTCCTGGATCTGGGGGACCCCTCGAAGGTCCTGGCCCGGGCCGAGCACCCGATTATGCAGCCCGACGCCCATTACGAGCGGCATGGACTCGTGCCGAACGTCGTCTTCTGCTGCGCGGCGGTGCCGGAGGAGGACGGGGCGGTGAAAATCTATTACGGGGCCGGCGACGACGTCCAGGCGATGGCCGAGAGCAGTATCGATGAGCTGATGTGGGCCTGTAAGAACCAGTAGCGGCCTGTTCTCGGGGGAATGCGTCCATGCCCCTGAACCCGTCCCGTCGCGAAGCCCGAGCGCCTGAAATGGTTCCGGGAGGCCCGATTCGGCCTGTTCGTGCACGGGGGGCTCTATTCGCAATCGGGGCTTGGGGAATGGGCCCTGAATCGCCTGCGGAAGCCTCCGAAGGAGTATGAGGCGCTCGCCGATTCCTGGCGCGTGAGGCGGAATCCGGCCCGCGCTTGGTGTCGCCTCGCGCGCCGGGCGGGCATGAAATACGTTGGGATGACGACGAAGCATCACGAGGGATTTTGTCTCTGGGACACCGCCCAGATGCCCTACAACGCTGTCCGGCGGGGTCCGGGGCGGGACCTGGTGGCCCAATTTGCCGACGCCTGCCGGGCCGAGGGCCCCCGGAGGCCGTCGAGCGGCTCCGAACGGTGGGGGGGTGACGGTCCTCAAGTTCGAGTTCTCCGCGCGGCCGAGGCAGGTGCTGGGGCCGGGGATTGTGGTGCCACGGGGGCTCAGATGGCCGAAGTAGGGGCTCTTGCCCCTCCGTCCCTTGTGGCGGCCAAACGCGACTTCCTTGCATGACGGGGGCTCGGCGTGTAGGGTGTAGGCCCGCGAGCGAGGAGGAGGTCCATCGATGAGGAAAACGGCGTTTCTGGCCCTTCTGATGGTGTTGGCGGGCCCCTCGGCGGCCGCCCCGACCGGGGAATCCGTGGCCGAGGAGGTCGAGGTCAAGGAGGCCGGTCCGCCGCCGGTTCATCAGGGCACGCCCGAGGCCGAGGGCGCGTCCGAAACCGCCGAAACCCCGCCTCTAAGCCCAGAAAAGGCCTCCGGGGAGGACGAGGGACCCATCCTGAACCTTTCCGAGGAGATGAAGAAGGTCCTGGGCCCGTGGGCCGTGGTGGAGGTCCTGGGCGTGGCCGTGTGGCAGTTCCTGGCGGCGTTCGTGTTCATCCTGCTGGGCTTGGTCCTCAAGAAGGTATCGGACTTTGTGATGGAGCGGAAGATGATTCCGCTTCTGAAACGGTCGCCGTGGAATTTCGACCACATGCTGGCCGAAGCGGCCGCCAAGCCCCTGGGATGGCTGTTCGTGCTGGGGGGATTAGCGGGGGCCGTGGGGGTGATGCGGCTGCCGGTGGACCCGAACATCCGGGGGATGGTGTACGGGATCGTGAAGGTCCTGTTGGCGGGCGAACTCCTCTGGTTCCTCTTCCGGATCGTGGACGTAGCGGTCCAGTACCTCGCCCACGTGGCCAAGAGGACCGATTCGAAGCTCGACGACCAGCTCGTGCCGCTCCTGAGGAAGGCCCTGAAGGTCACGATCGGGGTCTTTTGCGGCGTGTGGGTCATCCAGATGCTGGGCTACAGCGTATCGAGCCTGATTGCGGGGCTGGGCATCGGGGGTCTGGCGGTGGCCCTGGCCCTTCAGGACACGCTTTCGAACTTCTTCGGGTCGATCTTCATCTTCCTCGATCAGCCCTTCGCGGTGGGGGACCTGGTAAAGATGGGCGAGATCGAGGGTACCGTGGAGCGGATCGGTTTCCGCTCGACCCGCGTCCGGGCCTTCGATGCCACGCTGATCTCGATTCCCAACAAACACGTGGCGGATTCTCAGGTGGACAACTGGACGAAGCGGCCCAAACGCCGCGTCCTCCAGACCGTGGGGGTCACCTACGAGACGACGGCGGAAGAGATGGAGGCGGCGGTGGCCGATATCCGGGCCCTCCTGGAGGCCGACGAGGACGTCGACCAGGAGTACATGGTCGTCCGGTTCGCGGATTTCGGCGACTCGAGCCTGAACGTCCTGGTCCTTTATTTCACGAAGTCGACCGACTACGCCGTGCACATGGAGGTCCGGGAGCGGATGAATCTGCAAATCATGCGCGCGCTGCGGGCCCGGGGCCTGTCCATCGCGTTCCCGACCCGGACGGTGTATTTCGAGGGCGACATCGCCCGCGCCGCGGCGGGGCGGCAGACCGGTCCGGGCGCGTAAGCCCAGGCCAGAAAAGCGCTTGCGGCTTGGCCCTCAGAACGCCCCGGCCGCCTCTCGGGCCTCCTCGACGGCCTTCTCGAGGGTCTGCTCGGCCACCTCCGGGCCTTCCGAGGCCGTCGGCTCGATGAGGATCGAGCGGATGTCCTCGAAGCCAATGAACCCGAACGCCAGCGCCAGGTAGGGCTTCTGGCGATCAAGGGCCTCGTGCCCCGACCCCTCGGCGTACCGGCCGCCACGGGCCAGAATCAGCGTCATCGGCCGCCCTCCGGCCAGCCCTTCCACCTGCCCCGGACCGGTGTAGCGGAACGTCTCGCGGGGCTGGATGATGACGTCGATGTAGTGCTTCAGGGGGTAGGGCACCGAGAAGTTCCACATCGGGCTTGAGAGGAGCACTTTGTCGGCCTTCTTGAAGTGGTCGATCGTCCGGACGACGTGCTCCCAGACGCGGGCCTCGGCCGGATCGGGCTCCTGGCCCGCCATGACGGCCATCTTGGCCATGGCCGCCTCCCCGTGGAAGGGCACCGGCGGGGCGGAGGCGAGGTCCAGCGTCTCGATGACGTCCTCGGGGCGGACCTCGCGGTAGGCCTCCAGGAAGGCCCACGCGCACCGATTCGAGTACGACGCTTCGCCGCGCGGCGAGGCCTGGATGTGGAGGACGCGGGCCATCGTGGGGCTCCTTTCGGGGTGCGATGGGGCCATTGTAGCGCGCGGCGGCCGCCGGCGGGGGAGGGAATCCGCCCGGGCTTGACGATCCGCGCCCGGGCGGGTCTAATGCCCGCGAAACGTGCCGGAGGGAGCCGCAGATGCCGAAACGCGACGGCCACGGGGACTGTGAGACGTGCGGCGGACGGTGCTGCCGCTACGTCGTCGTCCAGATCGACAAGCCTACCCGCAAGATCGACCGCGAGGAGGTCCGCTGGTTCCTGGCCCACGAGAACGTGCTCGTCTACATCGACCACGATGAGAAGACGTGGAACGTCCAGTTCAACACCCCCTGCACCCACCTGACGAAATCCAACCGCTGCCGCATCTACGCCGACCGCTACAAGGTCTGCCGCGACTACGACACCGAGACGTGTGAGGAGTCCGACGGGGAGGTTGACGCCACCATCTTCCACGCGCCCGAGGAATACGACGCGTGGCGTGAGAAAATGAAGCGCAAAAAACGCCGAAAGAAGGGCAAGAAGCGGCGTCGCGGCAAATAATCCGCGCGTCCCGCCCGCCCCGCGCGGGAACCATCACGGGCACCATGGGACCCGCAGGGCCACCCGCCGCGCAAGCGGCGAGAAGATGACCCGGGCCTTGAGCAGCTTCTTGGCTACCCGCTTCGCCTGGCGCGAGAAACCCGCCCGATAGGCCGCCAGGGGGTCTTCGGCCCCGGCCGCCGCCCCGGCCGCCGCGCCGCTCTCCAGGGCGAACGAGAGGCCCTCGCCGCTCGACGGGCTCACCAGGCCCGCCGCCTCCCCCGCCAGGAGCACCCGCTCGCGCCCGGCACACGCCTCTCGCCGCCGCCCGGGCCGGGCCAGCCCACGGGCCGACCGTTCCCGCGCCTCGCCTTCGAGGCCCAGAGCCCCCCGTATGGCCTCCAGGACCCTCTCGAACCGCCGGCGGGCCCCGCGGGCCTCGTCGAAGGCCGTCCCGACGAGCACGCCGCCCGGCTTCGGAATGGCCCACGCGTAGTAGCTCGTCAGACGGGCGTCAAAGAGCACCTCGTGGGCCTCGGGCAGGACGTCCGCCGCGACCAATGCCTGGACCGCCGTCATGACACGGGGACCGGGCTGGTCGGGGAGCAGGAGCCTTCGGACCCGCGAGCGGGCCCCGTCGGCGCCCAGGACGAGCCCCGCGGTCAGCGTTTGCGTGCGTCCTCCGGACACGATCCGGGCCTCGAATCCGCTTCCCTGCCGCGCCAGGCCCGCCAGCCGCGCTCCCGGCCACACGCGGACCCGTTCCCGGGCGAGATCGGCGAGCCACGCGTCGAAACAAGCCCGGTCGAGGTTGACGTAATGGCGGCGGTAGCGCTGCTCCAGGCCGCTCGCGAGGTCGCGGACGTGGACGCTGTGCGGCTCAGGACGGACGCGAACGTCCTGCGGGAGGTCGAGTCCGGCCCGCCGGAGGGCTCGCTGAGCGGCGGGAGCCAGCAACCCGCCGCAGCACCGGCCGCGGGCCGGATCGGCCCGGTCGATGAGAAGGCCGCGCATGCCGGCCGGGAGGTGCAGGGCCGCCCCGCACCCCGCCGCCCCCGCGCCGACGATCAGGATGTCGAAGGTCTCGTGGGGCAGAGGCGGCCTCCCGCGTCCGGTGGCAGGGGGATTATGGCGTGCAAGGTCTTGGCGTACAAGCCTTTGCGGGCGACTCGGATATCGCCGCAAGCGGATGTTACCCCCTTGTTACGAACGCCGGGCCCTTCGTATGCGACAATAAAGGGTGGAGGCGCGGAAACGCATCCCGCCTCCGAGCCGAGGAGGACGAGCCATGAGACCCGTCGCACGTGTCGCCCTGAGCGTCGCCCTGCTGGCCGGGGCCCTCGCCGCCCCCGCTGCCGCCCAGCACGTCCACCACCATCACCACTACCACGGCCGCCCCTGGGCCGCCAACGTCGTGGTGCCCCAGGCCCGGTCCTTCCACGCCGCCGCGCCCGTTTCCGGCCGAGCGACCCTGTCCATTGAGATCACGGGGGTCGAGGTGGGCGTCGTCATCAGCGAGCAGGTTGCCACCACGACGATGGACATCGGGCTCCGGAACCTGACCTCCACGCGGCAGGAGGCCGAGCTGGTGGTTCCGGTGCCCTCGGGCGTGGCCGTCCGGTCCTTTACGTTCCAGGGGGCCGCCGCCGAGCCCACGGCCGAGCTGCTTCCGAAAGAGGAGGCCAAGAGCGCATATGCGGCCATCGTGGCCAAGATTCGCGATCCGGCCCTGCTGGAGTTCATCGGGTGCACGATGATTCGCTCGGCGGTCTTCCCGCTCGAGCCGAACGGGACGCAGAAGGTCCGCCTGACGTACGAGCAGGTCCTGGCGGCCGACGGGAACCGCGTCGACTACGAGATCCCGCGTACCGAGTCTCTCGACTATACCATCCCTTGGACCGTCTCGGTCCGCATCAAGTCGACTCGGCCCGTCGCGACGGTCTACTCGCCCACCCACGCCCTCGACGTCCGCCGCCAGGGGCCCGGCGTCGTCTCCGTCCGCATCAAGCCGGAGGCGGCGGACCAGCCGGGGCCCATCCGCCTTTCGTACCTGACCGGGGGAGACGGGGTGGCAGCGTCGCTGCTGGCCTACCCGGACGCGAGAGGCGACGGCGGGTATTTCCTGCTGCTGGCGGGGGTTCCGGCCACGCTGCGGACGAAGGAGGGCCGCTCGGCCATCCGCCGGGAGGTCATTCTCGTCCTCGACCGCTCCGGGAGCATGCGGGGCGGCAAGATCGATCAGGTCCGCGAGGCCGCCCAGCAGGTCATCGAGGGCCTCGACGACGGCGAGGCCTTCAATGTGATCCTCTATAACGAAACCGTCGAGCCCCTTTCCCCCAAGCCGCTCGTCAAAGGCCCCGAGACGGTCGCCCGGGCCCGCGAATGGCTCGGCCGGGCCACGCCGCGCGGCGGGACGAACCTCCACGACGCCCTCGTCGAGGCTCTCCGCATGCCGCCCACGCCGGGGGCCCTGCCCATCGTCCTGTTCCTCACCGATGGCCTCCCGACCGTGGGCCGGACCTCCGAGGCGGTTATCCGCGACGCTGCCATGAAGGCGAACCCGCACGAGCGGCGGATTTTCACGTTCGGCGCGGGCGTGGACGTGAACACGCCCCTGCTGGAGAAGATCGCCGCCGAGACGCGGGCTACCTCCACCTTCGTCCTGCCGGGCGAGGACGTCGAGGTGAAGGTGGGCGGGGTGTTCAAGCGGCTCGCGGGGCCCGTGCTGGCCGGTCCGACGCTCTCGACGGTCGACGCCGCCGTCCTGAACGTACCCGGTCGCGTCTCGGACCTGGTGCCGGACCGTTTGCCGGACCTGTTTGAGGACGACCAGCTCGTGGTGCTGGGGCGGTATACGCGGGGCGACCTTCCGCTCGTCTTCCACCTGACGGGCAATTGCCCGGGTCGCACGCGGGATTTCCGCTTCGAGTTCGACCTTTCCGCAGCCACCACCCGCAACGCCTTCGTCCCGCGCCTGTGGGCCAGCCGCAAGATTGGCGTGCTCCTGGACGCGGTTCGACAAATGGGGGCCGAGGGGACGGTGGTGTCGAACGATCCGAAGCTCAAGGAGCTGACCGACGAGATCGTCCGCCTTTCGACCGAATTCGGCATTCTGACCGAGTATACGGCGTTCCTGGCCCGCGAGGGCACGGACCTCTCGGCCCGCGACGAGGTCCTGGCCGAGGCGGTCCGCAACTTCCAGGACCGGGCCATCCGCACCCGCTCCGGCCTCGGGGCCGTCAACCAAGAGGTCAACAACATGGCCCAGCGGTCCCAGACACAGCTCAACGCCCGCAACGAGTTCTACGACGCCGCAATGAACCGGGTCGCCGTCGCCGCCGTCCAGCAGGTCAACGACCGGGCGTTCTACCGGCGGGGCGGGCAGTGGGTGGACAGCCGTCTCGTCGACCGCCCCGGCCGCGCCGCCCCCGACCGCACCATCACCTTCGGCTCACCCGAGTTCCACGAACTGGCCCTGAAGCTGGCTCGCGACCACCGTGCGGGCTCGATAGCCCTGGCCGGTGACATCCTCATGGTGGTCGATGGCCGCACCGTCCTCGTCAAGGCCCCGAAACCCTGAATCCGCCACAGAAAGCGAAAGGAGCGCACGATGAACCGATGGACCCTGATGCTCGCATCCCTGGCGGCCCTGGCCCCCGCCGCCGACCTGGAGGCGGCCGCCCCCGTCGCCGACCTGCCCGTCAAGGAGGTCACCGTCTTCAAGGACGGCCATGCTTTCATGCTGCACGAGGGCGAGGCCGCCACCGACTCGGACGGAAACGTTGTCCTCGACCGCCTGCCGACCCCGATTATCGGCACGTTCATGGCCTATGCGGCCAAGGGACCGGCGGCCCTGGAGTCCGTGACCACGGGGCGACGGATCGTCGACGTGGCGCGGACGGCCCTCTCGATCCCCGAGCTGATCCGGGCGAACGTGGGCCGGCGCCTCCGAATCCGCGAGGCGGAGCCCGTGGGCACGTATGAGGGCACCCTCGCGGGTGTCCCCGAGCGGTCCACCGAGGAAACCCGCCGCACCAGCCCCCCCGGAACCCCCGACGCCCTGCCCGTGGCGGGGCAGATCGTGCTCCTCAAGACCGAGGCGGGGGTCCGGGCGGTGCCCATCGAGCGGATCGAGGAGGTCACCTTCCTCGACGACCCCGCCACCGCTGTTACGCTGCCCGAGTTTCGCGAGCGGATGGTTCTGGGCCTCGATTGGGGCGGCGCCCGACCCGCCGCGAAGGCCCGGGTGGGCATGATGTACGTGGAGCGCGGCATCCGGTGGATTCCGTCGTACCGGGTGGAGCTGGACGGGAAGGGCAAGGCCCGCCTCAAGCTCCAGGCCACGCTCGTCAACGAGCTGGCCGATCTGGAGGGCGTCAAGGTCCACCTCGTGATCGGCGTGCCCACGTTCGCCTTTGAGGGGACGCCCGACCCGATCTCCCTGCGGGAGGCGGTGGCGCGGCTCTCCAGCGCCTTCCGTGAGGATTCGCAGACGGCCTATGCCTTCTCGAACGCCATCATGACCCAGCGGGCCATGCCCGTGGAGCGTCGCCACGCACGGCCGGCCGAGTCGGGGCGGGCCGTCGACCTCGGCCCGGACATCGCCACCTCCGGCCAGGCCGAGGACCTGTACGTCTTCACCCTCGAGGCCGTGTCTTTGGCGAAGGGCGAG
This sequence comes from uncultured Anaerolineales bacterium, assembly GCA_964461715.1. Taxonomy (GTDB): domain Bacteria; phylum Planctomycetota; class Phycisphaerae; order FEN-1346; family FEN-1346; genus CAYWVR01. The sequence continues at coordinate 33,412 of CAYWVR010000017.1, forward strand.
CGGCTGGTGCTCCCGGTGACGGAGTTCGAGCTTCCCTACGAGACGGTGTTCACGCTGGATCTGCCCTTTGCGCCCCCCGCGGAGCTCCGCCGACAGCGGCATAACAGCCAGCAGGAGGCGGAGCTGGCGCGCCTGATGCACGGTCCGAAGGTCATGCACGTGGTCCGCCTGACCAATACGAGCCGGGCCCCGCTGACGACGGCCCCGGCCCTGTTGCTCCGCGAAGGGCGGATCCTGGCTCAGGGTCTCATGACCTACACCGCTCCCGGGGCCGCCACCGACCTGGAGGTCACCGCCGCCGTCGACATTCCCATCCGCTCGGCCGACCACGAGACCGACCGCGTCCCCAACGTCGAGAACTGGCATGGGGTGACCGTCGACCGCATCAACCTGGAGGGGCGCGTCAGCCTTACGAATCACCGTGGCGAAACCGTCCAAGTCGAGGTCATGCGCTCCGTCCTCGGCAAGATCGAGTCCGCGTCCCGCGACGGCCGCATCACGCATCTGGGGCACCACGAGGGCTGGACCGCGGGGGGCGACTGGCCGTCCTGGTGGTACGGGTACTCGTGGCCGTGGTGGTGGTACCGCTTCAACGCCGTCGGACGGGTCGCGTGGGATGTGACCCTCGAGCCCGACGAATCCGTCGAGCTGGCCTACACGTGGCACTATTACTGGGACTGAGGTCCGATCCAACGAAAAGGAGACTTGCGATGCCAGCGCGAACGATGAGTGTTGTGACGGTTGTGCTGACGGTGGCGGCGGCGTGCTCCGCCGTGGAGACGGTCGGGGCCCCCGAGCCGAAGATTCAGGTGGCCCTGCTGCTGGATAACTCCGGGTCCATGAACGGCCTCATTGACCAGGCCCGGACCCAACTCTGGACTTTCGTCAACGAGTTCGCCACCTCCAGGAAGGGCGGCCGTGCCCCGGCCATCGAGGTGGCCCTCTACACCTACGGCAACCCGCCCCCGACGCAGCTCGTGCCCCTGACGGACGACCTGGACTTGGTGAGCGAGAAGCTCTTCGCCGTGATGATCTCGGGCGGCGACGAATACTGCGGCCAGGTCATCCGGACGGCGGTTGAGGGCCTGGCCTGGAGCGATTCGCCTGCGGATCTGAAGGTCATCTTCATCGCCGGCAACGAGCCGTTCACCCAGGGGCCCATCGACTACCACGATGCCTGCAAGGCGGCGATTGCCAAGGGCATCCTCGTCAACACCATCCATTGTGGCGACGAGGCGGCGGGCATCAACGGGAAGTGGAAGGACGGGGCCCTCCTGGCCGAGGGAACCTACCTCTGCATCAACCAGAACAAGGCCATTCCCCACGTCGAGGCCCCCCAGGACGCCGAGATCGTCCGCCTCGGCGGGCAGCTGAGCGAAACCTACGTGCCCTACGGCGCGGCCGGCGACGAGGGACGCAAACGCCAGGAGGAGCAGAACGCCAATGCCGCCGGCGTCTCCCTCGAGACCCACGTCCAGCGGACCGTGGCCCAAAGCCAGGCCCAGTATCGCAACGCCACCTGGGACCTCGTCGATGCCGTCGAGCAGGGCAAGGTCGAGGTCGAGGGCGTCAAGACCGAGCATCTCCCCGAGCCCATGCAGACGATGACCGTCGAGGAACGGCGAGCCTTCGTCGAGACGACCGCGAAGCGGCGGGCCGAGCTTCAGAAGCAAATCCGGGACCTGAACGAGGCCCGCCGCCGGTACGTGGCCGCGGAGCTCGAGAAGCTCCAGGGCGACGACGATTCGCTCGATACAGCCATGATCAAGACGCTCCGTGCCCAGGCCGCCGATCGGGACTTTACGTTTGCGGAATGAAGCATCGGGGCGCTTGCGCCATTTCCAGGCCCGGGGCCTTGAGGCCCCGGGCTTGGGGGCTATGATAGCGAAGGCGCCAAGGAGGCCGACCCATGCCCCAACGCACCGTGCTCGTGGTCGAGGACGACGAGGCCATCCGGACCGGCATCGCCGACGCCCTCCAGTTCACCGGTTACGTCGTCCTGGAGGCCGGCGACGGGGAGGCAGGTCTGGAGGCGGCCCTCTCCTCGGACTGCGACCTCGTGCTGCTGGACCTCGTCATGCCCAAACGCGACGGGCTGGAGGTCCTGGAGGAGATTCGCCGCCATCGGCCCACGTTGCCGGTCATCATCCTGACGGCGCGCGGCGACGAGGCGGACCGGGTGCGGGGCCTTCGCCTGGGGGCCGACGATTACGTTGTCAAGCCATTTAGCGTCCGCGAGCTTCAGGCCCGCGTCGACGCCGTCCTCCGCCGAAGCCCCGAGCGTCCCGCCCCGGTGACCGAGGTTTCCGTGCCCGGTGGGACGGCGGATTTGCCGCGACGCGAGGTCCGGTTCGAGGACGGGGTACGGACGGAGCTGACGGCCCTGGAGGCCCGGCTTCTCGCGTACCTGGCCTCCCACGCGGGACGGGCCATCGACCGCGACGAGCTGCTCTCCCGCGTCTGGCGGATGAATCCGCGAGGCATCGAGACGCGGACCATCGACCAGCACATCAAACGCCTCCGCGAGAAGCTCCGTGACGACGTCTCCGACGCCAAGGTCGTCGTGACGGTGCGCGGCAAGGGATACATGTTCGCCCGGAAGGATGCGTAGATGCGGCGGCCGTGGCAAATCTGGCTCGTCTTCGGCCTCGGCGTGACGGTCATGTTCGCCGCCATGGGCTATGTCACGGCCGAAGTCCTGGAGCTGGACCGGGCCGAAGCCCGGGCCCGGCGTCAGGCGGCCCTGGAGGAGGACGTGCGGCTGGCCCTGTGGCGGATGGAATCGCTGGCCGGGCCCTTGGTGGACCAGGAGAACCGCCGCGAGTACTTCGTCTATACCGCGTTCTACCCGGCCGAGGGGGCGTATACGAACATGTTCGCGGAGATCGAGCGGGGCCAAGTGCTTCTGCCCTCGCCCCTGCTGACCTACCGGAACCCCCTCGTCCGGCTCCATTTCCAGGTCGACCCCACGGGCCGCGTCACCAGCCCCCAGGTTCCCACGGGCAACATGCGCGACCTGGCCGAGGCCCGCTACACGTCCGCGGAGCGGATTGAGCGGGCGGCAGAGCGGCTGGCGGCCCTGGGGCCGCGCCTGGAGGCGGGGGCGCCGGCCTCGGCCCTGCCGCTCGAGAACCCCGAGACGCTCGTCCCGACCGTCATCCCCGAGGCGGCCATCGCCGCCCAGAAGGCCCTCCCGCGCTTCCAGGCGGGCCGCAATGTGGAGGAGTTCCAGGCCCGCGGCCGCCAGTTTCAGCAGCTCTCCGAGTACAACAACGAGCTTCTGAACCGCTCGCCCGCCGTGCCGCCCGGCGTGCGGCAAGGGATGATGAAGGGTCTGTGGCTGGGCGACGCCCTGGTGCTGGCGCGGCGGGTGGCGGTGGGGGAGGAGGAATACGTCCAGGGCGTCTGGCTCGACTGGCCCGCCGTCCGGGACTGGCTGGAGGCGGAGGTCCGGGGCCTTCTGCCGGGAGCGCATCTCGATCCCGCCGTCGCCGAGGCGCCGGATGCGGCCCGGCGGCTGGCGGCCCTGCCGGTGCGGATCGTGCCCGACGGGCGCATGGCTGCCCGGGGAGACGGCGTCTCGGCCCGGTCGGTTATGCTCGCCGTGGCGTGGGCGGCGGTGGTGCTGGCGATCGGGGCCGTGGCGGTCCTGTTGGCGGGGATCGTGTCGCTTTCGGAGCGCCGGGCCGCCTTCGTCTCGGCCGTCACCCACGAGATGCGCACCCCCCTGACGACCTTCCGCATGTACGCCGAGATGCTTCGCGAGGACATGATTCCCGACGCCGATCGGCGGCGCCGCTACCTGGCGACCCTCTCGAAGGAGGCCGAGCGGCTCGGGCACCTCGTCGAGAACGTCCTGGCCTACGCCCGCCTGGAACGCGGGGCCGGGGGGCGGCGGACCGAGCCGGTCGCCGTCGGGAGGCTCATCGAGGGCATGACCGAGCGGCTCCGCGGACGCGCCGACCAGGCCGACATGGAGCTGGTCGTCGAGGTGCCCGAGGACGTCGCCGCAGAGACGGTCCGGGCGGACGTGGCGGCCGCCGAGCAGATCGTTCTCAACCTCGTCGATAACGCATGCAAGTACGCCGCCGAGGCCCAGGATCGCCGCATCCACCTCGCGGCGGGGCGGACGGACGGTCGGGTGGCCCTGGAGGTGGCGGATCACGGCCCCGGAGTGGCCTCGGACGTGGGGGGGCGGCTCTTCCGGCCGTTCTCCAAGAGCGCCACCGAGGCCGCCGCGACGGCCCCGGGCGTGGGGCTGGGCCTGGCGCTCAGCCGGCGGCTCGCGCGGGCGATGGGGGGGCGGCTGCGGCTCGCGGCAAGCGACGCGGGCGGGGCCCGATTCGTGCTTGAGCTTCCGCGGGCGTAGCTCTACACTTCGCCGGGTGGCATGCCCACCCCGTCGTTGCGTGGCCACGCGCCTTCGGGTGCACGTGGCGCGAACACGCCCACGCCTGCGGCGGCGCGGGCATGCCACCCGGGCGGTGTCTCACAGTGCGAAAGCGGGCCGCACGTGGCCCGGCGAAACGCGCGCCATCGGAGGCTCTATGCGTAACGTTCACGCCTCATCGCTGTTTCTGGCCCTGACGCTGACCGCTCACGCCCCCGCCGCCCACCTCTGGTGGGAGGGCGAGGACCCGGTCGAGACGAACTTCCCCGAGAAGACCTGGTTCAGCGCCTCGACCTTCGCGAAGACCTGCAACGAGATCCTCTCGGGCGGCGACTGGCTCACCCACGCCGGCGAGCGCGAAGGACCCGAGGCCTTTGCCCGCTATCGCGTCACCGTCCCCGCCACGGCCGAATACGACCTCTGGTGCCGCAAGTTCTGGAAGCACGGACCGTTTCGCTGGCGGTTCGGCGACGGGGGATGGGAGACGTGCGGCCGGGACGTGGCCCTGGCCGACTCGGTGCCCATCCGCCAGCACCTCTGCGTCAACTGGGTTCACCTCGGGAAGAAGCGCCTGACGCGGGGCGAGCACACGTTCGAGCTGCGGCTCCTGGCGGGGCCGGGCGAGAGCCAGACCGCCTGCTTCGACGCGTTTCTCCTGACGACCGCCCCCTTCACGCCGCGCGGCAAGCTGAAGCCGGGGGAGAAGAGCGGGGCGAAGGAGGCGGGCTGGTGGGCCCTGGAGCCCCCGCCGGACCCGTTCGAGGAGGCTGCGCTGGACCTGCGGCGCCTGAATGAGAAGGTCGCGGGCGAGTCCGGCCCGGTCCGCCGCGACGGCGACCGCTTCGTTCTCGGCGACGGGACGCCGGTTCGGTTCTGGGCCGTCAACTGCGGAGGGGGCGTGGCCCGCCTGGACGTGGCATCGCAACGGTACCTGGCGAGGCGGTTGGCGAAGGTCGGCGTCAACATGGTCCGCATCCACGGGGCGGTCTTCGACCGGCGAGCCGACGACCCGAAGACCGTCGATCTCGAGAAGCTCGCGGGTCTCCAACGGTTCGTCGCGGCCCTGAAGGCCGAGGGCATCTACACCCACCTCTCCTTCTACTTTCCCCTCTGGATGGAGGTCAGGCCCTCCCACGGTCTCCCCGGCTACGAGAACACCAAGAGCAAGCATCCCTTCGCGCTCCTCTACTTCGACCCGGCGTTCCAGGAGATCTACCGGGCGTGGGCCCGGACGTTGCTGACGACCCCGAATCCCGAGACGGGCCTCTCGCTCGGGAAGGACCCGGCCGTGGCTATCGTCGAGATCGTCAACGAGGATAGCTTCTTCTTCTGGACGTTCACCTCGAAGAACGTCCCTCCGCCGCAGATGCGGAAGCTCGAGAAACGGTTCGGGGCGTGGCTGGAGGCCCGGTATGGTTCCCTCGCGAAGGCCCGGGAGGCCTGGGGCGGGGCCGGCCAGCGGGGCGACGCCCCCGACGAGGGTCGCATGGCCGTCCTCGACGTCTGGCACCTCACCGAGAAGGGCCACGGCAGCGGGGCCAAGCGCAAGCGCATGAGCGACCAGCTTCGGTTCCTCGCGGAGCTTCAGCGGGCGTTCTATGTCGAGACGGTCCGGTTCTTCCGCGAGGGCCCGGGTCTCGTGGGGCTCGTCTCCGCCTCGAACTGGCACACGGCCGACGCCGTCCTCCTCGACCCGATCGAGCGGTATACCTACACCGCCGCCGACGTCATCGACCGTCACGGCTACTTCAGCCCGCGGCACGAGGGCCCGCGGGCGAGCTATTCGGTCAGCGTGGGCGACAAGTTCACGGACCGGTCGGCCCTGAAGTCCCCCGAGCAACTGCCCATCCAGTTCAACCAGGTGGCCGAGTATCCGCAGATCATCTCCGAGATCGGGTGGTCGAACCCGAACCGGTTCAAGGCGGAGATGGTGCCGCTGGCGGCGGCGTACGGGTCGGTGCAGGGGGTGGACGGGTTCTTCTTCTTCGCCATCGGGGGGCCGTCGTGGGAATCGAGCGCCCGGAAGTTCCCCCTGGCCGTCCCCGCGATCCTGGGCCAGTTCCCCGCGTTTGCCCTCGCGTACCGGCGGGGCGACATCAAGGAGGGGCCGGTGGTGGTGGGCGAGGCCCTTGCGATCGAGGACCTCTACGATTTCGGTGGCGGGGCCGCCCGGGCCGAGGCGGGCCTCGATGCCTTCCGGGCCGGCGACGTGCCCACGATGGGCACGGGTTCCCCGGAGGAGAGCCGCGTCGACCCGCTGGCCTACTACGTCGGACGCGTGGTACGGCGGTTCGACCAGGAGGAGAGCCGCGTCCTCCAGGCCGACCTGGGGCCCCACGTCAACCGCCGCCGCCAGACCGTGACGAGCGCCACGGGCGAGGTGAAGCTCGACTGGGCGACGGGACTGCTGACCATCGACACCGCGTGCACGCAGGCCGCGGCCGGGTTCCTCTCGAAGGCCGGGCGGGTGGACCTGAAGGACGTAACGATCGAGGGGGCCAACGAGTATGCCTCCATCTCCGTCACGAGCCTCGACGGTCGCCCCATCCGCGGCTCGAACCGGATTCTGGTGCAGGCGGCGACCGAGGAGAAGCCCTACGGCTGGCGGGTCGAGGGCGACACCATCGCCGATCTCGGCGGCTTCCCCATGCTCATCCGCGACGTCGGGGCCACGGTGACCCTCAAGCACTACGAGGGGACCCTGCGCCTGAAGGTCCTCGACCCGCACGGCTACGTCCGGCCCGACGTGCCCGTCCACATGCAGGGGAGCGGGCGGGGCATGACGCTCACGTTGCCGCTCGACGCGATGTACCTCCTGATTGAGCGGGGGTGACGCTATGGCCGCACGCGTCCTGGCGCTTCTTCTGACCGGGTCGTCGGTTCTGGCCGCGCCCGAGGTGCGGCTGCCGGCAACGGCCGACAACTCCATCGTCATCGTCCGCAACGAGGAGACGATCAACCAGGGGACGCTCCCCCGCATCCGCATCAAGGGCAACCAGCACCTCGTGGCCATGAAGTTCGACACGTCGGCCTTGGCGGGGCGGATGGTCACCCGCGCGACGCTCGTGGCCCGGAAGGCCGAGGAGTCGATCACGGGTGTCACCGTCTCGACGATCGCCGCCGACTGGGACGAAGGACGCTCGACGTTTCGCACCTCGGGCGTTCTCGCGCACGAGGGCTGGGCCTGGCCGGGGGCCACGTTCCCGGCCGTGACGGGTGGCAACAGCTTCACGCTGCTTTGCCAGGCCCCCAGCGTCGTCAAGGATGGGGCCTACCATTGGGAGATCGACCCGGGCCTCGTCCACGCCCTCGCCGTCGGCGCGGCCCACGGCCTCACGATCCACGAGTGGGACTGCGATTACTCGCGGAACCCGCGGATCCTGAGCCGGGAGTCGAAGGGCCGGGGACCGTATCTCCTCGTGGAGCTCGGCGGCCCCGCGCCGACGCCCCTGCCGCCGACGGACCTCGCGCTTGAGGGGACGGTCGGCGACCTTCGTATGAAGCTCAAGGCCCCCGCGTCGGGCTTCGCCTACGAGATCGCTGTCGACGGCAAGCCCTTGCCTCGCTGGAACGTGCCATTCGTCGAGCCGGGCGAGGTGCAGGCGATTCCTGTTCGCGACGTGCTGCCCCAGGCCGGGAGCCGCCTCTCGATCGCGGTCCGGACGCTCAGTCGCACGGGCGAAAGGAGCGCTCCGGCGATCCTCGCGACGACCGTGCCGCCGACATCGCCGATGGCCCTGTCGCCGCCTCCCCGGCGGCCGACTCCGCACGAGTCGCCCCCGGGCCTCGCGGCCCTTCCCGTGCTTGACCGCATCACCGCCGAGGGGAAGCCCGTGGGCAAGCTCCCCGTTGACTATCTCCAGATCAACCCGGTTTTCGACGGCCGTGAGATCCGGCTGAAGGCGGCACGGGGCGAGGTCGTGGGTTTCCAGGTCCTCGCGAAGGGCCGCGGCAAGGTCCGGGTCGCGTGTCGGGTGCCGGGCCTCCGGACCGATGTTTTTCGGGCCCTCTACGTCGAGACGCCCGCGGGGCGTGTGCCCGATCCGCTCGTGCCGTGCGAGGAGATCGTGCTCTCGGAGGAGGAGTGGACGCCCTTCGTCGTCGACGTGTACGTGCCCTTCGACTTCCGCGGCCGGGCGGTCGAGGCGACGTTCGCGCTCTCGGACGGCCGGTCGCTGCCGGTGGTGCTCGAGGTGGGAGACTTTGCGATCCCGCGGCGCGCGAGCTTCGCATGCGAGATGAACGGCTATGGGCTGCCCGGCCGCGTCGAGGAGTTCTACCGCCTCCAGAAGGTCGCCTACGAGCACCGCACGCACGTGAACCTCGTCCACTACAGCCACCGCACCGCCGCTCCGGGGGCCCGCAAGTGCACCCTCGACATGGCGTTTCCCGATGGACGGCGGATGGACGAGCGGCGCTACAATGCTATCAAGCCGGGCGCGAGGCGGGGGTACTGGGACGATTTCGCCCGCGCCGTCGGGCCATATCTGACCGGCGCGGCGTTCAAGAACGGGCACCGCGGGCCGGTCCCGCCGCCGGGTTTCTATCTGACGTTCCACGAGAGCTGGCCGCTGAACGTCCGGGCCTTCTGGGACGGGAATCTGGACGCCTACGCGGCCTTCGAGGCGAAACCGGTCTACGCCCGGACGTTCGTCGCCATCCTGGCTGATTTCCTCGCCCGGGCCCGCCGCGAGGGATGGACGGAGGCGGGGTTCCAGGTTTACCTCAATAACAAGGGCCGCCCCGAGGACGAGACGCGGAACCCGTGGGTCCTCGACGAGCCGGTCTCGTATTGGGACTACCGGGCCCTCGCCTACTACGGTGACCTCGTGAGGCGGGCGAAGGGCGGCGAGGCGCACGTGCCGCTTCGCTACCGCATCGATATATCGCGGCCGGAGTTCGACCGCGGCCAACTTGCCGGGAAGGTGGACCTCTGGGTGGTCGCGACGGGGGCGTGGCGCGAGTACCATCGCCTTGTCCGGGACCGCCAAGAGCGCGAGGGCATCGACGTCTGGGTCTACGGCTCGACTTCGAAGGTCGAGGAGTCGGCCCGGAAGACGGCGGCGTGGGCCCTGGAGGCGTATCGCGGGGGGGCGACCGGCGTGCTCCCGTGGCAGACCATCGACAAGGACGGCTCGTCCCTCGCCGAGGCCGACACGCTGGGCCTCTTCATCTTCGACCGCACCGGCGACGGCCCGGCCGAGGTGCGGCACTCGATCCGCCTGAAGGCCTACCGCGAGGCCGAGCAGCTCATCGAGTATTTGGCGCTCAGCGGAATGACCGAGCTCGAGGTGCGCCAGTTCATCGACGCATGTCTCGGCGAGGGCGACCCGGAGTCGCCCTGGGCCTGGCACCGCCTTCGCGAGGGGGCCGCAGCGCTTATCGGTCTGCCACCGCCCCGTCGTCGGTGAAGTACGCCTTCTCGATGCCCCTCGCGCCCTTCTGCCGGGCCTTCGCGACCGCGTCCTTGAGGCCGTCCATGTTCACCTTCACGCCGAGGCCTGGCCCGCCGGGGAGGCCGAACGCGTCGCCCTCGGGCCATGCGAGGCCGGTGATCCAGGGCGTGCGGGCGGCGATCTGCTCGTAGGCCTCGTGGATGAGGAAGTTGTTGATCGACGCCGCAACATGGAGGCTGGCCGCGAGGCCGATCGCCGAGTGCGTCGAGTGCGGGGCGAGCGGCACGTCATAGAGCTCTGCGATGGCGGCGAGCTTGCGCATCTGACTCACCCCACCCAGTTCGATCAGGTCCGGGTTCAGGACGTCGACGGTCTGGGCCTCGAGGATTTCGCGGAAGGGCCAGATTGTGGCCATCCGCTCGCCCGCGGCCAGAGGGACGGTCGTGGCGCGCTTGACGCGCGCGAGGTCGGCGTTCTGCTCCGGCGGGACGACTTCCTCAAAGAACGCGAGGCCCAACGGCTCGATGCGCTTCGCGAACTGGATGGCCGCCTGGGCCGTGAACTTGCCGTGCCCGTCGAACATGAGCCACCCGCCGGGGCCGAGCGAGTCGCGGCGCTTCTCGAGGGCCCGGACGGCCGACTCGACCGCCGCCGGCGTCTCGACCATCGGCGAAAGGCGGTGCGTCGTCTCTTTGAAGGCCCGCGGGCCGGGGTAGCGGCGGATCGAGTGGCGGCACGGGCCGCCGAGGAGCGTGTAGAGGGGCAGATTCGCCGCCTTCCCGAGGATGTCCCACAGGGCGACGTCGATACCCCCGATGGCCCCCACGTGCAGGATTCCGCCGCGCACATTCCGGTGGGCCCGGTAGAGCATCTGCCAGATGTGCTCGACGCGCGTCGCGCTCATCCCGAGAAGGAGCGGCCGGTACGTCTCGACGACGGCCTCGGCTATGCGGGCCGGGTAGACGCCCACTTCGCCCCACCCCTCGATCCCCGAGTCGGTCGTCACGCGAAGGTAGAGTCGCCCCGCTGTGTAGACCTCGAGCCCCGTGATGCGAAGCTCGCCCTCCCGGGCCTCCAGGGGCGGGCGGCCGCTCTGAGCGAGTAGCCGGCGTGACGGGGCGAACGCCGCCCCGGCGGCCGCGGCGGCGGTCATGGCGAAGAGGTCGCGGCGAAGCATGGCTATCGGGCCTCCAGCTTGGTCGCGCGGATCGGGTGGGCGGTCGTCTTGCCGTCCTTGCGGACGACGAGGCCGACGGCGCCCTCGAAATCGATGCCCTCGCCGGTCCAGGCGAAGGGCTCGATACTCATCAGGGCGACGATCTCCGTCCCGTCGCCCAGGCGGACGCGGGTGACGCGGCCCTCGGGGTCGAGCGCTTCGCTCACGGGCGCCTTTGCGATGCCGCGCGGCTGGAGGGCGACGACCCACGTGGTGCTCGTCTCGGGCGGCATGTCCCAGCGAAGCTCGACGGACCGCTTGAACCGCGGCAGCTCCTCGTAGGGCAGGGGATGGCCCGCGTCGTCGTGGTACTTGTCGTTCAGGATGTCGCGGTCGATTGTGCGGAGCTTGACGCCGGAGGCCGGGTGGAGGATCGCCAGGTGGGCCGTCACGCCCTGCGGCGAAGCGAGCGTCGCGGCCGGGCCGTCGGCGGCCGTGCCCTCGGGCTGGTAGGAATGGAGCCGCCAGATGGCCGGGCAGCTCGTCTCGACGTTGTCCCGGACGATGAGGGCGTCCGGGTGGACGAAGAGGACTTGACGGTCGTAGCCGTTGCGGAGGCCCACCGGCGTCGACGTCGAGAGGTCGAGCTTCGGGTTATAGGGGTAGAGGCATCGGGCATCCACGTAGTCGTAGCCGGTCTCCGGATTGTACTCCTCGTCGCTGACGAAGGGGGCGGGGTATTTGCAGGGGAGGGTCCAGTTGTTGATGCCGACGAACTCGATCTGGGTGCCGGAGGACGGGCCCTGTTTGTACTTGTTCCAGTACGTGCCGCCCGGTGGGCTGCCCCAGTCGCAGTCGCCGAAGAAGTGGACGTTGCGTCCCCAGAACCAGAGGGAGCCCTTGTCCTCGTGATGGTGGCCCCAGCTCTGTCCGGCCCGGAGGACGAGGAAGCTCTCGGCCGTGGCGTCGGCGGTCTCGGTCGTCCCCTCGATCTCCGTGTCGCCGAACGTGCCGCGATACGTCGCCGCGGGGGTCTTCGGCGAGACGTCGACCGTGTAGCGTGCCGGGCCTCCCTTGATCCACTTGTCGTCGCCGACGACGAGGTCCAGCAGCCATTGGCTTCCCTCGACCTTGACGGTGCCCGTCGTCTCGCCCTGGTTGTAGGTGGGCTGCTTGCCTCGCACGGTCCCGGTCAGGGCCCCGCCGGGGTCGAGCGGGAGGGAGAGGTGGAGGTCGCGCCGTTCGGCCTTCTTGTCTCCCTTGGCAGGAAGGACGAGGGCGCCCTTCAGAGTCAGGTCCACGCGCGTCCGGTCGTCGCTGTCGGCCCGCATGACGGCGCCGTACCCGCGGAGCCAGCGGCTCGTGAGGTCGGGCCGCTCCGTCCGGACGCCGGCGGGCGCCTTGCCGCCGTCCTCCTCGATCATCCAGGCGGCGCGGCGGACGATCTTCCGGACCTCCGGGTTCTCCGCCCCGGTGAAGACGTTCAGGATGCCGCCGAAACGGTCCGACGGGCCCTTCGTTGAGAGGCCGTGGTCGCCGACGGGCGGGACGACGCGGCAGCCGAACTCCGGGTCCACCGGCGAATGGACGTAGAGGAAGAACTCGACCATCCGCGCGAACCGCACATCCTCGCGGAAGTCCTTGTAGCCGGAGTTCGCGAGCGCTTGGACCAGCGAGTGGACGGTGTGGATGGTGTGGCCGGCGTAGCCGTGGCTCTCCTCCCAGCACCCGCTCTCGGGGTAGACGTAGCGGTCGAGGGCCATGTCGAAGCTGGTCTCGCCGTGCGCGATGAAGCGCCGGGCCTCCGGGTGGCCGCGCTCCGCCAGTCGCAGGCCGTACGTGCTGACGTAGCGGTAGAGGTCGGCGTTGAAGTTCATGTTCTCCATGCCCTGGTAGAAGGGATTGAGGGCCTCGGGGTGGGTCCAGGGCAGCATGGCGCGGATGCTGGGATAGGCGGAATCGTCGGCGGCCATGAAGGCGGTCGTGGCCAGGTTCACGAGCTCGTTCGTCTCGCCGGCGGTCGCGGTGACGGGCTGGTTGACCTTGCCGCTCCATCCCTCGCGGGGCGGATGGGTGCCGCGGATGCGGCCCTCGGAGCCGTTGAAGGCCTGAAGACCCGCCCGACCGCGCGTCCCCAGCATCACCCGGCCCGGCGTCCCTCCGACGGGCGAGTCGCCGGGGACGGTGGCCTCGGGCGGGACGGGGGTTCCGTCGGAGTTCCACACCAAGGGGGTCCGCACGAGTCGATCGAGCGGCCAGACGCCCTCCTGCACGTGGGCCTTGGCGAGGTAATCCCGGTCGCCGGAATCGCAGGCGAAGATGGCCCATTCGCGGTGCCCGTCGACGAGCCACGCCTCCATGGCGATCCGGAGCTTCGCGCCCGCCAGGCCCACCTGTCCCCGCGTCATGCGGTCGCCGGGGACCTCGGGCCGCATGTAGAGATCGACGTGGTTGACCTTGGCGCGGGTCCAGCGGTCGGGCCGCAGGTAGAAGGCGCCGACGGCCGTGGAGTGGCCCTCGCGGGGGGTGGCGTCGCGGCCGCCGCTCGGCGTGGTGACGACGGCGGTCTTCAGCGAGGCGTCGCCGTGGGTGTAGGTGATCTCCTCGTAGGTCGGCTTCTCGGGCTCACGGGGCTCGCGGCCGCGGAACGGCTTGGGCTCCTTGGCCTCGCGCGGCTCACGGGGCTTGTCTTTGCCCTTGGGATCCTTTTTCCAGGCCTCGAGGGCTTCCTGGTAGCGGACCTTGCGCTCCGGGAAGGTGGCCATCGCGTCGGTGTAGGCTTTGACCTTGGCCTCGTGCCTAGCCTTGGCCTCTTTGTACTTGGCGAGGTCCATCTCGTACTTCTCGACGTCGGCGCGGTAGTTGGCCGTGACCGCGTCCGGGTCGGGGGCCTTGAGGCCGATCGTCTCCTGCTTGCCGCCGAAATAGTTGAACTGGGTCCAGACGACCAGCCGCGTCAGGCACTTCTGGCCCTTCATTCGGACGAAGTCGGCGGCGGGGTTCTCGTCGGTGACGCTGTACCAGTCGAAGAGCTTCTGGTCGCCGGTGCGGAAGTAGCCGTCGATGAACCAGTCGTCGTAGTTGAAGACGTACCGGGCCTGGCCGCCCACGTCGAAGTCCTCGACGAGTTGGGCGTAGGGCTTGGCCGCGAAGAGGCGGACGCGGCTCGTGTAGGTGCGGTTGCCCTCGAAGGCGTAGACGATCTTCGACTCGAAGTAGACCGGACCGCTGGTGACGGTGCAGGTGACGCGTCGGATGCGCGGCATGGCATCGAGGTACCCGGTTCCGATCCACTCCTTGCCGTCGCGCGAGACGCTGACGACGGGCCCGGGAACCTCGAACGCCGGGGCCGGCGGGTTGAAGGTCACCGAGCCGACGGGCACCTTGGCCTGGAAGCGGTCGTTGGCGACATGGGCCAGGGCCACGCCGCCCATCTCGCCCGCCTCCCGGACGCGGCAGGCGGGGGGCAGGACGGTCGGGGGTGCGTTCGGATCGACGCGGATCGTAACCCGTCTGTGGCGTTCGGCGCCCGTTCCGGGGCCCGCCTTCTTCACCGTCACCGTCTCGTTGCCGCGCTTCTCCTCGACCTCGCGCTCGACGAACGGGAAGTTCACGGCGACCCAGACGCGGGCCTTCGTGACGGCCTCGGGTGTCCCTTCGAGGATCTCGACCTGGTAAGGCCGGACCGAGGCCGTGACGGTATGGACGGGGGCGGGGGCGGGGAGCGTCACGTCGAAGGAGACGGGCTCCGCCTCGTAGGGGATGCCGAAGTAGTCGTTGACGGCGAAGGAGCCCAGCTCCCGGGCGAGGGCAACCGGGCCGAGGAGGGCCATCGCGGCCGGCAGCAGGAGGATCGCAGGGACTTTCATGAGAGAATCTCCTCGTTCAGCGGGTTGCCCGGACGGTCTTCTCGAACGCGTTCGGGAGATTCGGTTTGGCGGGGCCCTTGGTCGTGGCGGCAAAGCCGAGCTTGCGGGTGCCCGTGCCGAGGGCGAACTCGATCGTCACGTGACCCTCGTAGAGGCTGGGGCCCAGCATGCCGGCCGTGCGAGGGTTGGGCGTCGAGTCGCTCTTCGTCTCGGGCCCGAGGAAGTGGCGGCTCGACGGGTCGCCGGGGAGCTGGCGGTGCTGCCAGAGGGCGAAGCCCATCGTGTCGCCTCCCTGCCAGGAGTCCACCGCGCGGCACCAGAATCCGGCGACGTCTTGGGTGGCCGGGTCGGCGCTGGTGACGGCGACGCCGCCGGGAAGGTCCTCCGGCTTCGTCCGCTCCTCTTCTTTCCTCTCCTCGGCGCGGGCCTGGGCGACGGGGTTCACGTCCACCTCCGGCTTGTCGTAGTAACACGGCAGGTAGAGGAAGTTATGATGCGTGCCGGCGACGTTGGTGGCAAACCCGGCCGCCGGGAGCCAGCCGTAGTAGGCGTCGAAGACGAAGAGGTTCCGCGGGCCGAGGTCGGCGGCCTCGTCCATCAGCAGAGCCCCCGGCGTGGCCTCGAGTGTCACGCTGTACCTCTTATCCCCCTCGAAACGGTACTCCAGGCGGGCCGTCTTGTCCTCGACCGTGCCTTCGAAGGAGAGAAGCTTGGGGAAGGTCTCCAGGTACCCGTGGCCGCGCCACACGCCGTCGGGGCCCTTGAAGGCGACGATCGGGCCGGGCACGCCGTAGTCCGGGGCGCCGCCCTTCGGAGCGGTGTAGGAGCCCGCGGGCACTTTCACGCGGAACGTGCCGCAGTCGAGCTCCGCCGTCTTCGTGATCGTGAGGGGATGCGGCGGGCTGGGGACGGGGCTGTTCGCGCCGCCGACCTGGGGGGCGTCGAGCGGCGGGGGCTCGGCGGCCCGGGCCGCTTGGAGCGACAGGACCAGGGGGATCACGAGGAAGTACACGCGGGCGGACATGGACGCGCTCCTTTTGTGCATAGACGGGTGCGGGCCAACGCTTCTGGAACCCCATCTTTGCGCCGAGTGCGTGGCGAATCAACAGAAACCGTAAACGGGCGCGTCCGAATCGGGTACAATGCCCCGGCACGAGACGAGGCGAGAAGGGAGACGCCATGCTGTACGCGCGCGAGGCCGAGGGCGCGTTCGACGACGTCGTCGAGCGGATCCGCCAGGCCGTCACGGACAACAAGTTCTCCGTCATGCACGAGATCGATCTGCGGGCGGCCCTGCGGGAGAAGGGCTTCGACTTCGACCGGGCGTGCCGGGTGCTGGAGATCTGCAACCCCCGCCAGGCGAAGAAGGCCCTCGATACGGCCCCCGCCGTCTCCGCGGCGCTTCCCTGCCGCATCACCGTCTACGAGCAGGACGGGTGCGTCAAGGTGGCGACGCTCGAGCCGAAGACGATGCTCGGCCTCTTCCCGGACGGGGAGGACCTCCTGGAGGTGGCGAGCGACGTCCAGGTCTCGATCCTGAAGATCATCGACACGTCGCTGGAGGCGTAGGGCCGAACCGGGTGGCATGGCCACGCCGCCGTATGAGTGGCCATGCTGGCGTGGGCGCGCCACCCGAGCTACGCGTGAAGCGGCCATCCCCCCGGCACGCTGAGCGCCCCGCAGCAGCAGAACATGGCGTCCCGTTTCATCGCGAGCTTCGGCTCTAGCCGGTCCCACAGCCGCGGGTCCTCCGTACAGAGGGCCACGGGCACGTCCGGAGCAATCCGCCGGACCTCCTCGATGTAATAATCGTAGATCTCGGCCCGCACGTCGACGGGGAAGGGGGCGATGTGCTCGCCCCGGAGGGCGTCGGCTTCTTCCCGCATCCGCTCGATGAACGCGGGGTCCATGGCGCGGACGTCGAAGATCCGCTCGAACTCCTCGGCGTCCATCATCGCGAGAACCCAGCACCGGAGCACCTCCGGGTGCACCCGTGCGAAGAGCCGCTCGAGCATCTCGGTCGTCTCGCGCCGCCAGTCGCGAATCGGGATGATCGGCGAGAATCCCGCCCGGACGACATACCCCGCGTCCCGGCAGAACCGCATCGCCTCGATCCGCGCCTCCAGCGGGGGCGAATCGCGCTCGATCGTGCGACACACGGTGTCCATCGAGAGCGTCCAGTTTGCGAGCGTGTGCGTGCGGTACGGCAGGTCCGCGAGGTACCGGACGTTGTCGCTCCGGGTATAGAGGAGGAGATACTTGTCCTCGGTTTCGTCGAACGCGCGGCCGAGGACCTCGCTCGCCCCGTACTCGGGCTCGAAGCACAGGATGTCCGAGTAGAGGTCGTAGCGGTAGAGCTTCTGCTCGGGCCGCTCGCGGAACATGCGGCGAAGGTCGTCGGCGAAGTCCTCGAGGTCGCACTGGATGTTGACGAGCCGCCCCTGGCCGCAGTAGTCGCACTTGTGGACGCAGCCGCCGAGGGTGTGGATGCCCCAGCCGCCCTGGCACACGAGGTGCGGGTCCGTGGGGCGATAGATGTCGCGGCGGCTATAGGCAAAGTCGCGGCCGACGCCGGCCATCACGCGCGCCAGGCGCCGGGCGAGCGGGTTCGCGTACGGGCCGGGTGGCTCGTCGCGGGCCGCTTCGTCCCAGACGAACGTGTTGAAGACGAGGACCGGGTCGTGGTCGACGCGGTGCTCGCCCTGTCGCACGCGGCCGTGGCCGCCCTGAAGGACGGCGTCGGTGGCGAGGTTGTCAGTGAGGCCGGCGGTCTCGACGATTGCGGGGAGGTCCTTCAGCGTGACGCGCGGCACGTCGCTCGAGGTCATGCCGAAGGGGTCGAGCATCCGCTCCATCCGCGCCGCGGCGCGGGGGTTCGCATCGACGCGGGGGTGGGCGAAGACGGCCTTTGGTTTGAGTTGGTACATGACTATCCTTTCACCGCCCCCGCCGTCAGGCCGCTCATGAACTCGCGCTGGAGCACCAGGAAGAGCATCGCCACCGGGAGGATCGAAAGGAGCGTCCCGGCCATGAGGACCCCGTAGTCCTGGTGTTGGAGCCCCACGAGTTGATTTAGCGCAATGGGCAGCGTGAAGTGCCGCGCCGATTGGAGGATGATCTGCGGCCACAGGAACGAGTTCCACGTCCCCATGAACGCCAGGAGGCAGAACGCCCCAATCATCGGACGCGAGATCGGTACCGCGACCCGCCAGTAGAGGCCGAACTCCGAGCACCCGTCGATCCGTCCCGCCTGAAGGAGGTCGTCCGGGATCTGGAGCATCGACTGGCGAAAGAGGAACATCCCGAACACGCTCACCGCCCCCGGCACGATAAGCCCGGGGTACGTATCCGCCAGGTCCAGCCGGCAGATCAGCTCATAGAGCGGTGCCAGCATCACCTGGGCCGGGAGCATCATCGTCCCCAGCATCAGGAACATCACCGCCTTCTTCCCGCGAAACTCGTACCGGGCCAGGGCGAAGCCGCCCAGGCTCGCGAAGAACAGCTGCACCAGCACCGTCGTCCCCGTCACGAAGAAGCTGTTCATCATGTGCCGCAGGAACGGCATCTGGTCAAACAGGCTCCGGAAGTTCTCCAGCGACAGCCGCTCCGGCGGCGGGAAGAAGGTGTACTGGAAAAAGTCCTCCGGCCCCTTCAGGGCACAGGCCATCAGCCACACCAGCGGCACCAGCGTCAGGGTCCCCGCCACGACGAGGACGGTGTACAGCATGATCTGGCGGAGGGCTCTCACTGGGCGACCCCCTTCCTGAGCGTTCCGCTCAGGTACATCTGGCCGAGGGAGAGCACCAGTACCCCGGCGGCCAGCGTCCAGCCGATCGCGCTGGCGTAGCCCAGGTCGCCGGTCACGAAGCCGTTCTGGTAGAGGTACATGACAATCGTCAGGCCCGCCCCCTCGGGCCCCGAGCCGCTACTGAGGAGCAGGTACGCCAGCTCGAAGAGCTGGAACGACCCGATCACGCTCATGATGACCACGAACACGGCCACCGGCTTGATGCCGGGCAGCGTCACGTGGAGGAACTGCTGCCAGGCGTTCGCCCCGTCGATCCGGGCGGCCTCGTAGAGCGTCTCGTCCACGCCCTGAAGGGCCGCCAGGAAGTAGATCATGTTGTGGCCCGTGTAGAGCCAGAGGGCGGTCAGGACGAGGCAGGGCATGACCCAGCGGGGGTCGTTCAGCCACGTCCGGTCGAGCGGGGCGAGCTCGTTGCCGAGGAGGGCGTTCAGCCCTGCGTTCAGCAGCCCGAATCGCGGGGCGAACACCAGCCCGAAGAGGATCCCCACGAACACCATTCCCACCAGCCGCGGCGAGAAGAGGCACAGCCGGAACGTGTTCCGAAGCCACAGCCCCTTGGCGTTGACGACTAAGGCCAGGCCGAGCGCCAGCGGCAACTGGATCGTCACCGACGCCGCCGCGAACGTCGCCGTGTTCGCCACCGCCTTGTGGAAGTCCGGGTCCGAGATAAGGAAGCGGAAGTTTGCCAGGCCCGCCCAGACCTGCGACGTCGGTCCGCTCGTGATGTAGAAGGAAAGGAGGACGCTCTTGGCGATCGGGTACACCCCGAACGCCAGGAACACCACCAGAAAGGGTGCCACGAAGAGGTAGGGCGCGTATCGATGCTGAAGGGCGAACCACTTGGTGGGGGCGTGGCTCAAAACGGATTCCTCGTCATCTGGCGGCGGACCTCGTCGGCGGCCTGCTTCAGGCGGTCCCGCACGAACACCTCGAAGCCCGCCTCCCCGTTCTCGTCGTAGTACGTCACGCACGCGGCCACCACCTCGCCCAGCTTGCTCTTGGCGAGCTCAAGGAAGGGGCTGCCGTACTGCGGCGGGACCTGTTCGGCCAGGGCCAGGTACTCGGTCCCGATTTGCTGGCCCGACCAGAAGGGGCGCGGCTTGTGGAAGGCCGGGTGGGTCCAGGCGTCCTTGAAGGGCGGGATGATGTTGAGGACGCGGAATCGCGCGCCGAGGTCGTCCGGGTTCATGTACAGGTGCTGCCCCAGCGTCCAGGCCAGGTCCTTGTCGTCGCACTTCTTCGTGATACCGAGCATCGTGCCGCCCCAGGTGCTCGTGCGCCGACCGCCCTTGCGATGGGCCGGGAGGGGCATGAGCTTCATTTTCCCGGCGAGCTGCGGAGCATTCTTCTCGACACCCGCGCTCTTCCAGTCGGGACAGATGAACGCCAGGGTGTAGCCGTCCTGGAGGGCCCGGATGAAGCTGGGCCCGAACATGCCCGGGTCCGCCGCGATCCGCGCCGGCCTCGCCACCAGCGGGCAGTACCACAAGAGCGTTCGGACGGCCAGTTCGTTGTCGAGGATCAGCTCCCCGTGTTCATCGAAGAACCCGGCCCGCATGCCTTCCTCGCCGTCCCGCTGGAAGAGCAGGACCTCGGCCGAGTGGGCTGCGCCCTTCGCGAGGTTCAACATGTAGCGGTCGCGGAGGTTGGTGACGCGGCGTCCCTCGCGGATGAAATCGTCCCACGTCTCGAGCTTCGCCGCGTCGATGCCCAGTTCCTCGAAGAGGTCGTTCCGGTACGCCAGCATCACCGGGTGGACGTCGTGCGGAAGGCCGAAGATGCGCCCGCGGTTCGTGTACGGGGCGAGGCGCGTTTGGACGATGCGGTCGATCAGGGGCCGGTTCTCCGGATTCGCCGGGTCCGGGGCCTTGAGGCGCGGCGTCAAGTCGACAAAGCCCACGTCCTCGACCGGCCCGCGGAAGAAGCTGCCCGCCCGGGTGATCTCGACCTCGACGACGTCGGGCACGTCGCGGTCCGCCCAGAACGCCGCCCGCAGCCGCCGCGTCACGGCGTCGGCATGGACGAGCTGGATGTCGATGGGGTGCTCGGGGTGCTTGGCGAGCCACGAGGGCATCGCCTCGCGGTAGGCGTCGGCGTGGACGTTCGCAAAGGTCCACACCTCGAGCGACGCGTCCGTCTCCCCCGGCGGGGCGATGAGGTGGGCGGCCAGCAGGTAGACGCCTGAGATGACCGTCAGGCAAAGGATGATGAACGGTGCCAGGCCGAAGGGAAACAGGTCCACCGCCATGCCCCAGCGAGGCGGTTTCTCAGGCGGCACCTTGCCCGGGACGACCGGTACCGCGCGGTCCGGCCGCGCGACCTCCTTGCGTCCCGCGGGATGAGGCGGCAGGGCCGTCATGGGGGCCCACTTTGCCGCCCGCCGACGCCCTTGTCAAGGCCGCCGCTCGGGGGCCGGGCGCGTGTCCATCGTCCACCAGGGGACGAGGGTCGGGTCGTAGGCGTCGGACGCGGCGGTGACGTTGGCGAGCTCCCGGCGGGCGTCGAAACGCTCGAGGACCAGCCGCTCCGAGGCCGCGAGCTCTGTCTCGGCGGGTAGGGCATAGCGCCTTGCGATCTCGGCCGCCGCCGGCACCGCCAACATGAGGCCCAAGACGAGTGTCCGAGCAAAGCGCATGGCGTCTCCCGCTCTCCCTCCGTGTCCGTGTGAGCCGTGTTGACGCCGTCTTGTACCGGTTCCATGTCGCGCCCGTCCGGACGAAGCGGTGGAACCGCCCTTGCGCGAACCGCGTCTCTAAGAAGGAGAGACCCAGCCAAGGAGCCGGCCATGAAACCGTCCGCCTTCGCTTTGTTTGCCGTTCTCGTCCTCGCGACCGTCTGTGGGGCCGTCGAGACGACGCCCGTCGATCCCTTCCAGAACCTGACGAAGGACGTGACGCAGGGGGCCCTGCGCGCCAAGAAGGCCGACGGCGGGATCGTCGAGTGTCCCCTCGATCGCACCGACGTCGAGGCCGAGATCAGTGGCTTCATCGCTCGCGCTAAGGTCGCCCAGACCTTCCGCAATCCCCTCGACGAAACGATCGAGGCGGTCTACGTCTTCCCCCTCCCGCACCAGGCCGCCGTCGACGACATGACCATGGTCATCGGTGAGCGGCGGATCGTCGGGGTGATCAAACGCCGGGCCGAAGCCCGCGAGATCTACGAGGAGGCCGTGGCCCGCGGGGCGACGGCGGCGCTGCTGGAGCAGGAGCGGCCGAACATCTTCACTCAGTCGGTCGGCAACATCAAGCCCGGCCAGACGGTGCGCATCGAGATTTCCTACGTCGACGTCCTCGAGTACGACCTCGGCGTCTACAGCTTTCATTTCCCCATGGTCGTGGGCCCGCGCTACATCCCGGGCACGCCCAAGCCCAGCTCCAAGCCCCGGGCCTCCAAGCCCCGGGCCTCCAAGCCTACGGATTCCGATGGGCCGGTCACGCACCCCGTTCCCGACACCGACCGCGTCCCCGACGCCTCCCGCATCACGCCGCCCGTCCTGAAACCCGGCTGGCGGACCGGCCACGACATCCGCCTCTCGGTCTACCTCGACGCGGGGGTGCCGATCCAGGACATCGAGTCGCCGAACCACGAGACGACGATGACCCGGGACGGCCCCAGCCGCACGAGCGTTGAGATCAAAGCCTCCGACTCCATCCCCAACAAGGACTTCGTTTTGAGGTACGGCGTCGTGGGCGCCAAGCCCGAGATGGCCGTCCTCACCCACACCGATCGCGGCGGCCAGGGCTACTTCCTCCTCATGGTCCAGCCGAAGGAGGACGAGCGCCTCCGGTCCAACCCGCCGCGCGAGCTTTCCTTTCTCATCGACGTCTCCGGCTCGATGTCCGGCAGTCCCACCGCCAAGGTCATCGAGACGATGAAGGGGATGCTGAAGCTGGCCCGGCCCGAGGACACGGTCCAGGTCGTCACCTTCGCATCCTGGGCCCGGAAGCTCTTCCCCGGGGCCGTGCCTTGCACGGCCGAGAACATCCAGAAGGCCCTCAACTTCACCGAGGGCCTCAAGGGCAGCGGCGGGACGGAGATGCTGAAGGGCGTTCGTATGGCGATCTCCGAGCCCCTCGACGCCAAGCGCGTCCGCACCATCGTCATGCTCACGGACGGCTTCATCGGCAACGAAGCCGAGATCATCGAGGAGGTGGGCACGAAGTGCGGCGACCAGATCCGCTTCTGGGTCCTCGGCATCGGGAACTCTGTCAATCGCATGCTCGTCGACGGCGTCGCGAAGCAGGGGGGCGGCATGGGCAAGGTCCTGGGCCTGAATGAGGACCCGAAGCCCCTGGTGCAGGAGATCATGTTCCGCATCCAGCGGGCCCAGCTCGCCCACGTCCACATCGACTGGGGCGCCCTTCGCGTCTACGAGACGTACCCGGCCCGTATCCCCGAGCTCTGGGCCGGGCGGCCCATCGTCCTCTTCGGCATGTACGACCCGGCCGTCCCCGCCGGGACGATCCACGTTCGCGGGCGCATCGAGGGCGAGCCCGCGAGCTGGCCCCTCCAGGTCCGTCTGCCGCGGTCCGAGCCGAAGCACGACGTCCTCGCGAAGGTCTGGGCCCGGAGGAAGATCGAGGACCTGATGCATCAGGCGTACTACGGCGACTCGCCCGCCGTGGAGGAGGCTGTGACGAGCCTCGCCCTCGAGTACCGCCTGATGAGCCCGTACACGAGCTTCGTGGCGGTTGACCCGAGTGAGCTCGGCCGCCTGGCCCGGTCCGCCCAGCCGCCGCGCCGGATGCTCGTACCCGTGCCGATTCCCGAGGGGACGCGGTTCGAGGGGTTCTTCGACGAGCGGAGGGCGAAGGATGCCGACCTGGAATTCACCTTCGGCCTGCCGGCGTCGACCGCGTCCGCGGCACCCTGGAGTACGCGAAATCGCCGTCCGATCCTTGCACTACCACCCGTGGAGGCACCTCCATCTGGCCGCGCCATGGACCCGGCGGCGGGACGGATGGGGGCCCGGTACCGCGGCTACATGCCCGCGCGGCAGCTGGCGCTGGCCCGCAGCAACCGGCACGGCTGGGGCTACGGAGTGGGCGGCGGGGATGCGGTCAAGGGTCCGGCTGTCGCCGACGAGTCGCTGTTCGCGGGCCGGCGGCTGGAAGGAGACGTGGCCTTCGACGCCGACTGGTCCCTCACCCGGCGGGCGATCCGCGAGGTGCATGCCGAAACCAAGAAGGCCGCCACGAAGGCCTTCCAGCAAGCCGCCGCCCTCGCCGAGGACGGGAAGCGGCTCGAAGCCCGGGCCCTTTACGCCTACGTCTATCTCCTCGAGGCCGCCCGGATGCAAATGGGGCTCTCCTCCGGCGACACCGCCGTCGACGCTCTCGAAGCCATCGAGATGATCGATGCGAAGCTCCGGGAATCCTGGACCGACGAGGCCCCGGCCCTCGATAAACGACTTGACCTGGTGATCCGTGACGCCTCGTTGGCAGACGCGCTCCAGCGCGTCGCCAAGGCCGCCGGTCTCGACCTCGATGTGGCCGAGGGATGTCTCGACGATGTCGCCGACATGGCGCGAGTCGAGGCGGTCCGCGTCACGTACCTCGATCTCCGGGGGGCCACCGCCACACAGGCCCTCGACTGGCTTCTTCTGCCGGAGCGGCTCCAGTGGCGGATGGGGGACCGGCGGGTGCGCGTGACCTCGGCCCGGCGGGCGCCCGTACCGGCCCCGTGGGTCTACGACGTCTCGCTGATGGCCCTGCCGAGCGCCGAGGAGCTGGCGAAGGTCGAAGACTGGCAGAAACGCGTCGAGGCCGCCCGGAAGGAGGCGGATGCGTTCCTCGATGCGATCCGGAAGCACCTCGACGCCGACGACGACCAGGTTCTGTGGTACGCCCCCGGCCAGCTTCTCGTCTTCGGCGATGCCGCGAGGCACTCCCGCGCCGTGTCCCTCTTCGAGATGCTACGCGACCCGAAGTCCGAGCCGCCTGAGGTCGTGGCGTCGCTCCACGAGACGACGAGCCAACGCTATGCCGAGAGGTCCGACGACGCGGCGAAGCTCCAGAGGGCCGCCGACCGGTACCGCATGATGGCCGCTCTGGGCGGGGCGTCTTGGCAGCTTCTGGCGGAAGCCGCCGCCGGAAAGCTCGACCTCGAGGCTCTGACCGAGCTACAGGTGGCGTGGGCTTCGTCGGAACTCGATCACCTCCTGGCCGCCAAGCCTGACGAGGGCGGGGAGAAGGCGCAGGGCGGCGTCGAAGCCATGGTCGCCGGCGTCGCGATGCGATCGCTCTGGGCGATCTCCGAGGCGTCCAAGTCGCTCCCGAAGGAGAAGGAGCTCTCGGCCCTGGTCGAGACCGCTCGGAAGGCCTCGGAAGAGATGGTCAATGGGGGGGTCCTCCGCCGGGCTGAGAGGTCGCCCGACGATCTGGGCATCTATCTCGCGGCCCTGTACGCCCATCTCGCCGGGCACGACGTGACCCCTCCCACCGAGGGCGACGCGCCGCTCCGGGTCATCGCGGCCGCGCTCCTGGCCGCGCCGGAAAAGATCGATCGCGAGGCGCTCGGGAAAGTCGTATCCGAGGATCTCCGGGGTCCGGACGCCGTGGTCCTCGCGGCCCTGGCCTGTCGGCGGGCAAGCGGCGAGGTGTGGGACGCGTTCCGCGCCGAGCAACGGACGCTTCTCGGCCGCCAACCGCTCCCGGGGAGCGTGGTGGTGTTCGTCCATCGTCTGGGCCGACCATCGCCCGTGCTGGCGTCGGCCGCCCCGTAGGGGACTGTGCCGCATCCCTTTCCCATCGTGGGCGTCCGGTCTTGTGCATGGGGCCGGGCGCCCCGCGTTTTCTACGGCCGGGCGGGACCCCGGGATGGTTCAATCTCGGGGTCCGAGGAACCGCCATGAGTCCGCCCAGACGACGCGCCATCATCATCCACCCGTCGGACAACGTCGCGACGGCCCTGGCGGAGATCCCAGCCGGCCGGCGCGTGACGCTCGTGGCGGGTGGGGCCCAGAGCGAGCTCAAAGCTTTCGAGACCGTCCCGCTGGGCCACAAGCTGGCCCTCAAGGACATTGCCCCGGGCGAGCCCATCGTCAAGTACGGCGAGACCGTCGGTCGGGCCACCCGGGCCATCGCCCCGGGGGGCCACGTCCACGTTCAGAACGTCGAGAGCGAGCGCGGCCGGGGCGACCGGGCGACGGGGGAGGGCGCCTGATGAAGTTCCAAGGCTATCGCCGCCCCGATGGTCGCGTCGGCGTCCGCAACCCCCTGCTCATCGTCTCGACGGTCGTCTGTGCCAACGAGGTGGCCGATCGGATCCGCCGCCGCACGAGGGGGGCCGTGGTGCTCGTCCACCACGCGGGCTGCTGCATGCTCGGCCGCGACCTGGAGCAGTTCAAGCGGACCCTCGTCGGGGTCGCGACGAACCCGAACGTCGGGGCCGTGCTCGCCGTAGGGCTGGGGTGTGAGCAGATCGACGCCGCGTGGCTCGCCGACGAGGCCCGCCGCGCGGGCACGCGGGCCGAGGCCGTGACGATCCAGGCCGAGGGCGGGACGCAGAAGACCGTCCGCCGCGGTGCCGGGATCGCCGCCGAGATGGCCGAGGCCCTTGCGCGCGAGGAGCGCGTCGGGTGCGGCCTGGCGGACCTCGTGCTCGGGACCGAGTGCGGGGGATCGGACTTCTCGAGCGGCTTGGCAGCCAACCCCGCCATCGGGTGGGTCTCGGATCGGCTCGTCGATGCGGGGGGGACGGTCATCCTCTCGGAGACGACCGAGATCATCGGCGGCGAGCACCTCCTCGCGAAACGGGCCGTCGATGAGGGTGTCGCCCGCCGCATCTACGAGATGGTCGCCCGCGTCGAGTCCGAGGCCCGGCGTCTGGGCGTGGATATCCGCGGCTCGCAGCCGACGCCGGGTAACATCCGCGGGGGTCTGACGACCATCGAAGAGAAATCGCTCGGCTGCATCTATAAGGCCGGGACGGCCCGCGTACAGGGGGTTGTCGAGTACGGCAAGCGCGTCGGCGGCACGGGGCTCTGGTTTATGGATACGCCCGGCCAGGACGTCGAATCGATCACCGGCATGGTGGCCGGCGGCGCGAACGTCGTCGTCTTCTCGACCGGCCTGGGAACGCCCGTCGGGTGCCCCATCGCCCCGGTCGTCAAGCTGACCGGCAACCCCGACACGGCCCGCTCGATGCGCTCGAACATCGACCTCTCGGCCGGGGGCATCCTCACGGGCCGCGACACGATCGAATCGGTCGGCGAGAAGCTCCTCGCGTTGCTGGTCGAGGTGGCCGGCGGCGACGAGACGAAGGCCGAGCGTCTGGGCCACGCCGAGTTCGCCATCCACCGCCTCGGCATCACGATATGATGTCGCCGTTGTCCCCTGGCCTCCGCATGCGGCGGATCATCCATCGACGCTGGTTGTGAAGAAAGGACAGGGAGGTCGCATGCGGAAGCTCCTTTGGGTCAGTCTGGCACTGCTCAGTTTGGTCGCACCGGCGGCCCGTGCCGCCGAGCACCCCTACATCCTCTGGACGAGGGACGAGGCCGCGGTCATCCGCCGCCGTATCGAGACCGAGCCGTGGGCCCGGGCCGAGTACGAGCGGCTCCGCGGCATCCGGGGCTACGGGGAGGTCTTCTCGCGCCTCTTCCGCTACAGCGTCATGGGCGACGAGGAGGCCGGCGCGAAGGAACGCAAGTATCTCCTTTCGTTCATCGGTGCCAAGGTCGGCGAGAGTCGCCGCCACACCGAGGAGCTTTCCGCCCTCCGCTACGACGTCCTCTACCATTCGCTGACGTCCGAGCAGCGCAGCAAGATCGAGGCGACGTTCCGCAAGCACATCCAGCACGAGCTGGACCATCCGTACAGGAACACCCGCGTCTCGTGGCTTCCCAACATGCAGTGGCCCCGCCTCGGTGGCTGCCACCTCATGGCTCTCGCCACGGGCGACGAGAAGCTCATGCGGGCCATCTGGACCGGCGCGAGTGGCATGAAGTGGTACTTCGACGAGTACCTCGCCGACGGGGGCCTGTACTTCGAGGAGTTCGGCAAGATCCGCTCCCTTGTCGGTACGATGCTCCTCTGGTGCCGCGGCTGCGATCGCCTCGGCCTCGAAGCGATGGGGTACGGCTATCGCGGCACGGGCGGCGCGACGATGCGAAGCTACGTCGAGAGCCTTGTCTGGATCGGCTACCCGCGGATCACATTCCCGCGGGGCCTGCCGCACTACGGCCGCGTGACGATGGGCGACGCCAAGGGCTCGCACTGCGAGGACGCCCCGCGGTTCCTCCTCCAGCACGCCCTTGTGCCGGGCACGGTGGCGGGGGACGATCCGGGGTGGGAGAAGGAGTTCCCGGCAGCCAACATGAACGGACGCGACCACAAGGGCGCCAAGGTCGAGAAGCTGGGCGAGCGGCACTGGTTCGAGGTGCTGGCGGCAAAGTACCCCGAGGGGCCCTTTCGCTACTTCCTTGCCCAGATGCGCCGGCGCGGCGACCCGGCCTATCGGCCGACGCTCTTCTGGGGTCTCGAGCCCATCGCCCCGGACGCGGTCGGGCCCCCGCCCGCCCCGTCGCGGGTCTTCCCGGAGCGGGGCTTCGCGATGTTGCGAGCGGACGAGTCGCCGGCCTACTGGGAAGGCCCCGGCCCGGCCGTCAGCCTCCAGTTCGCGACGCTCTACGTCCACTACCTGGCGGACTGCTTCTCGCTGCTCGGCTACTACGCCTACAACCGGCCCATCTACTTCAACCGCACGATCAGCGCTGGCTACAACGGCGGTCCCTACGATTTCCACGTCCGGGGGCACTGCGGCGTGGTTGTCGACGGGCTCCAGGCCCAGCCCATCGGCCCGGTACCCGAGCGGCACGACTTCTCGTCGCTCGCGAAGTTCGTCGCCGTCCGGACCGAGTCGCCCGAGACGACCTACACCGGCCGCGAGGTCCGCTCCAGCGACCAGCCCAAGAAACCCGCCACCCAGGTCTACCCCGGCGTGGATCTGGAGCGGGCCCTTGTCCTGACGGAGGCATACCTTTTCGACGTCTACCGCGTCGAGAGCGACCGGCCCCGCGCCTACCACTGGCTCGTCCACGCCCTCGGCGAGCCGCACCCCGACGATCCGAAGGCGTGGCGCGCCTCGGACGAGCTTGCGAAGACGCTCTTCGCCATCCCCGAGGTCAAGATCTCCGGCGAGCGGCGCCTGGATGCCGGCAAGGACGCCTGGAACGTCTCGACGCTCCAGACCTGCGCCCTCGAGGACGTGAAGGAGAGCAAGCTGGGCCCCGCGTGGCATGACCGCAAGGTGGGCGTGCGCGTCTCGATGCTCGGTGAGCCGGGCACGGCCGTCTTTACGTACGATTCGCCCACCGTTTACACGCCCGGAAGCCCCCGCACGCCGAAGCCCGAGGACCGGGCGGCGTACGAGAAGGTTTCCGAGGTGGGCGGCGTGAGCGTTGCCGTGGCCCGGACGTGTCCCTCGACGACGTTCGTCGCCCTGCACGAGCCGTTCGAGGGCGGCCGGCACCGCATCGAGCGGTTCGATCGCATCGCCCGGGCTGACGACGCCGTCGCGGTGCGCATCGGCGGCGAGAGTGGCCTCGACGACCGCATCCTCGTGGCCCTCGGCCCGAAGGCCAACGAGGTTCGCACGCTCTCGGGTGGCCGGGAGCGTTTCACCTTCGCCGGCTACGCTTTCGTCCGCGTCGGGCCCGAGAGGGTGGAGGTGGCGGGCGAACTCCGGGCCATGACGATCGAGATCGAGGGGCGGCCCAACCTCGTTGTCAACGGCGAGGCCGTCTCTGCCCGTGTGGCCGACGGTCTCCTCACCTTCGGCCCGTGAGCGTGGCCGCAAACCGTCCGATGCATCCCGCCCCGGATTGTGTTACAGGAGCAGGACACGGTCCCGGGAGACGCTGTGCCATGACCAAGACTGCCCTCGCCCTTCTTGCCCTACTCCTTGCCGCGCCCCTCGCCGGGGCAGCCGGCGTGCCCCAAGCGCCCGACGTCCCCCAGGTCACCGAGAGCGAGCCGCTCATCGACCTGGCCGGTTCGGCGCGGGTGCTTTCGACCGAGACGTTCGACCTGCGGCTCGACCTGCCGAAGGTCTTTGCGGAGCCGCACAAGGGCGGGACGCGGCACCGGCCGCTGGCGGTGACGATCGTGCGGCTCGACGGGGATTGGGAGCCGGCCCGTTCGGCGGCCACGACGCTCTTCTACTGGGGCCAGCGCCTCCGTGTGAACGCCTCGGACCTCCGCGTCAGCGAGGACGCCCTCACCGGCACCCTCGATATCCTCTTCCCGGACGGGAAGCGAACGGCGGTCAAAGTGGAGCTTGACGGCGCCATCACGCGCCCCGGGGACGGCGGACCGTGGCAGGTCGAAGGGACGTTCACCGGACCCTACTTCGGCCGCGACGGGGCCACGTCCCCGCGGCCCGAGCCCCATCCCTTCACCGGCACGTTCCAGCCGCCCGTCCGGCCCGGCGGGTGGAACCAGGGCACCGTCCACGAGGGACGCCTGCGGCTGGCCTTCGACCTCGGCACGGAGCGAGCCAACTGGACGACCTACCGCACCGCCGTCTACGAGATGGACGCGCCGGCCGACTTGGCGTTCGCCTCGGGCCTGCGGGTGCGCATCGCCCGCGACGCGGAGGAGATCGCGGCGTCGCCGCCCGCGTCGGCGTCGGTCTGGATCCGCGAGGCTGACGGGTCCTGGTACTATGTCAAGGACGCCGTGCCCCTCTGCGACCCGATCAACGAGTCGGTCCTCCTCTGGGAGGACTTCGCGGAGGCCGAGTGGGTGGCCCCGACGGGCAGCCACATGGATGAGGACTACGCGATCGACCTGGACCGCATCTCGCACCTGGCGATCGGCGTCGTCAATCCGTTGGGCATCGGCGAGGTGACCTTCGCCGTCGAGGCCGTCGACCTGGTGACGTGCGCGGTCCCGGAACCGACCCCGGCGCAGGTGGCCGTGACGGGGCGAATGCTTTCGATAAACGATCATGATACCGTGCCACCCGGCCTCTTCGGAGGATACGCCCCGGACTTGCCCCAACGCTTCCGTCCGGGCTGCCAGCGGTACCTCTCGCACGGCCCTGCAATCCCGGGGCCCGGCGACACCGAGGTCTTCAAGATCGACTGCTGGTTCGACCGATACGCCTCGGCCACGCTCCTCGGGACGGGCGAGTGGGCCGAGTCGCTCGCGGGCATGGTCCGTCGCTACGCCGAGCGGGTCAAGGACGCGGGCTTCACCGAAGCCCGCCTCGAATTCTGGAACGAACCGTACCTGAACTGGGCCAAGCCGCCCGGCGGCCGCAACTACAAACTCGATTTCTACGACGTGTCGCGCGCCGCCGAGGGGGCCCCGGTCATCGTCCGCAAGACCGGCATGGTCATCCCGTACCTGGCGTGGCGGAAGACGAGGCGCGGCGGGTGGGAGGTCTATGACCGGACCCAGTTCACCTACTGGTCCGCTCGCGCCAACGGGTTCATTTACGACCGCATGCTCCAGGTCGTCGGCACGACCTTGAAGGAGATCAACTCCGACGTCCACCTTCTGGCCGGGTGGGACTTCCGCTGGAACGAGGACCGCTGGGCCGCATGGGACATCCTCTACAAGCCCACGATCGACCGCGGCATTGCCTGGATCGACGGCCTTACGGAGCACCACTACCAGGGGGACACGACGGCCATGAATGGGAGCTACGAGGTGGCCGTCGCCTACACGAAGACCCGGTACGACAAGTGGATCTACTGCTACAACACCGAGACGAACGACCTGCTGGACGCCCCCTCCCGTGGGGCCGTCACGACGCCCGAGCAGGCCCGGCGCGCCACCCACTATCGCCGCAGCGTCTACAACCTTCGCGACATCCTCCGATGCGTCCAGCAGAGCCCCGACAAGGCCGCCGGCCGCACCGTCATCCATTGCGCCGGGCGCGGCGTCGAGCCGTGGACGGAGGTGGCCTACGGGCTGATGACGAACCTCCGGGGCCGCCTTGTCGAGGCCGCCTCCGACGACCCCCGTGTCTGGACCGTCGCCTCCGTCGACGGCACCGATCCGAAGGCCATGCCGCCCGACCCCTCGACTCCGCTCACGCTCGTCGTCATGGTTTTCAACGACCACCGCGTCCCGCGGGCCGTCGAGGTGCAGGTCCGCGCCCCTGAAGGGACGCATTTCACGGGCGGCACGGTCGCGCAGACGACGGTGGACAAAGAGACGTGGAAGATCGGCGTGGATGCGGCCCCGGCCGGGGTCGAGGAGGGGGCCACCGCGGCCCGCTTCGCCGTCGAGCTGGCGGACCGCGGAACGTGGAAGGTCGCGCTGCCCCTGGCGGGCACAGTACCGCCGAAGGCCGAGGTCGTCCGGCGCCAGTTCTTCTCGCCGGACATTCTGGCGGAGGTGTCGCGCGCGGCCCGCGAGTTCCGGACGACGGTGGCGCTTGAGCCGGGGGATATCGCCCGGGCGGCCCGGGCGACGCTTCGCCTCGTG
Source organism: uncultured Anaerolineales bacterium (assembly GCA_964461715.1). Classification (GTDB taxonomy): domain Bacteria; phylum Planctomycetota; class Phycisphaerae; order FEN-1346; family FEN-1346; genus CAYWVR01. The sequence goes on from CAYWVR010000017.1 coordinate 65,473, forward strand.
GTCGAGGACATCGCCCCGGCCGAGGGTGCGGTCACGGTAGGCGGTCAAACGATCCCGCTCCCGAAGGCATGGACGGCGGACAACGTCCTCCGCATCCTCGAGCTGCCCCTCGACCCGGCGACGCTCGAGCCGGCGACGGAGGTCGTCTTTCGCCTCGAGGAGGGCAACCACCTTGGCTATCGCGTGGACATGACGAGCATCGTCCTGGAGACACGGCCGGGGAGGGCGGCGGACCCCCGGTGAGACCCTCGGCGGAGCTTCTGTGAAACTTCACTTTTGATGCTCGAGTGATTTCGCGAAAAGTTTCACAACTTTATCGTTGACAGCCCCCGGCAGGCTGACCTACGCTCGGGGTGCGTTAAGCGGGTTTCTCCGCGAAGAAAACCGGGTTCCCTCATTTCTTGGGTTCGGGGACACGATCGCACCGACGGGCCGGTCAAGGCAAGGGGGGCCCGACGTGCGGCAGGCGTATTACGCTGGCGAAGAAGCGCTCGCGCGGTTGCTGGAGTCGCTCGACGCGGACGATATCTACGCGGCCGTCCGCCGCGAGCGGGGGTCCGAGTACTGTAACCTCTCCACCCACCCCGACGCCGAGCCCGCGCTGCGCGAGCCGCGCCCCGCGGCCAGCCCCCGGGCGTTCCTCCAGCCTGCACGAGAGCGCGTGGCCGCCTACACGGCCGAAGGGCCCGTTGAGGAAGGATGCTGCCCGGCCTGCGGCCAACGGGCGCTGGTGGGCCTTCGGGCCTGCGACCTCAAGGCCATCGCGTACCTCGACAAGGTCCTCCGAGAGGGGGAGGTGGCCGACCCGTTCTACGAGGTGCGGCGAGAGTCAGACCTCGTGATCGCGGTCGACTGCGTCGCGCCGCACGAGGACCAGAGCGGCACCCGTCTGGAAGTACCGTTCACCTGGCGCCCGGGCGAGGTCATGGCCATGGCGTAGGCGCAGAGCAACGCCCCGCAGGCTGGGCCGACGGGGCATTGGCTTGGTCGAAGTCTCCGATCAAGCGGCGCGGCGGCGACGCAGAATCGCGAGGCCACCAATTCCGAGCAGGCTCAGCGAAGCAGGTTCGGGGACTTCTGCTGTAGCGGAGAAGTTGTCAAGTTCCAGGTCTAAAGCCATGCCACCATTCAGGCTGCCATCCATGCCTACGGTAACAGGGCCCCCAAAACCGCCAACGCTGCCGATTCTCTGCCAGTCATTGGTGTAGTAGAAAGCCTCAACAACAGTCGATGTGCGCTTCAGACGCAGAGCACCGGTTGATGGCGGATGCCAGATGTTCGCGATTCCAGTTGAATCTTGGTGGAGCATCACGGCTCCATCAGAAGGAATGCCGCCCCTCCAAATGTGGGTAAGCACAACTGAACCCGTCAACGTCGAGCGGACGCTGAGGCCGGTGCGTGTACGGTCCCTGGAGGAGGAACTCGTTCCGCTGAGGAACCTGTAGTCCACAGTAATATCGAAATCGCCATCCAGTTCCGAGATCAAACCCACGCCACCACTACCACTAATACCTGTTGGAGCCGTGATCTTCAGGGCGCCACCTTGCTCCACCACCGATGGGCGGTCTCCACCTTGCCAAACATTCCAGAGCGCGGGTTCGAGAGTGCCATCTCCAAAATCATCGGTGATCACGATAGCTCCGAGGGCTGCCGAAGAACCGTGGATCAGTAATGCGAGTCCGCAGACACCATAGCAAAGCCACCAAGGGCGTGTTTCCGACATGTTGGTCTCCGTTTGAACGTTCTTGCGGGGCCCCTTTGATGCCCCGTGCATCGGCCGGGAGCGCCCGCGTGAGCCAAAGCCCCCCTGCGGATGCCACGCAAATGAGCGAGCGGTCATCCGGCCGAGGAACCCCCAGAATCTACCCCCCCCCCCCCCCCCCCC
>CAYWVR010000017.1:67367-71463 GCA_964461715.1 uncultured Anaerolineales bacterium
GATCTGTCAAGCGTTGATTTCCAAGTTTTTGCAGAAAAGCAGCCTACAGCATTCACCCCACAGGCATGGAGCGGGCAGGGAAATCTTCGTGGCTCACGGCAGAAAGTCCCGCCACTTCGAGCCTCGGCCGGGTAAGTATGGAATGGGCACCGATGTTGTTTTTTGGAAAGTCCCGTCACTTTGCCGTTTCACCGGGTAATTGATTAATAGCCGACCACCTTGGCCGAAAACCGCGCGGCAGAACGGCCTCGGTCGTGGATATAGAGGACAAACACCGCAGATGCGGTTCCGATCGCGGAATAAGGCCCGTCAGGCGGGAGGAAGGCAGCGGAATGCAACCACTGGCCGAAAAAACTTTTGCCATGCAAACTGCTGTCAATACAGTGTTTGCATTATAGATGCCCTCCACCTCTCTCTTTTTGGCGTGCAATACCGCATATGCTGTCATAGGATACCAGTATACGAGGTGTCATACGCAAGGAGATCACGGATGACGGACGAACATGACAAGCCCACGGTGAGCCCGGAGGACCTGGAAGCCGGGGCGTACTTCGGTGGCCCGGGCGGGGCCAGTGACTGGATCGAGATCGGCCGCAGGCGGATGCGGCACCAGATCGAGCGGTACATCAAGGCCATCCGCCAGCGGTCAGGCGGGCGCTACGAGCATGTCTGGCCCCTCGACACCGAGGGCGCGTTTCGCATGCTGGCCGGGCTGGGCTACCAGGCCAACCGCAAGCATTACGACTATTGCATCCGACACGGGCACATGGAAGCGCCCGCCAAGGAGGGCAACCGGCTGCTGTGGAACGTCGATGACGTGATCGACTTCGGCATGCAGCTCGAGCGGATGCGGTACTGGCTGCCCGGTCGCCACGACGAGAAGAAGACCATCTTCGAACGCCAGGCCGAGGTCGAGGCCACCGGCAAGCGGTGGGACCTGGACGACAAGGCCCGCCAGTTGGTGGACGGCCTGGACGCCGACGCCGTGATGGACCTGCTGGCCGAGACGGACGACGACGCCCTGCGCGCCGCGACCAGCGACTACCTGGCCATCCGCCTGTACGAGCGCGGCCAGGCGATGGACGAGGTGTCCGAGGCGCTGCTCGCCCAGATCGTCGAGGACACCGACGCCGCCCAGCGCAAGGCCCTCGTGACGGCCATGCGGAAGCACTTCAACAAGCAGAGCAAGGGGTAACGATCATGGATGATGTGCAGGTCATGGATGACCTTCTGCTTGAAGCCGCCGTGGACATGGGCAAGCTGCCCCGCGTGAGCATCCTCGCCTACACCGGCGGCATCATGAAGGTGCCCGGTTGGGGCAACATCGTCATCGACTTGTCGAACCTCGACGCCTCCGGCGGCGTGGCGATCCTGAGCGATCACGACAGCACCCGCCGGGGTGTCGTGGGCCACGGCAGCGCCGAGGTGCGGGACCACCGCTTGGTCGTGAGCGGCTCGATCAGCGCGACCAGCCAGGCGGCGAGGGAGATCGTCTCGTCAAGCAAGAAAGGTTTTCCCTGGGGTGCCAGCGTCGGCGTCGAGGTGATCGAGCGCCGCCATGTACGGGCCGGGGAAACCATTCACATCAACGGCAAAACCATCAAGGCCCCGGCGGGCGGGCTGACGCTCGTGACGCAGGGCCGACTTCGTGAAGTGAGCATCGTAGGCATCGGCTGCGATGGAGACACGGTGGTGTCCATCGCGTCCTCTTCGTCGACGCGGCGGAGCTGGGTGCTGCGCCCGGACGGGTGACCCTCGTGCCTGCCGCATGCCTGGCGGAGATCGATGTCTCCACGCACGCCATCTCGCTGGCCGTCGTGGCCGAGGCCATCGGGCGCCTCGCCATCGAGGTCACGGGGCAGGATATGGCGTTTGCGCTCCTGGCCGCCCAAACCGCGTCCCTCGACGAGGCCGATCGCCTCACCCCTGAAGCCGAAGCCGCCGTGGCCCTTGCGGTTGAGGGCCTCCGGGCGTATGCTGCGCGGCAGGGCGAGTAGCCGGTGGGCTCCAGGAGAGGCCATGCGCGGTGTGGCCGCAAATCAGAAGACGGACCTCACGCTCACGGAGCGGGTTCTGTTTGAGCGGATGGGATGGTTCGTCGAGGTCCGCTGGGCCGCGGGCGTGGTGGCCCTGGTGTTCCTGGCGGTGGGTTGGTACCTGTTTGACGTGCGGTTTGCCGCGGCGGGGGCCGTGGGCGTCGTTCTGGGCCTCTTCACGTACAACGCCTTCTTCTCGCTGGCCGCCAGGTCGCTCTACGCGAGCGGCCGCGTCAGCCGCCGGTGGGTCCGGGGCCTTGCCCACGCCCAGATCGTGTGCGACCTGGTGTCGGTGGCGGCGCTGGTCCACTACATCGGCGGCGTCGAGAACCACTTCATCCTCCTCTTCATCTTTCCGATGATTGTCGCCAGCGAGTTCTTTTCGCAGCCCGTCGCCTACGGCTACGCGACGTTCGCCGCGGTCCTCGTGAACGTCATCGGGTGGGGCGAGTATTTCTTCCACGAGACGTGGCACCACCCGCTCCAGGTCCTCGCGGATCCCGGGTCGTCTTCGCTCGATCCGCTCGTCGCGCCGGGGGCGGCCCATCATTGGGTCTTCGTCCTTCAGGTCTGCTTCGTGGTGACGTTCGCGTGCTACGCGGCGGTGTTCGTGGCCTCGAGCATCGCGACGCGGCTCCGGACGCGGGAGGAGGAACTGGAGGCGGCGTACCACGAGCTTCGGGGCCTGGAGCTCGTCAAGAGCCAGTTCATGCGAAAGACCAGCCACGAGCTGCGGGCCCCCGTGGGGGCCCTCCAGAGCCTCCTCAAGGCCGCCCTCCAGAAGGCGCCGGAGGGTGCCGAGGGACGCGACCTTGTGGCCCGGGCCGTCCACCGGACCGAGCGCATGCTTGACCTGATCGACGACCTTCTCCGCTACAGCCGCCTCCGCACGGCCGCCGCCGAGCAGCGGTTCGAGCCGGTGGAGATGGCGGAGATCGTCCGAAGCGCCGCCGAGCTCCTGCGGCCCCGGGCCGAGGACAAGGGAGTGGCCCTGGACGTGCGGGCCGAGGCCGCCACGGTCCACGGGGCCCGCGACAGCCTTGTGGACCTCGTCACGAACCTCGTCTCCAACGCCATTCGCTACACGCCCACGGGTGGCTCGGTGACCGTCGAGGCCCGCGATGGTGACGACGGCGCCCGCCTCATCGTCGCCGACACCGGCATAGGCATCTCGGAGGACGAGCTGCCACACATCTTCGAGGAGTTCTACCGCGGCAAGGAGGCCAAGAAGACGTACGCCCACGGGACGGGCCTCGGCATGGCCATCATCCAGCGGGTCGTCGAGATGCACGGCGGCCGCATCGACGTCGCGAGCACCGTTGGCCAGGGCACCCGCTTCGCCGTCACCTTTCCACGGCCCGGCACCGGCGGTGGTTGACCGGCTCTACGACCGCGTGCCGAAGTAGAACGTGACGGTGGCGGCAAGGACCGGGGGGATGGCGGGGTCCAGGCCGGCGGCCGTGCCGCGCAGGTAGAGTCTTACCAGGACCGCCGTCACCGTGAGGTCCGCCAGGCCCTTCGCATGGACGAGCACGCTGCCCAGCGGGCTTGCGGCCAGCGGCGTGAAGACCTTCCCGACCAGGTGCCCCGCCACGAGGCCCGCCAGGATCACGAAGAACTCGAAGTAGTGCCGCGTCGTCGCCAGCTCCGTGCGCCACGCCAGCACAAGGCCCATTGCCAGGAAGCCCAGCACGAGGACCCGCCGGATGACCCCCGCCGGCAGCCGGAGCGGCTGCTCCCGCCGCGCGGCCGAGTCGTAGACACGGTCCGAGAGCATGGTCGCTTGGGTGGCCTATGGTCGGCCTTTCCTCCGGAGAGGCCCGGACGGGCCCCATGATCGCCCGCGCGTGAGCCCGTGTCAAAGGTCTCGGCCTGGGGATTTGCGTCCCCGGCGCGTTCCCCTTGTTTTGCCCGGCACGCTTGGTATACTGACACGGTGCACTCGTTGCTCTCGGCGGCACGGGATTTGCAGCCGCCGGGGCGTGCTCTTTGCTTTGGGAAAATGGGGCCGTGCTAGGCGGGGCGTTAGCGGTGCCCTGTACCTGCAACCCGCTACAGCA
>CAYWVR010000018.1:0-70305 GCA_964461715.1 uncultured Anaerolineales bacterium
CGTGCGGGTGGCCATGCGCGACCCCTTTGGAAAAGGCTGAGCCGCAAGCGGCTAGAAGTAGAGATCCCGGTCTCCGGTAGTCTTGATGCGGCGGAGGCGGTCCTGGAGCTCCTCCTTGGTCTGCCCCTCGGAGAGCTTCGCCAGCTCCTCCTCGATAAGGACCTCCCCCGCGGCACGCGTCTCGGGCGAGGCGTAGTCGACCAGGTATTCCTCTAGCGTCGCCAGGGCGTTCGGCGTGCAGTACCGCTTGATGAACCCCGGAATGGCGAACTCCATGAAGTGCTCGCCCGTCCGGCCGATGCGGTAGCACGCCGTGCACCAGCTCGGGACGTATCCGTCGGCCACCAGCTCCCGTGCCACGACGTCCAGCGGCCGCACGTCCCCGAGGGTAAACTGTTCGCGATCCATAACTTGCGCGTCGCCCGCCTGCGTATACCCCCCGATCTCGATGCGGCTTCCGGCATCGATCTGGCTCACGCCGAAGGCCATGACCTCGCGCCGCAGTTCCGCCGGCTCGCGGGCCGTCAGGATGAGGCCCGTGTACGGCACCGCCAGACGCAGTGTGGCCACCAGGCGCTTGAAATCGGCGTCGGACACCAGGTGCGGCCACGTGCCGGGCACGCCGTGGGCGGGCCGGAGGCGCGGAAAGCTGATGGTATGCGGCCCGACGCCGCACCGGTCCTCCAGATGCAGGGCGTGGGCCACGAGGCCCAGCACCTCGAACCGCCACGGGGCCAGGCCGAAGAGGGCCCCGATCCCCACGTCGTCGCAGCCCGCATCCATCGCCCGAGTCAGGCCGTCCAGACGCCACAGGTAGTCGCCCTTGCGGGTCCGGGCGGGGTGCATGCGGCGGAAGGTCTCGTGGTGGTACGTCTCCTGGAAGATCTGGTACGTCCCGATGCCCGCGTCCCTGACGATGCGGTACCCCTCGTGGTCGAGGGGTGCGGCGTTGATGTTGACGCGGCGGATCTCGCCGTGCGGCTCGGTGCGGACGCCGTAGACCGTGCGGACGGCCTCGGCGATGGCTTCCGGGCCGTAATCGGGGTGCTCGCCCCAGACGAGGATGAGCCGCTTGTGCCCGGCCCGCTCCAGGGCCTCGACCTGGGCCGCCAGCTCGTCGCGGGTGAGCGTGTGGCGGACGGCCTCGGCGTTCGAGGCCCGGAATCCGCAGTAGGCGCAATCGTTGATGCACCGGTTCCCGACGTAGAGCGGCGCGAACAGGACGATGCGGTTGCCGTAGACCTCCCGCTTCAGGTCCCGGGCGGTCTCGAAAAGGGCCTCGACGAGGTCCGGGGCGTCCGTCGTCAGGAGGGCCGCCGTCTCCTCGACCGCCAGGGCCTCCTTGGCCCGGCTCTTGGCCAGGATGTCGCGGACGCGGGCCGCATCGGGCGGAGGGGCCGCCAGGAGGGTCTCGAACCGGGCTTCGTCGACGAAATCGACGGCCCCGTCGCTCAGCTTCATCGGGGCAAGCGGCGTCATGGGGTCTCCTTTGCGGGCGGGGCGGCATGGCGACGGAGCCAGTTCGGGCTCGCGCCCGGCCCGACGCCCACGGTGCGACCGAGGGCCTCGATCCGCAGGCGCAGCAGGGCGTCGACGGTGGCGGCTCCGGCCTGGCCGGACTTGCCGGGGTAAATCTCGTAGAGGCGGCGATAGCGGGCGGGCGTCAAGTTGGGCATGACCACGTTCGCCCCGCACGCCAGAGCGGCATCCTGGCCCACGGCCCCGCCGAGGGTCGCGAGGGCTGTCGTCGAGGGGATATTTGCCCACGGGCAAAGGAGCCGCGCGAGCGAGACGACCGTCCGGGCCATGCGCTCGGTCGCAGGGACCTGATCGGGGCCGACGGGGGCCGCGGCGAGACCAAGGGGCGTCTCCGGATGGGCCACGAAGGGCCCCAGGCCGATCATGTCGACGTCCAGGGCGGCCAGGGCCTGGAGGTCGTCGGCCAGGCTCTCGTGCGTCTGGCCGGGGATGCCGACCATCATCCCGCCGCCCGTTTCGTAGCCCAGCTCCCGGAGGCGGCGGAGGAGGGCCAGGCGAGGGTGCACGTCGCTTGCCGGGGCTTCCGGGCGCGGCGGGTGGATTTGCCGCAGGAGGTCCGGATCGCTGGTTTCGAAGCGGAGGAGGTACCGGTCGGCCCCGGCGTCGCGCCAGGCGGCCAGGTCGGCCTCCGGCCGTTCCCCGAGGCTCAGGGTCACCGCCAAGGGTGTCTCGGCCTTGATCGCCAGCAGCAGCTCGGAGACGAACGCCCGCGTCAGGCCCGGGTCCTCACCCGCCTGGAGGACAAGGGTACCGTACCCCAGCTCCTCGGCCCGGCGGGCGCAGTCGAGGATCTCCTCGGAGCCCATGCGGTAGCGCGGCAGGGCCCGCTGGGCCCGCAGACCGCAGTAGAGGCATGTGCGGGCACAGTGGTTCGAGATCTCCACGAGGCCCCGCAGATGGACGGCGTCCCCGACGTGGGCGGCACGGACGGCGTCCGCCTCACGTCCGAGGGCGGCCCACCGCTCGGGGTCGCGCCGGCGAAGCCAGGCGAGGATCGTCGGGCGGTCCATCACGCCTTCACCTCCGTTCGGGCCGCCTCGCCGCCCTTTGCTGCGGCTTCCGTATCGGGCTCCCCGTTCCTCTGGAGCGTCACGGTGAACGTGCTGCCCACCTCGGGCGTGCTCTCGACGCGGGCCGCACCCCCGTACAGGGCCGCCAGCTTGCGGACGATGGCCAGTCCCAGGCCGCTTCCGGGCACGTGGGCGGTCTTGGCATTCCGGATGCGGACGAAGTCTTCAAAGACGCGTTCGGCCTCCTCGGCCGTCATGCCGACGCCCGTGTCGGCGACGGTCAGGGTCACGGTCTCGGGGTCGGCGGCGACGGTGAGGTCGACGTGTCCACCCACCCGATTGTACTTGACAGCGTTAGAGACGAGGTTGTTGAGGATAATCTCCAACTCGCCGCGGTCGGCGGTCATGGGGACGGAACCGTCGGCGTGGAAGGCCATTTCGACCCCCTTCTCGGCGGCGGCGGGCCCCGCCGTCTCCAGGGCCGCCCGGGCCGCCTCGGCGGCGTCGAGCTCCGCCAGGTCGCGTTGGCGGCGGCCGGACTCGATGCGGGTCATGTCCAGGAGGTCGACGATGAGCTTGCGCATGCCGTCGAGGCGCACGAGGCTCCGGTCGACCATGTGGCGATAGGTCTCAGGGTCGTCGCCGGCGGTCTGGTCGCGGAGGATATTCAGGTACCCCTCGACGGCGGCCAGGGGGCTCTTGAGTTCGTGGGCGAGGATCGAGGTCAGCTCGAAGCGGACCTGGCGCTTCTCGCGGGCGAGCTTGCGGGCCTGCTGGGCGAGGATGAGGCGGCCGGCGGCCTTGCGGACGGCATTCTTCAGTTCGCCGGGGGTGAAGGGCTTGGCGAGGAAGTCGTACGCTCCGCTCTTGACGGCACTGACGGCCGTCTCCAGCGACGCGTAGGCCGTGATCATGATCGTCAGCAGTTCCGGCCGTCCGGCGACCCGCTCCAGCACGTCCAGACCGCTCATGCCGGGGAGCTTGTAATCGAGCAAGAGGACGTGGGGCGGCCGCCGCTCGATGAGGTCGAGGGCCTCCTCGCCCGTCTCCACCCGGTCCACCTCGAAACGGACGTCCACGCCGACATCGGGCAGGGCCACGGTGAAGTCGCGCAGGGCCCGCTCCACCCCCAACCGCATGCCGAGCTCATCGTCGGCCACCAGGATGCGCAGGGTCTCGGTCATGGCGTCTCCTTCAGCAAGCGGTCGATCTCGCGCCTGAGCTGCTCGAAACGGATGGGCTTGGCGAGGAGCACGTCGGCCTTGACCCAGGCCCTCTCCTCGTCGGTGGCGGCGTCGAAACGGTGGCCGGTCTCGCCGGCGACGGCGGTCACGAGGATGATGGGAATGGTGGGGTCGAGCTTCTTGATGTGGTGGCAGAGGGCGAATCCCCCGTCCATCTCCTCCATCATCAGGTCCACGACGGCCAGGTCCGGCCGCGTTTGGGCGATCAACTCCTCGGCGGCGGCCCGTCCCTCGGCGGCGACGACCCGGAACCCCGCCGCCCCGAGTTGGACGACCAACTGGGTACGGAAATCGACGTCGTCGTCGGCCACCAGGATGGTCTTGGCGCGGTCTTTGGCGTCCATGTCACTCGCTCCCTTTGCCTCGAAATGCGGTTCCCGGGGCCTCCAGGGCCCCATCCGGCGCCGTCTCAGCCAGGACGGGCTCATCGCGGCGGCTGCGGCGCGGGAGGGTCACGGTGAAGGTCGTCCCGGTCGCTCCGGCGGCCGGGTCGGCATTGGACTCAACGGCAATGTCGCCGCGATGCATCTTCACGATGCCGTAGGTCACCGCGAGGCCGAGTCCCGTCCCCTTGCCCATCTGCTTGGTCGTGAAGAAAGGCTCGAAGATCTTCTTCCGGCTCGCCTTGGGGATGCCGCTGCCGGTGTCGGCGACGGCTAGGCGGAGGTGCTCCTCGTCGCCCCACGTGCGGACGGTCAGGGCTCCACCGTCCGGCATGGCCGCGAAGGCGTTCGAGACGAGGTTTGAGAGGATCTGAAGAATCTGGTCCTGGTCGACCTCGGCCACGGGGTCGCCGGGGCCGGGTTCGAGGCGCACCTCGACGTTCTCGGGCGGGTGGAGGGCCTCCAGGCCCTTTTCCAGCAGCGCCGGCACGTCCGTCGGCTGGAGGAGGACCTTGTTCTGTCGGGCGAAGTGAAGCAGACCCGCGACGATCTTCTTGCAGCGGTCGGCCTGCTCGGCAATCATCTTCAGATCGCCCTCGAGCCCGGCGTCGCCCCGTTCCCCGCTCTCCTCCAGCAACAGGTGCGCGTACATCAGGACCACGCCCAGCGGGTTATTGACCTCGTGGGCGATGCCCGCGGCCAACTGGCCCATGCTGGCCAGCTTCTCGGACTGCATCAGGGCCTCCTGGGCGCTGGCGAGCTGCTCGTTCGAGAGATTCAGCTCGCCAACGGTGCGGCGGAGCTGTTCGATGGTGTGCGGGAGGCACATCTCGTTCTCCGCCAGGCCTTTGTAGATGGCCACGGCGTGCTCGCGGCAGGTCTCGTAGCCGCAGGCCCCGCAGTTCAGCTCGTCCTCGGGGGTGAATTTGCCCATGCGGACCATGATCTCGGCCAGTTGGTCGCGCGCGGGCACGGGGATCCGCTGGTCGTTGGGCCCGAAAGTCCGGGAGAGATCCAGATCGGCCAAACGGGCCATCTCGGCCTCCCAGCGGGTCTGCTCGAGGACGGCCATGCGGCGGCGGACGTAGCGGGAGACGCGGCTGCGGCGGCTGAACAAGGGGGCCTGGCTCGAGCTCCCCGCCCCCATGATGCACCCGTCGCAGCAGAGGACCTCCAGGAGCCGGGCATCCAGGTCCCCCGCCTCGAACTCCTTGATGGCGTCGGGGAAGTTCGTACGGCCCTCGGCGGCCACCACGTGGCCCGTCATCAGGTCCTCCGGCAGGTCGGCCGCGCTCAGGAACCCCCGGGCGATGCTGAACAGGGCCCCCGCCCCGGCCTGCGGCGGGTCGAACTCGCTCGGTGCCGCGGCCGCCACGTCGATGCCCCAGGCCTCGAGCATGGCCCGCAGCTCGACGAACGTGAGGACGGCGTCGATCTCGCCCTCGACGCCGGCGCTGGCTGCCTCGCCTTTCTTGGCGATGCAGGGCCCGATGAAAACGATCCGCAGCCCGTCGCCGTGCAGAGCGCGCAAGGCCCGCGACGCGGCGATCATGGGACTGACGATCGGGGCGAGTCGCGGCACGAGGTCCGGGTGGTATCGCTCGACGTATCCGATGATGGCCGGGCAGGTACTGGCCACGTACCGCTCGCCGCCCGGCACTTCGAGCAGCCGCCGGTACCGGTCGGCCACGAGGTCTGCCCCGAAGGCCACCTCGCCCACCCGGTCGAAGCCGAGTTGCCGGAGGGCCCCCACGAGGCGCAGGGCGTCGTCGCCGGGGAACTCGACCGGGAAGCTGGGGGCCAGGACCGCCGCCACGGGCGCCGCCGAGGACAACAGGGCCTCGACCTCCTCGATGCCCGAGAGGACCCGCTTGGCATGCTGGCTGCACACCCGGACGCAGTTGCCGCACCCGATGCACCGCTCCGGGATGACCTGGGCCTGCCCCTCGGCGATGCGGATGGCCTTGGCGGGGCACTCGCGGACGCAGGTGTAGCAGACGCGGCAGCGTTCCTGGATCGTCGTGACGAGCGGGATGTTCGTGGGATGCTTCACGGGTCTCCCTTACGTGACCACCTCGCGCGGGGCGTAGTGCGTGTGCAGCAGCTCATGGGACCGCTCGCTCAGGGGCTTCCCGAGGAACTCGTCATAGAGCCTTTGCACGGCGGCATTTTCGTGGCTCGTACGGAGCCGCGCGTCGCGGTCAATGCGGTAGAGGGCCTGCATGCGGGCCCGGATGGCCGCCGCATCGTGGGCGAAGGGCTGCCCGCCGCCCGCGATGCACCCGCCGGGACACGTCATGACCTCGATGAACGCCAGGTCCCGCCTCCCGGCCCGGATCTGGTCGAGGAGCCGCCGGGCGTTCCCCAGGCCGCTGGCGACGGCGACGCCGACCTCGGTCTCGCCGATGCGGACGCGGGCCTCCTTGACGCCCTTCAGGCCGCGTACGGCCGCGACCTTGAGGTCCCCGAGTTCCTCGCCGGTCAGGAGGTAATGGGCGGTCCGCAGGGCCGCCTCCATCACGCCGCCGGAGGCCCCGAAGATTTTGCCCGCCCCGGACCGCTCGCCGAAGGGCGTATCGGCCGGCTCGGGCTCCAGGGAGTCAAGATCCAGCCCCCGCATGCGCACCAGGCGCGCGAGCTCCCGGGTCGTCAGGACCGCGTCGACGTCCGGACGGCCGTTTCGAGCCATCTCCGGCCGCTCGGCCTCGAACTTCTTGGCCGTGCAGGGCATGACGCTAACGCTGAAGATGCGGTCCGGGTCCAGACCCTCGCGGTCGGCGAAGTAGCTCTTCGTGACGGCCCCCATCATCTGCTGCGGGCTCTTGGCCGTGGAGAGGTTCGGGACCATGTCCGGGTAGAACTGCTCGACGAACTTGATCCAGCCGGGCGAGCAACTGGTCATCATCGGCAGCGTGCCGCCCGTCCGAATCCGCTCGGCCAGCTCGCCGGCCTCCTCCATGATCGTCAGGTCCGCCGCGAACGCCGTGTCGAAGACGCGGTCAAAGCCCAGTTGCCTGAGGGCTGCCGTCATCACGCCGCAGACGTCCTGCCCCGGCTTCATGCCGAATTCCTCGGCCAGCGTCACGGAGACGGCCGGGGCGTGCTGGACAACGACGAAGCGGTCGGGGCCGTCGAGGGCGTCGGTGACCTCCTTCAGGCTGCTCTGCTCCCGTAGGGCCCCCGTCGGGCAGACCATGACGCACTGGCCGCAATTGATGCAGGAGGAGACGTTCAGGCCCTGCTCGAAGGCCGTCCCGACGGTGGTCCCGCTGCCGCGCCCGCTGAAATCGATGGCCGCCACCCCCTGAATCTCCTCGCAGACCCGCACGCACCGGCCGCACAGGATGCACTTGGCCGGGTCCCGCACGAGGGACGGGCTGCTCGTGTCGACCTTGGCGGCGGTCTTTTCGCCGGTATACCGGCGTTCCCGGACGCCCAGTTCCTCGGAGAGGCCCTGGAGCTCGCAGTTGCCGCTTCGGACGCAGTAGAGGCAATCGTCCGGATGATCCGCCAGCAGGAGCTCGATGATGGTCTTGCGGGCCCGGACGACGCGGGGCGAATGGGTCCGGACCTTCATGCCCTCGGCCACCGGGAAGGCGCAGCTCGGGACCAGGTTCGGCCGCCCCTCGAGCTCGACGACGCACATGCGGCAGGCGCCGCTGGGGAAGAGGTCCTCCATGTGGCAAAGGGTGGGCACGCGGAGGCCCGCCCGCCGGAGGGTCTCCAGGAGCATCTCGCCCGGCTTCGCCTTGACCGTCCGCCCGTTGACTTCGATCTCAAACACGGTCCACCTCGCTCATTCGACCTTGACGGCCCCGAAACGGCACACCTCGATGCACGTGCCGCACCCCACACAAGCTTCCGGCACGATGTAGTGGGGGCTCTTGGGGGCCCCGTGGATCGCCCCGGTGGGGCATTTCTTCACGCAGAGGGTGCATCCCTTGCAGGCCTCGGCGTCGATGGTGTAGGTCAGCAGCTCCGTGCACGCCCCCGCCGGGCACCGCCGCTCGTAGACGTGGGCCTCGTACTCGTCCCGGAACCACCGGAGCGTCGAGAGAACGGGGTTCGGGGCGGTCTGGCCCAGGCCGCACAGGCTCGTGTCCTTGATGACCTCGGCCAGGCGGTTCATGTAAAGGATGCCCTTGAACCGCTTCAGGGCCTCGTCGCCCGTCTCGGAGCGACGGCTCCGGGTGATGCGCTGGAGGATTTCGAACATGCGGCGGGTTCCCTCGCGGCAGGGAATGCACTTGCCGCAGCTCTCGCGCCGGATGAAGTCCATGAAGAACTTCGCCACGTCCACCATGCAGTTGTCCTCGTCCATGACGACGAGGCCGCCGGAGCCCATCATGGCCCCGAATTCCCGCAGCGACTCATAATCCACCGCCAGGTCCAGGTGCGCCGCCGGGATGCAACCCCCGCTGGGACCCCCGATCTGGACCGCTTTGAAGCCCTTTCCGTTCGGCACGCCGCCGCCCACCGCGAAAATGATGTCGCGGATTTTCGTGCCCATGGCCACCTCGACCAGGCCCGTCCGGGCCACCTTTCCGGAGAGGGCGAACACCTTCGTGCCCTTGCTTCCCTCGGTCCCCACTGCCGCGAACGCATCCGGCCCGAGGCCGACGATGCGCGGCACGTTGGCGAGGGTCTCGACGTTGTTGATGATCGTGGGACGCCCGAAGAGGCCCTGGACCGCCGGGAACGGGGGTCTGGGGCGGGGCATGCCCCGCTTGCCCTCGATCGAGTGGATCAGGGCCGTCTCCTCGCCGCACACGAACGCCCCGGCCCCCTGCTTGATGACCACGTCCAGGCTGAAGCCGGAATCCAGGATATTGGGCCCCAGAAGGCCGTAGAGCTTCGCCTGGGCGATGGCCTCCCGGAGGCGGCGGATGGCCAGGGGATACTCGGCCCGGATGTAGACGTACGCCTTGGTCGCGCCGATGGCGTACGCCGCCAGGGCCATGCCCTCCAGCAGCCGGTGCGGGTCGCCCTCGATGACGGCCCGGTCCATGAAGGCCCCCGGATCGCCCTCGTCGGCGTTGCAAATGAGGTACTTCTGGTCGGCGGAGGCCTCCAGGGAGAATCGCCACTTGCGGCCCGTGGGAAACCCTCCGCCGCCTCGGCCGCGCAACCCGCTGGCCTCGACCTTGGCGCAGAGCTCCTCCCGCGTCGTCTCGCGGACCGTCCGGGCGAAGGCCCGGTAGGCCCCGTGGGCCATGGCCTCGTCGATGTCGCCGGGGTCCACCAGGCCGCAATTCGCCAGCACCCACCGCGTTTGCGGGGCGAAGAAGGGATGCTCATCGAGCCACGGGACGCCGTCCCGGGGCTCTTGCCCGTCGGCCCGAATCTGCCCCAGGACCCCGTTCTCGGGCACTTGGCCGCCCAAGGCCGCCTCCAGCACCTCCGGCACGCGGTCCGCCTTGACGGCCGCGAAGCTGACCCGGGTCCGCCCCGGGAGCTGGACGTCGACAATCGGCTCGGCCGTGCACAGGCCTACGCAACCGACCTCCACGACGTCCGCCTCGACGCCCGTTTCGTCCAGGTACGCCCGAACAGCGGCCAGGGTCTTGCCCGCCCCGGCCCCCAGGCCACACGTCCCCGTGCCCACGAAGACCGCCGGACGGGTCAGAATTTCCCGCCGAAGGGCCTTCACGGCCTCCTCTCGGTCCTTTCGGCAGGCCTCCTTCGCGTGGCAGAGCGGTCCCTCGGCGAGGCACTCGATCCGCTCCGGGCACGGTTTCGCGCGGGTGTGCCGGCAGGCATCGCAACAGGTTTCGTCACTTCGTCGGGCCATCGCCTTCGGCCTTTCTGCGATACGTGTCCAGGATCTCGCCGACGCCCTCCGGGGTCACGCCGGCATGGAATTCGCCCCCCACGGCGATGACGGGGGCCAGTCCGCAGGCCCCGATGCACGCCACCACCTCCAGGCTGAACAGGCCGTCCCGCGTCGTCCGGCCCGGACCGACGCCCAGAACCTTGACCAGGGCCTCCAGCACCTTGGCGGAGCCCTTGACGTGGCAGGCCGTCCCGCGGCAGACTTGGACGTGGAACCGTCCAGGCGGGCTGAAGCGGAACTGGTTGTAGAAGGTCGCCACGCCGTAGATCTTCGACGCCGGCAGCCCCAAGTGCCGCCCGACGGCCCGGATGGCCTCGCGGGAGAGGTACCCGTGCGCCTCCTGGACCTCCTGGAGGATGGGGATGAGGGCGTCCCGCCTGGCCCCCGGATGCTTCGCGAGGATCGGTTCGGTCTCGGCCACGCTCACGTCGTCGCTCCCTCTTTGCCGGCCCCGCGGCGGGCGAAGTAGGCCACTTTCTCCATCGCCGTCGTCACGTCGAGGTCCTCGACATAGACGCCGGGCGGCACCCGCAGCCGCACGGGCGCGAAGCTCAGAATCCCCCGAATTCCGGCTCGTACGAGGCGATCGGCAGCATCCCTAGCCGCCCCCGCCGGCACCGCCAGCACGGCCATCCGCACGTCCTCCCGTTCGATCACCTCGGCCATCTCGTCCATCGGGTGACACGGGCATCCGTGGATGAGTCGGCCGGTCTTCGCGGGGTCGGTGTCGAACGCCGCCACGAAGGCCAGATTGGGCCTGCGCCCCGTGAAATAGGCCAGAATCGCCTTTCCCAAGTTGCCCACGCCCACCAGGGCCGCCCCCTCCCCGCCCGGCTCGTCCAGGAACTCCCGCAGGCCCGCCAGGAGCCCCTCGACCTCGTACCCCTTCCGGGTGGTGCCGTGATAGCCCACGACCATCAGGTCCCGCCGCACCTGGGCCGCCGAGCACCCCGCCAGCCGGGCCAGCTCGTAGCTGTACAGGCTCCGGATGCCCTCGGCCTTGAGGACGTTGAGCAACCGCCGGTACAGACTGAGCCTCGCGATGACCTTCTCGGAGATCATAGCCCCCTCCCGCCGACCCGCGCGTCTCGTTGTAACCCGTTACCCATCAACCGCTTACGCCTCCGTCGATTCCCGCCGGCGCCTCCGTCCTCAGCCCCTGCCGGGCCGCGCCGTCGACCCGGCCACCCCGCCCCCCCGGACGCCCCGCGTCCCTCGCAAACCCGCCTCGCACCCCCGCGCCGCCGCGCACACCCGCAAATCCTCTTCCCCCGCGGCCCTCGTGACGGGCCTTGCCGAGAGTGCCTGTGATTCTTATAACGCCGTTATTTTCTTCACAGCCATAATACGCGCAAGGCCTCACGGGTCAAGCGGAATCTGGGAATCTTTTCACGATCTGACGCTTCGTGGCCAAGCCGAGGCCCTTGCCGCGCCCCGCTTTTCGGTATACGTTCGTATCCCAGAGGCTACGTTTGGCGGAATTCGTGAAACGTTTTATCCCTAAGCGACACACTTTCTGCGACTTTTCGGGGGGTAGGGGGGGGGTACCGGGGGGGTTTTCGCCCCTTCTTGCCCCCTTTCCGCACGAACTTGACCCCTTCCGCGCCGCTGCCGCGCGGCTATCGGACCTTCCCGATCGCGGACCGCGAATCTCGCAGCGCGGAGCGACGGGCGACGTGCCCTCGTCCATCATGGGCGCCATGGCCGCCGATCCTACAGAATCGCGCGCGGCGCACCCGCTTCGGCCCGCTCGCGGTTCTGGCGCTCGGAGTATGCAGATGCACCCGTGGCCCTGTCCGCGCGCCTACAGAAACAGGTTGCCATGCGACGATGGGCTTGGGTTGCCGGTGCGCCGGGGTGGGGCATGCGGCCCTGCGAAGGGATGTCTCGCCGGGGGCCGGTCGATATGCTCAGCGCGTGGATCGGCGCCGGCGGCCCTCGGGGCCCTCGCCCTTCTCCGCCGCGCCCGACGGATCGGCGCGTAACACCACCGGCGGCGCCGGGTTGGAAGGGGGAACCCACCCGAACGTCTTGCCGGAGGAACCGCCGATGAAATCCCGCACCGCCCTCGCCCTCGTTCTCGCCTGCGCGACCTCCGCCCTTGCGGACCCGCCGGAGCGGGCGCCCGGCTTGCGCGCGGCCTACTACGCGGGCACGGACTTCGAGGAGCTCTTGGCCGAGCGCATCGACCGTCGCATCGAGATTCCCGAGCGCGACCATCTCTGGCCCGACGGCCGCGCCGAGGACGTCTCCGTCCGGTGGACCGGATTTCTCACGATCGAGCGCGACGGCGAGTACCGCTTCCGCGCCGAGGAGGTCGACGACGGTTTCCGCCTCTGGATCGACGACCAGGTCGTCATGCCTCGATGGCTCTACCAAAGCGACCAGGGCACCGAGACGGTGCGTCTCGAACGCGGCACGCACCCCATCCGGGCCGAGTTCTTCAACGAGGGGGGCGGCGGGCGGCTGCGGCTCGCGTGGAGCGGCCCCGGCTTCAAGGACCGGCCCCTCGAAGAGGGCCTCGAAACGCCCCCCTGGAAGGACATGGACCCGCTGCCGGCCGAGACCTTCGCCGACCCCGGGAAACGCGTGCCGGGCCTGCGGGCCGTCTACTATCGCGGCGAGGACTTCGACGAGCGGGCCGTCGAGCAGATCGAGCCGGCCCTCCGCGTCGACGGCCGCTTTCCTTTCCGCGACGGTCGATACGAGGAGCTCTCCATCCGATGGATCGGCGCGCTGCGCATCGACCGCGGCGGCGGGTACCGCTTCCGCGTCACGCACGACGACGGCTGCCGCCTCTGGATCGGCAACCGTCTCGTCGTCGACGGGTGGGAGGGCCACGGCGAGGCCGAGGGACGTGTTCGTCTCGAAAAGGGCTGGCATCCGCTTCGATGCGACTATAACCAGGGCAAGGGCGACATGCGCCTCGACCTCGAGTGGGACGGGCCGGGGGTCGAGCGCGGCCCCATCCCGCCCGGTCGTCTCGCCACCACGCCGTGGCGCGGCATGGCGGCGGCGAAGCCGATGGTCGTCCTGCTGATGCTCGGCCACTCGAACCTCGGCGGCCGGAGCGAGAAGCCCTTCGACCGCGTCTCCGGCACATGGATGTACGAGGCGAACGAGCGCCGCTGGCGGCTGCCCACCGACGGCGACCGCGGCGGGGCCGCCGCCCTCCTCCACCATCTTGCCCGGGCCCGGCCCGACGTCCAGCTCGGCGCGATCAAGGTCGTCCACACCGGCTCGAAGGTCGGCGAGACGTGGCAGCCCGGCCGGCGCGGCTACCAGGAGGCCCTCGAGGCCGCCCGACGCCTGCCCGGCGGCGCGGTCCTGGGCGGCGTGGTCACGTTCCTCGGCTGGCCCGACGCGGGTGAATCGAAGGGCGACGAGCCCGAGCGGTTCGAGGAACGCTATCGCCGCCTCGTGCGCGATCTGAGGCGGGACCTGAAGCGGCCGGACCTGGCGTGGATCGCGAGCCGCGTCGAGTTCGGCAAGTCCGCCATGGAGAGCGACGAGCGCCGCGCCCGCTGGCAGATCGTCTACGACGCCTTCCCGAAGCTCGCGAAGGACCCGGGGCGCCTGGCCGTCGTCGAGAGCGAGGGCTGCGACCTGATCGATAATCATCACTACAGCTACAAGGGGTACCAGAGGTGGGCCCGCCGCGCCGTCGAGGCCTGCCGCGAGGTGGAACTCCTCGACCGGGCCCTGGCCCGCGTGACCGACCTTCGGAAGGGGCGCGGCGTGCCGGCGCGGGTCCTGGCGGCCCCGCCGGCGACGGCCTACAACGCCCGGGACACCCTCGCCGAGGTCGAGGCCGTCGTCCGCCGCCACTCCCGGGCCCGTGACATCGAGAACCTGGGCACGTACAAGCACGCCCTCGTCGTCACCGAGTACGAGGTCCGCAAGGTCATCCGGGGCGAGCTGCCCGGCAAGCGGTTCCTCACCGCCCAGCTCGCGATCCGCGACCGCCGCCTCCAGGCTGCCCACGACTACCGGCGCGGCGAGGTCCACCGGCTGCGGCTCGGCTCCTGGTCGGCCCAGACCCGGTGGCACGGCGAGGCCCTCGACGACGACATCGTCGACCTCTCCGCCGCCATGTACTGGGTCCACGACGCGCGGAAGGTGAAGTAGAAGTGGGAGGTCGGAAATGGGAAGCGGGAAGGAGGGACAACAAACCTGACCGGAGCGATGCCGCGTCCTTCGCCTGCACGTTCCGAGGTCGCCGTTGCGCCTTCGGTTTCACTTTCCGCGTCGCACCATCGCCCACTCCCCCGCCATCGCCGCCACCAGCAGCGCGAGGAAGAGGCGCCCCTCGGCCAGGTGCGCCCGCCTCACCACGGGCTCCGTGATCGGGGCGGCATCGGCGGCAAGCTCCGCGAGCAGGCCGCCCAGCGCCGGCAGCGTCCGGAACGTGCCCCCCCCTGCCGCGGCGACTCGCGCGAGCGACGCGTGGTCGGCGGTGACCTCGGCGGTCTCGAAATCGTGCTCCGTGACAACGAACGCCGCCTCGGCCGTCCGCGCCTCGCCGCACACCGTCGCCCGGGCCGTCAAGGTGTAGGTCCCCGGCAGGCGGGGCCGAAGGACCGCCCGCCCCGTGCCGGGCTCCCGCGCGAGCGGCGCCGCCTGCCCGTCCGGTCCCGTCCACGTCACCGCCGCCGGCGTCTCGCACGCCGCAACCGTCACCTCGACCGCAGGCGGCACGTCGCCGCGCAGGGCGTACCGCAGGCGGTCGGTCATGACCCAAAGCTCGCCCTCGGGCGGCCGGTCCCGCCCGGCGAGCCAGAGCGCCAGGTGCCGCCACAGACGCGCGTGCATCGCGGGCCCCTCCGCCTCGCCCGGCGCGAGGACCCATTGCCACGTCGTGTCCGCCGCCAGCACGGCCGTCCGCCCGGTCCCGAGTTCGCGCACCGCGAGGAGCGGCGCGCCGGATTCGTCGCGGGCAAGACACGTCGCCCCTGCCATCGGCGGCCCCAGCCGATTCGCCCCGGCCAGGGGCGGCAGCGTCGACCAATCCGCCGCCGGCCCTGGCGCGTCCGCCACGCCGCAGAGGACGAAGTGCCGCCGACCCTCGACCGTCGCGCTCATGCGGACCGGCGCTTCAAGGGGCGCGTCCTCGGCCGCCAGCCGCACGGGCAGAAGGAGCGCCAGGGGCGTGCGCTCCCAGCCCCCCGCCCCGAGGGCCGAGAGTCCGCCGGCCGCCAGGAGGCCCGTCCGGCCCGCCCGCACGCGCGACGCGAGGTGCTCGACCACCTTCGGCGGCAGGGCCCGCGCGGGGAGGTCGCCGAGGACGACCACGTCAAACGCGTCCAGCTCCGCAGGCGTCGGGGCGGCCTCGGCGGCGCGCGGGCCGACGAGAATCCGCCGCTCCAGCTCCAGCTCTGCCGCCCCCCCGAGGGCCCGGGCGATGTACTTCCCCTCCGGCCGGATCGTGCCCTCCAGGTACAGCACCCGCACGCCGCCCGGCTCGACCCGCACGCGAGCCTCGGCCCGGTTGTTCGCGTCGGTCAGCTCGGCCTCGACCGGGGCGATTTCGACCGCCACCTCGTGAAGCCCCGGCGTTTCGAGGACGGGCTCGAACACGAGCTCCCGCTGCTCCCGATGCGCCTCGGGCGCGAGCCGCTGCCGCGCGACCTCTCGCCCGTCGACCGTCAGCACGGCCTCGGCCCCCTGTCCCGCACAGCCGAGGGCCGAGGCGACGACCCGCACGGGCACGCGACTCCCGGCGAAGGCCCGCGGCACGGTTCGCAGGTCGCGAAGCGCCCAGTCCCGCAGCCGCCCGTCCGGGGCCGCGCTCCCGACGCCCACCGCGTGGACCCGGACCCCGCGTGCCGCCAGCTCGGCCGCCAACGCCTCCGCCGAGGTCGGCCCGTAATGCGTCGCGCGACCGTCGGTGACCAGGACGACGTCGGTCAGGCGCGGCCCATCTCCCGTTATGGGCCCCATGGCTTTGGCGCGGCGGTTCTCGGTCCCTGCGGCGTTCTCGGTCATCGCGAGCAGCCGGGCCAGCGCCCCCTCCAGGTCAGTGCGCTCGTCCTCGGCGGGCGGGGCGAAGGTGCCGATCGTGCGGAGCCGGCCGCCGAACGCCCACGCCCGGAGGCTCCGCTTCTCGCCAAGGGCGAGGAACTCTCGGCCCGACGCGAGAAACGCCTCGCGCACCGCCTCGGCCCGCGTGAGGGGCCGGCCATCGACGCCGGCGGCATCGGGCAGCCGGTGGCTTCGGGAGGCATCGACGAGGAAGGCGATCTCGCCCTGGACCTCGCGCCGCCCGTTGCGGAGGATCGCGGGCCGAAGGAGGATCATCAGCGCCCCGAGGATCACCGCCACCCGAAGGGCCGCCACCGCGATGAGCCGCCCGCGGCTTGCGGTGCCCCGCCGCCGCCACGTCGCCCACGCCGCCCCCGCCAGCGCCGCCCCGGCCCCGAGCGCCGCCCACCCGAGCGGCGCCATCGGGCGCACCTCGACGATCCCCGCGATCACGTGCTCATTCACCGCGCAAACTCTCCACGTGTCCTACCGGTATATCGCCGAGGTCCGGGGCGCGGCTGAAGGGGGAAACGGGAGGTGGGGGCCGGGCGGGGGCCCGGACGGCCCCGGCCGTGGCGGGCGGCTGACCGCCGGGTGTACAGGGGGCAAGCGATGCGGTTCTGCGCGGGGCGGCTCACTCGCCCTTGTCGGCGTCCTGGCCCTCCTGGCCCTCATCGCCGACGTAGAAGCCGTAGGCGGCGTCGGTGTCGAGCTTCACGTCATCGCCCCCCAGGAAAACGTAGTCGCCGCATTGGCTCCAAGCACACATGCGACGATAGCCTCCCCCGAATCTGCCTTTGGGTAGAACGAGCTCGCCCTGAACCTCGCCGGAGGCGCCATCGACGATTCGTGCCTTGTTGGAGCGACGGATTGTTCTAATGACCTTCTTGCCGTCGGGTGAAACGGACCCCGGCCAGACATGCTGGCCCTGGCACAGGGGCTTGCCGCTGTCGGTGTAAAAGCAAAAAGTTTCGCGGTGCTGGCCAACCGCCACCACCCGTCCGTCGGCGACGAAGTTCACGAGGCCCTCGCGGGATGCCACTGGGCAGGTGAACGTCCGGACCGGTCGACCGGATCGCAGGTCGATGAGGTAGGCTTTCTTTCCGTACTTCGCCAAGGCCTGGCGTCCGTCCGGCGTGATGCGCAGGAGCCTCGACCCCCCGGTCGGGAAGCCCGGACAGGCGACGGCGCCCTGGGCCAGGGTCTTGCCGGTGGCGAAATCGATGGCGGCGAGCACGTTGTCCCCCCTCAAGTAATAGACGATCCGGCCGTCGGGAGAGAAGCCCCTAAGTCCGCTCGCGCCAACCTCCTGGGTCGCGAGAATCCGACCCGTTTCCGGGTCCTGATACACTGCTTCACCGCCGGAGAACCCGAACAGGACTTTGCCGTCCGGGCGAAGTTCGTAAGGATCCGGAGTCTTGCCCTTGATCTCCCACAGTTTGCGCCCCGTGACCACATCGTAGGCGGCCCGTGCCGTGGTACGCCCCCCCGGGCGGCTAATGGCTGTCGGGACGAGCAGGAAGCGCCGCAGGAGTCGCATCCTATCTTCGAACTGCCCGGGCAAGTCGCTGAGTTCAATGACCTTCGTTCTCTTTTCAATATCCCATACAGTCACGCCCTCCTTGTTGTAAATCACCAGCCGCCGGCCGTCGGGTGAGACCTGGAGCCCGCGGATGGGTTGCGCGTGGGCCTCGTAGGTGGCCACGACGCCGGGTTTTTTCGGCAGATTCAGCTTGGGTGGGCGGTCGCCCGAGGTCGGGGCGGGGGTGGGCCGCGGGGTCGTAGGGGGGTCCGGTTCGGTCTCGGCGGGGGCTTGGGCAAGCTCCTCCCGCACGTGCTTCAGGGCCAGCTCCGCGGCGGTCCGCTGCAGGTCGTTCGCCTCGTGCAGCTCCAGGAACCGCTCGTAGTACGCCGCCGCGCGGGCGAGCATCGCGGGGCGGTGGTCCCTCGGGGCCTCGGCGGCCAGTTTCCGGTACCAGTCGCCCATCTGGGGGCAGGCCAACTCCGGCGTGACCTCGACGCCCTTGGCCGCCGCCGGGACGAACCGCGCCAGGTTCTCGTCCTCGACGCCCTTGACGTACCGGACTGCGGCGGCGGGGTCGTCTCGCTCGACCAGGTGGACCCGCACCAGCCGCTCCCGCGTGGCCGTGTCGTCGGGGCTCTCGCGCAGGGAGTCCTTGAGGTGCTCGATCTGCTTCTGCCTGCGCTGCTCGGCCCGGACCTGCTTCAGCCGAGCGGTGATCCGGGAAACGCGGTCGCTGCCCACGGACCGGGAGATGCCGAGGGCCTGCATGAGGTCGGCGACGGCCGCCGCGAAGTCCTCGGCGACGGCATGCGCGTCGGCCTCGGCCAGGAGGGCGTCCAGCAGGGGCTCGGCGGCCTCGGCCTTTTCCTCGCCGGGGACCCGGGCATACCGGTCGCGGAGGATGTCGACCCGCCGCTCGGCACAGGCGCGTGCCTTCGCGGGGACCCTCTCGGCCAGGAGTTCCACGGCTTCCAGGGCCACGTCGGCGCCGCGGTCGGGACGGGCTGCGGCCAGCTTGCCGGCTGACTCGCACAGGAGGGTGACGAAGGTGGGATGATCGCCGGCCTCGTGGGCGTCCTCGATGAGCCGCTTGGCCAACTCGATGTCGTCGTCGGGGTCGGCGCTCGCGAGGGCCTCGCGGATGGCGTCGGCGTACAGGTGACGGAAGAGCCTCACGGCCTCGGCCGAGGTCTCGTCGCCCAACTCCGCGCCGGCCGCGGGCGCGGTCACAAGACACAACATCCCTGCGGCCCATACCACTCGCCCAATGCACGACCGAAACATGCTTCGTCCCCCTGTCGAGTTTCCGCGACGCGACCTCCGGTTCCCCGGAAAACACATGATCAAGTGTACCCGCCCTGGGGCACGCGTCAACATTCCTGGCGAGGAAAGTGGCACGGGGACGAGCGCCGTGGGGCCGCGGCCCGTCGGGTACGGACGACCGCTCGCGCGGTGGGCGGGGGCCCGGACGGCACGTCGGTCGCGGCGTCTCCCCGCGGATCAAGGTCCTCTCGCCTCATGGTGCGCTCCGGCGGGCCGAGGGTCTGGCCCCATCGAGCGTCGCCGGGCGCGTCGCGCAGGAGGCGACCGGGCAGCCCGGCGTCCGCGCCGGGTCCGCCTTGCGTGCCGGGAGGGGCGCGGGGAGAGCCATGTCAGAAGCTGTAGCGGAGGCCGGCGAAGAGGTTCGAGTTCCGCTCGAGCTGGCCGAAGAACGTGTGATCGTGCCGCCCGAAGAAGACGTTCGCCCCGCCGAAGACCGACCAGTGGTCGTCGACCTTGTAGGCGACACGGGGACGCAGGTGCGCGTCGCCGTCGGTGGGCGAGTAGAACCCGAAGAGGGAGAGCTCAAGGTTCTGATTCATCGCCTGTTTCGTCACGCGAAGGGTCAGGAGATGGCGGTCGCGGTTGCGGCCAGGGAACCCGGGCGGGAGGGCCTCGGAGAAGGCGTCCTGGTCCATGCGCAGCTCGACGTAGTACTGGACGCCGGCGGTCAGGTTTCGGGCGAGTTCCTGCTCGTAGCCCGCCAGGAGACGCAACTGGCTGTTGGGCACGAACGGGTCGTTTCCGGGGCGGTCGTCGATGGAATCGTAGTAGGCGACCTCGGCGTGGGCGATGCCCGGCCCGACCGGTGCGCGAACGCTCGCCCCGTAGGCCGCCAGCTTCGTGTATGTGGGCCGCCCGGTCGCCCGGTCGAACGCCAGGGGGTCCTTCCAGAAGCCGTAATAGCCGTAGAGGGCCACCTCGAAGGCCCCCAGCATACGATAGGCCCGAAGGGCCAGCTCGTCGTCGTTGAAGCACCGATCGGGGCGCAAGGGATCGAGTACGGCATCGCGGCCGCTTCGTCGCCCGAGCTGCGCGTTATAGAAGCTGACGCGCCGGCCCGTGGGGAAACGGTCGGCGTCGAAACGGGGCGTGTAGACGAGGTCGAGGTTCGCAAGGTCCGAGAAGAGGGAGACCTTGACGGCATCGGAGGGGGCCTTCAGGTACTCGGTATCCCGCCCGATGAAGAAGGCCACGAAGTCCTTCGGGAAAAGGTCGTTGAGGAACAGGAGGTCGCCGGTTCCCCAGGTCAGAATCTGGCGCCCGATTTTGACGTCGACCCGGGGGGCCGGTCGGAAGACGGCCCAGGCCTCCCGCAGGTCCACGATGCCGCGCCCCTCCTCGATGTCGACGCGGGGCTCATTCAGGACCATGTCGTAGATAAGGTCCGTGGTGAGGCGGAGGGAGAGGTCCTTGAAAGCCTTGTCGAGCTGGATTTGGAGTCGGGTTTCGCCGAGGGCGGCGTCCTTCTGGTAACGGTCGTCCCGGGTCCGCACCCCTCCGCGCAGCTCCCAGAAACCCGCCAGATCGAAGGGCAATTCGAGGGATTGGGCCTCCGGGGGCCCTTCCGGGGTCGTTTCGCGGGGTTCGGGCTCGCCGAGACCTTCGGGAAGGGGCGGGCCTTCGGCGTCCTCCGGGGCCCCGCCAAGTCCTTCGGGAAGGGCCGGAGCTTCGCCTTCCCGAGGCGTTTCGGCGAGCCCCTCGGGCAACGGCGGGCCTTCCGATGCCTCCGGCGCGGGGCCCAGACCCTCCGGCAGAGGCGGCAATTCAGGCCGCGCGTCGGCCGCCAGGACCCCCAGGATGGCCATCAGAACGGCGGTTTTCGCGGCTCGTCCCACGCCGGGCCCCTATTGGATGAGGTCCTGCGGCGGGTTCCGCAGGTACCGCTCCGTGAAAATGTCCTCCGGCACGCCCACGTTATACTCGACCTTCTCGTAGCGGAGCAAGGTCTGCCCGCCGCCTCGAAGGTCCTTCATCAAGCTCTCGGTGACGGTCTTGAAGCCCTGGACGTCCTCGACCTTTCGGACCTGGTAGACGCGGTATTTGGCCCCGTTGGCATCGTAATACTCCGTGAGGACGGGGATGAAGGTGTCCTTGTGGATGTACATGCGGTACCAGGCGAAGTCGACAACCTCGGGGTCCTTCGGCGTGTTCTTGAGGACGTAATAGGGGCCGCTCGCGCCCTCCAGCTCGTGGGTATCCAGGTCGACGCTGCGGCCGGAGACGTCCTCGTAGACGAAATGCGACCCGACGAAGCTGGTACGCTTATCGGTGGCGCCGATCCGCTTGACGAGGTCCAGATCGGGCAGATAGAGCCACCGGTCGTCGTCCCGGTCGAGGTGCTTGTGCACCATGAAGACCATCTTGTCGACGTCGGCGGGGTGGCGGAAGTAGACGTAGAACCGCTGCCGGCCGGTGAATTCGGGGTCCCGGGCCGCTTCGGGCTGGTCGTCGCGTCGGAGGATGGTGAACTCGCGGGTCCGCTCGCGGCCGGTCTCGTCGGTGATGGTCATGTGGACGCGGGCCCGGCCGTCGGCCCCCCTGTAATAGGACGCGTAGTTGGTCCTCTGAACGATCTCCTCGACCGAGGGGGTCTCCGCCTCGGCCGCCCAAAGGCCCACCGAAAGGGCCGCAACCAACGTCATCGTCATCGGCGCTTTCATGCCTCGACTCCTTTCTCGTTCTCGTCGCACGCGGCGGCCTCGCGTTGGCGGCGGCACTTCTCGCGCCAGGACAGGAGGGCGCACGCCCCCGCCAGGGTCGCGACCACGGGCACGCCGAGGAAGGTCAGCGTCGTCCATCCGACGCCCAGGAACTGGTTCAGATTCACCGCCACCAGGGCCGCCGCCACCAGGATCGTCGTCGTGCACGTCCCGGCGGCACAGGTGAGCCGACAGGTCCGCGTCTTCGGGAAGAGCAGCGGTTCGAGCACCCGGATCAGGGCCGGAAGGATCAGGAGCGTCGCCACCCCCGCCAGGAAGAGGATCGCCGCCATGAAGACGCCCACCGTCTGGTACGGCACGAGCGGGGCCGCCAGAAGCGGCAGGAAGCCCACCCCCACCACGATCACGTTCCGGAGGATCGCCCGGGCGGGCTCGCCGAAGACGTAGGGCACGGCGTCGGCCCAGGACCCGGCATCGCGGCGGGACTCGCGGCTGCGGGCGAGAAAATGGATCGCGTAGTCGACGGCCAGGCCCAGCGTCAGGCTCGAGAGGACCGCCGTCGGCATGTCGTAATCCTTGCCCACGAAGCCCACGGCCCCGTAGATGACCCCCACGGTCACCGTCAGCGGGACCATCGAGAGGAGCCCCCAGAGGCCCGATCGGAACAAGAGAATCATCATCAGCAGGACCACCAGGAAGCTGCCCAGGAACGCGTCCCGCATGCCGCTGACCATCTTATCCTGCCAAACAACGTTGATGTACGTGAGGCCGAACCAGCGGGGCGGCTTCATGGCAACGGGCGGCGGATTGGCCTCCCACCAATCGGCCAGGCTCCGGACCACGGCCTCCATGTCGCGGTTGTCGCCGCTTCGAAGCTGGACCCAGAGGGAGGAGGTGCGAAAGTGGGTCTCCGGCTGCCGCTCGTCCCGCGTCACGAAGTGGGCGAGGTCCTGCGGCCGGTGGCTCGATTCGTACTGGATGAGCGTCTGGGCCACGCCGGCGGGCGTTTCCGGCACGCGGAAGTACCGGGGCCGGTTCGGATCGTCGGGCCCGGCGGCCCGCAAGGCCCGGTTGACGGTGCGGACGATATCGACGAGGCTGTTGGACTTGCCGACGCGTCCGCCGGTGCCCTCGGCAAGGTGCCGCTGGAGGCGACTCATGTGGTCGAGGACGTCGGGCCGCTTGAAGGTCTCCTCGGGCGATTCGCCCTCCTCCGGCTCCTCGGCCTCCAGCACCAGGTACGCCATGTACGTGCCGCCGAAATGCCGGTTGAGGACGCGGTCGGCGACGCGGATGGGATGGTCGGGCTCGAACCAGCGGATCGGGTTGTCGTTGACGTGGATCTTGGTGATGCCCCAGGCGGCCAGAGCCGCGGCCACCGCCGTCGCCGCGAGCACCACCCTGGCCCGCCGGTGCGTGCCACGCCCCAGGGCCCGGAGGAGCCGGGCCATGGGCGTCCGGGCGTGGGCCGCCTCCTCGTCCTTCTTCAGGCCGAACGTCTCCAGCCGCCGCGCGGGGATGAACATCACGAACGCCGGGATGAACGTGACCGTCGCCGCCCACGCCACCATCACCCCGAACGCGATGAACAGGCCGAAGACCTGGACCGGCGGGATGGGCGTCAGGGCCAGCGAGCCGAAGCCGGCGGCCGTGGTCAGCGACGTGAAGAGCATCGGCACGAAGAGCCTCCGCATGACCGCCAGCATCGTCCGGCGCCGGTCCCGCGTCTCCTGGTACCGGTCGAAGAACTCCGAGAGGATGTGGATGGCGTCGAGGACGGCGATGGGCATGATGAAGATCGGGATCATTGAGCTCATGATGTGGACCGTGTGGCCGGTCGCGATCAGGAGGCCCATCGTCGTGATGACTGCCACCATCGCCACGATCATCGGCGAGACGATGATCACGAGCTTCCGGAAGAAAACCCACATCAGGAGGAAAACGACGAGCATGGCCAGCGGAGCCGAAATGGCCATCTGCTTAAACATTTCGACGCCGAAAGTGTCCTCGGCCACCGGCAGGCCCGTGACGTAGGCCCGGTCCTGACCGGGATACGCCGTATCCTCGATGGCGGCGGCAACGCGGCCGGCCGTCTCCTTCGGGGCCTCGGCCAACGCGGCGGCGTCCTCGCGGAGGTCCCGGACGGCCGCGAGCATCTCACGCGCCGTCTGCGGGCGTTTCCCGCGGGCCGCCAGGACGAGGGCGGCCGTCTCGGGCCACCCGCCCCCGGCCTCGCCCAGCGCCGCGACGAGGGAGGCGTGAAGGTCGCGCGAGAGGGCGAGGGACTCCTCGGGCCAGGGCTCCTCCTTGGCAGGCGCGGGCGGCGACTTCTCGGTCGGCGGCCCGCCGAGGCCTTCGGGGAGCGCCGGACCGTCGCCTCCCGGGCCTTCCGGCAGGGCCGGACCCCCGCCGCCGAGACCCTCAGGCAAAGCCGGGCCGGCGTCCTCCTCCTTTGCCTTCGCAGAGGGGGCCCCTTGGCCCACCGCGGCTTCGAGCGCCTGAATGGACTCGGCGTGCGCCTGCTGCCACGCCTCGAGCGCCGCTTCGACCGCCCCGAACCCCGCCGGGGGCCCCTCCGCCCCGGCCCGGGACGCGAGGAACGTCACGGTGCGGCGGAGGACCTCGGCGTCGGGGGCCTCGAACGCCGCCGTCTGGCCCAGCCGCCGGAGGACGTCGACGCCCTCATTCGCACCCGGCGCGGCCAGGCGGTCGAGGGCCACCCGGACCGGGCCCCACGCCCAGATCGCCGGCATCTGCCGCTCCAGGGCCACGTAGACGCGGTGGCTCTGGTCCTTGCTCGTCAGCGGCAGGTACAGGGCCACGGCCCGCCCGTCCTCCAGCCGCCCGTCGGGGGGCGGGTCCGGCACCCGGCCCTCCGGCGTCAGGGCCACGTCCGAGACCAGCGTCCCGTTCAGGAACGGAATCCGTGCCGCGCGGCGGCGAACCTCCAGGGCACCGGTCTCGTCAAGCGGCGGGCGGGGCATGAGCCACTCGAAACGCACCGGGCTCCCCGGCTCGATGGAGTCGACCGTGGGCGGGCTGATGAGGTCGCGCGCGACGACGCCCCGCCACCGGCCCCCCGCGTCCGGATCCGGCCGCCGGAGCGTCTCGGCGAAGCGGGCCAGGGCGTGGATCCGCGCCAGCGACGACGGGTTCCACACGCCCTGCGGGTGGGCCTCGTTCACCACGCCCACCACGACGATGTCGTGCAGCGCGAACGTCTCCTTCATCCGGTCGTGGAAGACGCGGACCGGCTCGTCCTCGCGGAGCATGTTTTCCGGGTCGGTGTCGACGCGCACCGCGTGCAGGAAGGGCAGCGCGTCGGGGGCGAGGCTTGGAAGCGCGGCAATCCCCGCCAGGGCCAGCGTCACGGCGACGGTCAGGGCCGCGACGGTCTTCGGATGGTCCACGGCGAAGCGGACGAGCGACGGGTTGCGGCTCATGGACGTGTCTCCATTCTAGCCCACCTCCGCCGCCCGGCACGAGCGTCGGATGCAATGGATCACGTCCACGACGTGCCGGTTGGCGATGCGATAGTACACGTGGACGCCCTCGCGCCGGGCCTCCAGCACGCCGCGGTCGCGCATCAGGCCGAGCTGCTGGCTCGTGATGGCGGGCTTGGCGCCGGTGGCCTCGACGATGGCGCCGACGGCGCGCTCGCCGCCCTCCAGGACGTCAAGAATCTGGAGCCGGAGCGGATGGGCCACGGCCTTGAGGGTGCGGGCCACGCGGACGCGCTTTTCCTCGGGGATGGCCGCCGCGTCCGTCGCGTCGCGCCTCGTTCGGCTCGCTGCCATGTCGGGCCTCCTTCCTTCTGAGGATATACTACCTAGCGATGTTGTAAAAAATCAAGCGCGAAATTCGGGGGGGGGCCGTGACGCGGCATCCGATGGTAGGGCGCCGCCCACCCGCGCGGACAGGGCCGGCCGTCTTCGTGGGCGCGTCCCTTCGCGCGACTTTTCCTTGCCAAATGCCCGTCCCGCCCTATGGTAAACGCCGGGGTCTAACCGGGACGAGGGGCGAAGCCGCCGATGCCCACGCGCGACGCCGTCGACGATCCTGCCACCTACCGCGCCCGCGAGGCGGTCCTGTATAACCTCCGCGACGCCCTTGCCGAGGCCGACACGTGGGACGCGTTCCAGGCCGTCCTCGAGGACCGCGGCCTGCCGGAGGCCCGCGTCCGCCAGGTGGCCGGGGCCCCGGTGGCGATGGACCTGCACCTCCATTCGACGGCCTCCGACGGCCAGGTGCCTCCGCGGAAGCTCGCCTGGCTCGCCCGCATGCTGGGTCTCGGGACCATCGCCCTGGCGGACCACGACAGCGTCGCGGGGACGCGGCCCCTCTACGGCGAGGCCATGCTCCTGGACGTTCAGGCCCTCCCGGCCGTGGAGCTCTCCACGGCCCAGCCGGGCCTCGAGGTCCTTGTCTACTTCCCCGACGCCGGCCGTTTCTTCGAGTTCCTCACCACGCCCGCCGGCACGCGTTTCACGAAGGCCCTCGAGAGGAAGCAGGCCGCCGTCCACGAGCAGACGCTCGAGGTCCTCACCCGCGTCAACCGCTGGCTCAAGCGCCAGGGCGTCCCCGCCGAGCGGGCCGTCACCGAGGACGAGCTGGACGCGTTTTTCGGCGGCATGAAGCCCTACTACCCCGGCACGCTCTGCGTCCTGGGCCTGAAGCGCCTCTCCGACGAGACGCGCGACGCGCTCGGCATCCACGACCCGCGGACCTTCCACACGAAGGTCGTCACGCCCGCCCTGAAACGCATGAACGGTTCCGGTCCGGCGGCGGCGGACTTGGGGGCCGCGACGAAGGACGTGCGCAAACTCCTCGGCTCCCTCCGCCGCAGCCGCGCCGGGAGCGTCGCGATCCTCAGCCACCCGAAGGAGCTGGTCACCAAGGGCAAGATGAGCCTCGGCCGCGTGGCCCGGACGATCGAGTACCTGGCGGCGAAGGCGGGCCTGGACGGGGTGGAGATCGGCTGCGCCCGCGACACCGAGGACGACGTCCGCATCTGGCGGGAGATCGTCGACGACGTCAACGCCAAGATCGCCGCCGGCGAGATCGAGGCCCCGGGGCCGCTCCTGGTGGCCGGCTACAGCTCGGATTTCCACGTCCTCGCCCCCGGCAAGGCCACCGGCGAGATCACCCTCGGCTATGGCCTGCTGGACGAGCGTCCCGGCCACCGTCGCGGAAACCTCCGGCCCCAGACCGGCCCCGAGGAGCTCATCGAGGCCATGCGCCGTCGGGCCGTCCTCCGCCGCCGCGACTAGCGCCGGCCGGCCCCGTTTGGCCGCATGCGGCACGCACGCGGCGAAGGCCTATTTCGCTCGCCCCTGGCCCCCGGCCCCACCCGCGCGCGATGATGGTTCTTACAGCGCACCATGGCCCACGACGATCACGGCGACCATAGCTCGCACCACGCCAGGATGGCGGCCGAGTTCCGGCGACGGTTCTGGATCTCGACCGCCCTGACGCTTCCCATCCTCGCCCTCGCCCCCATGGTCCAGGCGTGGCTCGGCCTGGAGGAGCTCTTCGCCGAGATCCTGCCCGACGCCAAGGCCGAGAAGGTCAAGGCGCTGCGGGAGGAGGGTCTGCGGGTGGCCATGACGGGCGACGGCGTCAACGACGCCCCGGCCCTGGCGGTGGCGGACGTGGGCATCGCCATCGGCGCGGGCACGGACGTGGCCGTCGAGTCGGCCGACGTCGTTCTTGTGCGGAGCGACCCGCGGGACGTCCCCGCCCTGGTCGACCTGGCCCGGGCGACGCACCGCAAGATGGTTCAGAACCTCTTCTACGCGACCGCCTACAACGCCGTGGCCATCCCGCTGGCCGCGGGCGTCCTGGCCGGCGTGGGATTCGTCCTGCCGCCCGCGGTCGGGGCTCTCGTCATGAGCGTCTCGACGGTGGTGGTGGCGATCAACGCCCGGATGCTCGGGCGGAAGGACGTGGGGCCGGCGGGAGAGTGACGGGGCACACGGGCAGACAGGCTGCCCGTACCACCCCAATCAGGCCAAGCCCTCTCACTCCGCCTTCCGCAGCCGACGCGTCCAGAGGCTGAGGAAAACGGCCGCCCAGAGCACCAGGAAAACCATGAGCTTGAAGGCCCCGAAGAACCAGAGGGTGATGCGGTGGGCCTCCGGCCAGTCCAGGTCGCCCCCGCCCCAGAGAGCAATGAGCCAGTCGGGCCGGGTGTGCAGGAAGATGAGCCAGAGGACGTAGGCAATTATCATCCAGCCCGCGCCGATGAGCACGGTCCACCACGCCGCCCCCGCTGCCGCACCTACGCGCTTCGCGAAGAGATTGTCCATGGTCGGCCTCCTCCCTATCTTCGCCCATGATACCGCCTATACCCCCGCCCCGACGAGATAGATCACAATCGGCACGGTCGCGGCGGCCCCGACGAGGACGGGCCCGAGGACCGTCAGAGCGATGTGAGCGATCTGGGACAAAGGGCTCATTCGGCGGCTCGGGCCGGGGCAGCAAAGAGCATCGCCTCCGCGAACCGTTCGTGGAACCCCGGCCGCTGCGAGAGCTCGACGTGCTCGACGCCCCTCGCCACGTCCTCGGACGTCTGCCGGAGGGCCCGGCTCACCAGGAGCATCCGGGCCCCCGCCCCGGCGGCGTTGCCGACGAAGCGGACCCGATCGAGCGACACGTCGGGAATCAGGCCGATGGCCCGGGCGTGCTCCGGCCGGATCAGGTTCCCGAACGCCCCCGCCAGGAGAACCTCGTCGATCTCCTCGGGCCCCGCCCCGAACTCTTCGAGCAGGCTGGCGATCCCCGCGGCGATGGCTCCCTTGGCGAGCTGGACCTCGCGGACGTCCCGCTGCGTGAGAAGAATCGGATGCTCGACGCCCGATTCCTCGGCCGTCGCCAGGACGACCCCCGCGTCCCCGTCGGCCCCCACGGCCCGGGCCGCAAGCGCCGGACGGTCCGAGAGGTCCTCCGCCCGGAGCATCTGGCCCGTCGGCGTCACCACGCCCGTCTCCAGAAGGGCCGCCACGGCGTCAATGAGGCCCGTCCCGCAGAGGCCCACGGGCGGGGCGTCCTCGATCGTGTGGACCCGAAGGTCGCCCTTCGCGACGTCGACCCGGTCGATGGCCCCGGCCGCGGCCCGCATGCCGTAACGGATGCGGGCCCCCTCGAAGGCGGGGCCGGCGGCGGTGGAGCACGCCAGGAGCCGCTCGGGCGTCCCCAGGACGATCTCCCCGTTCGTGCCGACGTCGATGGCCAGGCGCAGGCCCGGCCGCTCGTGCATCCCTGTGGCCAGGATGACCGCCACCGTGTCGGCGCCCACGAAGCTGCCGATGAGCGGGGCCGTGTAGAGTCGTCCGCGACGGTGAATCTTGAGGCCCGCCTCGCGGGCCGGGACCTCGCGCCCGGCGGTGGAGGCAGCGACGAACGGGGCCCGCCCGATGGCCTCCACAGGCAGCTTCAGCAGCAGGTGGTTCATCGTCGTGTTCCCGACCGCCGCCACCTCGTAGATGACGTTCGGGCGGATTTGGGCCTTGCGGCAGACCTCGGCGACCATTTCGTTGACGGCGTCGGCAACGAGGCCCTGGAGCGTCTTGAGGCCCCCGCGCTTCCGCCCGGCGAACTCGATCCGGGCGACGACGTCATCGCCGTAGGCCGTCTGCGGGTTCGTCCGGCCGGCCACCGCCACCGTCCGGCCCGTCCCGAGGTCCACCAGGTATCCGGCCAGGGTCGTCGTGCCCACGTCGACGGCCAGGCCGTAGCAGGCGGCCGCGCGGGCGGGCCGCGCGACGTGCACCACCGAATCGCCGACGATGACCACCGCGAGCTGCCAGTCCGCCCGTCGCGCGAGCGTCGGCAGCTCGCGGAGCACCTTGAGATCCACCCTCAGGTCCGTCTCGCCCGCCTCGGCGAGGGCGTCCAGGAGCCGCGTCTCGTCGGACCGCGGGTCGGCGATGCCCGGCTCGGGAAGGCGGACGGTGACCTTGCGGGCCGCCGGATCGAGGACGACGGACCTCTCGGCCCCCTCCGTGAGGACTTTCTGGTCATGCAGCCGCGTCTCGGGGGGGATGACGACCCGCAGGTCTCCCCGCACGCGGACCTGGCAGGCGAGCCGCAGGTTCCGCCCCCGCTCCTCGCCCGAGAGGATTCTCCGGCATGATTCCGACGCGGGCGGCGGGTCGTCGGGGATGACGACGCGGCAGCCGCCGCACGTCCCCGTCCCCCCGCACGGAGCGTTCAAGGCGAGGCCCGCCTCCCGCGCGACCTCGAGCACGGTCCGGCCCCCCTCGGTGCGGACGGCACGCCCGTCGGGCTCGAACACTACGGTGAAGGTGCGGCCGGCCATGCGTCACCTCTCCGATCCACGAAAGGGCCATCATAAGCGTCCTGCCGGGCCCAAGTCAACGAAGTCACGCTGAAGCCTGGAACCCGGGCCGGTTTGCCGTATAATCGCGCCTGTCTCGCAATCGAAAGGACCTCCCCGTGGACCTCTCGACCTTCCGCGCCCCCGACCGCATTGTTTTCGGGGCGGGGAGTCTGGCGACGATCGCCGAGGAGGCCGAGGCCCTCGGCTCCTCCGCCCTGCTCGTGACCGGCCGCCGGGCCATGGCCGAGGCGGGGATCACGCCGAACCTCGTCCGCCTGGCCCATCAGGCGGGCCTGCCGATCGAGGTCTTCGAGGAGGTCGAGCCGGAGCCGTCCGTCGAGACCGTCGACCGCTGCCGCGCGGCCATCCGGGCGGCTGGCGGCGACGTCGTCATCGGCCTGGGCGGCGGAAGCGCCCTGGACGCCGCGAAGGTGGCCGCGGGCCTCGCCGGCGAGGACGCCCCCACCGCCGAGTTCCTCCACGGACGGGACGTCGAGCGGCCCGGCCTCCCCTTCATCGCCGTCCCGACGACGAGCGGTACGGGAAGCGAGATGACCGATAACGGCGTCGTCAGCGACGCCTCCACCGCCACCAAGGCCAGCATCCGCGACCCCTCGTTCATCCCGCGTCTGGCGCTGCTGGACCCGGAGCTGACGGCGCCCTGTCCGCCGGACGTGACCGCGGTCTGCGGCATCGACGCCCTCGTCCAGGCGATCGAATCGTACCTTTCGCGGAACGCGACGCCGCTGACGGAATCCGTCTCGCTCCGGGCCCTGGACGAACTGGCGGCGGCCCTGCCACAGGTGCTCGAGCGGGGCGACGACCTGGAGCTCCGGACGCGGGCCGCCTGGGGGAGCGCGATGGCGGGACTTGCCCTCTCGAACGCCCGGCTGGGCGTGATCCACGGCATGGCCCACCCGCTGGGCATCCGCTACCGCATCCCGCACGGGCTCGTCTGCGGGGTCCTGCTGCCGCCGGCCCTGGAATACAACCGCGAGGCCGCCGGCCGAAAGTACGACGTCCTGCAGGCCCGCCTCGGCGACGACCCGGCGGCGTATGCCCGGCGGCTGCTGGAGGCGTGCGGCCTGCCGGAGAGCCTCGCGGAGTACGAGCCGGACCCGGAAGAGTACGACGCCATCGCGGAAGAAACCCTGACCAGCGGCAGCACCCGCGCCAACCCGCGCCAGGTCGCCGCGGAGCACGTCCATGCCCTGCTGGGCGCGGTCACATAGGCCGCTCGCGGCTTGGCCCTGCCATCATGAAGGATCCCATTCCCATGCCCCCGGAACCCACCGCCACCCGCGACGAAGTCCGGGCCTTTGACACGCATTGCATCGAGGACCTTGGCGTCCCCGGCATCGTCCTGATGGAGAACGCCGGGCGCCAGATCGCCGATGCCGCCGTCGAGATGGCCAAGGCCCTCGGCGACGCCCCCCGCATCCTCGTCCTCGCCGGCAAGGGCAACAACGGGGGCGACGGGTTCGTCGTCGCGCGGCACCTGGCAGTGCGGGGCCGGGAGGCGGAGGTCGTCCTGCCGGCGGCAAAGGACGACGTCTCCGGCGACGCGCGGGCCAACCTCGACATCCTGGAGCGCATGGGCATCGAGGTCCGCGAAATGCCCGGCGACGAGCCCGCGGAGGCCCTCCGACCGATCCTGGCGGAGGCGGACCTCGTCGTCGACGCTCTCCTCGGAACGGGGGTCCGGGGCGAAATCCGCGAGCCTTTCGCCTCCGTCATCACCGCCCTCAACGATGCCGCACCCCGGGCCGTCCTCGCCGTCGACATCCCCAGCGGCATGGATTGCGAAACCGGCGAGCCCCTCGGCCCGACCGTCCGGGCCCACCGGACCGTGACCCTGGCCGCCGTCAAGGCCGGGTTCGCCAAGAGCCGGGCTCGAGATTTCACCGGCCGCGTGACCCTGGCCGACATCGGCGTCCCCTGGACCGCACCCGCCGAGGGGGAGGCGTAGGCGTGGGCCGGCGGCTGATCATCTTTACGCGGGACCGGACGAACGCGGCCTTCCGACAGCGGATCCAGCCGTACCTGGCCCCGCTTCTCGGGCGCGGCATCTCGACGGAGGTCGTCGTGCTGCCGAAATGGCCGCTCGGGAGGCGGCGGGCCCTGGCGCGAGCGAAGGATTTCGACGGGGTCCTCCTGCACCGAAAGACCCTCACCGCCTGGGACGCGGCGGCCCTGGGACGGGCCCGGCGCCTGATCTACGATTTCGACGATGCGGTCATGCTCAAGGCCCGCGCCCCCGAGACGCCCCACCCGGGCCGCGCCCGGCGATTCGCCCGGACCGTCGGACGGGCGGACCTCGTGACCGCCGGGAGCCCTGTCCTCGCGGCCCGGGCCGAGGATGCCGGGGCCGAGCGCGTCGAGACCGTCCCCACGGGCTTGAACGTGCGCGGCCGGTACGTGCCGAAGGCGGATTACGCGGCCGAGGGACCCGTGCGGCTCGTCTGGATCGGGAGCCGGAGCACCTTGAGGCAACTGGAGTCGCTGCGGCCCGCCCTGGAGGCCCTGGGACGGAGCGTACCGGGTCTGGTGCTCCGGGTCATCGCGGACGCCCCGCTTCAGGTCGCGGGGCTCGAGGTCGAGAACGTGCCCTGGGCCCGCGAAACGGAGGCCCGCCTCCTGGCCGAAACCGATATCGGCATCTCGCCGCTGCCGGATACCGCCTACACGCGCGGCAAATGCGGGTTCAAGGTTCTCCAGTACATGGCGGCGGGGCTGCCGGTGGTGGCAAGCCCCGTGGGCGTCAACGCCGACTACGTCCGCGACGGCGAGACGGGCCTGCACGCGAGGGACGCAGCGGCGTGGGTCGAGGCCGTCGGCCAACTGGCCTCCGACGCCGCCCTGCGCGAACAATTCGGCCGCGCCGGCCGCGCCCGCGCCGAGGCCGAGGTCGACGTCGCCGTCCTTGCCCCCCGCCTCTCGGAGCTCATCGAGAGGACCCTGGCGTAGCCTCCACGGCCTTGGGGGGGCGGGGGCCTACTCGGGGGCCGCCTTCTCGCGCAGATTCTTCGCCCTCAGCCGCGCGGCGGCCGCCTCGACACAGTCGCCGCGCGCGTCGAGGACCTCGGCGTAGTGATCGAGGACGCCGGGCAGGGCGGGATGGTCGTGGCCCGCTTTCTCAAGGCATTCGAGGCACTCGGCGAAGCAGGCGTCGGCCTCGTCCCACTGCTTCCGCTTGCCCAGGAGGACCCCCACGGCGTCCAGCGACCGGGCCACCAGGTCGGGGCTCCCCAGACGCCGGGCCACGGCCAGCGATTGCCGCGCGGGCACCAGGGCTTCCGCGTACCGCCCCTGCTCCGAGAGAACGTGGGCAAGGTCGTAGAGGCTCCCGGCAACGTCAGGATGCGCAAGCGGCAGGGCCGCCCGGCGAATCGCCAGGGCCCGCCGAAGGAGCGGCTCCGCCTGCGTCGCCCGGTCCGTCGCGATGCGAAGGTCCGCCAAGGCGGCCAGGGCCGCCGCCACGAGCGGATGCGCCGAACCGTGGGCCTTCTCGGCCTCGGCGACGCCTCGCCTGAGCAGCCGCTCCGCCTCCGCGTCCTTACCGCGACGGTGATAGCAGGCGGCGAGGCTCTCCAGGGCATGGAGCCGCCGGGGGTCCCCCGCCGGGACCTGCTTCTCCTTGATCGCTAGGGCGCGGGCCAGCAGGGCCTCAGCCTCGTCGAAGCGGCCCTGGTCGTCGCGGAGGATGGCCAGGTTGTTGAGCGTCGAGGCAAGGCGGAGGTCCTCCGGCCCGAACGCCTCCTCAAAAAGGGCCAGGGCCCGCGCGAGGAGGGCGTCGGCCTCGCCCAGGCGACCCCGGCGGCGGCGGACTTCGGCCAGGCTGTGCAGGGCACGGGCCAGGCGGGGCGCATCCGGCGGGTCGGCGGAGGAGGCCCGGTCACGGGCCGCATCGAGGAACTTCTCCGCCACGCCCAGGTCCCCGGCCACCAGGGCCCCCTCCCCCAGAGCCAGCAGGTCGTCCAGGGCCTCGGTCGGAGCAGGCCCCGCCTCGGCCGCGCCGACGGTCCCCGCCAGCATCGTCCCGGCCAGAACCAGGATCGCGCGGGCAGCCATGGCGAGTCTCCGGACGCGGCGCAGAACCGGCCCCGCAGGGGCTTGGGGGCGCTTCTGGGCCTCAGCCCTTAAGCAACGCCGCGATGCGGTCCAGGCCCTTCTCGATGTCCTCCATCGAGATGGCGAACGAGAGCCGCACGCAGGCGTCGTCGCCGAATCCCGCACCCGGCACCACCGCCACCTTCGCCTCCTCCAGCAGCCGCTCGGCAAAGGTGACGCTGCGCGGCGTGTCGGCCTCGGGCCCGAGGATCCGGTCGAGGGCCTCGCCCAGGTTCGGGAAGCAGTAGAAGGCCCCCTGCGGCCGGACGCACCGGACGCCCGGCATCGCCTCCAGCCGCTCGACCATGGCCAAGCGGCGGCGGTCGAACTCCGTGAACATGGCCTCAAACGGCTCCGTGGACCCCGAAACCGCCGCCATGGCCGCGTACTGGGCGATGCTCGTCGCGTTCGAGGTCGACTGGCTCTGGAGCTTGCTCATGGCGGCGATGACGTCGGCGGGCCCGGCGGCCCAGCCGATCCGCCACCCGGTCATGGCCCACGTCTTCGAGGCCCCGCCGAAGGTGATCGTCCGCTCCGGCAGGCTCGGCGCGAGCGTCGCGAAGGCGCACGTGTCCACACCGTCGTAGACCAACTCATTGTAGATTTCGTCCGAGAAGACCCAGATGTCCTCTTGTGCAACGACCTCCGCCAGGGCCTGAAGCTCATCGGACGTGTAAACCACGCCCGTCGGGTTCGAGGGCGAGTTCAGGATGAAGGCCCGGGTGCGCGGCGTAAGGGCAGCGGCGAGCTGATCGGGCGTGATCTTGAAGCCCTGGTCGCTCCCGGCCACCAGCCGCACCGGCTCGGCCCCCGCCAGACG
This sequence comes from uncultured Anaerolineales bacterium, assembly GCA_964461715.1. Taxonomy (GTDB): domain Bacteria; phylum Planctomycetota; class Phycisphaerae; order FEN-1346; family FEN-1346; genus CAYWVR01. The sequence continues at coordinate 34,810 of CAYWVR010000018.1, forward strand.
GATGTGCTCCGGGTACGAGACCCAGTACGGCACGGGCAGGATGACCTCGTCGCCGGGGTTCAGCGTGGCCATGCACGCCTCGAAGAGGGCGTACTTGCCGCCCGCCGTGATGATGACCTCGGAGGGCTCGTAGACGAGGCCCTCGACCCGCCTGAGGTAGTCCGCCACGGCCTCCTTCAGGGCCGGGAGGCCCGAGGCCGGGAGGTACCCGTGGTGGCCCGCGTCGATGGCTTCCTTGGCGGCCTCGCAGATGTGCGAGGGGGTCCGGAAGTCGGGCTCCCCCGCCCCGAAGCTCACCACGTCCTCGCCCGCGGCCTTCATCGCCTTGGCCTTGGCGCTGACGGCCAAGGTCACCGACGGGGCGATGGCGGCGGCACGTTGGCTGATCTGCATGGAGGCGTCTCCTCGGGTCCGGTACGGCGGCATGGTACCGAGGGGGCGCGGCGAATGCAAGCGGGCGGCGAAGTCGGCTCGACGCGGCCCCGGGAGCCTGACACATGCGCAGGGATCGATGGTTCCCGGCGTCCCGGCCTACAGCTCGGTCCTCGGCACGGTCACCGGTTTGCCGCCTGCGGCGCCGCTTTTCCAGGCGGCTTCGGTGAGCTCGATGACGCGGAGGCCGCATTCGGCGGGGGCGGCGGGCTGCTCGGCGCCCTGGATGCTCCGGATGAAGTTCTGCGCGATGGAGCCGCCGTCGAGGGCCGCGGTGTCGACCGTGAGGACCGGACCGTCGCGGCCGGTGATTTCCATCAGGGGCCGGCCCTGCCGGATGTGGAAGCCGCCCGCGTCCCCCATAATGCTGATATCCTCATACATGTCGGCCCCGGGATAGTCGCCGACAACGTTCAGCGTCCCGAGGGCCCCGCCGCGGAAGCGGACCGAGAGGGCCGCGTTGATGTCGACCGGCGTCCCGCGGTTGTCGAGCCGGGCCGAGACGGTCTCGGCCTCCAGGCCCGTCATCCAAAGCATGATGTCCACGAGGTGGCTGCCGGAATCGTTCAATTGCCCGCCGCCGGAGAGCTCCGGCACCTGCCGCCACAGGCCCTTCGTCGCGACCTTCCACCCCTGGCCCTGGTAGGCGTGGACCGTCTGGACGGGGCCGATGCGGCCGTCGGCGACGGCCCCGCGGATGTACCGGTACGCCCCGCCGTAGTGCCGCTGGTACCCGATAACGAGTGTGAGGCCCGTCTCGCGGACTTTGCGGACGACCTCGATGGCGCGGTCGATGCGGCAGGTCATGGGCTTTTCGACGAGGACGTGGACGCCCCGGTCGAGGCCGGCCATGATCTGCTCGTAATGGACGGTGTGGGGGCTGGCGATGACGATGCCCGTCAGGTCCTCGGCCTCCAGCAGGGCCGCGTAATCGTCGTACTCGGCGCACTCGCGGAGGTGAGCCCATCGCTCCTTGGCGGTGAGGCGGCGGGTCGGGTCGGGATCGGCCAGGGCCGTGACGTGGACCTCGTGGAGGGGCTCGAGCTCGCGGATGTGGCGGTTCATGATGCCCCCGCAGCCGATCAGGCCGATGCGGATTTCCTCGGTCATCGTGGTGCCTTTCGTTGGGTCTCGTGGGCGTTCAGGAACGACACGCGCGGCGCAAGCGCCGCGGCCAAAAAAATCCTATGCATATGAGTGCAGGCCCTGGAAGATCTTCGCGAGGTTCACCCAGAGCAGCGTTACCAGGATACAGATCGCGCCGACAAGGACAAGCGCCGAGGCGGCCCGCGGGTAGCGGCGGCCGTAGGCCCCGCGAAAATGAAGGTACGCGAGGAACACCAGCCACGAGACGAACGACCAGAGTTCCTTCGGGTCCCAGTGCCACCAGTCGTCCCACGCGAGCCGCCCCCACCACGCCCCCAGCACGAGGCCCACCGTCAGGAGCGGAAAGCCCGCCAGGACCATCCGGTGCGTGCCCGTCTCGTAGCCGACGACCGCCGGGTCGGCCGGAGTCGGACCCGAGAGAACGTGCGCGACGGCCTGGAAGCTCGCCTTCGCCAGGAGCACGTACGCCAGGACGTAGACGCCGACGTGCGGGACGAAGAGCGGGCTCTGGAGGGCGGGCGGCAAGCGCTGCGGGGCCGGGCTGAAGAACCGGAAGACGACCGGCACGAGGACCACGGCCCCCACCGCCGCGTCCCCCCACTCGCCGCCGACGCCGAGGCCGACGCGGCACAGGAGCGTGATCGCCAGGATCGCCGCCCCCATCGCCAGCCACACCTCGTAGAGGTTCTGGAGCGGGACGTGGCCGACCTCCGTCCACCGGAGGACCCATGCGGCGGCGCACAGGCCGCCGGCCACGATCAGCATCCCCCACCCCGCCCTCCGAGTCCGCAACAGGAGCAGCAGCGCCGCGACGGCGTAGGCGGCCAGGGCGGGCCAGAGGAGGACCTCAGAGGTCGCCACGGTCGGCCTCCTTCCTCCCGCGCCTGCGGAGCGCGGCCCGGGCCCGCTCGCCCCAGCACCGGAGCATCGTCCCGCCGACGAGCAGGGCGAAGCCCGCGTACGCCAGGCCGAGCCCCGAGTTCGACCGGACCGTCAGCACCGTGTACGCATGCGCCTCGTGATCGTAGTCGGCCTGGAAGAACCCGTAGCCGCCGTGGTCGAGCGGCTGGTTGACCTCGAGGGTGGCGGTGTGGACGACCTCGCCATCTTCGATGACCTCGACCTCGCTGAAGTAGCCCTTGGGCATCCCGCCGCGCGGCCGGACGAGGTAGATTTGCGGCCCGGCCTCGGGCGGGAGGTGCTCGGGCATGCCGACGAGACGCGCCAGGGGCATCATCCCGTACTCCTCGCCCGGCGCGACGACGATCCAGCCGCACATCGACCGATCGTCGTGCGCGGCCTCGACCTCGACCGCCCGGACGCCCGTGCCGGGCATGGGCGCGGCATCGGTGACGCGGCCCGCGTCGTCGGTCTCCACGGCCGCATCCTCGATGACCCGGAGCACGCGGACCCGCAGGCGGGTGCCCTCGACCTCGACCCACTCCCCGACCGTCCAGTCGAACGGCTGGACCATGAGCTGGTCCTGCGGCATGCCGGGCGGCGGGGGGACCTCGACGGCGAGCGGCCAGGAGCCCGTCGGCTCGTAGTACTCGATGCGGAAATCGCGCAGCCGCAGGGCGAACGGCAACTCGCCCAGCACCTTCCCCGTGCCGCGCTCGAGGAGGACGTCGCTCGCCTCGCCCTCGCCGATGACCATGTAGCCCTCGGGAATCTTGTCGCGCCCGAGGAAGCGGGCGGCGGCGCGATGGCCGAGCGGTCCGCCCCACCCTCCGCCCGCCAGAACCAGCAGCGCCCCGAGGTGCACCGCCGCGAGGCCCGGCGACCGAATGAGCCGGAGGTCCGCGACGAAACACGCGACCAGGAGGCCCGCGAGCAGGAACCAGAAGACGACCAGGGGCCCCGAGTTGAACAGGGCCCGCGCCCGCTCCGCCCCGACGAACGCCCCGACGACCGCCAGGACCGCCAACAGAGCCAGGGCGGCGAGGGTGGCGATCATCGCGATGCGGCGGGCACGTTTCATAGGCCTCATGGGCTGCAAGCCGCAGGTGGCGTGGGCCTGCCGCCCTGCGTTAGCGGTACGAGGGCAAGTAGTCCCCGTGCGCCTCGATCAGGTCGTCGCACAGGGCGACGATCTCGTCAATCGCCAGTTCCGCCGCCGTGTGCGGGTCGAGCATGGCCGCCTGGTAGATGCGGTCCCGCCGGCGCTCGAGCGCCGCCTCCACGGTCAGGAGCTACACGTTCACATTCGTCCGGTTCACGGCCGCGCACGGCTCCGGCAGGTCGCCGACGGCGCACGGGTTCACACCGCCCGAATCGCACATGCACGGCACCTCGACGCAGGCCGCCGCGGGGATGGTCTGGCCCAGGCCGTGCCTCTTCGGGACCTCGAAGTCGATGACGGTCGAGGGCTCGTACCCGCCCACCTGGACGGCGTTAACGACGTAGCGGGCGCCGTGGAGGGCGTCCTTGCGCTCCTCGGGCCCGAGGTGGCAGGTGATGCGGGCGCGACCGGCATCGATCTGGGCGTTCAGGTTCTCGAGCATCATCCGCGACTCGTCGAGCCGCGCGCGGTCGATGTCGTAGAGGGCGAAGTGGCTTTCGGCGAGCGCCTCGGCGAGCATGCAGTCGCCGAGGATGTTCTTGGCGAAGATGGTGCTCCCGGCCCCCAGGAAGGCGATCTTGGGCATCGGCACTGGGCTCCTTCGGCGCCGGCTCAGGCGCGATCGAAGGGGCCATTTTGCCGCCTCCGGCACGCAGCGTCAATGTCCTGCGCTGCTTTCCTCTCTTCGCGCCGCCCGCCGAATCGTGTATCCTACCCGTTTCGGACCTCGACCGGAAAGGACGCGCCGTGCCCAACCTCCTCTTCCTCTACACCGACGAGCAGCGCTTCGACACGCTGGCCGCCTACGGAAACCGCCGCATCGAGACGCCGAACCTCAACCGGCTGACCGAGGCCTCGACCGTCTTCGAGCGGGCCTACGTCACCCAGCCCGTCTGCACGCCGTCGCGCTCGAGCCTCCTGACGGGCCTGTACCCGCACTCGAACGGATGCGTCCAGAACAACATCCCCCTCTCGTCCGACACGCGGTGCCTGCCCGAGATGATCGAGACGGGCGACGACGTCGCGACGGCCCATCACGGCAAGTGGCACCTCGGCGACGAGATCTACGCCCAGCACGGCTTCCAGGAGTGGCGGGCCACCGAGGACACCTATCACCGCTGGTACGGACCGGAGCGGGACCAGGCCGACCGCTCCGCGTACCATCACTGGCTCATCGAGCGCGGCGCCCGCCCCGGGCCGAACGACCTGCCGCCCGAGATCGGATCGCGCTTCTTCCGAGAGCAGATTCACCGCTTCCCGGAAGAACTCGCGCGGCCGACGTTTCTGGCCGAAGAGGCCACCCGCTTCATCCACGAGCACCGCGGCCACCCCTGGATTCTCTACGTCAACTGGCTCGAGCCGCACATGCCCTTCACCTCTTGCCGCGACGATCAATACCCGCGCGAGGACGTGATCGTGCCGGGGAACTTCAATCACGCCCTCGACGAGACGAACACGCTCCGGGCCCGCCTGGCGACGGCGAAGTACCGGGCCGAGGGCTTCGAGGGCCTGCCCCTGGAGGACGAGAAGGACTGGCGGGAGCTGATCGCCCGGTACTGGGGCATGGTCAGCCTCGTCGACACGAGCGTCGGACGGATTCTCGCGGCGCTCGAAGAGACGGGCCAGGATGACGAGACGATCCTCGTCTTCACGAGCGACCACGGCGACCTGATGGGCAGCCACCGGATGCTGGGCAAGGGCTTTATGTTTGACGAATCGACGCGCGTGCCCCTGGCGATCCGCCTCCCCGGCCAGACCCGCGGCCGCCGCCTCCGAGGGCCCGTGAGCCAGATCGACGTCGTCCCGACGCTCCTCGCGCTGATGGGCGAGACGCCGCCCCCCGAGCTCCAGGGCACGAGCCTTGGCCCCGCGCTCGAAACGAGCGTCGAGCCCGAGCGCGACGTCTTCATCGAGTGGAACACCGATGCCGCCAAGACCCGCCCCGAGAAGGCGGCCCGACAGATGCGAACCTTCGGCGCCGAGGACCTGGGCGACCCCGAGGCCGTCGCCGCCAGCCTCGGCGACAACGTCCGCACCGTCGTCACGCCCGACGGTTGGAAGCTGAACTGGAGCCAGGTGGGCGAGCATGAGCTGTATAACCTCCCGGCCGACCCGCTCGAGCTCCGGAACCTCGTGGGCGACGCCGACCAGGCCGACCGCGTCGCCACCCTTCGCGACCGCATCCGCGCCTGGCAGGATCGCACCGCCGATCCCGTCCGAGACGAGGCCCGCGCATGAAAACCATCCTCATCCTCATGCACTCCCACCGCCACCGCGACGCCCCCGACCATCACCTCGTCTACGATCTCCGGGAGGACCCGCACCAGCAGCGCCCGCTGCGCGACGACGTCCTCGAAGCCGAGCCGGCCGGCCGCCTGAAATCCCTCCTCGAATCCGTCGACGCGCCGCCGTGTCCGTTTGAGCGGACGGGCCTATAACCACTAAAGGACTTCCCGATGATTTTCTGCACCGTCGTCAACTGCATGGACGGGCGCGTCCAAACGCCCGTCAACACGTATCTCCAGGGCCGTTTCGCGGCCGCCTACGTCGATACCGTCACCGAGCCCGGCCCGAACCGCATCCTGGCCGAGTGTCTGGACGAGCGGACCATCGCCTCCATCCTCGAACGGGTCCGCATCAGCGTGGAGAAGCACGGGTCGCGCGGCATCGCGGTCGTGGGCCACGCCGACTGTTCCGGAAACCCCAATGCCCGGGACGTCCAGGACGCCCAGACCCGCCGCGCCGTCGCCTTCCTCGCCCGGGAGTTCCCCGACGCCGAAATCCTCGGCCTCTGGGTCGACGAGACCTGGCAGGTGCACGCCCTGGAGCAGGGCGCTGCCCCCTAGAACTTGTCGTAGAAGACGTCGTGCGGATCGAGGCCCTTGTCCTCGAGGACGCGGGTGACGGCATCGATCATCGGCTCCGGCCCGCAGAGGAACGCCTGGCGGGGGACCTCGGGGTCGAGGTGCTTGTCGACCGAGAGATGGATGAAGCCCGTCTCGCCGGCCCAGTCGCGGTCCTCCTCGCCGGGCTCCGAGAGGGCGTAGACGACGTGCAGGTTCGGGTGCGCGGCGGCCAGCTCGCGGAACTTCTCGTAGTAGAACGAGTCGGCCGTCGTGCGGCAGCCGAAGAAGAGCCAACACGTCCGCGCCGGCTCCCGCTCGTAGATCGTCTCGATGATGTTCTTGACGGGGGCCATGCCGCATCCGCCCGCCACGCACACCACCTCCCGCTCGGTCTCCTCGGTGAGGCGGAACTCGCCGAACGGGCCGGTGAAGGTGACCGGGTCCCCCTCGGCCAGGTGATGCAGGTACGTCGATCCGATGCCGCCCGGCACCAGCCGCACCACCAGCTCGACGATATGCGGCTCGTGCACCGGCGAGGAGATCGAGTACGCCCGCCAGACGGGCCCGTCGGGCGACGGGGCTTGGACCTGGACGTACTGGCCGGGCCGGTGCTCGATGGCGTCGGGCTCCCGGAGCCTCAGGCGAATCTCCTTCGTATCGTGCGTCAGGGGCCGCGTCGATTCGACCACCGCCTGGAAGAGCTGGACCTTGAGAATCTCTTCCGGGACGCGAATCTCCATCGCCTCGCGGACCTTGACCTGGCACGCGAGGCGGACGCCCGAGCGGACCTCCCGCCGCGTCAGCATCGGAAGCTCCGTCGGCAGGACCTGCCCGCCGCCCGCCCGGACCGCCACCTTGCAATACCCGCACGTGCCCTGCCCGCCGCAGGCCGAGGGGATGTAGATCTCGCTGGAGTTCAGGGCCTCCAGGAGCGTCTGGCCGCCTTCGACCTCCAGCACCTCCTCCCCCGCGTTGATGGAGATGGGACAGACGCCGTAGTCGAGCAGGAACCGCTCGGCCAGCACCAGGAACGCCGCCAGCACCACCAGCACCGCGACGAAGACCAGGATGGAGACGAGATAGATCACGGGAGGCTCACCATCCCCGCGAAGCCCATGAACGCGATGGCCATGATCCCCGTGACGATCATCGTGACGGCCACGCCCTCGAACGCCTTCGGCAAATTCGCATACCCCATCTTCTGCCTCAGGCCCGCCATCAGCACGATCACCAGCGCCCACCCCAGCCCCCACCCCGCCCCGAGCACCGTGGCCTTCAGGAGCGGAAACGCGAACACGTCCACCGCAAAGAGCGCCGCCCCGAGGATCGCGCAGTTGACGGTGATCAGCGGCAGAAAGATACCCAGAGCGTAGTAGAGCCGCGGGCTGAACCGCTCGATCACCATCTCCACCAGCTGCACGAACGCCGCGATCACCGCGATGAAAATGATGAGCTTCAGGTGCCCCAGGTCGAAGCCGAGCCATTCCGTGAGCCACGGGGCCGTCAGCACGTGATGATGAATCGCATGGTTGATGGCCGTGGTACAGGTCATCACGAACGTCACGGCCACGCCCAGCCCCACGGCCGTCTCGTACTGGCGCGAGCACGCCAGGAACGAGCACATGCCGAGGAAGTACGTGAGAAGGATGTTGTTGGTGAAGATGGCGGCGACGAAGATGACCAGGGCGCCGGTGTCCCCCGGCATCTGCGGGACGACGGTCGTGTCGGCGGCAAGGATCACGGTTTCGCCTCCTCGTCCTCCAGCTCCTTCTGGAGCCCGAGGGCGTAGAAGAGGGCGACCAGGAACCCGAGGACGATGAACGCCCCCGGCGCGAGGATCAGCATCTGGTTCGGCGGGTAGCCGGGGACCTCCACGAGCGTCCGGGCCCCGAAGACGATCCGCCCCGTCCCGCCCAGCTCGCGCACCAGACCCACCAGCGCCAGCACCAGGGCATACCCCAGCCCGTTCGCGAGGCCGTCGAGGATCGACAGCCACGGCCGCTTGTGCAGCGCGAACGCCTCGGCCCGGCCCATGACGATGCAGTTGGTGATGATCAGCCCCACGTACGCCCCCAGCCGCTTCGACATGTCCCAATAGAACGCCTGGAGAAACTGGTCCACGAGGATGACGAACGTGGCGATGACCGCCACCTCGACGATCATCCGGATCCGCCGCGGAATCATGTGCCGCACGCTCGAAACGAGCAGGTTCGACATGATCGTGACGAAGACGACCGCGGCGCCCATCACGAGCGAGTTCTCGAGCCGCGTCGTCACGGCCAAGGCGGAGCAGATGCCGAGGACCTGGACGGCGATGGGATTGTTGCCCCAGAGCCCGGCCCGGAACGTGAGGATGCCCTCGCGTCCGCCGCCGCCCGGGAGGCCCGCCTGGCGGGCCGGTGCGTTACCGGTCATCGGTCGCCTCCGCCTGGGCGTGCACCCGCGCGAGAATCCGGTCGAGCATGGCATCGACGCGTTCGCTGGTCATGGTGGCCCCGTCGATGGCCTGGACGTCGACGCCGGGCGTCCCGTCGGGAAGCAGCACGCGCGCCCCCTCAAACTGCTGCTTGAATTTCGACTCGTCGATGCGTCCACCCAGGCCCGGGGTCTCGGAATGCTGGAAGAACGTGACCCTCCGGATCGTCGAGAGGTCCGGCGAGAGGGCCAGGAACCCCGAGATCGGCCCCCAGAGCCCCGTCCCCGTAAAGGGCACCGCCACGGCCGCGTCCGTCGCGTAGAGCGCGAGCCCGCCGCGCGTCTCGCGCCGGACGCGGGCGTCGAACGTCTCGAGTACCGTCTCGTTGTCCGCACCCGGCGAGAGCTTGACGCCGAGGACGCCGAGGACCTGCCGATACCGCTCGGCCCGCTCGTTGGCGGCGCGCCGCTCAGCCGTCCACTCGCGCGACGCCGTCAAGAGGGCCGCGCACGCCAGGCCCACCGCCGCCGCGAACGCGATCGTATAGAGCGGACCCCGTTTCACGCCGCCGGCCTCCGCATCCGCACGCGCACCACCAACTCGTCCAGGACCGGGGCCGCGATGTTCCCCAGCAGGATCGCGAACGTCACGCCCTCGACGTACCCCGTCAGGTTCCGTATGAGGAGCACCAGGACCCCGATCAGAATCCCATACATCACCTTCGCGGGGTTGGTGATGGGCGAGGTGACCGGGTCGGTGGCCATGAAGACCGCCCCGAACAGGAGGCCCCCCGCCAGCATGTGCCAGCCCACCGGTCCGAACGTCTCCGGCGCGGCCGCGTGCAGGATCGCGCCGAGGGCGGCGAACGCGCCCAGCACGCCCGCCACGATCCGCCAGTTCGCCACCTTGATGAGCACCAGGAACAGGCCCCCCGCCAGCACGCACGCCGCACTCGTCTCGCCGATCGAGCCGCCCACGCTCCCGAGGAAGAGATCGCCGACGTCGGCGAAGACGCCCTTCTTCGCCTCGGCCAGGGGCGTCGCATACGTCGCGGCGTCGACGGTCGCCCACTCCGTCAGCCGCCCCGGCCACGCCGCCTTCGGGGCCATCCACGCGGCCATCTGCGACGGGTACGCCAGCGTCAACATCGCTCGCCCCACCAGGGCCGCGTTGAACGGGTTCCGTCCCGTGCCGCCAAATATCTCCTTCCCGACGATGACCCCGAACGCGATGCCCACGGCCACCATCCAGAGCGGGATGCCGGGCGGCAGGATGAGCGGGAAGATGAGGCCCGTCACCAGGAACCCCTCGTTGATCTCCTCCTTGCGGAGGCACGCGAAGGCCACCTCCACCATCCCCCCCACGGTGTAGCTGACAAGGATGACGGCCCCCACCCGCAGCCCGAAGAGGTAGAGGCCCGCGACCGTCGCCGGCGCCAGCGCCAGAATGACCATCGACATGTACCGCTTGACGTCCAAGGGATCCCGCACGTGCGGGGCGACGCGGGTCCGGGTCCGCGGGGCGAGGAAGAAATTGTTGATGGCGTCGAAGAGGGGCTTCGCATGGCCCAAGAGGCCCTCCTCGAAGTGCGGGCGCAGTCGGTCGAAGACCGATTCAAGGAGCCTCATTCGGCGGCCCCTTTCGCCGCGGCCGCCGCCGCCTTCGCCGATGCCTCCGCCGCGTGCGCACGCTCCTCGCGAAGCTGCCCTTGGGCCTCCAGGAACTGCGGCCTGAGCTCGATCTTCGACGGGCACACGTACGAGCACAGCGCGCACCCGATGCACCGATCCACGCCCAGCGCCTCCGCCCGGTCCAGGTCCTCGGCGTAGAGGGCCTTGTGGATGAGATGCGGCATGATCCGCGCAGGACAGACCTCTTCGCACTGGCCGCACGCGATGCACGCCCGCCGCTCGCCGCGAAGCCCTGTCGTCATCCGCTCGGCAAACGCCGGGCGAAACAGGCTGAGGAACGTGCGGCTGTAGCTCTGCCGATCGAAGCCGGGACGGATCCAGCCGAAGAGCGGCCGCCCGGTCGGCTCCGGCAGGACCGTAAGGCCCATACACTCGGCATCCAGGCCGCGAACCTCGCCGTCGACCCCCCGGCCCGTCAGGGCCCCGCCCTCGACGAGCCGCACCGGCCCGTCCTCGACCTCCGCCTCGCGAAGCGCATCGAACGGGTATCCCGTCGGCATCTCGAGGTGCCGCGGCCGCCGGGCCGCCGGACCGCCGAGCGCGACGACGCGGTCCGTCACGGGCCGCCCTTCCGTCAGGGCCCGGTCCACCGCCAGCACGCCCTCGGTCTGCACCGCCCAGACGGGCCTCTCCGGCGTCGGTTCGAGGCCGAGGTCGCGCGCGGCCAGGGCAACGTTGTCCATGGGGTAGCGAAGCGGAATCGTCGCGACCTCCAGGAACGCGTGCCCACGGAGCTTCTCGTGCAGTTCCTTCGCCAAGAGCGACTGGACGTCCGGCACCAGGAGCCACATGGGGGCGTACGCGAGGAGACCCTGGAGGTGCTCGAGGCCCCGGGCGAAGGCGTCCAGGCTCCCGCGAAGCTGCACGTCACCCCGGGCCGCGAACGGCTCCAGCCGGGCTGTCGAGACGATGAGGCCCGAGGGCGTGCCGGCCGGGTCGGGCAGCTCGCCGGTGTGGGCGTCCTCGAAGAAGGCCCACGCCCCGAGCGCCGGCAGCCGCTCCCGCACCGACCCACCGCCCGCCGCCGGCTCGGGCCCCTCCTGCGCCACCTCCTCCAGCACGACGTGCCGCGCGATCTTCTCGAGCCGCACCGTGCCGGCGCGCGGCGCCAGCAGCGGGACGTCGTGGTTCGTCGGGTCGACGGCAAGGACCTGCCCGGGGCGAACGCGGTCACCCTCGGCGACCTTGAGGGAGGCAAAGGTGAAGCGGCGGCTCGCCAAGGGCAGGCGCAGGTCCGCGGGCGCGGCGGGACGGTCGATGTCCCGTCTCGGCCGCCCCGCGAGCGGCACGTTATAGCCGCCCCGCCGCTTCAGCTTCCTCATCCGCAGGCTCCTCCACGAAGCCGGGATTGTGCAACGTTACCAAGGCGAAATCAAGAGTGCGTTCGGGCCTGGCACGTGACCCGCCCAAACGGGCCCGGGACGTATCAAGCCCGGCTTCCGAGGCTCACCGGCCCCGCGAGGCCCGCCTCCCCGTGCGGGAGGAGCACCGCCTTGAGATAGCGGCCCGCCCCGGCCCGCGCGGCCTCGAAGCCGGCGGCGGCCTCCTCGAGCGCGAAGCGGTGCGTCAACAGCCGCTCCATCCCGAAGATGCCCTGCGGCAGCATCGCCAGGCCCCGCCGCATGTCCTCGTCGAAGTCGCGCGACCACGCGGGATGCACGAACTCGACCTGGGCCCCGTCCAGCGCGAGCGGCCAGAGGTTGTACTCGCCCCGCTTCATGTGACTCGACGGGACGAGCAGCCGCCCCCGGTTGTATCGCAGGAGCCGCGACGCCAGATCGAACCCCGCTCCCGTCCCGGAGAACTCCACGGCGATCTCGCACCCCTTGCCGTCCGTCAGGTCCATGACGCCCTTCCACGCGTCGCCGCGCCGCGGGTTGAAGGTGTGCGTCGCCCCGCGCTCCCGCGCCATCGCCAGCCGCTCGTCCCGCAGGTCCGCCGCGATCACCCGCCGCGCGCAGGAGCGGGTCAGGCACCCGAGCACCGGCAGCCCCATCGCCCCGCACCCGACGACGAGCACGTCGTCGCCCAGCTCCGGCGTCGCCGACCGGGCCACGTTGACGATGCACGCGAGCGGCTCGCCGAGGGCGTGCTCCATGGGGACGCCCTCCGGCACGCGCACCAGCCGGTCGAGCGGCGCCAGGGCGTGCGTGGCGAAGGCGTACTCGAACGCCCCGGTCACCCGGTCGCCGGGCTTGAGGCGGGTGCGCCCCTCGCCGGAGACGAAGTACCCCGACGGCTCGTGCCCGAGGACCATGGGCAGGCTGTAGTCCGGGTCCTCCCCGAGGTACTTATGCAGGTCCGTCATGCAGAACCCGCACGCCGCGATCTCGACGATCCCGTACCCCGTGCGCGGCACAAGCTCCGCGTCGCGAATCTCGATGCGCTCCGGCTCGACGAGCACGGCCTGGCGGATTCGCATGCGTCCCTCCTCACACAAAATACCGCATCGACGTCTTCTTGAACTCCCGGACCGAAAAGAGCACGTCCCAATCCTCGGCCCCGATCTCCTCGGCGAGGCGACGCGCGAGGTCCCGGACGGCGCCCTCGTCCGCGCCGTGAATCATCGCGTAGAGCTCGTATGGGAAATCGGGCAGCCGCGGGCGGCGGTAACAGTGCGTGATCTCGGGCCGCGCGGCCAAGTGCCGGCCCGCCGCGTCGATCGCGTCGGCGGCGAGCGCGAAGACGCCCATCCCGTTGGCCCGCATGCCGACCTTCCGATGGCCGACCACGGCTCCGAACCGGCGGATGACGCCGCTCTCGATCCACCCCCGCACCTGCGCCAGCACCGCCTCGACCGTCCACCCCGCCGCCTCCGCGACGGGAACGAACGGCTCGGACTCGACGGCGAGCCCGTCCTGCATCGCCCGCACGAGGGCCTTCTGCCGCGCGTCGAGCGCGGCGGCCTCCGTCAGGCGCGGCGGCGGGGCGGGCTCGACCTCCCCCTGGCCGGTCAGGTCGAACACCACGCGGATTTTGTAGACCGCCCGGGCGGGGAGTTGATGAAGCGTCACGCCCGTCTCGGCGGCAAGGGCCGCGAGCGTCGCGTCCCGGGACGCGTCCGACGGGGCGGTCAGCGTGAACCAGAGGTTGTACGGCCCCTCGCGGGCGTAGTTGTGCGTGACGCCCGGCTCGGCGCCGGCGCGGCCGGCGACCGTCTCCAGCCGCTCGGCCGGGACCCGGGCCGCGACGAGCGTCGACAGGTACCCGAGCCGCTTCGAGTCGAACACGGGCCCGAGGCGCCGGACGAGCCCCGCCTCGAGCATCGCCCCCAGGCGCGCGATCACCGTGGCTTCGTCCGCCTCGACGCGCGCGGCGAGCGCCGCGTAGGGCCGCGCCGCAACGGGCAGCTCGCTCTGGACGATCGTCAGGATGCGCTGGTCGAGGGCGTCCATGGCATCGTTAGCGATGAGCCTTCGGTTCGTAGAGGCAGAGGGGTTCGGCCGCGAGGTAGTCGCCCGTGGCCGCGAAGGCCCGGGCCCGGCACCCGCCGCAGATGCGCCGGTACTCGCACGCCCCGCACGTCCCGCCGTAATCGTCGGGCCGCCGGACGCGGCGGAAGACCTCGCTCGTGCGCCAGATGCGGGCGAAGTCGAAGTCCGTCGCCCGCACGTCGCCGCACTCCACCTCAAGGAACCCGCAAATCTGCACCTTGCCCCGGTGCGAGATGAACGCGAACGCCTTCCCGCCGAGGCACCCGTGCGGCGCGTCGGCCGAAGGCGCGACCCCTTCCTCCCGCAGGATGCGCTGGTAGTGCGGGGCGCAGGTGACGCGGATGCCGATGTCGTCGCGGCCTTCCTGGCCCGCCAGCCACCGGAGCGTCTCCTCATACTCCTCGGCCGAGAGGGCCTGCCCCTCCAGCTCCTTGCCGCGCCCCGTCGGCACCAGAAGAAACGGGTTGAAGCACGTGGCCCCGACGCGGACGGCCCAATCGAGAATGGCCCCCAGCTCGCCGACGTTCAGGCGCGTGACGGTCGTGTTGATCTGGAACGGGAGCCCGGCGCGCCGGGCCGCCTCGATGCCGCGCATCGTCCCCTCGAACGCCCCGGGGACGCCCCGGAAGGCGTCGTGGGAGGCGGCCGCGGCCCCGTCGACGCTGATGGAGATCTGTCGAATTCCGATCTCGACCATCCGGCGCGCCGCCTCGTCGTCGATCCTCGGCCCGCACGGCGCCAGGGCCACGGGCAGGCCCCGCCCGATCGCGTATCCCGCGATCTCGTAGAGGTCCGGCCGCAGCATCGGCTCTCCGCCCGTCAGGATGAGAAGCGGCCGGGCGAAGGACGCGATATTCTCGACCAGTCGCCGGCACTCGTCGGTCGAGAGCTCCCCCTCGTACGGCGCGTGCCGCGCCGACGCCCGGCAATGCCGACACGCCAGCGGACACGCCCGCGTCACCTCCCACGCAATGATGCGCGGCGGGGCGAGGTCGGTCGCGTGGGGCGTGGGATGCGGTTCCGTCACGAAACGGATGCACGAGTCGGGGACACCGCACTCGCGTCCTTTCAGAGCAGGCCTCTCTCCAACATGACCCCGAGCCACTCGTCCTTCGTCATCGGACACTGGCCCAGCAGGCGAGTCTGGCGCGGCGTCAGGTTGAGTTGGCTGGGAATGTGGCCGGGGCCGGCGTCCTTCCTCGATCCCCGCCGGATGCCGAACGTGGCCACGATCTTTCCTTCGTGCTGGATTTCGGCCCAGTCATGGGCGCGGCCGCCGCGGACGCTCACGTTCGCCCCCGGCTTCTTGACGATCTGCATGGCCGGCTGCCTGGTGATCTCGGCCACGTTCGGACCTCGGGGCGACGAACTCGCGAAGCACGGCCAGATGTCGTGCCCGGCCGGGGCCGAGTTGGCTCTCTTGGGCGGAACGCTGCACATGGGCGGCCACCCGCGTGTCCTTGAGATTCAGGACGGCTTCCTCGGGGGGATCACCGGAGGCGCTCCGGTTGGCCTCGAAGAACGTCGCAGGGCTGCGCGGTCGCCATAGGGCTTCCCCTTCTTTGGGCCCGACAAGCCATTCTAGACCCCCCGAGGCCGCTTTCAACAGGATTGCGCGCGGCCCGCCCCGCCCCTCAGCGGGTCTCCTCGCCCTCCACCGCCGCGGCAAGGTCGTCGGGGAGGGCGCCGGCGGCAATCTCCTCGTCCGTCAGGTAGCACGCCGGGTCCGGGCCCCACAGCTCCCCTGTCGCCGCCTCGGCCCGGGCCCGGAAGTTCCCGCCGCAAAGGTCCAGGTACCGGCACATGCGGCAGCGGCCCGTGACATGCGGCCGCTTGTCCTTGAGCTTCCCGAGGAGCGGGTGCGTGGTGTCCGTCCAGATCTCGCTGAATGGCCGCTCGCGCACGTTGCCCAGCGTCACGTGACGCCAGAACTGGTCCGGGTGGACCGCCCCGTCCCACGAGACGCACCCGATGCCGCGCCCCGACGCGTTCCCCTGGTTCATCCTGAGCAGCGCCAGCACCTTCGCCGCCCGCGGGTCGCCCTCGCGGACCATCCGCTGGTAGAGGTGCGGCCCGTCGGCGTGATTGTCAACGGTCAGCACCTCGACCGGGCGCCCGGCGGCATGGAGCTCGGCCGTGCGGTCGATGATCTGATCGACGACGCGGCGGGTGGCGGCATGGTCTAGGTCCTCGTCCATGAGCCGCGAGCCGCGCCCCGCGTAGACGAGGTGGTAGAAACAGATTCGCGGGATGCCCTCGTCGCGCACCAGATCAAAGAGCGTGTCGATCTCGCCGGCGTTGCGCTTCGTGATGGTGAAGCGCAGGCCCACCTTGATGCCCGCGGCCTTCGCGCATCGGATGCCCGCCAGGGCCCGATCGAACGCTCCCTCGACGCCGCGGAACCGGTCGTTGACCGCGCGGCCGCCGTCGAGGCTGACGCCGACGTAGGAGAGGCCCAGCTCCGCGAGGCGCGCGGCCGTCGGTGCGTCGATGAGCGTCCCGTTGGTGGAGATGACCGCCCGCATCCCGAGGCCGACGGCGCGGGCGATCAGCGTCTCGAGGTCCGACCTCAGGAGCGGCTCGCCGCCCGAGAACAGGGCGACCGGCACGCCGAACGCCGCGAGGTCCTCGAGCATCGCGAGTCCCTCGTCCGTCGTCAGCTCCCCCTCATACGGGCGGTCGGCCGACTTCGAGTAGCAGTGGACGCACCGGAGGTTGCATCGCCGGGTGCAGTTCCAGACGACCACCGGCCGCTTGTCCTCGGAGAACTGGAGGAGGTGGCTGGGCAGCCGGCCGCTCTTCGACCCGTAGCGCAGGACGTCCGACGGCTCGACCGTGCCACAGTAGAGTTTCGAGATTCCGATCATCGCGTCTCCGTCTCGGCCCGGGCGATCGCGTCGACGAGGGCCGGGATCGTATGCGGGTCGGCCTCGGCCGCGGGCTCGAAGCCCGCCTCCCGAAGCGTCCCGGAGGTCGTCGGACCGATGCTCGCCAAGCGCGCCCCCGACTCGACCAACGCCTTCGCCGGCACCGCGGCCAGCAGGTACCGCACGGTCGAGGAGCTGGTGAACGTGATCCAGTCCACTTCGCCGCGATCGAGCCGCTCCACGAGCGCCGGCCCCGCCGCCTCGTCCGGCACGGTCCGGTAGGCGGCGACCTCGGTCACCTTCGCCCCCAGCCCCTCCAGTCCCTCGACGAGCTCCGGCGGGGCGATGTCCGCCCGGGGACAGAGCACCCGCGCGCCGGTCCATTCTACGCCCGCGGCCACCGCCTCGACAACGCCCGCCCCGGTAAACGTCTCCGGCACAAGGTCCGCCTTGATTCCATGTTCGGCCAGCCGCGCGGCAGTGGCGGGGCCGATGGCGACGACCGTAAGGCCCGCGAAGGCCCGGGCGTCGCGGCCGGTTTCCTCAAGGACCCGGAAGACGGCGTCGACACCGTTGGTGCTCGTCAGCACCGCCCCGTGGAACTCCGGGAGGCGGGCGAGGGCGTTGCGCAGGGGCCCCTCGTCCTCGGGCGGCTCGATGCGGATGGCGGGGGCCTCGACGGCCTCGGCGCCGAGGGCCTCGAGCGCCGCCGAGAGGCGCCGGGCCTGGGCCCGGGCCCGCGTGACAACGATTCGCCGCCCGAAAAGCGGCCGCCGCTCGAAGTGCGCCAGCGTCTCGCGCAGCTCGACGACGCGGCCGATGACGATCACCGCCGGGGCCGCCAGGGCCGCCCCCTCCACCTCCGCGGGCAGCGTCTCGACGGTCCCCGTGACGGTCCGCTGGCGCGGGGTGGTGCCCCACTCGACGGCGGCGGCGGGGGTGGCGGGGTCGAGACCGTGGTTCGTGAGGTTGCGGCAGATGGCGGGGAGGTTCCGCGTGCCCATGTAGAAGACGAGCGTGCCGCCGAAGCGGGCGAGGGCCCGCCAGTCCAGGGCCGAGTCCGCCTTGTCGTCGGCCTCGTGGCCGGTGATGAAGGCGACGGCGCCGGCGAGGGCGCGGTGGGTGACGGGAATGCCCGCCGAAGCGGCCGCCGCGACCCCCGCCGTGATGCCGGGGATGACCTCGAACTCGACGCCCGCTTCCGCCAGCGCGAGGGCCTCCTCCCCGCCGCGCCCGAAGACGTACGGGTCGCCGCCCTTCAAACGCACCACGGTGTGGCCCGCGCGGGCCCGCTCGATGAGCAGGGCGTTGATGGCATTCTGAGTGAGAGTATGGTCGCCGGCACGTTTGCCGACGTAGATGCGTTCGGCATCGGGCGGGGCGTGGTCCAGGAGCCGCTCGGAGGCCAGGGCATCGTAGACGACGGTTTCCGCCCGCGCCAGGGCCGCCGCGCCCGCGACCGTCACGAGGCCCGGGTCCCCCGGTCCGGCGCCGACGAGGATGACCTTGCTTGAGGACATGCCTACTCCTCTTCGTCAACGTCCGCCAGATCGAACATCTTGCGCAGGGCCTCCACCATCGCGAGGCGCGCGCCCGTGGACCCGTTCTCGGCGACCTCGCGGAGCGCGGCCAGGGGACCGTGAAGGACGCGACCGACGAGGTGCCGCGTGAACCGGTCGAGCTGGGCCCGGTCGGTGGCGCCGAACTCGCCGCCGTGCTGGGCCAACTCGTCGGTCCGCAAGCCCTCGACCCGCTCCGTCAGGCGCCGGATCGTCGGGGCGACCTCCCGGGCCGCGAGCCAGCGGGTCCACCTCCCGACCTCGTCCTCGACGACGGCCTCGGCCCGGGGAACCTCGCGGCGGCGGGCCTCGAGATTCCGGGCGACGAGCCGGTCGAGGTCGTCCATATTATAGAGGAAGACGTTTTCGCCCCTTCCGAGCCCCTCCTCGACGTCGCGCGGGACGGCCACGTCCAGGATCACCAGCGGCCGCGTTCGCCGCCGAAGCGCCGGCGCCGCCTCGGCCTCGGTCAGCACGGCCTCGGGCGCGCCGGTCGAGGCGAGGACGAGGTCCGCCCGCGCGAGCGCCTCCGGCACGTCCTCCAGGCCGACGGCCTCGGTCTCGCAGGCGAGGGGCGCCTCGTCGGACCCGTCCTCCGGCTGGGCGTGCGGGTCGGTCTTCTCATCGGGCACCTTCCCGGCCGCCAGGTCCGCGGCGAGCTGCTGGGCGCGGTAGAGGGTTCGGTTGGCGACGAGGAGTCGCGCGGCCCCGGCCCGAAGGAGCGCGCGGGCGGCGAGCTCGGCGTTCCGTCCGGCGCCCACCAGGAGGACGGTCCGCCCGGCGAGGCTCGTGAAGATCTGCCCGGCCAGCTCCACCGCCGCCTGCGCGACGCTCGCCGATCCGCGGCCGAGGTCCGTCTCGGTCCGGACGCGCTTGCCCGCCCGGAAGGCGCGGTGGAGGAGCTTGTTGAGGAGGAGGCCCGTCGCCCGCGCCCGGACGGCGACCCGGTAGGCGGCCTTGACCTGGCCGAGGATCTGGTCCTCGCCGACGATCTGCGAATCGAGCGACGCCGCCACGCGAAACAGGTGCCGCGCGGCCTCGGTCTCCTCATACTGGTAGAAAACGTCGGGGTCGGCGTCGACGGGCGTGCCCTTCGTCTCGGCGAGGGCGTCGAGGAAGGCGGCGTGGGGCTCCACGCCCGCGGGCGCGACGTAGTAGCACTCCGTCCGGTTGCAGGTGTCGAGGACGAGGGCCTCCTCGAACAGTCCCCGCCGCGCAAGACGCACCAGCAGCCGCTCGAGCGCCTCGCCCGGCACGGCCAACCGCTCGCGCACGGCGACCGGGGCGGTGTGATGACTCGCGCCGATGACGCCGTAGGCAGCCATGCGGAACCCCGATCCTTACGCCAGAAGCATGCTCGCCACCAGCAGCGCCAGGACAACCGCGAACCCGCCCAGCGCCAGCCCCGCCACCCGCGCAAGCGGCCACTTCGCCAGTCCCCGTCCCAGCACCGCGGCCGCATAGAGCAGCCACGCCACCCCACCCGTCACGATCTTGACGGCGATCTTGGCGGTCATCGCCTCGCCGCGGGCCATGACGACGCCCGCCACCACCGCCGCCGTGATGGCGACGAACCCGACGAGGAGCACGTGCCAGGTCATGTTCCCGAGCCGTTCCAGGGGGGGCAGGCGGTCGAAGAGCATGCCGAACCGGTGCCGCTTCAGCTCCCGCCGGGCCGCCAGGTACAGGGCCCCGTACACCGCCGCGAGGCCCAGCGCCGTGTACGCGACCACGGCGGGCAGTACGTGGAGCCGGGCCCAAACGCCGCTCTCGATGTGGGCCGGCGGCGACTCGCGCACGCCGAGGAAATAGCTCGCCGTGTACTGAAAGAGGAACGCGAGCAGGAGAACGAAGACACCCGTCCGCCGGTCCCGCCCGATCCATTCGGCGACGCCGTAGACGGCCGCAATGGCCAGGGCGAGGACCGTCAGAATCTCGACGCTCGTCGCCAGGGGCGGCCGCCGATGGTCGAGGCTCCAGAGGACGAGCACCGCAACGTGAATCCCCAGCACCGCCGCCAGGTGCGGGCTGCGGGCCCGCGCCCGGACCCGGGCGAAGAACGTCGTCGCGTAGTCGATCACGAGGCCGAGGTACAGGAGCGGCAGGAGCCATTGGCCGGCCGTCAGCAGGCCTTGCATGGTCGGTCTCCCTCCGAGGGTCGCGGCCATTGTAGCAGATGGACAGGGGCGCGGGAACCGCGTGCGTGGCCCGCGCGGGCCGCCGGAGTTCCCGCCACCGTCCGGGGCGAGCCGGGTTGAAATGGCGGGGCTCATTGAGAGACTGCGTCCATGTCCAGCGCGTGTCGCCGATGTGCCGCGTCGGCGGTGGCCGTCGCACTCTTCGTCTGCGCCACCGCATCCCTCGACGCCGCCCAAGCGCCGAAACGGGACCGCAAGGCCAAGGCCCCCGCCGTCGCCCTGGAGCCGGGCTGGCATGTGCTCGGGCCCCTGGAGGCCCCGAAGGGCAAGGACGCCTTTGACCATCCCTTCGGTCCGGAAATCATCCTCGACCTCGAGGGCGGCGTCGGGAAGGCCCGATGGCAGGCCCGCCCGAAGTGGGCCGACGGCGTCGTCCATAATCTTCCGGGCGGCGACACGGCCGTCACGTACCTCGCGCGAACGATTACGGCGGCCCTGCCCACGAAGCTCCACGTCTACCTCGGCTCCGACGACGGGATCGCCGTGTGGCTGAACGGCGACCGCGTCCACGCCCGCGACGTGTTCCGAAGCGCCTCGCCGAACCAGGACGCCGTGGACCTTGCCCTTCGGGCAGGCGAGAACCGGCTGCTGATAAAGATCGTGAACCGCCGGGGCAGCATGGGCTTCTACTTCTCGACCTCGCCGACCCCGGCGGCCGAGGCGGCCGGTCGCGTCGGGCGGCAGGCCCAGCCGGCGGCCGAGCCCGCCGAGCCGCCCACCGGCCTGGACGCCCTCGCCGCCCTTCGCCGCGCGGTCGTCGACCTCGCGGAAACCTTCGGCGAGCGTTACCCGCACGGCCCCGCGTACCTCGAGGCGATGGATGCCCTCGCCGCGAGCGCCCTGGACGAGCCCGCCGAGATCGAGCGGTTCCAGAGCCTTCGGTCCGAGGCCCTTCTGGCGAACCCCCTCCTCGACTTCGACCGGCTCCTGCTCGTCCGTCGCGAGGGCGGCCCGCGGATGGGCCTGCCGCAGAACTGGCAGGGCAACTGTGCCCTGCCCCGCGACGGCTACCGCGACGAGATCGCCGTCCTCTCTCCGGTCCGCCCCGGCGGCGAGGTGACGACGCTCTTTCGGCCGGACCCGGACGCCTTCGTCGGCGACGTGGATCTGGCGTGGGATGCCGACCGACTGCTCTTCTCCTCCATCGGCGAGCACAACCGCTGGCACGTCTTCGAGGTCGGCATCGACGGGTCGGGCCTCAGGCAGGTGACGCCCGGCGACCTCCCGGACGTCGACTTCTACGACGCCTGCTACCTGCCCGACGGCGGGATCGTCTTCGGCTCGACCGAAAACTACCAGGGCGTCCCGTGCGTCGGCGGACGGAACCAGGTCGCGAACCTCTGCCGTATGGACGCCGACGGGTCGAACCTGAGGCGCCTCTGCTTCGACCAGGACCATAACTGGTGCCCGACGGTCCTTCACGACGGCCGCGTCATGTACACCCGCTGGGAATACTCCGACACGCCGCACTACTTCACGCGGATTCTGTTCCGGATGAACCCGGACGGGACGGGCCAGATGGCCCTGTACGGGTCGAACTCCTACTGGCCAAACTCGTTGTTCTACGCGCGGCCCGTGCCGGGACACCCGACGAAGCTGGTAAGCGTCATCTCCGGGCATCACGGCGTGGCGCGCGCGGGCGAGCTGGTGGTCTTCGACCCGGCCCGGGGCCAGCACGAGGCCGCCGGGGCCCTCCAGCGGATCCCCGGCCACGGCCGCCCCGTCCCACCGATCCTCCGCGACCGTCTCGTCAACCGTTCCTGGCCGCGGTTCCTGCACCCGTGGCCGCTGTCGGAGAAGTACGTGCTGGTGGCATGCCAGCCGGACCGGAGGGCCCCGTGGGGCCTCTACCTGGTGGACGTCTTCGATAACATGCTCTGCCTCCTCCAGGACCCGAAGTGCGCCTACCTCGAACCGGTCCCCCTGCGCCCGCGCCCGCGCCCCGCCGTCATCCCGGACCGCGTCCGCCCCGACGCCGACACCGCCACCGTCTATCTGACCGACGTCTACGAGGGCGACGGCCTCGCGGGCGTGCCGCGCGGCACGGTCAAGCGGCTCCGCGTCTTCGCGTTCGATTACGGGTACCGGAACCTCGCGAACCACACGTACATCGGCATCGACGGGCCGTGGGACGTCCACCGCATCCTCGGCACGGTGCCGGTCGAGAAGGACGGGTCGGCGGCGTTCCGGGTCCCCGCGAATACGCCGCTCGCCGTCCAGCCGCTCGACTCGGGCGGCCGCGCCGTCCAGGTCATGCGGAGCTGGTTCACCGCCATGCCCGGCGAGAACCTCTCGTGCGTGGGCTGCCACGAGCGGCTCTCGGACGCCTCGCCCGTGCGGATGACTCTCGCCATGCGCCGGCGGCCCGACGACATCGAGCCGTGGTACGGCCCGGCCCGCGGCTTCTCCTTCAAGCGCGACGTCCAGCCCGTCCTCGACACCCATTGCGTCCGCTGTCACGACGGCTCGCCCAAGGGCGACAAGAAGCGGAGACCCGACCTGCGGGCCGACGAGGGCGGCGGGTTCGATCGGGCCTACCGGGCCCTGCACCCGTATGTGCGGCGGCCGGGCCCCGAGAGCGACTACCACATCCTCCCGCCGATGGAGTACCACGCCTCGACGAGCGAACTGGTGCAGATGCTCGAAGCGGGCCACCACGACGTGCAGCTGGACGCGGAGGCGTGGGACCGGCTCGTCACGTGGATCGACCTGAACGTCCCCTGCCACGGCACGTGGAGCGAGTTCCGGCCGATCCCCAACAACGGCCGCCACCGACGCCGCCTGCTGCGGGCCCGCTTCGCGGGGCTCGACGTGGATTATGAGATCGTGCCGGACCTGCCGGGCTATGCGCCGCCCGAGCGCCGCGCGACGCGCCCCGAGCGGCGGCCCTCGGCAGAAGCGACGGCGCTCGCGGCGCCGGGGCCCGAGAAAAGGACGCGCGCCCCGAGCGCGCCGCCGGAGGAGCGAACGGTCGAACTCGCGCCGGACCTCCCGCTCGTCCTCGTCCGCGTCCCGGCGGCCGGCGACGGGGGGCCGTTCTGGATCGGCAAGCACGAGGTCTCGAACGCCCAGTTTGCGGCCTTCGACCCGGCCCACGACAGCCGGTACTTCAATCGTATGGGAAAGGATCAATCGAACCGGGGCGAACCGATGAACCGGCCGGAGCAACCGGTCGTCCGCGTCTCCTGGGACCGGGCTGCCGCCTTCTGCCGCCGGCTCTCGGAGCGAATCGGCGAGCGGGCGGCCCTGCCCACCGAGGCCCAGTGGGAGATCGCCTGTCGGGCGGGCTCGACCGCTCGCTTCGCCTGGGGCGACGATCCGGCCGCCTTCGCCACCCTCGCCAACCTTGCCGACGCCCGGTTTGCCGCGTTCCAGGGCAAGCACAGGCCGACGTGGCGCCCGGGGGTCAAGAGCGTCCAGGATGGCCACCTCGTGACGGCCCCGGTCGCCTCATTCGAGCCGAACGCGTGGGGCCTCCATCACATGCACGGCAACGCCGCCGAGTGGACCCGCACCGAGGGGGAGGCGGGGACGAAGGTCGTGCGCGGCGGGAGCTTCGCCGACCGGCCGCATCGGGCGACGTGCACCTTCCGCCTCGCCTATCCGGCGTGGCAACGGGTGTACAACGTGGGCTTTCGTATCGTGATCGAAGAGTGAGGTTGAAGGAGGTCCCTGGATGCGCCAGTCGACTCGCCTGTCGCGCCGCCGGTTCCTGCGCCGGGCGGCCGGCGCGGGTGCCGTCGTCGCGTGCCCCACCGTGGTCCGGGCCGCGGCCCTGGGGCTGGGCGGACGCACCCCGCCCAGCGGACGCATCGTCATGGGGGTCGTCGGGACAGGCAGGCGCGGCACGGGGGACATGCGGACCTTCCTCGGCTTCGGCGAGATCCAGGTCGTCGCCGTCTGCGACGTGGTCCGCGACCATCGCGACAAGGCCAAGGCCCTGGTCGACGCGCATTACGGGTCGGCCGACTGTGCCTCGACCGTCGATTACCGCGAGATCACCCGCCGAGACGACGTCGACGTCGTCCTCATCGGGACGCCCGACCACTGGCACGCCATCCCCTCCATCGACGCCTGCCGCCACGGCAAGGACGTCTTCTGCGAGAAGCCGCTCTCGCTGACGATCGCCGAGGGGCGGGCGATGGCCGACGCCGCCCGCACCTACGACCGCGTCTTCTCCTCCGGGAGCCAGCGCGTCCTGGGGGACCATGGCAACCTTTGCCGCGCCGTTCGCGGCGGGGCCATCGGCCGCCCGCTCGAGGCGTGGGTCGACATCGGCGGCCCGTCGCGGCCGTGCGATCTGGGCGGCCAGCCCGTGCCGGACGGGATGGACTGGGACCGGTGGCTCGGCCCGGCCCCGTGGGCCCCGTACCACCTCCACCGGTGCAGCCGGGCCTACGGCCTGGAGGGAAAGGGATGGCGGACGTGGCAGGATTACTCGGGCGGCATGATGACCGACTGGGGCGGCCACCGGTTCGGGGCGGCCCTTTTTGCTCTGGGCCTCGACCACACGGGCCCGACGGAAATCTACCCGCCGGACGGCAAGGACCACCGGCTGCTGACCTACGTCTTCGCGAACGGCGTCCGCCTCTACCACGCCCCCGGGCGCGGCCCCGGCGTGCAGATTCGCGGGACCGAGGCGACGGCGCCGGGCGACAAGGTCGCGGTCCGGGGCCGCGTGGACATGCCGACGTACAAGGGCACGGGCGGCCTGGGCGGCGACTTCGTCCACTCGATCCTCCACCGCGAGCGGGCCTTCCGCGACGTCGAGCGGGCCCACCGCACGGCCACCGTCTGCCACCTCGGCAACATCGCCTACAAGCTGAAGCGGCCGCTCAAGTGGGACCCGGTCCGCGAGCGGTTCACCGGCGACGACGAGGCGAACCGGATGATCGACCGCCCGAAACGCGAGCCGTACGTGCTGTAGGCGACCCCACGCGCAAGCCGCAGAAATCGGGCCGCAAGCGGCCCGGCGCAACGGGCCCGGGGCCCGGCCCACGCGCAAGGCGCCGCCGGCTTACGGGACCCCACGAAAAGAATCAAATGGAGATTGCCCCATGGCCCGGTCTTTGTGTCTGCCGGCACTGCTCGTCCTCGCGTCCTCTCTCCTCGGTGACCCCCCCCCGACCCGCGACGAGGCCGTCCGCCGAACGCGCGAGGCCATCGAGGCGGAGCGCGCGGCCTACGGCGGGACGTGGGAGGGATGGCAGGCGCACGTCCGGCCCTGGCGCGAGGACGCACGGCGGATCATGACCACCGAAGCGTGGCCCTGGCCCGCGACACGCGACTTCCGATTCCTCGGGCGGGCCCTCCAGTTCGCCCTCCTCGACGACGTCGGCGATCAGGGGCGCGGCAAGTCGCCCCTCGACTCGATCCGCCACTTCGACCGCCAGCTCAAGGCGCGGGGGATCGACCTCGTCGTCATGCCCATCCCCTCGAAGATCGAAATCTATCCCGACTATCTCTCCGAGAAGGCCCCCGAGGACCGGGCCGTCTACCTCGCCGGCAAGCGGCTGCTCTACGCCCTCGCGTCCTCGGACGTCGAGGTCCTCGACCTCTACACTCTTTTCCGCGACGCCCGGAAGGCCCACGGCGACGACGCCCCGCTCTACTACGACCGCGACAGCCACTGGCGGAACCTCGGGGCCCGCCTCGCCGCCGAGGCCATCGGCGAGCGACTGAAGCGCTACGAGTTCGTCCGGAAGGCCCTCGCCAAGGGCGCCCCCTACGCCACCAAGCCCCACGAGCGGACCGACGGGGCGAAGGCCGACTCGGTGGAGATCGTCGTCCATCGCGCCACCGAAGAAACCTACGACAGCGTCGGCGATTCGCCCGTCATCCTGACCGGCGACAGCTTCTCGATGTATAACATGCACCTCGGAGGGCACCTTCCCGCGCAGGTCGCGCGGCACATCGGGATGCCGTTGACGTACCGGTGCTCGGAGGGCCTCGGGCCGACCGTGCCGGTCGAGATCGCGCGGGCCGAGCGCGAGAAGGGCTACCTGGAGGGGCGGCGGGTGCTCGTCTGGACCTTCACGGACCGGGGCCTCAAGCTCCGCGAGAAGGACCGGCCATGGCCGACGGCCGTGCTCCCCTCCCGAAGCGGCGACGCGCCTCTCGTCCGAGACGTCGAGGCGACGGGCACCGTGGTCGCCGCCTCGCCGCCCCCGCCCGAGAATCCGCCCTACGATGCGTTCGCCAGGAAGCTGCACCTGAAGGACCTGACCGACGCCAACGGCAAGCCCGTCGGGACGGGCGAAGGCGTCGTGCGGGTCCTTGCGCTCAAGGACCGGAAACCTCTGCCCATCGCCGCCGTCAAGGCGGGGGATCGACTTACGCTCCGCCTCACGTCCTGGAGCGAGGTCGCGGATCGGTTCGATAAGATCATGAGCGGCGTCCTCGAAGACGCCCAACTGGAGGCGGAGGCCGATCACTATTGGGGTGAGATTGCCAAGTAGCGCCCTGACCTTCGTGGCGGTCATGATTCTTGCAGCCACCGCCGGGGCCGACGAGATGCAGCTCGTCCTCCGCGACGGCCTCTGCCGCCCCGACGACCCGACGGCGCGAATGAACCTCGTCCTGGACCTCGCGGTCGAGGACGGCCGATGGGGCCGCGTCTGGCCCCTGGCCCTTGACTACGGCCACGGCCTCCACACGGGGCGGGTGCTGGAGGCGGTCCAGCGCCCGGGCGCACTCCGGCTGCGGCTCGCCGTGGCCATGGGCGAGGACACGTGGCACGCGGGCGGCATGGGCCTCTACACGCTCGATCTTGCGCGCACAGGCGATGGCCGCCTCGAAGGAACCTATGCCGCCGCCTTCGAGGGCCACGCCCTCGCCGGTCCCGTCGACGGGGTCGTCAAGCCGCCCCGGCCGATCGTCGTGCCGGACTTCACGCCGCTCGCGCCCGGCGAGCACCCGCGGCTGCTGGTGCGGGTCGGCGACCTCCCGGCGCTGCGCGCGAAATCCCGCACCCCCTTCGGCCGCGCGTGGCGCGACGCCGCCGCGCGACGGCGCGACCTCGTCAGCCTCGGCCTCCTCTATCAAATCACCGAGGACCCCGCCTACGCGACCGAGGCGATGACCGTCGTCACGGGGTACGGCGAGCGGCTCGTCTCCGACGACCCCGCGCCCGACAGCCGCGAGTACGGGCACCGGCTCGTGCGGGTCGCCCACGCCCTGGACCTCTGCTGGGACGCGTGGCCCGCCCGGTTTCGCGACGACCTGGTCGAGCGGCTCGAACGAACGATCGCCGAGCACCAGTCGCGCCTCATGATCGCCCGGGCGAACCCGCACCCGTGCAGCCACACGTACGGCCCCGCGCGGGGCGCCCCGGCCATCGCCTCGCTCGTCCTTTTCGGTGAGCCCGGTCCCGCGCTGCCGCGCCCCGCGCCGCCGGGGGCCGAGAGCGTCCGCCTGGTCCCGCCCTCCGCCGACCCCGCCGGCCCCGGCGTGCCGGTCGTGACCCTGGAGGCGAGCACGCGCCCCGACCGGTGGCTCGTCGCCGGACCCGTGCCGCACATCGTCCACCCGGACCTGGTCGACGCGATGACCCGCGACGGGTCGCTCCGCCCGTCGACCGGGACGAAGGTCGCGTTCGAGATGCTCGTCGCGGGCCGCCCGACGCCGGTGGAGATGACCTTCCAGGCGCCGCCCGCCGCCGCCGTCTCGATCGAGGGCGTGGACCTCGCGAAGCTCGGCGCCGGGCCGGGCGCCTCGACCACGCTGCTCTACACGGTCCTGGAGGTCGAGGCCGAGCAGACCGTGGGCCTGGAGCGCGGGGCCCGCGAGACGCTCGTCTGGCTCGGCGGGCGGCTCCTCGCCGGGGAGACCCTCTATCGCCTCGCGCCGGGGCGATACCCGCTGCTGGCGGCCCACGCGACGGGCCGCACGACCGGCACGGTCGGCCCATGCCTCGTCGGTCCCGGCAGTCCGGCGATGGCCCGTCGGCAGATGGCGTACGAATTGGAGCGGGCCGCCTGGCGCGCCGACCGGGAGATATGGCAGGCCACCGGCGCCGAAGCGCGGAAGGTCCGCCTCGCCGACGTCGGCCGCCAGCAGGTCTATCGGCACTACCGCCTGGGCATCGGCGACGGCGGCTTCGGGGCCGAGACGGGCGACTACGCCGACGTCGCCTCGCACTATCCGCTCATCTATGCCACGTACTATCGCCGATGCTTCGGGCGCGACGCGAGCCCGTACCCCGATGTGACGCATCTCGTCTCGCGACGGCTGATGCAGATGCATTTTCCGCCCGGGGGACGGCCGCGGGCGCGGCGGCTCGCCTCGGCCGCGGGGTTCCGGGGGGACTGGGCGGCGGCGGCGTATCCGATCGTGCCCCGGGCCCATCGGCCCGCGGTGCTCTGGGCGTGGAACCGGGTGGCGGGGGCGTCGACGGAGGCGCCCGAGAAGGCCCTGGAAGGGACCCGCGATCTCGCGCTCGCCCACACGTTCGTCCACTATCCCCTCGGGGCCGAGCCGCGCCCGCCCGCCGAGGTCCTGCCGCCCACGTGGCACGCCCCGACGTTCGGCTACCATGTCTTCCGGAGCGGCCGGGACGAGGACACGCTGATCGGCCAGGTCTTCGCCAAGGCCGCGCCCGCTTGGGGATGGAGTCATCCGAACGCGGGGACGTTTCGCATCTTCGGCTTCGGCCGCCCGTGGGTAGCCGGCAGCGACGACCGCGCCGGCCTGCGGCTCCAGGAACCCGTCGTCCTCCTGCCCGAGGACGAGACGAACCCGGACGGGTGCGGACGCGTCACGCACCTCGCGGCCGACCCCGACGGTTCCGGCCGCCTCACGATCGACTACCGCGACGTCTACGCCCGGCCCGCCCGGCTCTACGACCGCACCCTCCTCCGGCGCCCCGAGCGGTTCGTCGCGAGCGACATCACGGGCCTTCGAGCCCTGGGGTTCGACTACAGCGGCGCCTCCGGCGCGCCGGCCCTGCTCGTCGTTGTCGACCGCATCGAAGGCGGAGGACGGAGGGAGTGGCTCTGGCCCGTGCCGCGCGGCTGGCCGGCGAAGGTGAAGGTCGAGGAGCGGGCGTTCACGATTACCGATGCCGGGGCGACGATGCGGGCCACCTTCGCCGCCCCCGCCGAGGTGCGGATCGAGGCGGTCCGCGAGACCGTCCGGGCAAGCGTCCTCGGCGACCGCCGCCGCACCTTCGAGGGGACCCTCGAACGCGTCAAGGCCCACGCCGGGCCCGACGCCCCCGGTTTCTTCGTCGTCGTGACCTTCACGCGAGGCCCGGCCCCGGCGGTGACGGTCCGGGGGACGGGCCTGGAGGCCCGCGTCCGCGTCGGGGGCCGGACCGTGACCTTCGACGGCGCGAAGGTCGTCCTCGAGCCGTAGCCCCTGGACCTTTCGGCGGGCGACGGTAGCATGCATCCTCGTCCCGCCGCAGACCACGCGACGAAAGGAACCGGATGGACCCGAAGCTTCACGACGACCGCCTCCGCATCGGAGCGAGCTGGTATCCCGAGATGTGGCCGCACCAGGAGTGGCCGAAAGACGTGGCCCGGATGAAGGAGCTGGGCTTCAACGTGGTGCGGCTGTTCGAGTTCGCGTGGCACCGGTTCGAGCCGGCCGAGGGCCGGTACGACTTCGACTGGGCCCTGGCGGTGATGGACCTCTGCTACCGGGCGGGGATCGACGTCCTGGTCGGAACCCCCACCGCCGCGCCCCCCGCGTGGCTGACCGCGAAGTACCCCGAGGTCCTCCAGGTCGGCCCCGACGGCCGTCGCGCCACGCACGGCCGGCGCAAGCACTACTCGCACCTGTCGCGGCGGTACCGGGCTCTGGCGGCGGGGATCGTGGGGAAGATGGTCGAGGCGTTCGCCGATCACCCCGCCCTTCACTCCTGGCAGATCGACAACGAGATGAGCGGCCGCGACTACAGCGACGAGAGCCGCGACCTCTTCCACGCCTACCTCGAGGCTCGCTTCGGCACCGTCGAGGCGATGAACCGGGCGTGGGGCCTCGAGTTCTGGAGCCAGGCCTACGCAAGCTTCGACGAGGTGCCCATGCCGACCGCGAGCGTCGGCTCCATCGAGGTGCCCGAGCGTCATCACCCGTCGCTCATCCTGGCGCTGGCGGACTTCTTCAGCCGCGGATGGACTCGCTTCATCTCCGAGCAGTGCGACGTGATCCGGGCCCGCAGCGACCGCCCCATCACGACGAACATGTGCGGCAGCAGCACGGGCAGCGACTGGTTCGCCCACAACCGGGCCCTCGACCGCGTCGGCTACAGCCTATATAAGGATGTTCCTCACTATCCCTGGAACCTCATGTTCCTCGATCGCATGCGGGCCGAAAAGCCCGGCCGCCCGTACTGGCTCCTGGAGACCGCCCCGAACTGGTCCGGCGGGGGAAAGCAGTGGAACATCCATCACCACGGGGCGGGCCTGCGCGCGATGACCTGGCTCGCGACGGCCCTCGGCGGCTCGATGACCCTCTATTGGCAATGGCGGAGCCACTGGGCCGGGCAGGAGATGCAGCACGGGACGTGCGTCTCGGCGACGGGCCAATGGCGACCGAACAAGGAGACGTGGACCCGACTGGCGTCGGATTTCGCGGAGCACGGCGACTGGCTCCTCGCCCATCCCCCCCCGCCGGCCGAGGTGGCCCTCGTCCACTCGACCCGGGCCGCGTGGGCCTTCAGCATCGACCCGATCGACGAGGACATGGCCTACGTCACCCGCTGGCGCGACGACTATCATCTGCCCCTCGCCCGGGGGCACGTCTGGCGGGACGTGATCGGCGACGAGGCTGATTTCGAGAGATACAAAATTCTCCTTCTCCCGATGATGCCCGTCCTGCCGGAGGCGATGCGGGCGCGCCTGCCCGCGTGGGTCGAGGCGGGCGGCCGGCTCCTGCTCGGACCCCGGACGGGATACCGGACGGAGGCGTTCACGGCCTTCACGGACCGGACGTTCGGAGGCCTGGAGGACCTGATGGGGGCCGAGAGCGCGCTGGGCTTCACGGCCCACGGGCGCGAGGACCGGGTCCGCATCGAGTTCGCGGGCGGCCCGACGAGCCGCACCCGGGCCTGGTGCGAGGCCTTCGCCCCAACCCGCGCCGAGCCCCTCGCCCACTACCGCGGCGAGGGCGAGTACGGCGACGGGCAAGTGGCGGCGGTCCGCCACCGCATCGGCCAGGGGACCGTCCTGACGCTCGGCGCGATGATCGAGCCGGCCGTCTACGTGGGCCTCGTGCGGGAACTGATGGACGAGGTCGACGCCCGGCCCGTCGCCGAGGGGGCCGCCGACGTGGTCGTCGTCCCGCGCGCGGCCGAGGGAGGCGAGGTCGCGGGATGGGCCGTCGTCAACCTGGCCGAAGGGCCGCGCGCGGTCACGCTCCCGGCCGGCGGCACGGACCTCCTCCGCAACGTTCCCTCGGATCGGGAGCTCTCTCTTGAACCCCTCGGCGTGCGCGTCGTGGTCAAGCGCTGAGCCATGCCCGGGGGGCTTGGCCACGCGGTTTCGCGCGGCCAGGCGCCGAAGGGCCCCCAAGGCGCGAAATAGAGCTCGGCCTCCCGGCCCCGGAGGAGGCGCTTTCACGGCCCGGCGAGCGCGGACGGTTCGGGCGCGGGTTCATCTTTCCAACCGGGGCCCGCCGCGCGCACCCTTGAGTCGCTACTGTACGGCGCGCCCGGCGTTCGCTAGAATGGTCTCCGGCGAACTCGTGAAGGAGCCCCGCATGCCGTCCCGGCTTGCCCCCCTGCTGGTTCTCGTGCCGCTGATGCTCGTCGCCGGATGCGGCGGTGAAAGCGAGACCGCCACCCCCCTGCACTGCTACGTGGGCGGCACGATGCGGCCCGCGATGGAGAAACTCGCGGCGAAGTACGAGGCCGAGACCGGCCAGACCGTCGATCTCGACTTCGGCGGCTCCGGCGAGAACCTTATCCGGTTCCGCCAAACCGGCCGGGGCGATCTCTACGTCGCCCACGACCCGTTCCACGGGGCCCTCCTGCGCGCCGGCGAGACCCTCGGCGGATGGGACCTCGCCTCCCTCCGCCCGATGATCGCCGTCCCCAAGGGCAACCCGAAGGAGATTCGGGGTCTGGCGGACCTCGCCAAACCCGGCGTCAAGGTCGTCCTGACGGACCCCGAGTATTCGACCACCGGACACATCTACCGCGTCATGTTCGGGAAGGCGGGGCTCGCGGACGAGATCGAGGCGAACGTCGTCACACGGACGCGCGGCGGGGGCGCCGCGGCGAACCAGGTGGCCCTCGGGGCGGCCGACGCGGCCCTCGTCTGGAACGCCGTCATCCACCTGCGCGACCCGCTCGAGGCCGTCGACGTCGCCCCGGCGCATCGTCCGCAGAGCGAGGTCGACGCCGTCACCACGGCCACGTACGGCCCCATCGACATGAGCCATATCAAGGTGACCATCGACATCCTTTCCTCGACGGACCAAGCCGAGGCCGCCCGGGCCTTCGCGGAGTTCTGCGCCTCGAAGGAGGCCGAGGCCGTCTGGCGCGACTTCGGCTTCACGGTGACCGAGGGCGAGAAGGCCCTGCCCGCCTCGCCCGGCGCCGAAGCCGCCGCCCGCGCCCCGAAGGACGCCTCCCTCCACCTCTACTGCGGCGCGGGCCTTCGGCCCGCCGTCGACGCCCTCGCCGAGGCCTTCACCCGCGCGGGCGGCCCGCCCGTCGAGATCGATTACGGCGGCAGCGGCATGATCATCGCGCGCCTGCGGACCGCAAGGCGGGGCGACCTCTTCCTGCCGGGGGACGTCGGGTACGTCGAGCTGGCGGAAGCCGAGGGCCTCGTCGCCTCGAAGACGCCCGTGGCCGTCTTCACGCCCGTCATCATGGTCCCGAAGGGGAACCCCGCGGGCATCACGCGGCTTGCGGACCTCGCCCGGCCCGGCGTCCGTCTCGGCCTCGGGAACCCCGAGGCGTGCCAGATCGGCCGCCTCTCCGCCCGCCTCTGGCCGAAGAACGACGTCGACCCGGCGGCGGTGGCGGCGAACCTCGTCTACGCCTCCGCCACCGTCAACGAGCTCGGCGTCCAGATCAAGACGGGCCACCTGGACGCGGCGATCGTGTGGCAGGCCGTCGCCGCCCAATACCCCGACGACGCCCAGGTCGTTCCCATCCCGCCGGCGCAGAACATCCTGTCGCAGGTCGCCGTGGCGGTCCTTACGACGTCGACCCATCCCGAGGCGGCGGAGGCGTTCGTCGCGTTCCTCACGGGCCCCGACGGCCGGGCGCTCTTGGCCAAGCACGGCTACCGCCCCGTCCCGCCCCGCGCGTAAGGAGCCGCCATGCCCGGCGTCGCCGGTCCGCGCGTCCATCCCGTCTCCGTCGTCACGAGCGCGGTGCTCGTCGCGTTCCTTGCGGCCGTGGCGGCCCTGATCCTCGCGGACGTCCTCTACCTGGCGGCCGAGGGACCCGAGGCGATGCGCGAGGTGCTCGAATCGAAACCCGTCCGCCACGCCTTTTTCCTCTCGCTCGTGACGAGCGGGGCGACGCTCGTGCTGGTGGTCGCCGTGGCCGTGCCCGTCGGCTACGCCCTCAGCCGGTACCGGTTTCCCGGGTCGGTGGTGCTGGATGCCCTGGTGGACCTGCCTATCGTCCTGCCGCCGCTGGTGGTGGGCATCTCGCTGCTCGTCTTCTTTCGGACGCCGGTCGGGCAATGGATCGAAAGCGTGCCGGGCCTTCAATTTGTCTATACGCCGAAGGGGATCGTGCTGGCCCAGTTCTTCGTCTCGGCCTCCTACGGCATCCGGGCGTCGAAGGCGGCATTCGACGCGGTGGACCGGCGCCTGGAGCACCTGGCCCTGACGCTCGGGTGCACACACGGGCAGGCGATGCGATGGGTGGCCCTGCCGATGGCCCGGAGGGGCCTGGCGGCGGGAGCGGTCATGGCCTGGGCCCGGGCGGTCGGCGTCTTCGGGCCGCTCATGGTCTTCGCCGGGACGGTGCGGATGAAGACCGAGGTCCTTCCCACAACGATCTATCTGGAGCTCTCCATCGGACGGATCGAGCCCGCCCTCGCCGTGGCCCTGCTGATGCTTGTGATGGCCATGGCCGCCCTGGTGCTCATCCACGCGTTCGGCGGCGGGCGGAGGTGGTGGGGCCCATGATGCGCATCCGCAGGCTCGCGCTGAAGGCCGGCACGTTTCGCCTCCGGGACGTCTCCCTCGACGTCGCCGACGGGGAGTATTTCGTCCTCCTCGGCCCGAATGGGAGCGGCAAGACGCTCCTCGTGAGTTGCCTGGCGGGCCTCGAGCGGGCCGAGGGCGGCACGATCGAGGTCGACGGGCGGGACGTCACGCGCCTCGCCCCGCGCCGGCGCGGCATCGGATACGTGCCGCAGGACTACGGCCTCTTTCCGCACCTCTCGGTCGCGCGGAACCTCGCGTTCGGGCTGCGGGCGCGGGGCGTGCCCCCCGGCGAACGGGCCGCACGGCTCTCCCCGCTGGTGGCGACGCTGGGCCTGGGGCCGATGCTCGCGCGGCGGCCCCGAAACCTGAGCGGCGGCGAGCGGCAGAAGGTGGCCCTGGCGCGGGCGCTGGCGATCGAGCCGAAGGTGCTGGTGCTCGACGAGCCGGTCAGCGCCCTCGACGGCCCGACGCGGGCCGAGGTGCTGGAACGCCTGCGCCGGGTCCAACGCGACGTCGGCGTCACCACGATTCACGTGTGCCATCATCTGGATGAAGCCATGTCCGTCGCCGACCGCGCCGGCGTCCTGATCGACGGCGCCCTCGTCCAGACCGGCCCCCTGAAGGACATCCTCTCCGCCCCCGCCACCCCCGCCGTCGCCCGCCTCCTCCACGCGCGCTGCGAACCGCGGGACACCTGAGCCCCGCCCCCCCATGACGTAAATCCTAACCACGTTTTAGCCATAACGGCTCCCGGAGCGGTTTTTTG
>CAYWVR010000019.1:0-66056 GCA_964461715.1 uncultured Anaerolineales bacterium
TGCTCGGCGGACGGCATATCGGACCGTTTCCGGCCCGGGATGACGCCCCAAGCGGCCCTTGCAGAGGCCTTCCTTGCCGATCCGTGCAGACCGTTCCCGTCGGCTCCGTCATTGCCGTCCATCCGAGCACGTCGGCCGTTCGCGGTACGGTAGCAGGACCGCGCCCATGGTGACCTTCGAGCCCTGGAATTCCAGCTTCAGCGACCCGTCAACACCTACCCGCAACGCTTCCCCCATCTCGAACTCCTTCGATTGCGGCCCGTATCCTCAGACCACCGCATTCTACGCGGCCAACCCCCGGGGGGCCGGTGCAAGCGCGCTTGACAGTTGCGCGGGGGCTCGTCAGACTCTCAACCTCAGCGGAAAGGAGGCGAGCATGGGGCATCGGATGACGGTCTTGGCGCTTGCGGTGGTGCTGTCGGCGGCGGCCGCCTTTGCGGAGGAGGCCCCGCCGCGCCCGGCGCCGGAGGACCTGACGCTCGAAGGGCCGATCTACGTCTACGGGAACGAGGCGACGTTGACCGTGACGACGGCGGAGGCCGACGCCGACCGGGGCCTGCGGCTGGTGGTGTGGCGCGGCGAGGAGGTGATGGACGAGCGGGTTGTGGGTCCCTTCAAGACCCGCCGTGTCAAGAAGGAGACGACGGGCCGGGCGGAGGTGACGTTCGATGCGTCCGACTGGCCCGACGGGGGGTACCGGGCACAGGTCCATCCCGCCGGCGAGGGCCAGGCCCCGGGGCCCTACGCGACGGCCGCGTTCGAGGTGGTCCGGGCGAAGGTGAACGCGGCGTGGGAGGGGGACCTTCGGGAGGAGGCGGTCCTCTGGATTGCCCACGTCAACCGGTTCCAAGGGGGCAAGTGGGCGCCGATGCGGCCGAACCTGGACCGGGCCCTGGCCGAGCCGGCGGCGCTGTACGACGATCTGCGCGGCATCGTGATGCGATCGTATGAGAACCCGCACCTGGCGCGGCGGCAGCCGTATACGCTCTACGTGCCCGAGACGTACGACCCGGACGAGCCGATGCCGATGATGGTTCTCCTTCACGGCTCGGGCTATGACTACCTCAACATCTTCTCGGACCTCCGCAACGGTCAGGAGTTCGAGACGCACCCGATGTTGGTGGCGAACGCCGGGGCGTTCCGGCACCAGGAGTTCCGCTCGATGGCCCTGAACGACGTCCGGTGGGTTCTCGAGGACGTGAAGCGGAAGTACCGCGTCGATGCTGACCGCGTCTACGGCCAGGGCATCAGCCTGGGCGGGCGCGGGACGATGGAACTGGCGGCGCTGGCCCCGCACCTCTGGGCGGCGGCGAGCCCGCAGGGCGTCTACGGCATCATGCAGGAGCCGAACGACCTTCCCTTCTACCTGTGGCAGGACCCGTGGGCCCGGTGGTCGGTGGCCCGATGGGATTTCCGCAGCTACCTGCCGAATCTGCGACACGTGCCGATGCAGATCGTCTACGGGTTCAAGGACAAGACCACGCCGCCGCTGAACGCGCTCGTCTATGCGCACCTCCTGAACAAGCGATTCGGCGGGACGGCCGAGCCGCTCGGATTCGATCGTGATCATCACATCTCGATGCCGCATTACAACTGGAGCGACACGCGGGAATGGTTTCTGAAGCACCGGCGCGCCCGCGACCCCGAGGTTGTCACGGCCCGCACGGCCAGCCTCCGCTACCACCGCTTCTACTGGGTCACGATCCAGGCGATGCGCCTCCAGTGGCAGATGGCCGAGGTCCAGGCGCGCCTGAAAGGGGACGCGCTCGAAGTCGCGACGCAAAACGTCGCGCGGCTCGTCCTGGAGCCGCCGCGCCGACCGGAGCGGCTCACGATCGACGGCCAGACGCTCGATCTTCCCGAGGAGGCGCCGGAGCGATTCGACATGGCGCGCGACGAGGCGGGCGCGTGGCGGATGACGGAGCCGTGGATGCCCGAGAGACGCGTCAAGCGGCACGGCCAGAGCGGGCCCATCTGGGACGTGACGAACGGCCGGTGCCTGGCCGTCTATGGGACGGGCGGCACGGAGGAGGAGACGGCGCGGCTGGAGGGTATCGCTCGGGGCATCGCCCGGCTCGACGCGGCATGGGGCGACCCGAGCTGGCCGGTCCTGGCCGACGCGGACGTCACCGAAGCCCAGCGCCGCACGTGCAACCTGATGCTCGTCGGCGACGCGCGGACGAACGCGCTGCTCGCGGGGCAGGCGTGGCCCTTCGACCTGGAGCGCGTCGGGCGCGGCGACGGGATCGACGTCCTCGGCCGCATCCACGACGAGCCCGGCGACACGCTCGCCTTCATCCACCCTTCGCCCTGGAACGGGGAGGGGTACGTCTACGTCGTCGCGCCCGCGCGGCCGGAGGGGCCGGTGCGGCCGCTGAACCCGATCTCGACGTGGGATCTCGCGGTCTGGAGCGACTGGGTCGTCCGCGGGGCCGCCGGCGGCGGATGGCGCGGCCGCGGGGGGACGGTCGACGGCATCTTCGATGCCGCGTGGCGGCTGGAAAAGATGCCGGGCTCGCTGCTCCAGCCCCGTCCGATGAACTGGGAATGACAGGCGAATCGGCCGGGGACACGCTCCGTCCAACCCGGGGAGGGGGACGCCGCGCCTGGTTGCGTCGCGTCGCGCCGCGCCCCTGATGGCGGAGGACGTGATCTTTACCGAAGGCGGCCTGCGCAAGGTCCGGCCGGCGCCCGTGGACGAGGCCTTCCGGAACCGTCCCTGGCCCGCCGAGATGGAGAAGGGCTTCTGGCAGCGGGCCAACCACTTCATGCACGCTTTCGCCGGGAAGGCCCGCGACGACACCACCGGCGAGCATGAGAAGTGGTCCTATCCCTATAGCATGGCCGCCTACGTCGCGACGGGGCAGCGCGAGGCCCTCGACGTGTTGGAGGCCAAGGACGGCGAGCAGTCGCACACCCTCGGCGTCGATCTGTACTGGTGCTTCACGCTGAAGGGCCAGATGCGCAAGTTCTTCTTCTTCGGCGACACCTACTACCTCGGCACCGTCGCCTCCAAGGGCGGGGCCGGCGACGTCGGACCGTTCAAGCTGCTCGCCTACAACTCGAAGCGCGGCGTGGGGAGGCGTGTGCGGCTTCGCCATGGAGGTCGGCGAGGGGCAGGCCTACGATGCCTTCAAGGCTGCCGTCAAGGCCAGGGGCAAGATGGCCGTGGGCGGCGACGCGGTCACTCTGACCGGCTCGGGAGGCCACACCCTTCGCATGACCTACCGCACCGACGGCGACCTGCCCGTGCTCCTGCGCGACGGCAAGGAACGCGACTGGATGGCCGAGAAGGACCTTTACCGGCCCGTCGACGCCGACGGACCCATGCGCCTCGGGCGGAAGGAGGGCACGCTCACGGTTCGGGCGGGCGGCCACACCTTTATCCAGACCGTCACCGCCGAGGGCGAGGTAACCTTCCGGGAGGAGTGACCGCCCTGCGGGCGCTTCGGGCGGAGCGCGAGACGATCGTGCCGGGCCTGCATCTCTTGGAGGCGCACCCGTCGCGGACGTCGCAGGGGAAGCGGGCCTTCAGGCAGGTGGACTCAGCCCGCCGAGTCGCCGGCCGAGAAAGGCGCCGAGGGAGGATAGGGCCCCTCGAAGATGCGGGCCACGCTCGGCTGCCGACGCTCCCGGAGATACGGCACCGAGGCCCGGACCAGCGTCCCGGCATGGGGCCCGCGGACGACGTATCCCTCGCACCAGAGATAGTTGTCCAGGCCGCGCGCGTAGAGCTCCACGGCGTAGGCGGGCGGCCGCTCGTGGGGCCAACCCTCCGGCCACGGCTCGCTGCGGAAGAAGAACCGGGGCCAGCTCTCCAGATCGCTTCCCACCGGTGCCAGCCCGTCGACCACGGCGACGCGCGGCGGGCCGTCGGCGGTCACGTCCAGGCCCGCCACACTGTGGGCCATCGTCCCGCAGGTCCATCGCACGCTGTACACGCCCGTGCAACCGGCGTTGCGGAGAAGGGCCCCGATCATGTCGGTGGCCGTCACGCAGTCGAGGCGGCCCGCATCGAGGCTCTCCTCGAGGGAGGTCAGCGACCGGTACCGATCCCAGCTCCGGAAGAAGCCTCGCGTCCGGTCGGTGGCCGCCTGGAGGGCTTCGGTGGGCGTGCCTGTGATCCCGCTCGACCAGCGCATCAGGCGGGGGTCGTACCGCTCGCCCCGGATGTATCCGCCGTTGGGCTCGCCGCCGCGGTAGAAGAGCACGTCCATTAGCTCGCCCACCGTGCCGCCGTCGCCCGCGCGACGGTCGTAGCGCCGGAGGACCTCGGCCAGAGCGCCGGTGTACTTGGCAATCCGGGCCTGCCAGAGCATGTTCGCCAAGTAGCTCCGCTCCAGGGGCGTCCGAGCCGCCCGGTCGAGGACGGCGCGGGTCGGGCGACGGAGCGTCTCGCGAAGCGCCGCGAACGTGTAGCGGAGATCGGGGGGCATCCAAACGGCGCCGCTCCCGCCCGCCTCAGGCGTCCCCGCCGGAACCACGTCGCCGCGCAAGTCCCGGCGCGTGAACGTCGCGGGCGTGCCGAACAGACGCTCGGCTTGGCGCTCGACCTCCAAGTAGTTGTCGAGGCCGTTGTTCTGGAGGCGGCCGGCCGGGTAGAAGCTGGTCACCTTCAGGAACGGGCGGCCCGCGGAGGGGTCCTGATCCGCGAGGCCGGCGCACCGGGCCTGGAAATCGAGCGCCGTCAGGTGGTTCTGCGTGAGGACCTCGACCCAGCGGTGAAGGTCGGCCAGGGCGAAGGCGGCCGAGGCCAGCTCGTCGGCCCACCGCCGCGCCGCCGCCAGGTCCTGCTGATCGGCGGCCCGGTGCAGGGCCGTCAGGCAGACGCCGGGCCACGCCGGACCCGTCCCGGCTTCGGCGGGGGCCGCCGGATTCGAGGGCGAGGAGGTCGCCTCCCGGAGCCGCTCGGCCAAACGCCGGGTCGTCGCCTCAAACGCGCGGGCCCGGTCCAGAAGCGGCGCGTTCGTCTCGCGAAGCTCGGCGACAAACGTCCGAACGGGTCCCTGGCAGACCGCGACGAACTGCTTCGGCGTGACCTCGCCCCTGTACTCCCAGATGCGCGCGACCGAGCGGGTTCCGACCCCGCCCTCCGGATTGGCCAACCGGGTGACCGTGCCGGTGCGGACCTTCGTCTCGACACAGGACGGCCCTCGGGGGTCGCGGCGGCCCAAGAGCAGCGCGCGGCTCGCGGGGGCGAGCGCCGTCCACTGCGCCCGGACTTCGGCAAGCAGGGCCCGGGTGTCGTCGGCGGGCGCCGCCTGGCCATGCCCCGGCGTCGCGAGCCCGGCCCCAAGCAACCCCGCCGCCAGAACAATCGCCGGCGCCGACCGGCCGCGCGCACGACCGGCGCCGGTCGCCGGCCGTCCGAGTTGAGTCCGTCTCAGCATGGGCATGCCCCGGCGGTCAGGGGTGAGGCGCTATCCCTTCTTCGGCGTCGGCGGCAAGGCTTTTGTTGCCGGCGCGGGCCCCGGACGCACCCGAGCCACGCCCGACCGGGCCTGAGCCGGCAAGTAGGGCACGGCCTGTTGGACCAACGATCCGGCCTCGGGCCCACGGACCACGTATCCCTCGACCCAGATGTACGACTCCAGTCCGCGTCCGAACACCTCCACCGTCCACACCGGCGGCGCGTCCTCGGCCAGGCGTCCGGGCCACGGCATCCGGTCGACGTACACCTCGGGCCACGGCGCGGCCGGCACGCCCGGCTCATCCAGGCCGTCGATGACCCAGTACTTCGGCCGGCCGGGCCGGTCCGTCGCCACGGCCCCCACGGAATGGCCCCGGCGGCCGGCGTTCCACCGCACGTTGTAGAACCCGGCATGGCCGGCGTTGCGGTAGAGGGTCCCGATCAGGTCGGTGGCCGTCACGCAATCGAACTTCTGGTGGTCCAGGGCGGCCTTGAGGCTGGGCATGCGGCGGTAGTTCTCCCACCCGCCGAAGGCGCGGCGCGTCAGGTTCGCCGCCCGCTCCAGGGCCTCGACGTCGTCGTTGCCGGTCAGGTCGGCGGCGGCACGGAGCATGCGCGGATCGTAACGCTCTGCCGGCCCGCTGCTGGCCGACGCGTCGCCGCCCCGGGAGAAGATCACGTCCATCAGCCGATCCAGCGACCCTCGCGGCTCGCGGCGGTTGTACCGTTCGAGCACCGTGGCCAGGTGGTCCACGACGTCCTCGCGGACCGCCCGGAGCAGCATGTTCTCCAAGTACGTCCGCTCGAACGGCGTGCAAACGGCGGCGTCCCAGAGGCGGGCGTTGTGGGGCGAGAGGATCGACCGGAGCCGCGCAAACGCCCGCCTCACGTCCGGGGCCAGCCAACGGGCGGACGGCGGCCCGTCGGAGGCGCCCGTCACCGGCACGAGGTCCCCGGCAAGCGAGTGACGCAGGTACGAGCGGGGCAGGGCGAAGAGGCGCTCGGCCAGCACCTCGACGGCCGTCAGGTTCTTGAACGCCACGCCGTGCATGCGTCCGGCGGGCAGCGATTGAGAGACGTTCGACGGGTCGTAACGACCGAACTTGGCCGGGTCCCAGGTCTCGAAGGCCCCGCCGGCGCGCCGCTGGAGATCAAGCATGCCCAGGTAGTCCGCGAGAAGAAAGTCCGCCCACCGGTGGAGGTCGGCGAGGGCGGCGGTGGCCGTGGCCGTCTCGTCCGCCCAGATGCGGGCCTGGACCACGTCGCTTCGCTCGAGGGCCTCGTCCAGGCCCATCATGCACGCGCCGATCCAACTGCCCTGGGCGAAGATGCCCTGCGTCTCGACGCCCTCCGGGACCGCCGACCAGGTGCGGATGCCGTCGGCCAGGGCCGCGGACACGTCGCTCAGTTGCGTCGCTTCCGCGGCGAGCCGGACGTAGGTCTTGCGCATCTCCTCGACGAAAGGCCGGAGCGTCTCCTGGTGCCAGGTGAAATCGGCCTGCGGCGTGACGACGTTGCGTTCCTCGGTGACGAGGTAGACCAGCCGCGTGCACGCCCCGCCCTCGCGACAGGCCACGAAAGTGACCGATATGGGGTGCTCGGTCTTGTACTGGGCGCTTCGGCTCAGATCCCGCTTGCCCAGCAAGGCCTGCTTCGACGCCGGGAGGACCTCGACGGCCTTTTCGGCCAGGGCGCGCAGCAA
Organism: uncultured Anaerolineales bacterium; assembly: GCA_964461715.1. GTDB lineage: Bacteria > Planctomycetota > Phycisphaerae > FEN-1346 > FEN-1346 > CAYWVR01. The sequence goes on from CAYWVR010000019.1 coordinate 7,113, forward strand.
GGCTCCCGCCTCAAGGGTGGTCATGGGGCTCTCGGCCATGGCGGGCCGGACCGCGATCAGCAGCGTGACGGCCGCGAAGGCGGCGGTCACGCGAGGCAGACGGATCCGAATGGCGCTCGGATGGATCATAGGGCTCCCATGATAGACCGCTTCCCCGCATCCATCGCGGGGCCCCGGCGGGTCAAGGCAGGACATCCTCGTGGGGTGTACGTCGGTGTGCTGGCGGATACGGCGGGTCCGTGTCTCCCACGGCGCTTCGCTCTGGTCCGTCCGCCCCCGTCCGAGCGTGGAGCACCGTAGAAAGGATAGCCAGGAAATGCCCCCGGTCAAGTCCAGGGGGCGCAAAATCAGGGCTTTTCTTCGACCAGCCGGATGTGATTGTAGGCAAGGAGGGTCCCTTGGGCACGCTGGAGGGATGCCAGGGCCGTCATGTAGCCCGCCAGGGCCTCCATCTCGCGGACCTTGGCGTCCGCGAGGTCCCGCTGGGCCTCCAGGAGGTCCTTGACGAGGGCCGCCCCCGCGGTGACGTTGGCCTGCTGGTCGCGCAGGGTCTGCTCGGCGGCCTCCCGGGCCGCCCGGGTGGCCCGGATTGTCTCCTCGGCGGCGGCCAGGTTCCGGACCGCCTCGCTGATCTCCAGGAGGATGGCCTGGCGGGTGTCCTCGTGGCGGCGGGTGGCCTCGGCCTGCTGGAGGCGCGCGCGGTCGTAGGCGGAGGCGCGGGCCCGATTTCCGAGCGGGACCTCGAACTCCACCCCCACCAACCAGTCGAAAAACTCCGTCCCGAACCCCTCGTCCAGGGCGTTGCCCAGTTGGTTGTCGAGACCGTTCAGCCCGTAGCTGCCCACCAGGTCGAGGCGCGGCAGAAGACCGTTGCGCGCGACCCGCTCGCGGACGGCCGCCTGCTCGATGGCGGCATCGGCGCGGGCGAGCTCCGGCCGCTTCATCATGGCCGTTCGCATGCTCTCGTGGAGGAGGGCCCGGTCGACGGGCAAGGGCGTGTGGAGCGGCTGTTCGGCGGCCCGCAGGATCGACGGGTCGTCCAGGGGCAGTTCCGGGTCGTTCAGGAGCCGCTTCAGGCGGTCGCTTGTGCGGGCCAGGTCCAGTTCCGCGACGAGGAGGTCGGCCTGCCGGCTCGTCACGGCGCTTTCGGCCAGGGAGACGATGACGCGGGGGTCCTTGCCCTCGCGGTGGCGGAGGCGGGCGATCCGCAGGTTCTCTTCGGCGGCCTCCACCGCCTCGCGGACCGCGCGGACGCGCGTCTCGGCCACCACCAGTTGCCAGTAGGTCCGCTCGACCTCCAGGAGGGTGTCCAGGAGGGCCGTCTCGAAGTCCGCCAGGCTGATCGTGTGGTCGAGCCGCGCGAGCACGATCGGGCTCCGCGTCACGAACGGCCCCGCGTCCCGAAGGAGCGGCTGGGCGATCTCGAGCACCAGCTCCGAATCGTACTGCGGGTTCGGCATGATGAACGCGCTGTTGGAATCGAGGAAGGTCCAGTCCTGGGCCAGGCGGACCGTCCCGCCGGTCGGCAGCAGGGCGGCCACGCCCGAGGCGAAGTCCCACTGCTTGGCGGTCAGCGTCGCCGCCCCCGCCAGGGCCGTGCCGGCGTCGCGGCGGATGCGGCTGACGGCGTTGTTCATGAACCAGGAGGGATCGAAGAGGGCCTCGGCCTCCCGAACGCCGGCCGACCGGACGGCCGGCCCGAAGCGGGCGATCTGGATCGTCAGGTTGTGCGCCAGCGCCCGCCGCAGGCAGTCCTCCAGCGTCACGCCGACGCGCGGACCCTCGCGAGCCAGGGGCGTGAGGAAGCCAGCGGGGGCGTTGCCGGGGCGTGCGATGCCCGCCCGGACGTCGGCCTCCTCTCGGCGGCGCCCGGCCGCGGCGAGACGGTCGAAGCGGTCGGGGGCGTCGTCGGCGCCGTGGCGGCCCTGCTCCAGCATGTAGAGGCGGGTTGCGCCCTCGCCGGCGGCGTCCAGAACGCCCGGTCGGGCGCGCGTCCGGCACCCGGAAAGGACCGCCAGCGCGGCGGCGAGGACCAGGATTCCTGCACGCTCTGCCGTCGCCATCGCCGTCATGCGTCCTTGCGCCTCTGCCCCCGTGCTCGACGGTTCACAACCTAGCATGATCACCGCGGGGGAACAATGGCAAACGGTCCGCCGTCCGTCACGCCCCGTCGTACCGGGCCAGCGTCTCCCGGGTCATCTCCCGAACCCGCGCGCGAAGCTCCGGCGGCGCGAGGACCTCGACGTGCGGCCCGTAGCCCAGGACCCACCAGACGATCTCGTCGAGGCCGTCGACCGTGGCCGTGAACGTGATCGACCCGTCGTCGTGCCAGCGGACGCGCTGCGTCGCGTGCCACGTCACCTCCGCCACGTTGGGCCCGACGAGGGGCGAGAATTTCATGGCCACGTCGTAGCGCGTGTCGCCCCGGATCATCCGCCAGGCGTAGCCGAGATGCTTTTCGAGGGTCAGGTCCTTCGGGCGTTTGAAGCGGCGGCCGGTCGAGGCGATCTCCTTGAAGCGGCCGAGCTTGAAGGTGCGAACGTCGCGGGTCCGGCTGCTGCGCCCGACGACGTACCAGGCCCGCTCGTGGAACATGAGCCAGTACGGATCGAGGCGCAGCCGGACCTGGCCGCCATCGTGGAAGCTGATGTAGACGCACTGAAGCGTCTCGTTCCGCACCAGCGCCCGCCGCACCCCCTCGTACGTCTGCTGGAGGGCGTTGTGGCGGGCCATCGGGCCCGGCCGCACCGCCATGTGCTGGACCAGCGAGCCGAGGGTGGCCCGAAGGCCCAGGGGCAGCGTGGACTCGATCTTGGCGGCGGCGTCGCGCGCGGGCTGAAACAGCGGCAACCGTCCCGTGCGGCCCAGCTCCGAGGCCATCAACACCAAGGCCAGGGCCTCGTCGACGTTCAGGTTCACGGGCGGCAGGAAGCCCGTCTCGTGGATGCGGTACCCGCCCGTCGCGCGGTCGAAGAAGAAGGGAATGCCGGCCTTCTCGATGGTCGCCAGGTCCCGGTAGACCGTTCGCCGCGACACCTCGCATTCGGCCGCCATCTCGTCGGCGTTGTAGAATCGCCGGCCTTGGAGCAGCGTGATGATCTTCAGGACGCGGTGCAGGCGGCTGATGTTCACGCGGGGTCTCCGAGGGCTCGACGGCGGCACTATACTGGCGTCTTCGCGTGCTCGCAAGGGTCGGCATGGTATAATGCCACCTCTCCGCCGGAGGGCCGCCATGCGCAACAGCCGGATTGCCGCCATCTTCCAGGAAATCGCCGACGTCCTCGAGCTCCAGGGCGGGAACCCGTTCCGCATCCGCTCGTATCGCCAAGGCGCCCGGACCGTGGCCGACCTGGCCGAGCCGCTGGCCGATTACGTCGAGGCGGGCAAGGACCCCTCGGACCTGCCGGGCATCGGCGAGAGTCTTGCCGAGCAGATTCACGAAATCCTCGAAACCGACACGTGCGCGCGGCTGGAGAATCTGCGCGGAGGCTTCCCGCCGCACCTGCGGGACCTGCTGAAGGTCAAGGGCCTGGGGCCGAAGAAGGTCAAGGCCCTGCACGACGCCCTCGGGATCGCGACGATCCCGGACCTGAGAGCCGCCGCCGAGGCCGGTCGCATCCGCGACCTTCCGGGCATGGGCGCCAAGACCGAGGCGAACATCCTTCGGGCCCTGAAGACGCATCAGGCGGAGGCGGGCCGCATCTCCATCCGCACCGCCGCCGAGCAGGTCGAGGACCTCGGCCGCCATCTCGACGGCGTCACGGCCGTTTGCCGCTGGGTGCCTGCGGGCAGCTTCCGCCGCCGCCGCGAGACCATCGGCGACCTCGACGTGCTCGTGGAGGCCGACGATCGTGCGGCGGCGGTCGAGGGCATCGAGGCGTACGCGGCGGTGGAGGAGGTGGAGGCGCGGGGCGAAGAGAAGGTCGTCGCGCGGCTTGCCGGCGAGCTGGAGGTGGATTTCCGCTTCTTCCGGGACGAAGCCTTCGGGGCGGCCCAGATGTACTTCACCGGCTCCAAGGCCCACAACATTGCCCTGCGTAAGATCGCCCGCAAGCGCGGCTGGAAGCTGAACGAGTATGGCCTGTTCGATGAGAACGAGAGGCGCCTCGCCGGCGCCGACGAGGCGGAGGTCTACGCCGCCCTCGACCTCCCGTGGGTCCCGCCCGAGCTGCGCGAGGATCGCGGGGAGTTGGGCGCGGCACGGGAGGGCCGCCTGCCGGCGCTCATCGAGGAGGGCGACCTGCGCGGCGAGCTTCACGCCCACACCCACGAGACCGACGGCCACCAGTCCCTCGAAGAAATGGTGGAAGGGGCCCGCAAGCGCGGGTATGAGTATCTCGCCGTCACCGACCACTCGCAGGCGGTGACCGTGGCCAAGGGCCTGGACGCGGATCGCCTCGCGGCCCACAGGGACCGGATCCGCGAGCTCGCGGAGAAGACGGACGACCTCCGGCTCCTGGCAGGCATCGAGGTGGACATCCTGAAGGACGGGTCGCTGGACCTGCCGGAGAAGGTGCTCGAAGGCCTGGACTGGGTCGTCGCCAGCGTCCACAGCTTCTTCGAGCTTGCGGAGGCGGCAATGACGGACCGGTTCGTGGCGGCGGCGGCGTCGGGCGTCGTGCATTGTTTGGGTCACCCGCGGGGACGGATCATCGGACGGCGCGAGCCGGTGGCCCTCGACCTGGGCCGTGTCTTCGAAGCCTGCGCCGAGCACGACGTGGCCGTCGAGATCAACGCTCATCCCGACCGGCTCGACCTGCCGGACGTCGACGCGCGCCGGGCGAAGGAGGCGGGCCTGAAGGTGGTCATCGCGACCGACGCCCACACGACGATCGATTACGATCTCGTCCGCTACGGCGTGTGGAACGCCCGCCGCGGGTGGATCGAGAAGTCGGACGTCCTCAACACCCTGAGCGCGAAGGCCCTCGCGAAGCACCTGGGCCTCGACCCCCCGTAGACGGGAGAGCGACGATGGAGAAGGAGAAGGCCAGGGAGCGGATCGAGGCGCTGCGCGACCGAATCCGCCACCACAACTACCGGTACTACGTCCTCGACGATCCGGAGATCGCCGACGCCGAGTACGACGAGCGGAAGGCCGAGCTCGAGGCGCTCGAGGCCGAGCATCCCGACCTCGTGACGCCCCTTTCGCCCACCCAGCGCGTGGGCGGCGAGCCGAGGGAGGGATTCGTCCCCGTCGAGCATCCCACGCCCATGCGGAGCCTCCAGTCGATCTCGAACGAGGACGCCATGCGACGGTTCTACGAGACGTGTCGCAAGGAGCTGGACGCCGGCGAGGTCCCCCTCGTGGCCGAGCCGAAGTACGACGGCGTCAGCGTCGAGCTGATCTACGCGGGCGGCCGCCTCGACACGGCGGCGACGCGCGGCGACGGGACCACGGGGGAGGACATCACGGCCAACATCCGCACCATCCAGGAGGTGCCGCTCGTCCTGCGCTCGGACGGGGCCGAGGCGCCGGAGCGGCTGGTGGTGCGCGGCGAGGTGTACATGGAGAAGGGGGAGTTCGCGGACTTCAACCGCCGTCAGCAAGAGCAGGGAGAGAAGACCTTCGCCAATCCCCGTAACGCCGCCGCCGGGAGCCTGCGGCAACTGGACCCGAAGATCACGGCCCGGCGGCCACTGCGAGCCTTCTTCTGGGAGATCACGCCCGCCTCCTCGGCGCGGCCTGAGACGCAGTGGGCGTGCCTGGAGACGATGCGGGAGATGGGCCTGAAGACGTGCCCCGAGTCCCGCCGGGTCGAATCGATCGAGGAGGCCGTCGCGTGGCACCGCGACCTGGCCGAGCGCCGCAACGACCTCGCCTACGAGATCGACGGCGCCGTCTTCAAGGTCGACCGCCTCGCGGACCACGAGACCCTCGGCGTCCGTGCCGCCAACCCGCGGTGGGCGGTGGCCTGGAAGTTCGAGGCCCGCCGCCGCACGGCCGTCATCCGCGACATCGTCGCCAGCGTCGGCCGCACGGGGGCCGTCACGCCGGTGGCGGTGCTGGAGCCGGTCCAGATCGGCGGCGTGACCGTCACGAACGTCTCGCTCCACAACCAGGACGAGATCGACCGCAAGGACATCCGCATCGGCGACACGGTCCTTGTGGAGCGGGCCGGCGACGTCATCCCCCATGTCGTCAAGGTCATCGAGGAGAAGCGGCCGGACGGTGCCGAGGCGTACCGTCTGCCCGACGTCTGCCCGGCGTGCGGCGAGCCCGTCACGAAGCCGGAGGGCGAAGCCGTCACGCGGTGCACGAACGTCTCCTGTCCCGCCCAGATCAAGGGCAGCATCAAGCACTGGGGCTCGAAGCAGGCCACCGACATCGACGGCCTCGGCGAGAAGCTCGTCGACCAGCTCGTCGAGAAGGAGTTGGTCAAGGACCTCGCGGACCTTTACGACTTGGAGAAGGACAAAGTGGCGGGCCTGGAGCGCATGGCCGAGAAGAGCGCCGAGAACCTGATCGCCCAGATCGAGGGCTCGAAGGAGGCGTCCCTGCCGCGCGTCATCCACGGCCTGGGCATCCGGCACGTGGGGCGGGCCTTGGCCGACACGCTGGCCGAGGCGTTCGGGTCCTTGGGGGCGTTGGCCGAGGCCGACGAGGACCGGCTCCTGGAGGTCCCCGACGTGGGTCCCGAGGTCGCCGCCGGTCTCCGCGACTGGTTCGAGAACCCCGCGAACCGGAAACTGATCGACCGGTTGCGTGAGCGCGGCATCGACCCGAAGATGGAGAAGGCGGCCCGGGAAGGGCCGCTCGAGGGCAAGACCGTCGTCGTCACAGGCGAGCTCGAATCCATGACCCGCGACGAGGTGAAGGAAGCCATCCGCCAAGCGGGAGGCAAGGCCACCGGCAGCGTGTCCTCGAATACCGATTACCTCGTCGTTGGCGCCGATCCGGGCGCCTCGAAGACCCGGGCCGCCGAGAAGCACGCGACGACGACGATCGACGAGCAGGCGTTCCTCAGGCTCCTCGGCAAAGCGTAAAGGAATCCCCATGTCCGATGCCACCTGCCTTTTCGTCGAGGTCGAGCCCTGGGAGGCCGACCGCATCCAGGACCGGTGCCGCGCCTGCGAGGGCCTGATCACGCGCGAGGGCACGCTCCAGGACGTCGAGCTGGACGACGCCGCCGGCATCACGGTCCTCTCGCCCTTCATCTACAGTGACGTCAACGCCGAGCAGCTCGACCGCCTGCCCGACCTGAAACTCGTCGCCACCCGTTCCACCGGCTATGACCACGTCGACACCGACGCGTGCCGCGCACGCGGAATCACCGTCTCAAACGTGCCGACGTACGGGGCGAACACGGTGGCCGAGCACACGTTCGCCCTGCTGCTGGCGCTCACGCGCCGCGTTCACAAGGCGTACGAGCAGACGGTGCGCGGCAAGTTCTCGATCGGGAACCTGCGGGGCATCGACCTGAGGGACCGGACGCTGGGGGTCGTGGGGACCGGCTCGATCGGGACGCACGTGGTGCGCATCGCCCTGGGCTTCCAGATGCGGGTCCTGGCCTACGACGTCCAGCCGGTGCACCACATGGCGGACGCCCTGGGGTTCCGGTACGTGGACTTCGAGACGCTGCTGGCCGAGTCCGACATCGTCACGCTGCACGCCCCGTACCTCGAGTCGACGCACCACATGATCGACGCCGAGGCGATCGCGAAGATGAAGGAGGGGGCGATCCTCATCAACACGGCCCGCGGCGCCCTCGTCGAGACCGAGGCCCTGGTCGAGGCCCTCCGCTCGGGCAAACTCGGCGGGGCGGGTCTCGACGTGCTGGAGGACGAGGCGGTCATCATGGAGGAGGGCGAAATGCTCTCCCGCCGCTACGACGAGGAGGCCCTCCAGTCCATCGTCCAGAACACGATTCTGCTGCGGATGGACCAGGTCATCATCACCCCCCACATCGCCTTCAACAGCGAGGAAGCGCTCAACAAGATCCTCGATACGACGGTCGGGAATATCGAGGCGTACCTGGCCGACCGGGCCCGAAACGTGGTTGCGGGGCCGGAGGGGGAGGGCTAGGCCCCAAGAAGTGGTATTTCCTGCCGCCACCCTATCCTATATGTGGTAGAGCCCGACACTTTTCCCGCTTTTTCGTTCCCACGCATACGCTCGGCGATATAATGGATTTCGCGAGCTTGGCCCACCCAAGGAGTGTTACCCATGGCCCGTGGCTTCTCGAGCGGATGGAAGATCGCCACGATCTTCGGGCTCACCATCCGCATCCATCCCTCCTGGCTGCTGATCTTCTTTCTGCTTTGGTTCAGCCTCGCCACCTACATCTTGCCCATGAGCGACATCAGCGGCACAGGATACTGGTGGGAGGGCCACGCCCGCATTCAGGAGTACCACAAGAACCATCCCGACGCCTCCGATACCCAAGTCCTGGAGGCCCTTATGACGTGGCCCCAGTGGCATTACTGGGTCCTGGCCTTCGTGGGGACGATCGGCCTGTTCGTCTGCGTCCTGGCTCACGAGATGAGCCACAGCCTGGTGGCCCGGGCGGGGGGCATCCCCGTCGAGGGCATCACGCTCTTCATCTTCGGGGGCGTTTCGAGCCTCAAGGAGGAGGCGAACGACCCGAATACCGAGCTCAAGGTGGCCCTCGCCGGGCCCCTGGTGAGCCTCCTCATCGGCGGGGGGTGCTTTGCCGCGTTCTTCCTGGTGCCTGGTCTTTCGGCCCAGGCGGCGGCTCTGGTCCTTTACTTCGCGGTGATCAACACGCTCCTGGCCGCGTTCAACATGCTGCCGGGCTTCCCGCTGGACGGCGGACGGGTGCTGCGGGCGATCCTCTGGAAGATGAGCGGCAGCCTGCGCGACGCGACGGCCAAGGCGGCCCGGGCCGGGCGCGGCCTGGGGACGGGCATGATCGTCGTGGGCGTGGGGCTGGCGATCGTCCAGTGGACCTTCGGGCCCCTGTGGCTCGCGTTTATCGGCCTTTTCCTCCGCTACGCCGCCCAGTCGGCCTACCAGCAGATGGCCATCCGCGAGGCCCTCCAGGGCCTCAAGGTGCAGGACGTCCTGAAGGAGGAGGTCGTGACGGTCGAGCCGGACCTGACGATCGCCGACCTCGTCGACAACTACTTCTACAAGCACCGCTTCCGCAGCTTCCCGGTCCTGACGGACGGGGAGTTTGTGGGCATGATCAGCCTCAAGGACGTGCAGGGCGTGCCCCGGGCCCAGTGGGACAACACGCCCGTCCGCGACGTCATGCACCAGGTGGCCGAGGAGAACCGGGTCCACCGCGACGACGACCTCATCAGCGTCTTCCGCAAGATGATGAGCGAGGAAAAGGGACACCTGCCCGTCGTCGACGGTGATCGCCTCTCCGGGATCGTGACGCGCCACGACATCATGAGCCTGCTTCAAATCCGGACGGATCTGGGAGAGGACCTGCCCGGTCCGCTCGAGGCGAGGCCCCGGGACCAACAGGTCCAAGGGTGAAGGAGACCCACGCTGACGGCATGACCCATGGCCAACCACACCGCGCAGACCTCTGGACGCCGGCCGAGGACGGGGCCGTCGACTGCTTTCTTTGCGCCCATCGTTGCCACGTCGCTCCCGGACGCACCGGCGTCTGCCAGGTCCGACGCAACGACGACGGCACGCTGGTGACGCGGGTGTGGGGGCGGGTGATCGCGCGGCACGTGGACCCGATCGAGAAGAAGCCGCTTTACCATTTCCTCCCCGGCACGAAGGCCTACTCCGTCGCCACCGTCGGGTGCAACTTCCAGTGCGGATTCTGCCAGAACTGGCAGATCTCCCAGTTTCCGCGGACGGCCGGGGGCGGGGCCATGCCCGGAGAATGGGCGGAGCCCGAGGAGATCGTCGCCGCCGCCAAGCGGGCCGGCTGCGCCTCCCTTTCCTATACCTACACCGAGCCGACCATCTTCTTCGAGTACGCCCGGGACTGCGGCACGCTGGCCCGCGAGCAGGGCCTGGCGAACACCTTCGTCACCAACGGCTACGCCACTCCCGAGGCCGTCGAGGCCATGGCCGGATGGCTTGACGCCGCCAACGTCGACCTCAAGGCTTGGCATGACGCGTTCTACCAGGACCTTTGCAAGGCCCGCCTCGAGCCCGTCAAGGAGACGATCCGCGCGATGCACGACGCGGGCCTCCACGTTGAGGTCACGACGCTCCTCGTGACGGGCCAGAACGACACGATCGAGGACCTGCGGGGCATCGCCGAGTTCCTGGCGGGTGTGTCGCCGGACCTTGTGTGGCACGTATCGCGTTTCCATCCGGACTTTGAGATGACCGACGGGAAGGCGACGCCCGTCGAGACGGTCCGGCTGGCGGTGGAGGTGGGGCGGCAGGCGGGCCTGCGGTACGTTTACGCGGGCAACGTCCTGCCCGGCCAGATCGACGGCACCGGCGACACGGTCTGCCCGTCGTGCGGCGAGGTTGTCATCGAGCGCGTCGGTTTCGGGGCGCGGAGGAAGAACCTGCGGGGCGCGGCGTGCGGAAGCTGCGGCACGGCGCTCCCGATCATCGTCTAACCGGGTGCGTCGGGCACGCCCGGTGCCCAAAGGAGGCAACGATGGCCAAGAAGCGTACGAAGGTGGGCTTTATCGGGCTGGGCATGATGGGCGAGCCGATGGCCGAGCGCATCCTGGAGGCCGGGTATCCGCTGGCCGTCTGGAACCGCACCGCCGACAAGGCCACACCGCTGGCCGCCGCCGGCGCACGCAAGGCCACCACCCCCGCCACCGCCGCCAAGAGCGCCGACTTCGTCTTCGTCATGGTCGCCGACGATGCCGCCCTCGATGCCGTCCTCTTCGGCGAGGACGGGGTGACGCGCGGCATGAAGCGGCGGAGCGTGCTCGTCAACTGCTCGACCACCAGCCCCGGCATGAGCTATCGGGCGGCCACAGCCCTGCGGAGCATCGGCATCAAGTACCTCGAAGCCGCCGTCATGTGGAGCGTTCCCGCGGCCCGCGAGGGCAAGCTCCAGATTCTCGTCGGTGGCCATCGCGACGACTTCGCCAAGGCGAAGGGTCTGCTGGAGGTCCTTGGAAAGGACATCCATTACATCGGCGACATTGCCAAGGGCGCCACCATGAAGCTCATCTGCAACCTCATGGTGGGGGGCATGATGCAGCTCTTTGCCGAGTTCTTCGCCCTGGGACGCAAAGCGGGCATCCCCTTCGAGACGATGATGGAGGTGCTGCACGCGGGGCCCGTCGAATCGCCCATCTACCGCTTCGGCGAGCAGGCCGTCGTCAACCCCGGCGGCCGGACGAACTTCTACCTCAAGCACATGCTCAAGGACCTGAACATGGCCGCCGACCTCGGACGCCAGTACGACGTACCCCTGCCCCTGACGGCCCAGGTCCGCCAGGTTCTCGCCAGCGCCAAGAACCTCGGCCGCGCCGACGACGACTTCACCGTGCTCCTGGACGTCATGGCCGCCTGGAGCGGCGTGGCGATGCGAGGCTGAGCTGAGAGGGAGGAGGACGTCAGTCGAGCGGGTGGATTTCCGTCCGTTTCCACTCCACCCGCTTCTCCATGTGACGATACACGCCGGGCTTCCCGCCGCCCGTCAGCACGTAAACCTTGCCCGGGGCCTCGGGCGCGAAGAGCTTCTCGTGGGCCTGCCGGAAGTACGGGTCCGTCCTCCCCCCCGTCGCCAGACCCACCCGCGCCAGGTAATCGTGAACGCGGCAGACGTGCTTGACCTCCACGACGCGGTTCCACATGATCTTGACGGCCTTGTTCCACAGGTTCCCCGCGTGCTTGCTGAAAGGCCGCTTGGCGTAAGCGGCCTCGACGCGGAGCATGCCCTCGCGGGCCGCCTCGATAGCCGTGATCATCTCCGAGAGGCCCGTCGGCAGATTGTCGGCGGCGGGGCGGAAGGCCGAGCCGGCCAGCTCTCGCCCCAGGGACGCGTCGACGGCCCAGACCTTGCGCATCGAGTCGTACGCCCGGGCCAGAAGACGCTCACGCGACGCGTGCCGCCCCTTCGCGATGCGGGCCTGATCGCAGAGCGTGCGGCACTCCTCGACGTGGCGCTGGACGGCGTCGCGGAGGGCCTGTTGCCACGTGCCGACGTCCCGGAGGTCGGCCGCGGCCCCCTTCCAGGCGGTCAGCACGCCCGCCGCCGTCCGGTGGTATCCTGCCACGTCCGGGTCCTCGATGGCCCGGGCCGCCGCACCGTGGGCTTGGGCCGCCCCCGCCAGGTCCCCGAGCTGGACGTGGGCCCGGGCGGCGGCGTTGCCGACCATGTCCCACGTGAAGTCGCGGTAGCGTTCGGGCGGCTGGGCGAAGACGTCGCGGGCCCTCTCGGTCGCGACCTTCCACTCCCCCGAGCGGGCCCGCTCGAGGACGGTGCGCGGCTTCTTGCACAGGCGCTCGACGGACGTGGCGTCGGGGTCGCCCTCGTCGGCCCAGACGCGGCGTTCGTCGTCGGTGTAGGTGCGGGTGGGCTCGGCCTTCTCGTGCGCCAGCGGCGCGTGCAGCTCGCGCTCGTGGTAGATCGGATCGTGCTGGACCCAGAGGGGCAGCATGCCGGGGGCGATTTCGCCCGGCAGGAGGTGGGACTCGTACTGGCCGAGGGCAACACTCGCGGCAAGCGCCACGAGGCAGGTTGCGGCGGCCGTCCAGGTCGTCGTGCGCATGGCCCGTCTCCCTTCCTACGCCAGATACGTCCCGACGAGCGGCGCGAGGCGCGACTTCAGCGCGTCGGGGATCGCGTCGCGCTGGGTCCAGAGGGCCTGCTTCAGGGCCTCGTTGCAGCGGCACTCGGCGGCGCGGCCGGCGATCCGGGGGACGGCGGCCCGCATCAACCGGATGGCGTTGGCGGTGCCCGCCTGCACGTTGGCGAGGATGCTCTCGATGACCGTCTCGGGGCCGGCCCCGGCCTCGTGGGCCCGCCAGCAGTCGTAATCGGTGGGGATGGCGACGAGGGCGTAGCACATCTCGGCCTCGCGGGCGAGCTTCGCCTCGGGCATGACGGTCATGCCGATCAAGTCCGCCCCCCATTGCCGGTGCAGCAGGCTCTCGGCCCGGGTCGAGAACTGCGGGCCCTCCATGCAGACGTACGTGCCCTTGGGGTGGGTCCGGACGCCCTCGAAGTCGGCGGCGCACTCCAGGAGCAACCGCCGCAGCTCCCCGCAGAACGGTTCGGCGAACTCGACGTGGGCCACCAGGCCCGGCTCGTCGAAGAACGTCCGCCCGCCGCGCCGCGTCTTGTCGATGACCTGGTCCGGGAGGACGAGGTCCGCCGGAGCGATGGATTCCTGGAGGCTCCCCGTCGCCCCCGATGCCAGGACGTGCGTGACGCCGAGCATCTTCAGGGCGAAGATGTTTGCGCGGTACGGGACGGCGGAGGGACATAAGCGATGGCCCTCGCCGTGCCGCGCGAGAACCGCGACGGCCTGCCCCTCGATCTCGGTCATGATGATGGGCGCCGAGGGCCGCCCGAAGGGGGTCTCGACGTCGCGCTTCTCGCCGCCCACCTCGGCCACGAGCACGTCGCCCAGGCCCGTGCCGCCGATCAATCCGACCACGATGTCCGCCATCCGGTTTCCTCCTGTTTCCAGAGCCTGACGCGCGACGCATCCGAAGCACGCCGCGCCAACGTTGGCGGCGCCGCAGCGCCGACCTCAGCCGAGCCGGCGTGCTACGCGCTCGCCCCCGCGGCGAGGACCTTCTCCGCCTCCTTGAGACGCTCGGCGATGGCGATCTTCTGCGGGCACTTTTCCTCGCACTCGCCACACGCCACGCACTCGCGGACCGGCTTCTTCTTCTCCTGCCACCCGTGGCCGAGGCCGGCGTAGCGTTTCTTCGCCGGTTCCTTCAGGCCGAACGCCTCGTGCCACTGGTAGAGCTGGAAGATCTCGGGGATGGCCACGCCCTTCGGGCAGGGCGTGCAGTAGCCGCACCCCGTGCAGGGCAGGTCGAGGAGCTTCTTGTTCTGCTCGACGAGTTCATCGATCTTCGCGAGCTCCTCGCTCGATAGGGCCTCGCCGCGCTCCGCCGTGGCCACGTTCTCCTCCACCTGCTGTACGTTTTCCATGCCGCTGATCGCGACGTCGAGCTCGGGATTGGCGAAGACGAAGCGAAGGGCGATCTCGGCGGTGGAGGAGATGCCGGTGGCCTCGGAGATGACCTCCGAGGGGGTGCCCAGCCGCCCGCCGCCCACCGGCCCCATCGCGACGGTCCCGAGGCCCCGGGCGTGGGCGTGGGCCAGGGCCGGCTCGTTCTTGCGGTCCAGCAGGTTGTACTGGACGAGCATCGACTCGAACTCGCCGGAATCGATGATGCGGATCATGTTCTCCGGCGTGTCGTGGCACGAGAAGGAAATGTGCCGGATCAGGCCCTCCTCCTTGGCCTTGCGGGCGGCCTCCAGGGGCCCGCCTTCGTTGGTGACGCGCCCCCGGAAGGCCTTCCAACTCATGCCCCAGAAGTGGTAGAAGTCGACGTAGTCCGTGCCCAGCTTGCGCAGCGACAGTTCCAGCCGCAGCCGGAAGCACTCGCCGCAGTCGTTTTTGACGGGGTACTTCGTCGAAAGATGGAAGCCGTCACGCGGGCGGCCGGCGATGGCCAGACCCACGGCCGTCTCGCTCTCGCGGTGGCCATAGCCCGGGGCCGAGTCGACGTAGTTGATCCCGGCGTCCAGGGCCCGGGCCACGATCTCGGCCGATTCGTCCAGCCCTCCGATCTTGCCGTGCTCGTCCTTCGTGATCGGCAGCCGCATGGCCCCGAACCCGAGGCGCGTCAGCTCGACGCCGGTTCTTCCGAATGGTCGCGTCTGCATCCTTCCGTCATCCTTTCGTCGGCTTGCGTGAAGAAAAGGGGCCTGCGCGGTGCAGGCCCCGTCCGGCACGTCCCCCAAGCCGCTTACTGTCCCGTCCACAGGTACATGGCGCGCGGCGTGGCGAGGGCGGCCAGGTCCTCGGCGTCGGTGTCGAGGGCCCGCTCGGCCTTCGCGGTGATCCGGAAGAGGTCGCCGAGGCCGAAGGGCGTCTCGTACTCCACGACCCGGGCCTCCTGCACGGCCGCTAGATCCATCGCCCGCTGGACGGCCGTCTCGAAGTACGCGACCTCGTCGATGAGCCCGGCGTCGAGGGCCTCCGGGGCGATGAAGATGCGCCCCGTGGCCAGGGGCCGAACCTCGCCCTCGGTCATGCCGCGCCCCGCCGCCACCACCGAAACGAACCGCTCGTAGCCCGGCTCGAAGAGGCTTTCCATGAGGTAGTCGCGTTGGGCGGGCGTCATCTGTGTCTGCTCGAAGATGTTCGGCCAGTCCTTCTGCTCGCCCATTTTCAGCGTCACGGGCACGACGCCGAGCTTGTCGGCCATCAGGTTCCGCAGGAAAAAGAACTGGCCGATGACGCCGATCGAGCCCGTGATCGTCGTCGGCTGGGCCAGAATCTCATCGGCGGCGCATGCGACGTAGTATCCGCCCGAGGCGGCGACCGAATCCATGGCCGCCACCACCGGCTTGGCGTCGAGCCGCGACGCGACGAGGTGATGAATCTGGTCGCTGGCGGTCAGCCCGCCGCCCGGCGAATCGATCCGCAGGATGACGGCTTTGACGGCGTTGTCCTCGGCGGCGCGGCGAAGGCGCGGGTCGACGTAGGCGACCATCTCGTCACCGATGACGCCCGCGATGCGGATGACGACGATCTTAACGCCCGCGGGCCCGTCCTCGACGGTCCGCTCGATCAGTTTCCCCGGCCCCGGCGCGCCGCCGCTGGCCCCGATGGCCATGACCAGGATGCCCAGCAGCAGGACCCCGTTCGTGATGAGCGAGAGGAGCAGCAGGATCGTGGCCACGACGGCCCAGACGCCGCCTCGCTTGCGCGGCGGGCCCGGGGGCAGGCGCGGCGGGGGCGTCCGAGGCGGAGGCGGGGGGGCTTCGGCGCGCGCCTCCTCCTGCGGCCTCTCGGGGTGCTCCGGCG
Source organism: uncultured Anaerolineales bacterium (assembly GCA_964461715.1). Classification (GTDB taxonomy): domain Bacteria; phylum Planctomycetota; class Phycisphaerae; order FEN-1346; family FEN-1346; genus CAYWVR01. The sequence continues at coordinate 23,022 of CAYWVR010000019.1, forward strand.
TCTCGGACATGATCGGGCCTCCTCACGCGGGTCGAGCCGATTCTAGCCGACCGTGGAGGGGCCCGTCAACGCCTAACGGCGACGCCGCAGGACGAGGCCCGCCGCCCCGAGGACCCCCAGCGCCAGCGTCGTCGGCTCCGGCACGATCCCGTCGATCCACCCGAGGTACGGGTAGACCAGCACGCCGCCAAACGCCGAGTCGAACAGCGGCGGCTCCGGCCCCAAGGTCGTGTCCGGTCGCACGAAGCGGTCGCCGAAAGTGCTGATGCCGACGATCGTCAGGGCGTCGTTATAGAGGACAAAGTCGGGCCCGCCGGCGTCGCCGCCCGCGATGGACGACTCGACGTCGTTGCCGAGGGACTCATCGCCGGTGAAGTTGTCGCCGGAAGCGTCGGGGTCGTCGAAGTCGGCGATCCAGACCTCGAACTCGCCGCCCCCCTCGTCGTCGAGCTGGCCGGCGTCGATCTGGTTGTGCCCGAAGCGCTTGACGTCAAGGGAGGCGGTGCCGGAGACGGCCCCGTCCACGCCGTCGCCCGTCTCGCCGTAGCCGATCATGCGGGTCCCCTGGCCGCTTCCCACCGGCAAGGGCAACAGGCCGTAGGATGGCACGAACGAGGGTACGGGGGCGTCGAGGGTGATGATGGCCAGATCATCGTTCAGGAGGGCGCCGCCCGTGCCGTAGTAGTCGGGATGGATGTCGACGGCGAGGGCCCCGAACGTGTGCGAGACGTCTCCGTCGGCGTTGAAGACGACCGTCGTGCGGTCGAGGGGGAAATCGTTGACGGCGTCGCCGTTGTCGTCGAAGAGGTGGGCGGCGGTCAGCACGTGTCGCCGCGACAGCAGCGCGCCGCTGCCCAGGATCGCCGACCCGCCCGGCATCCCGTCGAGGTCGTTAAGGACGGAGGCGACGCCGGCGTGGGGCGAGGCGAGGATGTTCGGGTCGACGTGGAACGATGGTTCGTCGGGCGGCGTGCCGTTCGGGTCGCCCGCGATGATGTAGCGGACGATCTCCCCCGCCGTGTGGTCACAGACGGGAAGCGGACCGCAAGCCAGGTCCCATTGACACGGGTCGACTCCGACCGCGCCGCGTGCCATTCCCGCTCCGGCCGCAAGAACCGCCGCAGCCAGCATGCATCGTGTTGCGATGCGCATCGTATCCCCTCCGGATGGGTGCGTGCTCCGTCAGTGTCTGCGTCGGCGGATCGCCGCCAACGCCGCCGCGACGAACAGGGCAAGCGTCGCGGGTTCCGGTACGGTATAGGCCTTGATCGAGAAATTCGCGGTGGGGTCCCAGGTCGTCAGGTCGGTCCAGCTCGACCCGTCAAAACTGTAGAAGCTCTCGTCGGCCGAGGCGGTGGCGTCGGAGCTGTAGCCCGTTTCGGCCCGGTCGATGCTGTGCGGAAAGTCGCCTCCTTCGGCCAGGTGCAGGTAGACGTAGAAGTCGTCGCCGGCATCGATGTCGAGGAGCGTCTCCAGGTCGACGGCGTGGTAGCCGTAGTCGGCTTCGCCGGTCAGCGAGGAGAGGAGCCCCGACAGCGTGCCGTCCGCGAACTCGTCGTAAATCCGCAGGTCATAGTCCGTGCCGTCCTCCATGGTGTAGAAGCTGACGGCCTTCAGAATCTCGTCCCGGGCGGCGGTGAAGGCGTTCATGGCGTAGGGGGTGTTGACCGTGACCACGCTGCCGTGCTCGTCGTGCTCGTAGACGGCGTCGCCCACGACGCTCGCCGGGTCGAGGTCCATGGCGGCCCCGTAGTCGGCGGCGCGGGTGTCCTCGTAGGAGATCCAGAAGTAGCCGCCGTCGCCCCACCCGGAGCCCCAGGAGTTGCGGACCTGCCAGGCGCCGGAGTTCGTCGCGCCGGAGACCGGCTTCGCGTCGTCCCACCCGACGATGCCGACGGCGTGGTTGGAGCTGGAGCCGCCGGTGTAGAGGTACGTGTGCTCGGAGCTGTTGTAGAAGGAGGAGCTCCAGTGCATGCTGGTCATGACGGCGCCGGTGGTCATGACGGCGTTCTTGATGGTCTCGGGAGTGGTGTGGAGGATGCCCTCGCGCAGGAATCCCTGCCGCGGGCCGCCCGGCGAGGGCCGGTCGTCATAGGCATGGTAGGGGTCGTCCGCCTCGGCGACGGGGCCGTCGAGGCGGCTCAGGTACGCCCAGCTCATCCACACGTGTCCGCCGGCGCAGGGCGCGAGGTCGAAGCCGTGCTCGTTCTTCAGGTGGTTCTCCGAGAGGTCCAGGGCCGGGCCGCCCTCCATCAGGACCGTGCTTTCGATCGCCCCGTAGGTGGCGAAGGCCCAGCACGAGCCGCAGCCTCCCTGGTCTCGGATGTCCGTGACGTAGGTCGGGAGGAGGGAGAAGGACGCCGGCGTGCCCTCGGGCGGGGCCGCGCCTCCGCCGCCTCCGCCGCCCCCGAAGACGACGGTGTTGAAGTCAGCGTGGGTGACCGGGTTGGCCTCGATGGCGGGGTCGTCGGCCGCGGCGGCCGTCCCGAGGGCCACCGAGATCCAGGCGCCGAGCGCCGCCGGCATGATGCGCGTCAGAAAGGTTCGGGCCATGTCTGTTCACTCCGTTTCGCTGGGACCCGTCCGACCGGGCGGGTCGTCCTCTCGGTTCTCGCCGCGCATGGAAAAGGGGACCGCCCGGTCCGCCTCCGGACCGGTCGATCCCCGTTCGCGACGCTTCGTGCACGCACGCTGTCTCGGCGCGGCGGCGGTTTCCGGTCGGCCCCCCTTGGGCCGATCGGCGCACACCGTCAGCGCCGCTGATCCACATACAAAAAAGGCGACCCGGAGGCAGAATCCCTCCAGATCGCCTTCATCCTCTTTGTGGGCCGCGCGTCCCCTCAGACGCCCGGGCCCCACGGCCGCCTCGCATCCCCGCACGGCGGCCGTCCACCGAATTGTCCTGTCGCACTCCTATATACCCGCAAAACGGGTCGGAGTCAAACGACTTGTCCTTGCCGCCCGAGGAACCGCGCAGGGCCTTGACCGCCGCGGCCGCCCCCACGTACCATCAGAGTTCGAGCCGGATGCCGCAAGGAGCCCCCCGTTGACCCAAGCGTTCTCGAAGCGCGAGCGGCTGGCCCGGACCGTCGACGGACGCCCCGTCGACCGGCTCCCCGTGGCCCTGTGGCGGCACTTTTTTCTCGAGGAGCGGACGGCGGAGGGGCTCGTCGAGGCGATGCTCGCCTGGCAGCGGGAGTACGACTGGGACTTCCTGAAGATCAACCCCCGGGCCTGCTACCACGTGGAGGACTGGGGCAACCGGTACGAGTTCTCCGGCGACCCGCACATCAAGCCTGCCCTGGTGCGGCCCGTGGTGCACGAAGTGTCGGATTTCCGGCATCTCGACCGGCTCGACTCGTCGATGCTCTCGGCCGAACACCGGGCCTCGGTCCTGGGGGCCCACCTGAAGGCCGTGGCGGACCTGCGGAAGGCCCTCGGGCCGGACGTGCCGATGCTCATGACCGTCTTCACGCCGATGGCCCTCGCCGCCGAGCTGGCGGGCGGGCCTCAGGACCTGGCGGGCCTGGTGGCCGAAGACGCGACGATGGTCCACGTGGGCCTGCGGACGATCACGGACACGTTCGCCGAGTTCGCCGCACGGGCCGTCGACGCCGGGGCAGACGGGATTTTCCTCGCGACCACCCACGTCGCGACCGAGACGAATTTCACCCGCGAGCAGTACGAGGAATTCGGCCGCCCGTACGACCTGGAGATCCTGGAGGCCGTCGAGCACGCCCCGCTGAACCTGCTGCACGTCTGCCGCGAGCGGAGCATGGTCCGCGACCTGGTGGACTATCCCGTGGCGATGATCAACTGGGACACGGCCGCGGACTCGAACCCGGACCTGGCGGGTCTGGCCCCGGCCGCCCCGGACAAGGCCCTGGTGGGGGGCCTGGACCGCGGCCTCTTCAACGCCGCCTCGAACCGCGACGCGCTCGAAGGCCAGATCGAGGCCGCCCGCGAGGCGTTGGGCGAGCGGCCTTTCGTCCTCGGCTCGACGTGCACGATCGACACCACCGCCGACCCGTCGCTCGTGCGCAGGGTTCGCGATGCCGTGGAGACGTAGGGTTGGGCGAGTGCCATGGCCACGCGGTGTTGCGTGGCCAGGCGCAAGCGAACGTGCGTGGCGCGGAACAGGCCCACGCAAAGACCGTGTGGGCATGCCCCCCGGAGGGGCCACGCGCCCGGAGACGCCGATGGCCGAGACCATCCCCGAAGACCGAACCTGGGACGTGATCATCGTCGGGGCCGGCATCGCCGGACTCTCCGCCGCCATCTACACCACGCGCGAGCGGCTCTCGACGCTGATGCTCGAGAAGCTCCAGCCGGGCGGCCAGATTCTGACCACGGCCCGCGTCGAGAACTATCCCGGCTTTCCCGCTCCCGTCAACGGCATGGACCTGGCCGATCGGCTGACCCAGCAGGCCCAGCGCTTCGGGGCCGAGATTCTGACGAATCGCGAGGTCACCCGAGTCGAGCCCGAAGGGGAGGGCGAGGACCGCCGCCTCGTCGCCCACACCAAGGACGCCCGCTTCCGTGGACGATCCATGATCCTCGCCGTCGGCAGCGAGTACCGCAAGCTCCAGGCCCCCGGCGAGAAACGCCTGACGGGCTACGGGGTTTCCTACTGCGGCACGTGCGACGCGCCGTTTTACGAGGACAAGCACGTGGTCGTGGTGGGCGGCGGGAACACGGCCCTCGACGAGGGGCTGCACCTGCTGGAGTACGTGCGGCACCTGACGTTCGTCGTCCTGGCCGACAACTTCCGCGGCGAGGCCGTTCTGATGGAGGAGCTTAAGAAGCACGAGGAGCGGGTCTCGACCTACTTCTCCAGCACCGTCACCGAGATTCTCGGCGAGGAGAAGGTCGAGGCCGTACGCATCGAGAACACCAAGACCGGCTTGCACGAAAGGCTTGCGTGCGACGGGGTGTTCGTCTTCATCGGCCTGCAGCCGCTGACCGGGTTTCTCGAAGGGACGCTGACTCTGGACCCGCGCGGGTTCATCCAGGCCGAACCCTGTCGCCTCGAAACCACGATGCCGGGCGTGTGGGCGGCGGGGGACGTGCGGGCCGGCACCCTCAAGCAGGCCGCCACCGCCGCCGGCGACGGCGTCGTCGCCGCCCTGATGGCCAAGGAGTACGTCAAGAACGCGCCCGCGCCGGCGTGAGGCATTCCCTCAAGCCGTTTGTGGCTTGGCCTTCCGTTTTCCTCACATCCGGACCGGCAGCGTAGCCAGATGCGCGCCGACGGCGCGGAACGTCTCGGCGCGACAGGCGGGGGGCGCGACGCCCGCGGTCGTCAGGACGATTCGCCGATGGTCCGGGCACGCGGCGAGCTCCGTCTCGATGTAGGCGCCGATGTCCTCGACCGGCTCGAGCCACGTGTTGACGCGCGTCCCGCCGACGAGCGTCTTCGATGGGGCCCGCGTCCGGCCGTCGACGAGGCGCGTGTCGCCCAGCGTCGGCGCCGTGAACGCCTCGATGCTCGACGCCGGGATCGTGTCGATTTGCGGCAGCAGGGCGCGCGTCTTGCCGCACATGTGCAGCTCGTGCATGCGGCCGGCGGCCTCGATGGCCCGGCCGTAGTCGACGAGATGCCCGTGGCAGTAGCGGGCGAACTGGGCCGGGCTGATCAGCGTCGTCGACGTGTTCTCGACGCTGACGACCGCGTCGCCCGGCGTTGCCTCGGCCACGGCCCGCACCAGGGCCAAGCACCCGGCGTGCATCATCTCGATGAGCGCGTCCATCTCGTCCGGCAAATCCTGGAGCAGGTAGTGGAGCTCGACCGGCCCGGCGACGTGCTCCACCAGATGCATCAACGGACTCGTCCCCCAGCCGCTCAACGCCATGCCGCGCTCGCCGATCTCCCGCGCCCGGCGGCGTCCCGTCTCGACGGCCTCGGCGTCCGCCTCCGGTTCGACGCCGGTCCAGGCCCACCGGTACCGGGCGAGGTCCTCCGGCCCCTTGACGGGAAACTCGATCGGGTGCCACGTGCCCGTGACCGGGTCGTGGCCCCATCGCTCGACCATCTGGCCGTCGGGGGTGCGCGTGACGATCACGCGCGTTCCGTTCTCGCGATGCGCGCTCTGCTCGACGCGCGGGCGGCGAAGATGGGCGGCGCGCGGGACATGGAAGAGGCCGTCGGCGTGGATGAAGTCGAGCAGCTGCCGGTCGGTCCAAGCCCGGACCTCGGCCGGTTGGCTCCGCCGCCACGTGCCGTTCGTAACCTTCGCCCAGAAGGGGAGCCGGTCCACCTCCTCCCCCCGATACGCCGCCAAGAGCCGCGCGCGGCTCGTCATGCGGTCGGCCGGGACCACTTTGCCGTCGGTCGTCACGGGGATTCCTATACTTTCAGTGCCTGGCCATGGCCGTTGGCGGTCAGGAGAAGGTGGTCGCGGCCGAGGAGGTTGGTGACGGCCTGCTGGAATGCGTCGTCGAGCTTGACGTGGAGACGCTCGCCGACCTGGATAAGGGTGCGGCCGCGCGCGCGGCCGACGAACTCGACGTAGACGGGCACGGGGCCGGGGTGGGCGGTCAGGATGCCCTTCAGGCCGGCGAGTAATTCCTGCGAAAGGCCCGTCTCGTTCAGGCGGATCATCACGGCTTTCGTCAGCGTCCGCCGCCCGTCCTCCAGCGGCCACAGCTCGGCGACCTTGACCTGTGGCTGCTCGCGGGTCTTGTCGACGGTCCCGCGGACGAAGACGATGCGGCCCTCGGCCACGAGGTCGGCACGGTCGCGGTACGTGGCCGGAAAGACGACACAGGAAACCGTGGCGGAGAGGTCCTCCAGCTCGAAGACGGCCATCTTCGCGCCGGGATTCTTGCCGGAGCGGGTGACGATGACGCGGGCGCTCTTGATATGGCCGCCGAGGACGACCTCGGCCCCGTCGGAGACGTCCCCGAGGTCGGTGGCCTGGACGGAGGCGAAGTGGCGGAGGACGGCCTGGTGCGCTTCGAGGGGGTGGCCGGAGACGTAGAGGCCCAGCACGCCCTTTTCGTGCTCCAGCAGCTCGCTCGGGTCCCACTCGGGCACGTCGGGCAGGGCCTGGCCGTCGGGCGGGGCGGATTCGGCGATGGCCCCGAAGAAGTTGGCCTGGCCGTGGCGGCGGTCGTCCTGGAGGGCGGCCCCGGCCGAGAGGGCCCGGTCCATCACGAGGGCCAGCGGCCTCCGCGCCGCCCCGGTCGAATCAAACGCCCCGCACGTGATGAGGCAATCGACCACGGTCTTGTTGACGGCGGCCAGGTCGACGGTCTCACAGAAATGAAAGAGCGAGCGGAACCGGCCGACGCGCTCGCGCGCCTCCAGGATCGCATCGACGCTCCGCGTGCCGATGCCCTTGACGGCGGCCAGGCCGAAGCGAATCTTGTCGCCGACGACGGTGAAGTCGTGGCCGGACTCGTTGATGTCGGGTGGGGCGACCGCAATATGCATACGCCGGCATTCATCCATGTACTCGGCCAGCTTGTCGGAGTTGACCCTCTCGTACGTCAGCAGGGCTGCCATGAACTCCAGCGGATAGCGGGCCTTCAGGTACCCCGTCTGGTACGCCACCAGGGCGTAGCGGGTCGAGTGGCTCTTGTTGAAGCCGTAGCCGGCGAAGGCGAGGATGTTGTCCCAGATCTCGCGGACGAGCGTCTCCGGCAGGCCCTTGGCCTTGCAGCCGTCGAAGAAGGCCTGCTTCTCGGCGAGGATGATCTCCTCTTTCTTCTTCGAGATGGCCTTGATGAGTTTGTAGGCCCGGGCCAGCGGAATGTCGCCGAGGCGGTTGGCGATCCGCATGACCTGTTCCTGGTAGGCCATGATGCCGTAGGACTCGTCCAGAACCTCGGCCATGACCTCGTGGGGGGCGTCCCACCGCGCCCGCCCGTGCATGCGGTCGATGTACGTGCCGATCAGGTCCATCGGCCCGGGGCGGTACATGGCGTTGGCGGCGATGAGGTGGTCGAACTTCGTGGGCTTCATCTTCAGGAGCAGGTCCCGCATGCCCGCGGACTCGAACTGGAAGATGCCCTTCGTCTCGCCGCGCTGAAAGAGCGCGAACGTCTCGGCGTCGTCGAGCGGCAGGCGCTCGACGTCCACCTCGATGCCGCGATGCTCCCGCACCAGGTCCACGGCCCGCTGCATCGTGGTCAGGGTCCGGAGGCCGAGGAAGTCGAGCTTCAGGAGGCCGACGCTCTCGCACACCGGCCAGGACCACTGGGTGGTCACGTCGTCGCCGACGCGGCACAGGGGGGCGTAGCTCGTGAGCGGCGCGTTGGCGATCACGACCGCCGCCGCATGCACCGACGCATGCCGCGCCATCCCTTCCAGCCGCCGCGCGATGTCCATCAGTTCGCGCACCTGCGGGCTCTCCTCGACCCGGCGCGCCAGGTCCGGCTCCCGCGCGAGGGCCTTCTCCAGGGTCATCTTCGGCACCGCCGGGATTTTCTTGGCGAGGCGATCGACTTCCGCGAGGGGGATGTCGAGGACACGCCCGACGTCGCGGACGACGGCCCGGGCGGCCATGGTGCCGAAGGTGATGATCTGGGCGACGTTGGGCTCGCCGTACTTGGCCCGGACGTAGTTGATCAGCTCCTGTCGCCCCTCCTGGCAGATGTCGATGTCGATGTCCGGCATCTCGTTGCGGCTCGGGTCCATGAACCGCTCGAAGAGCAGGCCGTAGCCGAGCGGCTCGACGGTCGAGATGTTCAGCAGATACGCGACCATGCACCCGACCGCGCTTCCGCGCGGGCCGCAGGGGATGCCTCGGGTGCGAGCGTAGTTGACGAGGTCCCAGACGATGAGGAAGTAGCTTGAGAAGCCCTTTGACTGGATGACGTCCAGCTCATGCTCGAGGTGGGCCCGGACCTCGTCGGGGGCGTCCGGGTACTTCTCGGCGAAGCCCTCCTCGCAGAGCCGCCGCAGCACCGCCTCGGGCAACTCGTCGCCGGGGGTTTGGAAGACGGGGACGTGGCGGCGGCTGAAGTCCAGTTCCAGGTCGCACCGCTCGGCGATGCGAACCGTGTTTTCGAGGGCCTCGGGCACGTCGCCGAAGCGTTCGCGCATCTCGTCCCGGGAGCGCATGTGGAACTCGCGCGGCCGGTAGCGCATGCGGTTCTCGTCCGAGAAAAGCTTCCCCGTGTTGATGCACAGGAGCACGTCGTGGGCCTTCGTGTCCTCGGCGTGGATGTAGTGGACGTCGTTCGTGGCGACCAGGGGCACGTCCATCTCGCGGGCCAGCTCGATGAGCTTTGGCCGCACCTGCCGCTCCTCCTCGATGCCGTGGTCTTGGAGCTCGAGGTAGAAGTTCCCGGGGCCGAGGATGTCGAGGTAGCGGCGGACGGAGGCTCGGGCCCCTTCGACGTCCCCCGCCAGGAGCCGGCGCGGCGGCTCGCCATGAAGACACGCGGACAGGCCGATCAGGCCCTCGGCGTGCTCGGCGAGGACCTCCCGGTCGATGCGCGGCTTGTAGTAGAAGCCGTCGAGGTAGGCCGTGGAGGCCAGCGCCAGCAGGTTCCGCCATCCCGCCTCGTTCCGCGCCAGCAGCACCAGGTGATACCCCGCATCCTGGGCGCCGCCGATCGTCTCGCGCTCGGTGCGGCGGCCGGGGGCGACGTAGGCCTCGTAGCCGAGGATGGGCTTGAGCTCCGCCGCGCGGGCGGCCCGGTAGAACTCGACGGCCCCGAACAGGTTCCCGTGGTCGGTCAGGGCCAGGGCCGGGCTGCCTTGGGCGACGGCCTTGGCGACGAGGTCGTCGATGCGGCAGGCGCCGTCGAGGAGACTGTACTCAGAATGGACGTGGAGATGGACGAACGGCGACTCGGTCACGCGTGGGCCTCGCTCTCGACGGGGTGCGCGCGGGTGTGACCGGACGGCGCTCGTCCGGTCCCTGGAATGCTACCCGGCGGGTGCGGCGCCGTCAAGGCGAGTTGCCGGCGGCGGGCCACATTTTGCCCGGAGGCTCTCTGAGCCCCCTCGTGCCATAGCCCCGTGCCACCATCTTTGTCCGCGTGGCCCCCGGGGGGGCCAAGAGCGTTGCATCATCCGGGCGGCGTCACTAGCCTACGGGTATGATCCGCGAGCGAAGGAGGTCGCCGATGGTCCGAACGCATCTCTCTGCCGCGCTTCTCGTCGTCCTGGTCGCGGGGCTGGCCCTCGTGGCCGCCTCGTGCGGTCCGGACCCGGCCGAGGAGGCGGCGGCCCGCCGCGCCGCTGAGGCGAAGCTGCGGCGTCTCATCCTGCCGATGGAGTCGCTGGAGGTGACGTTCGATTTTGCCGACCCGAAGGCCCCGGACTGGCCCTACGCCGTGCCATACAACCCCTACGCCTCGGCCGCGGAGAAGGCCGTCGCCTCCGTCGTCGGGCGATACGGCGAGGCCCTGAAAAGGGGCGAGACGCGGGCCGTGATGTGGACCCGGTACGCCGACGGGGGCAGCGTCGAGGCGATCCTCTTCGAGGAGGCGCAGGAGGCCGACGACGCTACGCTGGCGCTGGCGATGTTCGAGCCGCCTGAGGGCGTCATGCGGACGCTTCGGGAGGGACCGGTGGTGGTGGTCCTGCGGTCGCCGACCTCGGCCGCCGACCCGGTCTACGTCGCGGGGACGGAGTACATCGCCCTCGTCCTGCAGAAGCCGCCGTTCCGGGCGAAGCCAGAGTAGCGCCGGACGGGGCCGGCGGGACGTGCAACGAACGGTCTACCAGGGGTCGTTCGGGTCGACCCAATCGGTCTCGACGAGGCCGGGCGGCCGCCACATCTTCATGGCCACGTCGGGATGCAGGTCTTCCGGGTCCATGCTGTCGACGTTTCCCTCGACGAACAGGACGTTGACGTGCCCCAGGTGCCGCGGGGCCAGCATGGCCTCGAAGTCCTCCAGGTCGTCGACGAAGACGATGCTGCGTTCGTACTCGACGAGCAGAATCTGGGTGGGCGGGGGATGGGTGGCGGGGACGTCGGCGTTCATGCCGTAGCTGGCGAACCCCCCGCCGCCCCCGCCGTACTTGGAGGACTCGCACAGGACGCGCATGTTCTCGCCGGGAAAGGTTGACTTCCAGCGATGGATGGTGATGCTGCGGCGGTCGTCCGCGAGGGTGATCTGCTCGGCGTTGTTCTCGAAGCCTCGGCTGCCCTGGCCGGTGGGATACTCCGTCTGGGGGCAGCCGAGGGACCCGTCGGTGGCGTCGAGTTCGTCGTCGAGACAGATGATGCCGAGGATGTCGCTGCTGAAGCCGACCGTGCCGCTGACCTCCGTGCGGTTGCTCCCCTCGGGGTCGAGGTGGACGAAGTAGGCGTCGACGACCGTGCCGCCCTCGACGACGCCGGAGCCGCTGTTGTAGTTCGTGTCGTAGCGGCCGGGGTCGACGATGTTGCAGTTGACGTTGGAGGCCAGCTCCACACGTTCGCGCTCGACGAAGGCGTGGATGGTGGTGTTGCTCTCCAGGACGTTGAAGACGACCGAGGCGGGCGGGCTGATGATGGCCACGTCGCCGTTGATCTCGGGCGGGTCGGGCTCCGCCGCCGCCACCCCCCCCACCGTGTCCAGCGGGCAGATAAGCATGGGGGCGGCCTCGGTGGCCCCGACGTAGTCGATCCATTGGTCGGGGGCGGGCAGCGTCGCCGATTCCCGGCTGTGCAGCGTCTGCCACAGGCGGTGCAGGTTCGACTTGCACCGCATGTCGTAGTAGGTCTGCCAGACGAAGTTGACGCCCGTGCCCAGCAGCGCGATCAGAAGCAGAACCACCGCGATGACAACCAGGAGCTCGACGAGGCTCACGCCCCGCCTGCGGCGTACCGACCTGCGCTGACTCGCATACGGAACTGCAGACATGCGTCCTGTCCGCCCTCCGGGCGCATCCGACCCCCGACTAACGTGAATCCTGCCCGTCTGTGAGATTCTGAGCCAAACCAGATGTCCCGTCCAGTGAAATCGTGGTCGCGCTACCCTTGGAGAAGGCGACGCATCGCCCGTGTTCCCACGCCCTTCAGGGGAGCATCGGGCCGCTCAGGCGGGCGCCCATTCCGGTTCGTCGGGAAGGTCGGCCTTGCCGGAAACCTTCACGTGGAGCGCCTCGACGATGGCGGCCGCCCTTTCCAGGGAGATGCCGTGGTGTTCGTTTCGCTCATCCCTGGCAACCCGGGACTCGTGCACGCCGAGGCGGGGGCGAAGTCGCGTTGCGTCAGCCCCGTCGCCGAGAGTTCCCGAAACCGTCGCCGGGTGAGCATCGCGTCACTCCGTTCGCTCGGGGACCTGGGCCCCGACCTCGTCGCGCCACGCTCGGAGCCGGTCGCGAAGGTCCCGGGCCACGTCCGGCCGGTCGGCGGCAAGGTCCCGCGTCTCGCCGACGTCCTCGGCCAGGTTGAAAAGCTCGGTCCGCCCGTCCTCGAAGTGCTCGACGAGCTTCCATCCGCCCGCGCGGACCGCGCTGCCGGGCCGGCCGCCCTGGTTCGAGTAGTGCGGGTAGTGCGTGAAGGCCTGGGTCCGGACCGTCTCCGCCTCGCCGCGCAGCACGGGGGCGAAGCTCACGCCGTCGACGTGCTGGGAGGGACGGAGCGCCAGAAGTGCCATCTCAAGCATCGTCGGGTAGAAATCGTCGCTCGTCACGATGGCCGCGCTCGTCGAGCCGGGCTGCGTGACGCCGGGCCACCGCACGAGGCACGGCTCGCGGATGCCGCCCTCGTAGAGCCAGCCCTTCCCGGCCCGGAGCGGAAGGTTCGACGTGGGCCGGCCCTCGGCGGTCGAGAGGCCGCCATTGTCGGAAAAGAAGACGACGGCCGTGTGGTCGGCGACCCCGAGGGCGTCGAGCTTCGCGAGAATCCGCCCGACGCTCTCGTCGAGGCTCGCGATCATCCCGGCATAGACGGGATGGTTCTGGACGAGGCGGACCTTGTGGCCGCTCTCCTCGCCGAAGAGCGGGCCGCCCGCCTCCGCCACCTTCGCCGCCGACGCCTCGTAGCGGGCGACGTGCTCGGGCTTGGCCTCCAGCGGGATGTGGACGGCGTAGTGGGCAAAGTACAGAAAGAAGGGGCCGCCGGCGTGGGTGTCGAGAAACCGCTCGGCCTCCTCCGTGAGGCGGTCGTTGAGGTACTCGCCGGGGCAGCGGTCCGGGAGCCGCTTGATGCCGTACGGGTCGAAATAGGTGGGCGGGGCGCCCTGGTGGCAGCCGCCGACGTTGGTGTCGAAGCCCTGCCGGTCCGGCGAGAACTCGGGGTCCGGCCCGAGATGCCACTTGCCGACGTACCCGGTGGCGTAGCCCGCCTCCTTCAGGGCCTCGGCGATCGTCACCTCCGCAAGGGGCAGGCGAGTCTGCCACTCGAACGGGACGAGGGGCGAGTCCTGGGGCCAGCGCTTCCCCACCAGGAAGTTCGTCAGACGCAGCCGCGCGGGGTTCTTGCCCGTCATGAGGCTCGCCCGCGTCGGCGAGCAGACGGGACTGGCCGCGTAGGCGTCCGTGAAACGCATGCCGGTGGCGGCCAGGCGGTCGATGTGCGGCGTTGAGTAGAAGGTGCTCCCGCAGCACGCCGCGTCGCAGGCGCCCATATCGTCGACCAGGATGAAGACGAAGTTGAGGGGCTCGGGCACGGTCGGCTCCCATCTCGGGATCGGGCGTGACCGCGAACGGACGTTCGCGAGTCCTATCAGGGCCGAGCTTGCGTCTTTTCGGCCGCCCCCGCAAGCAAAAATGTGTACCGCGTCGTCCACGCGCGGGCCTCGCCGGGCGCCAGGTCGAGCGCGAGGAACGGTTCCGGGCACAGCTCCTCCAGCCTCGCGTAGACGTGGTACGCCGCCGGGGTCCAGTCGCCCTCGATGCAGATGGCGGCCCAGGTGCCGGTGTGGGTGATCGTGACGCGGTTATGGGCGGGCGTTGAGAACCCTTCGAGCTTGGCCATGAGCGAGGGCAGGGGCTCGCCGGTCCCGAGGAAGTTGAGCTCGCGCCCCACGAATTGGGCCCCGCCGCGCCCGTTGATCCGACCGGCGAGCGGGAACGCGAACCGGGCCCGGTACGCCCGACCGACCGGCGCGGAGTCGATCTGAATCCAGTTATGACTATAGTGCCGGAACGTCATCCGTTCGCGGCCGCGGTTCTCGAAACGGTGGGCGATGGCGAAGCCGTTGCCCGTGATCGTGACCCGCTTCGTGTAGTCCCACCCGTGGCCGCTCGGGTGCGCGGCACTCTGCCGGAAGTCGACGTGGTCCGTGCCGCGCTCGACCGTCCACGGGATCGGCTCGACGCGCCAGGGGCCCTTCGTTTCGGCCCGCCGCCCGATGCCGACGCCGGGCTTCAGAATCTTCCGGACGTCGCCGGGATCGGGCTCGATCGGGATCGTAAGCTTGCACTCCTCGCTCGTGCCGAGGCTGTACTTGGGGACCCGGCGTCCGTCGACTTCGGTCCATCCGCCGATGAACGTGTGGCCGCGGTACTCGGCCAAGGCCACCCGCCCGGCCCAGTCGAACCGGATGCCGCCGTAGTCCTCCGACCAGCGGTCCGACGCCATCGTTGCCTCGTCCGGGAGGAGCACGACGATGCGGGCGTCGCCTTTCGCGAGGACGACCTTCGGCAGGACGTCGTCGGCGTCGACCCAGAAGGCGTTCTCGACGCGCTCCGTCCCCATGCAGGCGGCCGCGAGAAGGGCGACCAGGATCGGACTGAGATGGCGGACATCCATCTCCCTTGGAACCGCCGCCGCGCCCGCGTCGCTCGGTGAATCCGTGCGGAGGGCCCGCGCTTGCGACGGACGCCGTGGCCCGGCATAATGCCGCCATGACCGATCCGGCCCCGTCCCGTCCTCGCCGCACCCCCGCCATCGCGCGGGCGGAGCAGGCGTTGCTGGTGGCCCTGGTGCTGCTGGTGGCGGGCGGGGTGGCGTGGCGGCTCTGGCGGGACGGGGCCTTCGGCCGCGAGATCGTGGTGGAGCCCGCCCCCGAGCCGGGGTACCGCGTCGACCTCAACGCCGCCGACTGGCACGAGCTTTCGCTCGTGCCGGGCCTCGGGGAGAAGCTCGGGAAGGGGATCGTCGCGCTTCGGGCGTCGGGGGGCGGGCGCTTCGAGCGGGTCGAGGACATCCTCGCGGTCGACGGCATCGGCGCCAAGACCTTCGCCCGGGCCGCCCCCTACCTCTTCGTCCGCGACGGCCCCGCCGACCCCGGGGCCGAGCCCGTCGAAATGATCGACCCGTAGCCCCCCGCGCCGCGTGTTCAACACGGCCAGGGGCACGAAAGGAGCCCGGATGCGATCCATCGTCACCGTTGCCTTGCTGGCCGTCGCAAGCGTCAGCCTTGCCGCCAAAGCCCCGAAGCTCGACGAGGCGGACCTCGATGCGCGGATCGAGGCCCTCCGCAAGGGCGACTTCGCCGTCCGCGTTCCGGGCGGGCGCGGACCGGTGACGTACGCCCTCGTGCGGCACGCGTTCCCGTTCGGCACGTGCGTCAACCAGTCGGTCCTCCTCGCGGACTCGCCCGACGGCGCGCGGTACCGCGAGCACCTCGTCCGGTACTTCAACTCGGCGGTCGATGAGTACGCGATGAAGTGGAAGCCGATGGAGCCGCAGCCCGGCGTCCATCGCGACGAGGCGCCGCTTCGCGTCTGGGAAACCTGCGACCGGCTGGGCCTTCCGATGCGCGGCCACTGCCTCTTCTGGGGCGTGAACCAGGGCCCCGCCGACTGGCACAAGACACTGGAGCCGGGGGCCCTGGAGGCGGCGATGAAGGCGCGCCTCGCGCGGGTGCTCGGCCTCTTTCGCGGCAAGATCGGCGAATGGGACCTCAACAACGAGATGATCCACGGCGACCTCTACGCGAAGAAACTCGGCCTCGAAAGCGGCGCCGCCTACTTCAAGTGGGCCCGGGCCGTCGACCCCGACGTCCGCCTCTACGTCAACGACTACTCGATCCTCTCCGGCGGCGACACCGACAAGTACGTTCGGCACATCGAGCGGCTGATTGCCGACGGGGCGGATGTGGGCGGCATCGGCGTCCAGGGCCACTTCGGCAAGGGCGTCGGTCCGAGCGACCGGCTCTGGGCAAAGCTTGACAAGCTCGCCCGCTTCCGGCTCCCCATCAAGATCACGGAGTTCGATATCAACACGAAGGACGAGGACGCCCAGGCCGCCGACACTCGCCGCTTCTACAAGCTCTGCTTCGCCCACCCGGCCGTCAAGGGCATCCTGATGTGGGGCTTCTGGGAGGGGCGGCACTGGCGGCCGAGGGCGGCCCTCTGGCGCAAGGACTGGACGGCCAAGCCCAACGGCGAGGCCTACGCGAAGCTCGTTACGGAGGAGTGGACAACGCGCGGCACGGGGGAGGCGGACGCGTCCGGGCGGGTCCGGTTCCGTGGATTCTACGGCACGTACCGGCTGACACAGGGCGGCCTCACGTTCGAGGCGACCCTGACGCCGCAGCGCCTCGAAACCAACGCCACGCCGGCCAAGGAGGCGAGGTGATGGTTCGAAGCGGGCTGGGGGCGAGGCTCGTCCTTGCATTCCCGACGCTCCCCGTCGCGAACGAGTTGACCTCAGTACAGAACCTCAAGCAGGTCCGCTCGGCCCACGGGTACAACACGGGGCAGTTCAGCTGCGCCTGCCCGTTCACCTTCGTCGCGGACCGCCCGTACATTCGGTCCCACGACGATCTCTGCGCGTTCGGCCCGCGGCGGCAGCGCAAAAAGAGACGCGGCGTCCTCCCTCCGGGGGCGCCGCGCCCTGAGCTTCGTCGCCTGCGCCGTCGGCGGCGGGCTCGGTGTCGGTGGCTGCGGGCGGCGCGGGCATTGCGTTGTCGGGTCCGAAGCAACCGGCGGCTGCGGGGCTCGGCCCGTTTCACCGGGTGCCAGGGCAAACGCCATGGGCCCGGGCAAAGGGGCGCTTGCAGCCGTGACGGTTGTGTGGTAGATAACCCTTGATACGCCGACCCGCTTGGGAGCAGGGATTGCCGCATGCGATGCCGCCGCTTGGCCCTGATTGCCCTTCTCGTGCCCTTCTGGCCTTTCTGCGCGGCCTCTGTGGCCGAACAGGACGATCCGAACGGAGCCGCCGCCGATCTCTATCGGACGGCCCTCGAGCGGCACGCTGCGGGGGACTTGGACGAGGCCCGGTTGGCGCTGGTGTCGATGGTGAATCTGGAGGGCCCCGACCCGTTCGTGACGGCCAAGGGCGCGGCCCTGCTGGGGGAGGTGTGCCTGGCGACGGGACGCGTCGCGGAGGCCGCCGAGGCTTACGAAACGGCCGCGCGGCGGGGGGCCATGGCCCGTTCGGGACGCATCTCCGACCGCGAGCAGATCACGTGGGAGCTCTCCGCCCGGGTCCTCCGGGCCCATCCGGACGGTCGCTTGGGCGAAAAACCCCTGTCGGCTCCCGAGGTCATGAAGGCGGCCTTCGCCGAGTTCGCGGGCGAATGGGCCGCCAAAATCCAGCAGGTCTGCTCGGAGGCCGAATCCGCCCCCAACTACAACGCCGCCCGGATCATCCTGGGCCGCTGCGACCGGCTCATCGACGAGCTGAAGCAGATGGACCTGGTGCGGGCCATGGAGGCCGCCAAGCGGCATCTGAAGGCGTCGGAGAACCTTCTGGCGGCGGAGCTGGACCGCGTCCTGGGGCAGATGGAGGCGCGGTGGACGTCGATCGTCGAGGGTCATCCCCACCACCCCCACCACCGCGGAGGCTACCGGGCCCGCCCGAATAACCTCTACTATAGTCGGCCCGAGTACGAAGCCGCCCGGGCCCATTGGGAGCGGTTCCGCGAGCATAACGCCGATCTGAGCTTTCTGATCCGTCTGGCGAGCATCGCCGAGGGGCGGATCGAGGAGCTGCGGGCCCTCCACGCCTCGAATCCCCGGGCCCCATGGACCCGCGACGCCGACGCCCGGCGCGTCGAGGAGCTCCAGCGGTACCCCGACCGGCCCGGTCCGTGGACGCCCGGCGGGGCCATCGAGAAGGTCCGCGTGCCGCCCAAGCCGAAGCTCTACGTCGAGCCGCCGAAAATCCGGGGCCGCCAGCCGCGGCGGTAATATCCGCCCGAGGGCCGGTCCGGGCGACCTTCCACCCCTCCCTCGCGGCGGGTCGTCCTTGACACGCGCCCGCGATGTGCTACCTTTCTCCGGACGCGGTCGCGAGGGCGCAAGCGATGCTCTACTTCGCCTACGGCGCCAATCTCAGCAAGGCCCACATGAGGCTGTGGTGCCCGAGCGCGCGGCCGGTGGGGGTGGCGACCCTCGCGGACCATCGGCTGGCGTTCCGATTCTGGGCCGATCTGGCGCCCAGCCCCGGCGACACCGTCCACGGGGCCCTCTACGAGATCGCCGACGCCGACCGGGCCGGCTTGGACGAGTACGAGGACTGCCCGGTCCTCTACGAGCGGGTTCCCGTCCGGGTGCGGACCGAGGACGGACCCGTGGAAGCCGTGACGTACTGCATGAAGCCCGGCTACGGTTTCGCCCCGCCCGCCCGCGAGTACCTGAACCTGATCCTTCAGGGCTTTGAGGACTGGGAGCTGGATGTCGAGCTCCTGCCCGTGGCTACCCTCGGGCAAGAGGCCTGACGTGCCCGACCGCAACGCCCTCCTCGATGCCTACGCGATCCCCCGGCGGCGTGTTGGCGGAGGCCTTTCGAGCCCGACCGGGCGGCCCCTATAATGGTCCGGCACGTGCCGGTCACCCGACAAGCGAAGGAGACGCCATGAGGACTCGCCCGCTCGGACCCACGGACGTCGACGTCAGCGTCATCACCCTCGGCGCCTGGGCCATCGGAGGATGGATGTGGGGCGGTACGGACGACGACGCCGCCCTCGACGGTATCAGGAAGGCGGTGGATCTGGGCATGACGAGCGTCGACACGGCCCCCGTCTATGGATTCGGCCACTCCGAGACCATCGTGGGCCGGGCCATCGAGGGTCGGCGCGACCGCGTCCAGGTGCTGACGAAGTTCGGGCTCCGGTGGGACCTGGAGAAGGGCGCCAAGTACTTCGACTCGCGGGACAATCGCGGCCGGCCCGTCTCCGTGTACAAGTACGGCGGGGCCGCCGGCGTCATCGAGGAGTGCGAGATGAGCCTGCGGCGGCTGGGGATCGACGAGATCGACCTCTATCAGCACCACTGGCCCGACCCGTCGACGCCGGTTGAGGAGACGATGGGGGCGTGCGAGCGGCTCCTGAAGCAGGGCAAAATCCGGGCCGTCGGCGTCTCGAACTACACGCCCACGATGATGGAGACGGCCCGCCGGTGCGTGCCGCTCGCATCCGACCAGCCCCCCTACTCCATGCTCCAGCGGGACATCGAGGACGACGTCCTCCCTTGGTGCCGCGAGCACGATGTGGCCGTTCTCGTCTACAGCCCGTTCCAGGGGGGCCTCCTGACGGGGGCCGTTCCCGCGGACCGGGAGTTCGACGAGGGCGACAAACGCCGCCGCGACCCCCTCTATGCCAAGGAGAACCGCCGCCGCGTTAACCGGTTCCTCGACTCTCTCCGCCCGGTGGCCGAGCGGCACGAGGCGACGATCCCGCAGCTTGTGCTCGCTTGGACCGTGGCCCAGCCGGGTGTCACGAGCGCCCTGGCCGGCGTCCGCAACCCGGACCAGGCCGGCGAGAACGCCGGGGCGGGTGAGATCGAGCTCTCCGAAGAGGACCTCGCCGAGATCGACGCGAAGCTCGAGGAATTGGAGCGGGAGGGCTAGCGAAGCCCGCTTCATGCCGGACGGCCGGCGCTCGCCTTCGGTGTCGCGGCTAACGAGGCCACGGCGATCCGCGTTTCATTTCGAGCACGGCCCAGACGGGATGGTGATCAGATGGGAAACGCCCGTCCTCGGTGCCGCGGTCGATACCCGCGGCCCGGGCTTCGAGATGGGGCGTGTGGAGAATCCAGTCGATGCGGCGGCGGACGTTCAGGCCCCATCCGTGCCACGTCCCCTCCGCTCCCTGCGGTTCGGGGTGGACCTCCCGGTAGCTGTCGAGGAGCCTCGGCCCGCCGACGGGCCCGGCCAGGAGCGCCCGGTAGGTCCGGCGGCCCGCCCGGGTGTTGAAATCCCCCGTCACGATCGTCGGGGCCCCTCGGGCGATCGTCCCGATCCGGCGCCTCAGAAGCGCCGCCGACCGCTGCCGCGCGTGCCACGAGAGAAGGTCGAAGTGCGTGTTGAAAAGGTACAGCACCGTCCTCGGCACCCGGCGGGAGGCCAGCTTGAGCCACGTGGCGATCCGCGGTCGCAAGCAGAACCAGTCGCGGCTGCCCGGCACGTCGGGCGTCTTGGAGAGCCAGAACGTGCCGTCCGCGAGCTTCTCGAACCGGTCCCGCCGCCAGAACACCGCCGCGTGCATCCCGCGCCGGTCCCCCGCGACGCGTCCCCGCCCCGTGAACCCGTAGTCCGGCAGGACGCGTCTCAGGTACGCGGCCTGGAAATCCAGCAGCTCCTGCGTGCCCAGCAGGTCCGGGTCGAAGGTGCGAATCGTCTCGGCGACGAGGGCCTTGCGGGCGTCCCAGGGGGCGACGTGCAGGTCCCCCGTCGCGCACAGGATGTTGAAGCTCATGACTCGCAGGGCGTCGCCGTCGCGTCCCATCGTCGTCTCCGCCTTCCCGGTTCCCATGCTACCTGACCGGCGGGCCCCGGAAAAGCGCCGACCCGGAAGTGGCCCACGCTCGCCCAACCGGGACCTTTCGCGCCGTTCATCGAGAGGGAAGCAGCGCGAGGGCCTGACGCGTGGCAAGATCGGGACTTCCGCTTCTTCCACGGCTTCTACGGCGGCTCGCTTGCGTGGCGGATGACGCCGCAGGCGCGGGGGACGATCAGCTCGAATTCCCGCTCGGCCGAGATTGCCGCCACGGCCCCTTCGGTCTCCGCAAGCGCCGCTTCGAACGCGACCTCGACCGTCTCGCCGGGGGCGACCTCGCGGCCGATTTCCGCGCACACCTCGCCCGCCGTGATGCCCTCGACCGTGACGGCGACGGCCGAGGCGTTCTCGACGGCCAGCGTCCCGGCCTCCGGGTCCGGCCGGACGCGGACCTGCGTTTCGAGGACCGCCGCGGGCCCCGCGGCCAGCGGCACCTTCTCCTGGAACCGCTCGCGGACCTTCGCCAGGAGGACGAACTGGGCGGAGTACTCGCCGAGATATCCGTGATGCTCCCGGACGCGTTTCTCGGGGTCGGCGGGGTTCACCAGCTCCAGGATGACCGGCCGCCCGATGTACTGCTCGATGATGGGCTCGTACGCGTTGGCCGTCTCGCCGACGAGCAAAGTGCCGATGGCGTTGATCTGGCCGCCTTGGGCCTTGAGGGCGGGGCTGGTGGAGGCGGCGGTGGCCTGCTGGACGGTCATGCCCATGGCGGTGACCACCGCGTCGCGAAACGTGTTGACGATGTTGCGAAACCACCGCCAGAGGCGGCTCCGGACCGGCGGATGGGAGAGCTTGTGGGCCTGACGACGGCGGCGGCGGACGTGGGCCGCTTCGAGGCGGTCGGTGAAGCGGTAGAGGGCGAGAATCTTCCCGAGCTCCGCCTCGTAGCACAGGAACGACTGCTTGGCGGGCCGGTCGAACGGGGTGTCGTAGACGAGCTCCAAGCCCTTCGAGAAGACCTTCAGCCGGCCCCAGATTCGCCGCCCCGCCTGCTCCGCCAGAACGACGTGGAACCGGGCGAAGTTCTTGAGGCACCGGTCGCGCTTCCGCGCGGCGATGAACGCTCCGACGATCGCCACCAGGAAGACGAACGTGAGGCCGATGGCGAACGGGTGGTCGAGGAGGAACAAGAGGACCCCGCCGGTCGGGGCGGGGGCCTCGGCGGGTGTCTCGGCGGCGAGCGTGACCAAGACCGACATGGCGTTCCCCCGGATTCGCTCCCTTTGGCTCGGCCCGACCCGGCCTGTGGCGCCCTTACGGACTCAGCCTCCCGCGCCCACCGCCTCCGCCGCCTCCTCGGCCACGCGCGCTTCGGCCCGCTTGGCATAATCGCGCGAGAGCTCCAGGCCCACCCACCGGCGGTCGTGGCGTGCGGCGGCGACGAGCGTCGTCCCGCTCCCGGCGAACGGGTCCAGAACCACGTCCCCCGGGTTCGACGTCGCCAGAACCACCCGTTCCAGGAGTTTCAGGGGCATCTGGCACGGGTGCCACCCGACGCGTTCCTTGAACGTTCCACAGACGCGGCTATACTGCCACACGTCGTGCGGCAGGCGGCCCTTCGGGTTCGCCCGCTTGTCGTTGTACTTCGTCTGCCGGTCGCTCAGGACGCGGACCGCATCGTCGTTGAACGTGAACGCCTCGGGGTCCTTGACGAAGTAAAACAGATGCGTGTGGCTGCGGTTGAACTTGATCCTGCAATTCTGGCCGAAGGTGTAGTGCCAGATGATCCAGTTGCGGAGGGTGGCCCCGTGGGCCCGCTTCATCAGGAGGTTGACCTCGGCGGCGTAGTCGTCGCCGATGGCGATCCAGAAAGTGCCGGCGGGCTTGAGGACGCGCAAACACGCCGCCGTCCACTCGCGCGTCCACTCGATATAATCGTTCGGCGCGATGCGGTCGAAGTATTTGTCATATTCATAACCGATGTTGAAGGGAGGGTCGGCGAAGACCAGGTCGAGGCTCGCGGCGGGCCACGTGGGCAGGACCTGGAGCAGGTCGCCCGCGACGACGCGTCCGAGGGGTAGATCGTCAGGCATGGCTGGCCCCTACGAATAGTGCCTTTCGGTCGAAACGCCCCCCACGGCTTGCGGCCGTCGCCGGAAGGGATTATAATCCCCTCCCACGTGGACGCAAGATGTTGTAGGGAGAATCTTCACGATGCGCAAGCGATGGTTGGCGGCGGGGTTCCCGGTCCTTCTGATGGGGTGCGCGGGCACGTTCGCGGCCGAGAAGGCCCCGCCCGCGGGGACCGAGAAGGCCCCGGCCGCCTCCCCCGCCGAAGCCCTCCGAGACGACCTCGACCGTCTCTTCGCCGAGGCGGGCCTCCCGACGACCGTCGTCGCCTGCCGCGTGCTCGACCTCGAAACGGGGCAGGGGACCGAGGCCCGGGTGCTGACCAGCGTCCGGGCCGACCTGCCACTCGTCCCCGCGAGCACGATGAAGCTGATGGTGACGGCGGCATGCTGGGACCGGCTGGGGCCCGAGTGGCGGATTCGAACGACCGTCGGCCGCTTGGCTCCGCAGAAGAAGGGCGTCCCGCCGGACCTCGTGGTCCTCGGCGGCGGCGACCCGAACTTCTCCGGACGCTTCTACGCGGGCGACCCGCTCGGGGCGTTTCGCCGGTGGGCGGGCGTCCTCAAGAAGCGGGGCGTTGCGAAGCTGGGGCGCGTGCTCCTCGACGATGGGCTCTTCGAGCCGACCGTCGTCCATCCGAACTGGCCTGCCGACCAGCGCGAGAAGTGGTACGAGGCCCCCGTCGGGGCCCTCAACCTGAACGACAACTGCGTCGACGTCCACCTCAGGCCCGGCCCGGCCGTGGGCGAGCCCGCCCGCATCGGCATCGAGCCGCCCATGCCGTATGTCCGGCTCGAGAACGCGGTCCGGACGGTCGCCGCGAAGAAGGACCATCGGTACAGCCTCGCGCGCGAGGCCGTCGAGGGCGGGCTTCGGGTCCGGGCGCGGGGCGGGTACTGGATCCAGGCGCCGCCCCTCGCACAGCCCGTGAACCGGACGGTCACGGACCCGGCCCTGTTCTTCGGTCATGGCCTCGCGACGGCGCTGCGGGCCGAAGGGATCGCCGTCGCGGGGCCGGTCGAGCGGACGCCGGTCGCCGGGCCGAAGGGTCTGCCGGAGGACTTTACGGCCGACCTCGTCCACACCTCAAGCCTCGGGACGGTCTGCCGCGTGGCGAACGCGCGGAGCCAGGGCCTGTATGCCGAGTGCCTGATGAAGCTGCTGGGGGCCTTTGCCGCCGACCCGCAGGCCCGCTACGGGGCCGTCGCCGAGACGAACCGGCCGCGCCTTGCGTCCTGGGAGACCGGGCGGCGGGAGCTCGCGCGGTGGCTTGGCGCGCGCGGCATCGAGGCGGAGGGCTGCCGCTTCGACGACGGGTCGGGCCTCTCGAAGTCGAACCGGCTGACGGTCCTGGCCGTCACGCAGACGCTCGCCCTCATGCACCGGACCCACGGGCAGCCGTTCGTCGACACGCTCGCGCGCCCGGGCGAGGGGAGCCTCGCGAAGCGGATGCGCGGGACGGCCGCCGAGGGACGCGTCTGGGGCAAGACCGGGTACGTGCGCGGCGTCAGCGCCCTGTCCGGCTACGTCCGGACCCGGTCCGGCCGCATGCTCGCCTACGCGATCCTGATGAGCGGCGTCCCGTGGGGCGAGCTCTGGAAGGCCCGGGACGTGCAAGATCGGGTGTGCTTGAGGCTTCTCGACTATCCATGAGCGCGGGCTGCGCGTTTCGCCGGGCCGCTTGTCGCCGGACCTCCGGGGTGTCGGGCCCCGTCGGGGTCGCGGCATCGCGATCGCCGGGGCCGGGGGTATTCTGCCATGAGGGGAGGGGAGGGGTTAAGCAGGAAGAAGGGGTCCCGGGGATTCGTCCTCCTCTCGCCCGGGCCTCAGGGCACCAGAAAAGCGTCCTCCACGTGCTCGGGCTCGAAGGTCTCGGAGGCGTCCTTGTCGTTGCGCCGGGGGCGGAGCGTGTCCCCGTCGCCCTCGTCGCCCTCAACCTTCTCGGGCAGGAGGCCCGTCCGGCCGTCGTAGGTGGCGGGGGCGTTGTACTCGCGGAGGCTCGCGAGGTCCTCGGGGTGCGGCCGGCGGGGGACATGGGTCCGACCGATCCAGATATTATCCCAATCCGGCCCGCAGTAGGGGTGCGTGGTCCACGCGACGTGCCCGTCGAGGTAAAGCACGTTTTGGCCGGTGAAGGCGTGGTTCGGGCTGTTCAGCTCCCAGGGCTTGAGGTCCTTGGCCTTGGCGTTCCACCCGGCTTCGAGGTCGTCCGTGCTCTCGGTGATGAACGCCCCCGGCCCTTCCGCCAGGCGCGCATCGGTGGGCCCGCGTCGCACCCGCCGCGCCAGGCGGCCTGGTTTCTCGTCGGTTCCTTTCAGTTTTTCGAGCTTGGCCCGTTTCTTCTCCTCCTCCTCGGACGGACCGCTCCACGTGTTGCGTCTCAGGGGGTTCGCGTCGGCGATGACGGCCACCTGGTCCGCGGCCTCGACCCGCGTCGAGAGCGTGAACCGCCCGAAGACGTTCTGATAGCTATAGGAGCAGAAAGCGTCCCCGCGGAAGTCGCGCGGGACGTCCGGGCGCGCGTCCCGGAGGCGCGCGAGCTCCTCCCGGGCCGCCGCGACGCGGGCCGGCGTCTTTTCCGCGGTCTTCTTCCGATCGTGCGGCACCTCCTTGCCGAGGATCATGTGCTCGAGGTCCATCTCGTCGAGGTCGGCCTCCTCCGGCGGCGCCTCCGGGTCGGGCGCCTCGCCCTCGCGGCCGGTCTCTTGCTCGGTCTCGCGGCGGGCCTTTTCGAGGCGCCGGCGGAGGGCCTCGGCGGCTTTGCGTTCGGCCTCCTTCCTGGCCGTCTCGACGGCCTCCCGGGCCGCGGCCACGGCCGCCTCCCAAGCCGCCTGCTCGGCGCGCATCGCGTCGACGTCGACGCGGTCCACGAAGTGCTCGGTCGCGGGGCAGATGAAATCCTCCGGCTCGGCCCCGTAATGGATGAGGGCCCAGAGGTTCGCCGTGTTCGACTGGACGGCCAGTTGGTTCGACGCGGGCTCCGACGGGGGAGGCGAGGCGGGCTCGTCGCCCGGGTCGGCGTCGGCGAGGAACACGTTCCACGCGTCCGTCCGCGTGTTCCCCACGTCGTACCACGAGACGCTCCCCTCCTCGTACACGTCGGGACACGCCCCCCCGTGGGCGGCCTGGTACCGTGAGAGGGCCCGCGCCAGGACCAGCAGGTTTCGCGCGCAGCGGGTCTGCGTATCCAGGTCCCGGGCCCGCTCGGTCGCGCTCCAGGCCACGTACCCCAAGGCCGCCACGATGCCCACGAGCGGCAGGACGGTCCCCAACCCTCGCCCGAGCACCTTGCCGAACCCGCGATTCTCCTGCGCCATGAGCCGCTCCTTGACCTGCCCGCGTATGAGGCTACATTGTAAACCCGCCCGAGCCGAAAGGGGTTCGCCCATGTCCGAGCTTCGCGCCGACGTCCTCGCCATCGGCAGTCTTGCCCGCAACCGGCTCTGGAACGAGACGTCGCCGGTGCGGGAGGAGTATTCGACCGTCACCCTCGTCCGGAGCGGCGACGCGGCGATCGTGGTCGATCCCGGCTGGCCCGCCGACGTCGTGAAGGCTGCCCTTTTCTACCGGGCGGGCCTGGAGCCGGATGCCGTGACGGCGGTGTTCCTGACCCACCTCGACCCGGCCCACCTGCGGGGGCTTGGGCTCTTCGGCGGTGTCCCGTGGCTTGTCCATGAGGAGGAGATCCGCTATGCCGAGGCCGAGCTCGCCGAGGCGATGGGCGAGGTGCTCGGCCGTCTCAAGCCCGCTCCGGACCATCTCGCCCCCGGCGTCGACCTCTTCCCGACGCCCGGTCCCACGCCCGGCCACGCCTCGATCCTCGTCGCCGCGCCCACCGAGACGCTCATCCTCGCGGGCGACTTGGTGCTGACGCGGGACCACTTCGAGCGGGGCGACCCGGGCGAGGCCCCGTGGGACCTGGAGCGGACCCGCGAATCGTTCGGCGAGGTCGCCGAGATCGCCGACCTCCTCATCCCCGGCCACGACAACCTGTTCGTCCGCCGGACGGGGACGCGCTGGCTCTAGAAGTTCAAGGTTCAAAGTCACGACCACAACGGCGCCGCGCCGCGGCGCGATGCGGTTGCGGTGGACCGTGAACCTGGAACGTTGAGCCTAGCAGGCTCCCTTGCGCCCGGAACTTCACGTTGCACCTTGCACCGCCGTCCCCCTGTGCTAGAATCCTCTCGCGATGGACTCAACCGACGACGGCCCGGGGTCGGCCCCCCCCGCCCCGACCGCCCACCAATCCGAGGCCGACCCGCCGGACCCCGCCCCGGCCGCACGCGGGGGAGGTCTATCGTGCTGAGCCCTCTCGCCGAATACCCCCTTCACCTCGCGACGATGGCGCTGCTCTTGTGCGCCTCGGCCTTCTTCTCGGGGTCCGAGACGGCGCTGTTTAACCTCTCGCGCGACCAGCTTCGCCGCTTCCGGGCGGCCCGGAGCCCGCTGCGCGTCCTCGCGGCGCGCCTTATGGACGACCCGCGGCGGCTCCTGGTGACGGTGCTGTTCGGGAACATGGCCGTCAACGTCGCCTTCTTCGCGATGAGTGTGATGCTCACGCTCGATGTCGCCCGGAACCATCCGGCCCGGGCGAACGCTTGGCGGTTCGGCATCGCGGTCATTGCGCCGATGCTGGTCATCATCTTCGGCGAGGTGACCCCGAAGAGCCTCGCCGCGACGATGCCCGAGCGTCTCGCCCCGGTGGCCGCCGGGCCGCTCGCGCTCCTCCAGTACGTCGTCCTTCCGGTGCGGATGGTGCTCGGGTACCTGGTGGTCTGGCCGCTGGAGCGGATCATCACGGGCCGGCGTCCCGAGCGGCGGGCCCTGGTCACGAGCGAGGAGCTCCAGGCCATCGTCGAGGTCTCGGCCCGCGAGGGGGCGGTCTCGCCCGAGGAGGGCGACATGCTCGTCGAGATTCTCGAGCTCGCCGAGCTCCGGGTTCGCGAGGTCATGACCCCGCGCGTCGAGATCGTCGCCTGCGACGTCGCCACCCCCACCGCCGAGGCCCTCGACCTCTTTCGCCGCACCCGCCACTCCAAGATCGTCGTCTACGATGGCGACGTGGACCACGTGCGCGGCGTGGTATACGCGAAGACGGCGTTCCTGAATCCGGAGCGGCCTCTCGCGCGGCTCGTCCAGCCGGTCCATTACGTGCCGGAGACGAAGAGCGTCGAGAGCCTCCTGCGCGAGTTCCGGGCCGACCGCATCCAATTTGCCCTCGTCGTCGACGAGTACGGGGGCCTGGCGGGTCTCGTGACGCTGGAGGACTGCATCGAGGAGATCGTCGGCGAGATCGAGGATACCGACGACGCCCCCGCCGCCGACCCGGTCCGCTCCGTCGGGGAGGGCGAATACGTGCTCGCGGGGAACCTCGCGATCCGAAGCTGGGCGGAGCTTTTCGACCAGGATCGGCCCAACGGCGGCGGGCGCTACTCGACCGTCGCGGGCTTCGTCACCAGCCTCCTCGGCCACATGCCCGCGCCCGGCGACACGGTCCGATGGCGGAACCTGGAGTTTACGGTTGAGGGCGTGCGGCGGCGGCGGGTGACGCGCGTCAGAGTGAGGCTTTTGACATGATGACGCATATACGATTGGCGATGATCAGTTTCCGATTCGGGCGGCGCGTGCGCACGGGCGCCGTGACCTCTTCAATCGAAAACCGAAACCCGAGAATCGACCGTCGTGGTCCCGAGCTCCCGGGCGACCGAATCGTCCATGGATGACCTCCTCGCCATCCTGTCCTCCCTCGCCCCCTGGCTCGCCGCCGCGGCCGGGATCGCCGTCGCCGCGCTCGCCAACGGCATGGAGACGGGCATCTACCGCATCAACCGCATCCGCCTCCGCCTGAAGGCCGATGCGGGGAACCGGCGGGCGCAGGCCCTGGTCCGGCTCCTGGCGGACGTGCGGGGGCTGATCGTGGTGTGCCTGATCGGCTATAACGGGGGCGTGTACCTGACGACCGCCGTCGTCACGACGCTCGTCGCGAGGTTCGCGGGCGGGGAAAGCGAGACGGGGGTCGAGGTCCTGACCACGGCCATCCTCACGCCCGTTTTCTTCGTCTTTACGGACGTTACGCCCAAAAGCATCTTTACTTATGAGGCCGACCGCTGGATGTTCGCCCTGACGCCGATCCTCCGCGGGGCGTACCACGTCCTGCGAGGCATCGGCCTCGTCCCGGCCCTCAAGGGCGTCTCGACTCTCGTCCTTCGCCTCGCGCACGGGCGCGGCAAGGTTCACGCCAATCCGTTCCACCCGCGGCAGCGGCTGCGGGCGTTCCTCCGCGAAGGGGCCGCCGAGGGCGTCATCACCGGCTACCAGGACGAGCTGGTGGAGAAGGTCCTGGGCCTGCGCGAGCGGCGGGTCGGCCAGGTCATGATCCCCCGGGCCCGCACGACCGCCGTCGAGGTCTCGACCTCGCGGGAGGCGTTCCTCGATCAGCTCCGCGGGCACCGCTTCAGCCGGCTCCCGGTGTGGGAGGGGCGCCCCGACCACGTCGTCGGCATCGTCCACATCCGCGACGTCATCGGCACCGAGGGCGAGCGGCCGCTCGCGGAGGTCATGACGCCCGACCCCGTCACGGTCCCGCCCGAACTGCCCGTCGCCCGGGCCCTCTTTCGCATGCAGCGCCGCCGCGCCCCCATGGCCCTCGTCCAGGACCCCCGCGGCCGCGTGCTGGGAATCCTCACGATGAAGGACCTCGTCGAGGAGATCGTGGGCGAGCTGCCCGTCTGGTAAAGCACCCACACTCGTACACAGGACCCAATCCCGTGTGAGCCGCGCCGCTTACGCCGCGCTGGTTCCGGATCGATAACCCCGAGCTCGCCGAGGGCGTCGATGATACGCGGGTTCGCCTCACGACGGAAGCGGCGAAGCTCCTGCGCCTTGGTCCCTTGGATCGCCGGGCCCACCCGCGGCCCGCGCTCGAGCCACGGCCGGTTCAGCTCGCGCTCCGGGCCGGTCCAGGGGTTGCGCCCAACAGGCCGCGAAGCCGCGCCACAGGCAGGCTGCGGGTTTCCCGTCAACCCCCCGAGGGGCTAACGAAGGGTGCAACGGCATCGCGGCGGCTCGGAGAGCCCCCGCGCAGAAGGCGATCGCCGGTGGGACGCATGCCCACGCAAAACAGCGTGGCCATGCCACCCGGCGAGCGACAGGGCGCCGTTAGCCCGGCTCCTCGACGCTCACCTCGTCCAGCAGGTTCCACGAGATTCTACCCCATCGCGTCCAACGCCACGTGAAGTTTTCGCCGGGCACGGGGCAAGGCGCGAGGAAACTTGCGGGGGCGCCCGGGGCGCCGGCTTGTCACCGCGCCAACGCCGTCGCCGACACGTGGCCGTGCGTATGTGTACCTCTACACGGGCGCGTGCCTTTGGTGTCTAGAAGGGTAGTGGCTTGTAGGACGCGGATGCCACGACCGGCTTGTCCGGCGGTATGCAGGGCAACAGGCGTCCAGCCGGCACGGACGGACAAGCCACCCGTGGAACCCGACGCACAAATGGGACAGCACCTTTCCGGAGGTGGCCGCAGCTTGTCGCAAGAACGTAAACAAGGTGACGCAAAGGCGTAACCTCCGGGTGCGGGAAGCGGCGAACGGGCGCGCAAGTCCGGGCAAGAGGGGGGGCAAAAGGGGCGAAAAGCACCCCGGTACCCCCCCCACTACCCCCCAAAAAGTCGCAAAAAGTGTGTCGCTTAGGGATAAACCGTTTCACGAATCCCGCCACATCGGGGTGCGCAGATCGCCTGAGTTTCCCAGACCCCCAAGTTTAACAGGAGGGTGCCGACGGGCGGGTCGATATACCGCGGGCGCTCGCGGTGCGGCGCGCGCTTGGATTCGGAGGTCGGACGTGCCGCAGATTCTCCATGCCGATGCGGACGCCCGGTTCCTGATCGGTCTGGCAGCCGGGGTGAGCCAGGGGATCGTCCGCGCCAAAATGGCCCGAAACGGCCTGTGGGCAGCGTGTGCGGGCCTTCTGGCCCTGGCGGCAACGGTGGTCGCGGATGCGGCCCGGGGGCTGCCGGCGGGGCGGGGATGGGTCTACGGGGCGGTGGCGGCAGGGGCGGTCGGGGCGGTCGGAGCGGCCCTGGCGCTGCCGTGGAGGCGGATTCCGTCGATCTTTGCTTCCGCACGGCTCGTCGAGCGTGCCCGGCCGGAGCTCAAGAACGGGCTCGTTACGTTCCTCGAAATGGCCCGAAACCCTTCGGACGACCGCGTCAGAGCGGTTTCCAGGCGTGCGGCACGGGCCCTGAGCGATGCCCGGCCCGTCGATTTCCTTCCCTCGGCCCGGCTCCGCGGCCCCGCGACGGCGGCGGCCATGGCCGCGGGAACCCTCGGAATTGCCCTCTGGATGGCCCAGGGAGCCCTTTTTGACCCTTGGGCCGCCGGCGCGGAGGCCGCAGTGGCGACGCCCGAAGGCTCCGCGGGCGGCGTGGATACGCTGATCAGAAGCGACCCTGGCAGGGACGCAGAAACGGCCCTGACGCTAGCGCCAGCGGCGATCACGAACCCTTCCTCGCCTCCTCCAGAAGACGGCGCCTCGGAGGCGGGCGAGACGGGTAGCAGAGGCGGCGAATCGGGCCAGGGACCTTCGCGCGGCGGCCCCGAGGGGTCTGCCGACGGGGCCCTGGCCTCTTCTATTGCGGCCAATTCGGAGGTTTTCGACCGGCTGGCGGCCGCTCTGGGCGAGGAGCCGGGGCCACCGCTTCCTGGCCCCGAAGCCACCGAAGACGGGCCCGGGACTCGTCCCGACGGGACCTCCGGCGGGGTTGACGAAACGGGTGAAAACGGCCCTGGGGCGGGTTCCATCGCAGATTCCGGCGGTCACGCGGGCGGCTCGGGGCCGCCTCCGGGTCGCTATGAGGGTCCCCCGCCTGTGCCCGAGCGGCCCCAGCCGGAAGGGCTCCCGGAGGAGGTTCTGGCCCGCACCCGATGGGCCGAGAAGGTGGCCCGAAAGGCCGAGGAGCGGCTCCGGGAGGGGGAGGTCTCCGACGCCCTCCTCAGGGACGTGGGCGTGAGTCCGGAGGAGTTCCGCCGGTTCGTGAGAAACTGGCGGCGGAAGGTCGACGGGGACGGCGGACCTTCGGAAACGGCCCTGGCGGGGCCAAGAACGCGAAAGACGGTCCCCGACGAGGGGGCGCTGGTGAGAGCGACGGGCCAGAATCTGGCGACGCCGTCGGTGGGAGGGACCGGGTTGGGGCCGGACGGTGTGCGGTCCGTGGCGAGCGAGTCGGGCGAGGTGGCCGGGCGGCTGAAACCGGCCGTAAAAGCCTATTTCGAGGCCCTGAAGGTCGTTTCAGATACCCCGTAACGTGTCGGCGAACGCCGCCGCAGAAGGGGGGGCCCGCCACGCCTTGACGACCTCGCCGCCGGGCCCCAACAGGATGACCGCGGGCGGGTTCACGCCGCGGTATTTTTCGGCCAGGACCCGCTTCTCGCCCTCGGGAGGGCGGGTTACGTCCACCTTGATTCGCGCGAGGCCGTCCGAGGTCGCGATCACGTCCGGATGCGAGAAGACCTTGGCCTTCCACACGCGGCACTCGGCACACCAGTCGGCGGTGAAGTAGAGGAGGACGGGGCGGCGGGCCTGGCGGGCGGCGTCCAGGGACCGCGGCCCCCAAGCCTCCCAGGCGACCTGCGGCCGGGCGTCGGTTTTCTCGGGGGCGGCGTCGGAATCGGGGTTGGCGCTCGCGTAAACCGCGATTCCGGCCCCCAGAATGGCGACCGCCGCCATGGCTCGCACGACCTGGAAAGTCGGCGAGAACGGCCGCCTCGACAGCCCCTCCAGCAGACCCAAATACACCGCCGCGAACACGAACACGGCCAGCACAAGCGGTCGGAAGAAGGCCGGGGCGACGTAGGGCTCGATGAAGTACAGGATCACCCCCGCCAGGGCCATGCCCAGGAGCCGTTTCGTCCACAGCAGCCACCCGCCCGACCGCGGAAAACGGTTCAGAAGGCTCGTCGAGAGGCCCAGGAAGAGGTACGGGAGGCCCAACCCCGTTCCCACGGCCAGGAACGATGCCGCCCCCAGAAGAATCGACCCCGAGGCCGCCACAAAGGCGATCAGGGCGATGAGGAACGGTCCGACGCATGGCGCGGCGACGGCGCCCATGACCATGCCCATGACAAGGGCCCCCAAGGCCCCTTTCTGGCCTCCCAGGCGGCCTGCGAGGTTCGACGGGAGCTGAATCTCGAACGCCCCGAACGCGCTCGCCATCATCACCGCGAGCACCGTAACGACCCCCAGGACGCCCCATGGGCTCTGGAGCACCAGGCCCAGGCTCTGCCCGGCCAGGGCCGCCAGGACGCCCACGAGCGTGAACGTGCCCGCGAGGCCCGCGACGTATAAGATGGCCAGGGGCAAGACCTTACGCGTCCGGCTCTCGCCCTGCTGGGCGAACAGGTTCATCGTCACGGGGATGAGCGGGAAGACGCACGGGGTCAGGTTCAGGAGCAGCCCGCCCGCGAACAGGGCCGCCAGGTAGAGAGGCAGGCCCCGCTCGTAGTAGCCCGCGACGTCGGTTTCGCCTTCGAAGGTGACGTCGGGCGGGGCGGTCTCGGGGGGCACAAAATCGGCCGGCATGACCTCGAAATCCGCCTCCACGGTCCGCGAAGCGGGTTGGTAGCACGTGGACGCGTCGCAGGCCTGGTAGGTGAGGGTCAGACGGACGGTCATCGGTCCCGTGGGGGCCTCGGCTGCAACCTCGCCCGGCACCGAGACGACGGCCCGGCCCTCGTAGACGCGAATGGCCCCGGAATCGCTCCATTCGACCTCCAGGGGCACGCCTTCGGGGTACCGGACCTCGCCCCATTCGACCGGCGCATGCGGCTCGGGGGCGACCTCGGTGGGGATCAGGAAGTCGAGCGAGCCCGGATTCGCGTTCACGTGGTACCCCTCGTCCATCTCCAGGACAAGGTTGACGCGGAAGGTTCCGCCTCGGGGGACCCGGGGCGGCGTGACCTCGGCGGTGGTCCTCAGCCACTCGTCCTCGGGTTCGGCGGCGAGGGCGACCGAGGCGGCGAGAAGGGAAATCCAGACGGCGAAAACCTTCATGGCAGTGTCTCCCGCGTCGTCTTCGCCCATTATCCGCGCGCATCGGGGGTAAAGGCAAGGCGGCAGGGAGACGCTTCGGCGCGAGTCAGGAGGGCGGCGTGGCCGCCGGGAACGCCAGCCGGACCCTCGTGCCGCGCCCGCGATGGCCCTCCAGACGGATGGTCCCGTCCATGAAGTGGACCAGCTCGCAACAGGTGGCCAGCGCGAGCCCGCCCCGGGCCCCGTTTCCGTCGATGGGCGCGAACGCACAGGCCGTCTCGTCGCGCGTCAGGCCGGGCCCGTCGTCGCTGAACTCCAGGATCACGCGACCCTCGTCCGGGTGGACGTCCACGTTCAGGTGGACGCCGCCGCGGCCAGAAGCCGCGTCCCGGGCGGCACTTACAAGATGCAGAGCCACGCAGGCCAGCCCCACGGGGTGGACGCGGGCCCAGACGGACTCGGCGTCCGGCCGAAGGCGGACCTGGACGTTCGCGAAATCCGGGTCGGCGTCGATGAACTGGAGGGTATCGGCCAGGAGGCGTACGATCTCCGTGGCTTGGAGCTCGGCCTTGCCGGGAGTGGGCCAGGAGGCGGCCCGGCTGAGGGCTTCGAGGATGGCGTCGAGGTCGCTCTGGAGGCTGTGGGCGGGGGCCTGGGCCGTCTCGTCCGCCAGGAGGACCTGGAGGGCGTGCATCAGCCGATGGACGGGCCGGTGGCAGCGAAAGGAGAGGTGACCGAGGGCGGCGGCGGCTTCGGCCCGGGCGGCGGCCCGGGAATCGCGGCAGCGCGTGCCCGTCAGGAGCAGGGCGGCCCCGTCTTCCCGGCCCGGGACACTCTGGAGGCAACAGATCATGGGCTCCGGGTGGCCGTCGGCCGCGACGAAGACGACCTCGTCCCATACGGGCTGGCCCGTCTCGCACCGCTCCAGAAGCCGGGCCACGTGCGGCTTCTCGGGCTCGGCGACGAAGGCGGCGAGGGGGTGGCCGGTGAGCTGGCGGGCCTTGTATCCCAGGACGGCCGGCCGGCGCCGGTCGATCTCGCGGATCGTGCCGTCCGCCCCCAGGCTAAGCACCACATGGGACGACCGCGAGAGGTAGCGGCACTCGGTCGGCTTGCATTCCATGTCGGGCACGCGCTCCGGATCGGGACGAAAGTGCGTTCACTGCCAGGGGATTGTACGCGCGCGCGGGAACACGGGTCAACATAGGATTGGCCTGGCGCGGCGGAACAAGGGCTCGCCGTTGGCTTGGCGGCTCTGCTACGGCAACCGCTCCGCAAGGAGGTTCGCTTCGGCCTCGCGGGTCCAGCGGCCGTCGGGGGTGAGGTCCTCGACGGGCGTCAGGGGCATCGATTCGATCTGGGGGTAGATGACGATGCGCCCGGGGTAGGCGCCGACGTGGGTGTGGTGGATGCCCTCGCGGATGGCCTCCAGGCCCCCGATGCAGGCGACGGCGTTGTTGGGTTCGATGTGGCCGGCGGCGGCCTCGTCGAGGGCCCGGCGGAGGGCCTCGATGGGCGATCCGCTCGTCGCCAGGAGCGTCCAGCCCCCGTAGTGCATGTCGTTCAGATTCAGCCGCATCCACGCCTTCTCGCGGTCCGGGAAGCCCGCGAACATGTTGAGGTACCCGCCGGCGCCGAGGTACGCGAGGGCCTCCTCGGCAGCCTTGGCGACGGGGCAGAGGATAAGGATGTCGTCGGCGGATTTCTTCTCGAGATGCCGCTCGATCGGCTCGGACGTCAGAAGCACGAGGTCCAGAGCCACGCCTTTTTCCATGGCCAGGGGCGCCAGCGCGCTCTTGACCTTCGCCAGCCGCTCCGGCTTCATTTCGCTCACGAGGACCCGGGCGGCCCCGTCCTGGATGCCCTTTTCGATGTGCATCAGGCCCAGGGGCCCGGCCCCGACGTACCACGCCACGCCGCCCGGCTTCACGCTTCGGGTCTCGCGGTGGTGGTTGTAGGCGTGGTAGACGCAGGCCCACGGCTCGGCGAGGGCGGCCTGGGCATAGCCGAGCTTCGGGTCGATGGGCAGGAGGTACCCGCCCTCGTGGATGACGGGGGGGATGATCTGGTACTGCTGGTCGGCCCCGCGAAGCTTGTAGCCGTAGGCGAGGCCCTCGCCGTGGACGTAGATGTCGGCCTGGACGGCGTACCGCTCGCCGACCTTGTACCGATCCGCGAGGTCCGTCCCCACGCGGACGACCGTGAGGCTGACCTCGTGGCCGGGGACGGTGGGATTGGCGGCCAGGTCGACGCCCTTCATGCGGGAATGGCTCTCGCCCTGGGCGATCATCTTCCAGTCGCTGGCACAGATGCCGACGGCATCGATGCGGACGAGCAACTCGTCCGGCCCGGGTCCCGGCATGGGCATGGATTCGAGCCTCAGGCTCTCCAGGCCCGCCCCGTACAGGTTCCAGGCGCGGTTTTCCTCCGGCAGCGTGAACGAGCCCGTGACGTTGCGATAATCGTCGAGTCGGGTCATGGGGTCAATCCTTCCGTGGATACTGTATGGATGAGCCGCAATCGGCTTCGCGGTGCGGCTTAGGGTATCACGCGCGGGGGACGGTGTCCACAGTCCGCAGGAGGCGCGGGTGAATTGGCATTGCTTTCGGGTCGGCCGCAGGTACGATTCCGGGGTGGGCGCGGCTTCGTGAGGCAAGACCCCCGGCGAAGCGCGGCAGGCGCTCCAGGAGGCGGTGGAGCTGTGGGTGGCGAACGCGCGGGAGCCGGGCATCGGGCTGCCCTGACCCATGGGCGTGAACGCGGCCCGCAATCGCGTCGGCGAAAGGTGGCAGGCGTAGGCTCGGCCCCGGGCCCTAGCGCACAAACACCTGCCCGGCGTCGGCGACGATCGTCTGGCCGGTGATGAGGCGGGCGGCGTCGGAGGCGAGCCAGACGACGAGGCCGGCGATGTCCTCGGGTTCGATCTCCAGACCGAGAGCCGTCAGGCCCACGTAATACGGGATCACTTCTTCCGGCCGGATGCCGCGCTTCGCCGCCGCCGCCTGGATGTACTCTTCGTTCCAAATCTTCGAGCCCTTGAAGACGTTGCCGGGGGCGACGGCGTTGACGCGGATGCCGTGCTCGCCCAGCTCCCGGGCCCAGCCGCGGGCCAGGTGCAACTCGCCCGCCTTCGTGGCGTTGTAGGCGGAGTTGTTCTTCGACGCCTCCAGGCCGCTCTTCGACGAGATCAGGATGATGCTCCCGCCGCGCCCCTGGTCGATGAGGATGCGGGCGGCCTCGCGGGCGGTCAGGAAATAGCCCGTCAGGTTGATCTCCAAGGCCCTGTGCCAGGGCCCCAGGGGGAAATCGACGAGCGGATACGCCGGGGCGATGCCCGCCGCGGGGACGCAGATATCCAACCCGCCGAAGGCCTCGACGGTCTTGGCGAACGCGTCGGCGACCCCTTCCTCCTCGGTGACGTCGGCTCGGAGGGCGAGGGCCCGGTCGGCTCCGAGGGCCCCCCGGACCTCCTCGGCGGCGGCTCGGTCGATATCGAGGAGGGCAACCCGGGCGCCCGCCCGCGCCAGACCCTCCGCGATGCCGCGCCCCAGGCCGCTGCCCGCCCCGGTCACCAGGGCGACCTTGCCTTCGAGGACGGTCGGAATGGGCGGGACGTCGGGGTGCGGCGGCGGGGAAGAGGTCATCGTGGGGGCTTACTCCTGGTCTTCGAGGTCCTCGGCCGTCTCGTTGGCCTGGAGATCGGAGTCGTAGAAGGCCCATCGGATTCTGGGGCGGCCCTGCTCGTCGGTGGGGGCTGGCCCCTTGTCGGGCTCGTCGCGGAAGGTGTGGACGCGGGGCTTGCCCTCGCGGCCGGGCCGGTCGGATCGTCGTCCCCGACTCGGACCGCGCCCGCCGCCGCGACGCGAGCCATCGGAGGGCCCGCGCCCGCCGGAGGCGGCCTCGCGTTGCCGTCCGCGGCCCCGGCCGCCGGGGCCGGTCTTTCGCCCGTCGTCGCCCGGCGAGCGGGAGGCACGGCGTTCGGGCTGCGGGCCGGGCGAGGCGGACGGCGATTCCGTCGCCGCCTCGGCCTCGGGTTCGGGCTGCGGGGTCTTCTTTTCCTCGGGGATCAGCGTCAGGGCGATACGGTTCCGCTGGGCGTCGATGGAGACGATCCGGGCGTTGACGACGTCGCCGACGTGGAGGAACTTCAGGGGATTCCGGACATATCGCTTCGAGAACTGGCTGATGTGGATGAGCCCGTCCTCCTTCAGGCCGATGTCGACGAACGCTCCGAAATCGACCACGTTGCGGACCGTGCCCTTGACCCACATGCCGGGCTTGAGGTCCTCGATCCGCTGGATGCGCCGGCGGAAGATGGGCCCGTGGTTGCGGGACCGCGGATCGAACCGGGGGTGCTGGAGGGCGGCCACGACGTCCATCAGGTCCAGAAGCGGCACCTGGAGTTGCTCGGCGAGCGGCTCCAGGGCGATGCCCGTCAGGGTCTTCTCGATGCGGCGGCAGGCTTCGTGGTCGTTCAGATCGGCCACCGCGTGGTCCAGGGAGGCGAGGACCTTCTCGGCCATCGCGTACCGTTCCGGATGGATGCGGGTGCTGTCAAGGGGGTTCGCGCCGCCGCGAATGCGGAGGAACCCGGCGGTCTGGAGGCGGGTCCGGTCGTCCCATCCGGGCAGGTCGGCCAGCTCCTCGCGGGACGTCAGCGCCGCCGCGTCCTGCCGCTCGACGAGGACGCGAGCCTGATCGGCCGAGACCCCCGGAAGATACCGCAGCATGGGTTCCGAAGCGGTGTTGGCGTCGACCCCGACCTCACAGACGACCGACTGGACCGTGGCCTCCAGCTCGGCCCGGAGCTTGTCCTGGTTCACGTCGTGCTGATACAGGCCCACGCCGATGGCCCGCGGATCGATCTTGACGAGCTCTTCGAGGGGGTTTCGGAGGCGGCGTCCGATGCTGACCGTGGCCCGCACGGCGGCGTCGAGGTTCGGGAACTCCTTCCTTGCGAGGTCCGAATCGGCGTAGACACCCGCCCCGGCCTCGTTGACGATCGCGTAGCGCAGGTCCAGCTCGGCCGCCTCGATGACTTCCGAGACCAGCTCCTCCATGTCGCGACAGCCGGTGCCATTGCCGATGGCGACGGCCTGGACGTGGTGGCGGCGGATGAGCCCCAGGAGGGTCTCGCGGGCCTCCTCGCGCTTCTTGTGGGGCTCGAAGGGGTAGACGATGGTCTCCGCGAGGAGCGACCCGTCGGCATCGAGGACGGTCACCTTGCACCCGCTGCGAAAGCCCGGCTGCAGGGCCATGATCCGCTTGTGCCTGAGCGGCGGGACCATCAGCAGGCTCCGCAGGTTGGCCGCGAACACCTCGATGGCATGGCCCTCGGCCTCTTCGGTGAGGGCGTGGCGGACCTGGCGGTCGATGGACGGGACGACCAGCCGATCGAGGGCGTCGGCCACGACGGTCTCCAGGAAGTCGTGGAACCGATGCAGTGCGGGGACCACCAGGGCCAAGGCCTCCTTCAGGAGCTCCTCGCGGGGCACCTCGATGGTCACCTTGAGGGCCTTGGACCGTTCACCACGATTGATGGCCAGGATGCGGTGGGGCGGCAGGTGGTTGATCGGCTCGGAGAAGTTGAAGTAGCCGCGGAACTCGCCGGCCCCCTTGCCGGCCTTCTTGGCTTGGGCGGCGTGCAGAACGCCCCGCTCCCGGACGCATCGCCGCACGGCGGCCCGCACGGGGGCGTCCATGCTGACGCGGTCGGCGAGGATATGCTCGGCCCCGGCGAGAGCGTCCTCGGGCGTGTGGACCTCGTGGTCGTGCCGGACGAACTCGGCGGCCTTGGCGGCCAGGTCGGGTCCCTCGGCCGGCCCGCGGAGGATGTACTCGGCCAGGGGCCCGAGGCCCCGCTCGCGGGCGACGGAGGCGGCGGTGCGGCGGGCCGGGCGGAACGGGGCGGCCAGGTCCTCCAGGACCGTGTCGTCCTCCTCCGCCGCCACCCGCTCCAGCAACTCGTCGCTCGTGGCGCCCGCGGCCGAGGCGAGGGCACGGAGCTCGTCGCGGCGGCGCCCCAGGTCCCGGCGCCGGCGGATGGACGCGTAGGCCCGGCGGACGGCGACCTCCTCCAGTCCGCCCGTCGCGGCCTTGCGGTAGTGGGCCACGAACACCGCCGCCAGACCCGCGTCCAGCATCTGCTCCAGGGCGCAAACCGTCTCCTCGGAAACCTTCAACTCCCGGGCGAGGGCGGCGGGCGTGTCGGCGGACATGAGTCAGGCGGCCTCTTCTGCACAGTGGCGACCACTGGAGTACCTCAACGGGCCCAGTATACGCCCCGCCGCGCAACCGACGCAAACGCTTTTTCCCCGGCGGCTTGCAGCACGGGGGCGTCGCCTTGCAGGCCGCGCCGGCCGCCTTTACAATGGGCCCATGGTCAGCGAGGCGCGGCAGGGGCGGGTGATCGTCCTGACGGGCGACGGCAAGGGCAAGACCACGTCGGCCCTGGGGATGGCCCTGCGCGCCGTCGGATCGGGCCTTACGGTCCTCATGGTCCAGTTCATCAAGGCGGCCCGCACCGGCGAGCACGAGGCCGCCGCCCGGCTCGCCCCGGACTTCGAGATCCGCCAGGCGGGACGCGGGTTCCTCCCGCCGCACGGCGACGTGCCCCTGGCGGAGCATCGGCGCGCGGCCCGGGACGGTCTGGCCCTTGTGCGTGATTTTCTCGAAGGCCGTCGGTGGGACATGGTGATCGCCGACGAATTGCTGACGGCCGTGGCCCTGGAGCTGGTGATGGTGGAGGAGGCGCTCGCTCTGCTGGAGGCGAGGCCGGAGGACGTGCATCTGGTGCTGACGGGCCGCGGGGCCCCGGAGGAGGTCCTGGCCCGGGCCGACCTCGTGACCGAGATGCGGTGCGTCCGGCACCCCTGCGGCGAGGGCGCCGGGCCGGAGCGGGGTATCGAGTTTTGAGCGACGCCGCTTACACCTTCGGTTGGCGCGGGTTCCGCATGGAGGTGCCCGAAGCCTGGGAGCCCGGCAAGTTCGAGGGCGACGACCTGAAGGGCTACCTCCGTCTGGACGACCGGCGGATGCCCCGGGTGGAGCTGAAATGGGACCGGGTCTACCGCGACACCGCCGCCGACGACGCCTTCGACCTCTACCGAAAGGAGCTGGACCGGGCCGCCAAGCAAAAGAAGAAGGGCCGCTTCCGTCGCGATCCGCGGGAGTTCCGTCTGCTCCAGACCTGGCCGAAGGGCGTGAAGGCCCGGACGCTCCGCTGGTCGGGGGAGGTGGAGTGCGTGGCGGCGTTCATCGCGTGCGCGGAGTGTAACCGCCTGTCGGCCCTGCAGTTCCTCTTCCCGGAGGGCGAGCTGCGGATGGGTCTCGTGCGGGAGGCGGTCCGCTCGTTCCGCGACCATCCGGAGGACTTGGACGGGCCGGCCCTCTGGGGCCTGTACCGGATGCGGATGCACGTGCCTGCCCGCTGGCGCCTGAAGAGCCACAAGTTCGGGCCCGGCTTCGCCCAGCTCCAGTTCACGGGACCGGCGGGCCTGGCGGCCGATATCCGCCGCGCGGGACCCGCGGAGGTCCTCCTGACCAAGACGTCGATCGAGGACTGGGCCCTGGGCCGGCTTCCCAAGGGCGTCAAGATCGACCGTGCGAACCTGGAGCGGGCCGAGGTGCGCGGCGACGCGGTCGTGACGGCCGCGCGGGAGCCGAGGGGAGCGATGGCGGCCATCCGGCGGCGCTCGAAGAGCGACGTGCGGCTGCGGGGAATGGCCATGGAGATGGCCGCCTGGCACTGCCCCGCCTCGAACCGCCTCTGGTCGGTTGCCGTCTACGCCCCGACCCTGGACGCCGTCCGGGAGGCGGAGTGGCGGGTGTTTTGTCACTGAGGAAGGGTCATGCTCGACTGGATTCGCCGCCGATTCTCCAAGGAATCCGAGCCGGAGGTCGACCGAGGGGCGGCCCTGGCGACGCGCCCGGTCCGCAACCGCGCCATTAAGTGGGAGCAGGGCGAGGAGGGCGAGGAGCCCGTCAAGCTCCAGGTGCCCCTGCGCGGGCCCACCGGCAAGCGGTCCCGGCTCCTGCCCATGCCCGAGTCGAAGACCATCGAGCTGGACGCCATCGGCAGCGACCTCTGGCGCCGGGCCGACGGCGAGCACACCACCGAGGACCTCATTGCCTGGATGCACGACCGGTACCAGTTCGCCTGGAAAGAGGCCGAGATGGGCGTCACAAACTACCTGCGCGAGCTGGCCCGGCGGCGGCTCGTCATCCTCGTCGGCCCCGACGCCGGCCGCTCTTGACCGCCACGGGCGGCTTTGATACACTCCCCCGGCCCTGGAAGGAGCCGATGCGCATGGCTGACGACGTTCCGGCCGCCGACGCCGACGACCGCGATTCCATCGACTGGTCCGCCCGGCCCACCACCGTCAAGACCGTCGAGGTCGTGCGCGAGTACGACCTCGGCAAAAACAACATCGTCCGGGCCCTCAAGGGTGTCTCCATCGAGGTGAAGCGCGGCGAGTATGTCTCGATCATGGGCCCCTCGGGGTCCGGAAAGACGACGCTGTTCAACATGGTGGGGGGGCTGGACCGGCCGACGCGCGGCAAGGTGTACATCGACGACGTCGACATCTCCGAGCTGGACGAGTTCGAGATGGCCTGGCTCCGCTGCCGCAAGATCGGCTACATCTTTCAGACCTTCAACCTCATCGCCGTGATGACGGCCCTGGAGAACGTGACGCTGCCGATGGTCTTCGCGGGGGCGAGCCCGGAGGAGTGCGAGGCGAAGGGCCTCGAAATCCTCGACCGCGTGGGCCTCAAGGACCGCGCCCGCCACAAGCCCTACGAGCTCTCGGGCGGCCAGCAGCAGCGCGTGGCCATCGCCCGGGCCTTCGCCAACGACCCCGCCATCATCCTTGCCGACGAGCCGACCGGGAACCTCGACCTCAAGACCGGCAAGCAGATCATCGACCTCATCAAGATCATGAACCGCGAGGCCGGCGTCACGGTCATCACCGCCACCCACGACCTCAAGATGCTCTCCGTCAGCGACCGAATCATCTGGGTCCGCGACGGCCTCATCGATCGCCAGGAACGCCGCGACGAGATTCACATCGACGTCGGCACCCTCGGCGACGAGGACGTCGCCTGAGGGCGAGGGGCCGGTCGAGGGGATCGAGTACGGACAGGACCACCCGGGACGTGGCTGCATCTGGCTCGCGATAAAGGACCGCGCATGCCCGCAGAACTGAAGAAGGGCCTCGGGCTGGTCCATGTCTTCGCGATCGCGTCCGGGGCGATGATTTCGAGCGGGCTCTTTATCCTGCCGGGGATGGCCCACACCCTGGCCGGGCCGGGCGCCATCTGGTCGTACGTGCTGGCGGGGATCCTGGCGACGGCCGGGGCGCTGAGCATC
>CAYWVR010000020.1:0-65462 GCA_964461715.1 uncultured Anaerolineales bacterium
TGGCCCCCGACCTGTGGAACCGGATCGGCGTCTACTCGGCGGGCCTCAAGAGCCGGGACACCGACC
Organism: uncultured Anaerolineales bacterium; assembly: GCA_964461715.1. Taxonomy (GTDB): domain Bacteria; phylum Planctomycetota; class Phycisphaerae; order FEN-1346; family FEN-1346; genus CAYWVR01. Next base: position 67 of record CAYWVR010000020.1, read on the forward strand.
ACCCCATCATCGTGGCGGGGATTCAGAGCGTTTACCGGCGTGCAGCCGAATTGGACGCTTTCGACCTGATCTGTATCGATGAGGCCCACATGCTCCCACCCGACGGCGAGGGGATGTACCGCACATTCCTGGCCGACGCCAAGGAGGTCAACCCCAACGTCCGGATGATCGGCCTGACCGCCACGCCGTACCGCATGACCACGGGCATGATCTGCGCGCCCGACCACCTCCTGAACCACGTCTGCTACGAGGTGGGCGTCCGCGAGCTGATCGTGCAGGGCTACCTGTGCCCCCTGAAGACCAAGGCGGGCAGGCGCAAGGTGGATACATCGGGCCTGCACGTCCGAGGCGGCGAATTCATCGCGGGCGAGGTCGAGGCGCTGATGGACGACGACTCGCTGGTGCGGTCCGCCTGCCGCGAGATCGTCGATCACACCCGCGAGCGGCATTCGGTGCTGGTCTTCGCCTCCGGCGTGCAGCACGCCCTGCACGTGCAGCGCGTCCTCGGTGAGATGGGCTTTGAATGCGGATTCGTCTGCGGCGACACGTTGCCGTTCGAGCGGGCCGAGACGCTCAGACGCTTCAAGGACAACGACCTGAAGTACCTGGTCAACGTCAATGTGCTGACCACCGGCTTCGACGCGCCCAACATCGACTGCGTGGCGATGCTGCGGCCGACGATGTCGCCGGGCCTCTATTACCAGATGGTCGGTCGCGGTTTCAGGCTCGATCCCTCGAAGACCGACTGCCTGGTCCTGGACTTCGGCGGCAACATTCTGCGGCACGGTCCGGTGGACGCTTTGCAGGTTGAGGACCGCGCCGGCGGCAACGGTGAAGCGCCGGCGAAGGAATGCCCGGAGTGCCAGGCGGTAATCCACGCCGCCTACGCCACGTGCCCGGAATGCGGGCATGAGTTCCCGCCGCCGGAGCGCGAGAAGCACGACCACCAGGCGTCGACGGCGGGCATCCTCTCCGGCGAGGTCACCGAGACCGGGTACGCCGTCACCGAGGTCTACTACAGCGTCCATCACAAACGCGACGCGCCGCCGGAGCATCCCCGCACGATGCGGATCGACTATCGCTGCGGCTTCAATGACTACCACAGCGAGTGGGTTTGCCCGGAGCACACCGGCTACGCCAGGCAGAAGTTCGAGGCGTGGTGGAAGGCCAGGTCAAACGAGCCGTTCCCGAACACTGCCGATGAGGCCGTGGAACTGGCTGAGGCCGGCGCGCTCGCGCCGACAAGCGCCATCACCGTGCGGTCGGTGGCGGGCGAGAAGTTCGACCGCATCAGCGACTACCAGCTCGGGCCGATCCCGCCGCGCCTGGATGGCGGCGATGAACGCGACGACGGCAACGTGCCCGAGCCGGACTGGCCGCCCGACGACAGTGAAATTCCATTCTGAGGAGGATTCCCATGCCCTGTGCATGCCTTGAGAAGAAGACCACCGTGGATCGCGTGGCCCACGTGCTTGATGCCGTGATGGACATCGATGTCGGCCAGCTCGAACAACTGGTCCAGCAGGCCCACGAGTGCGACATCAAGCAGATCAGCGATCCGCCCGAGCCGTTCCCGGTCACCCGGCAGGCGCTGCGGATGTTCTGGCACTTCCGCTGCAACCTCGAATCGGTGGAAACAAGGAGGGTCTGACCATGGTGGATGCATTCATCCTGATTTTCGACAGGAAAGGAACCTGCTGGGAATGGCAGGAGACCTTCCCCGCCGTCCCTCGGATTGGGGAAACGCTCTGCTTCGACGAACTGGAGAATTGCGCTACGGGCAGCTTCGACGTCCGCTGCACCATCTCGGAGGTTCAGTGGCGATGCGGTGAGAATGTTTCGTTGCTGTTGATCGCTGACGTCGAGGAAGAGCCCTCGGGTGAAGGGGAATGACCGATCGCCCGTCCATTGCGGACGTCGCACAGGCGTACCTGGCGGCGGGTCTCTGCGTGCTTTCGGCCATCCGGGCCGAGAAGCGCCCGGCTGTGGGCCGGTGGAAGCAGTATCAGAAGAGACTGCCCACCCCGGCCGAGTTGTCCGCCTGGATGGCGAACAACCCCGACGCTGTCTGCATTCTCTGCGGCGCGGCGTCGAACAACGCCGAGATCATCGACTTCGACGGCGGCGGTGAGCTGTTCTCGGCCTGGTGGGGCCGCATTCCCGCCGACCTGCGCGAGCGGCTGGTCGTGGAGCGCACGCCATCGGGCGGCTGGCACGTGATCTACCGCTGCATCGTGGCCGTCTGCGGCAACCTGAAACTGGCGCAACGACGCGTGGGCGAGAAGACCGTCACGCTGATCGAGACTCGTGGCGAAGGCGGGCTGTTCCTCTGCGCCCCGACCGCCGGGTACGAAATCACCCAGGGCGATCTGTGCGACCTGCCGGTTCTGACCGAAGCCGAACGCGACGTTCTGCTCCAGGCGGCGTGGGATCTGAACGAGTGTCCGCCGCCGGTGGTCAATGGTCCGACGCACAGCGCTATTGTCGGCCAGAGAGGCGCGTTGTCCGTCGGACAGGCCCGAATCTCGGCGGACAGTTCGGACAATGGCGGCTGTCCGCCAGACAGCGCCCACATGTGCGATTGTCCGTCGGACAATCGCGATGGTCGGCCGATGTCGGTGGACATGTCGCACATCTGCGGCATCTCGGCCGATGACGCGGACAATGGCCCGCTCTCCGCCGACCGTTCGCAGAATCGCCCCATGTCGGCCGACAACGCCGACAGGCCGGGCGATGACTTCAATGTTCGCGGAGATGTGCGGGCTGTGCTCCAGCAGCACGGCTGGGTGCGCCTGACCGACCGACAAGGCGCTGGCGGCAACGAATACTGGCGTCGCCCGGGCAAGGACTCCCATGAAAAGGGCTGGTCGGCCACGCTGAAGGAGTGTTCCGAGGGCTGGGTCTTCTACGTGTTCAGCTCGAACGCCGCGCCCTTCGAGCCGCAGACCGGCTACTTGCCGTTCGCGGTCTACACACTGCTCGAACATGGCGGAGATTTCGAACAGGCCGCCCGCTCTCTGCGGACCATGGGCTTCGGCGGCGATTCTCTGACGGACAACGCCGATGGCGTGGACATCTCGGCCATTGTGCGCCAGGGAGCGCCCTCCCCGGCCGACAATGCCGATGACGGCCTGCCTGCCATCCGGTGTCTGAAGGAACTGCTCGACACCTTTACAGGCCTGCACCCGCCGATCATCCACGGGCTGCTCCGCGAGGGCGAGACGATGAACATCATCGCCGCCCCGAAGATGGGCAAGTCCTGGCTGGCGATCGGCCTGGCCACCTGCATCGCCAGCGGGCCGGAGCGATTCGGCATGACGGGCCGCGAGCGCGCCATGCTCTACCGGCTGGCTGTGGAAACCGGCCTGCGGGCGGGCGAGATACGGAGCCTCACGCGGGCCTCCTTCGAGCTCGACGCCACGCCGCCCGTGGTCCGCTGCCTGGCCGCGCACACGAAGAACGGCAAGCAAGCCATTCAGCCGCTATCACCCTCGGCGGCCGAGGTCTTCCGGGACTTCCTCGCCCTGAAGGCTCCGGCGACACCTGCATTCACGCTGCCGAAGAAGCATCTCATCGCGGACATGGTCCGCGAGGACCTGGCGGCGGCCGGCATCCCCTTCCGCGACGACGCCGGGCGGAAGGTCGACTTCCACGCGCTGCGGCACACCTTCATCACAAACTTGGCCAGGGCCGGCGTCCATCCTCGCATCGCGCAGAAGTTGGCCCGGCACTCGACGGTCGACCTCACGATGTCCCACTACACGTTCGTCGCCCTGGAGGACAACGTGCGCGCCGTCGCCGCCTTGCCCGACCTCGACGCGACCGACGCGACGGCGGCCGAGGAGGCCGGTTGAGGCGCGGAGGGCTTGGCACGACAGGCGCGACCAGAATAGGCGAGGCCGGGCGAGGCCAGGCTGGGCGGGCCTCGGCGTGGAGCCCCGTTCTACCCTCAGCGCCAGCCTCCGCATTTGGCGGACTTTTACGGACAGAAACGCCTACGGTCGCGGACAGCATCGGACGCAAAACGCCGTTTTCGGGCCGGAAAAGGCGATTTTTGGCGCGCCTGGCAGGATTCGAACCTGCGACCTACGGTTTAGAAGACCGTTGCTCTCTCCGGGCTGAGCTACAGGCGCGCCCGCTGCGGGCATTCTAGAGAGTCGGCCGGGCAGCGTCCATTCTTTACCGGTTCGGGCGGCGGGGCGTCTGGGATAGCCGCTACATGCGGCCCAGACCCTCGATGACGTGGTAGACGGCCTGGGTGCCGTCGCGGCCGTGACCCTGGGCGCTGGCGGCCCGTATGAGCGTCTCGGCCAAGGCGGCCCCGGGCAACGGCAGGCCCATCTCGTGGGCGGCCTCGTGCGCAAGACGCAGGTCCTTGAGCTGGTAATCGATGAAGAAGCCCGGCTGGTCGTCGCCGGCCACCATCTTCGGGCCGAGGTTCGAGAGGATCCAACTCCCCGCGGCCCCCGAGGAGACGGCCCGGAGCATGGCCTGGCGGTCGATGTCGGCGGCCGCGGCCAGGGCGATGGCCTCTGCCGCCGCCACCAGGTGCAGCCCCCCGAGAATCTGGTTGCAGAGCTTGACGAGATAGCCCGCCCCCGGCCCGCCGCAGTAGGTGATCGTCTTGCCCATCGTCTCGAGGACCGGCAGGGCCCGGTCAAAGTCGGCCCGGTCCCCGCCGACCATGATCGAGAGGGTGCCCTGCTGGGCTCCGACGTCGCCGCCCGAGATGGGGGCGTCGAGGAACCCCGCGCCCTTCTCTTTCAGCCCGGCGTGGCATTCCCGGGCCGCCGAGGGCGCAACGGTCGAGCAGTCGACGGCGATCATGCCCTCGCGGGTCCCCTCGACGACCCCGCCCTCGCCCAGCACCACCGCCAGGACGTCGGGCGTGTCGGAGACGCACGAGAAGCAAAGGTCGACGCGGGCGGCGACCTCGGCCGGCGAGTCGACCACCGTGGCCCCGGCGTCGGCCAGCGGGCGGGTCTTCTCGCGCGTGCGGTTGTAGACGGTCATGGGATAGCCCGCCTTGAGGGCGTTCAGGGCCATCGGGCCGCCCATAATGCCCAGGCCGATGAAACCGACGGTCGTCTTCTCGTTCACGGTGAGGTCTCCTCTTCGGCGTCCTTTGACGGCGGCGGCTCGAGCAGCCCCCACCGGGGACGCTCGATCAGCGGATTTGTGAACCGGGCCTTGATGCGGCCGGTCTTCTCCAGGTGGTCGAGGCACGAGCGGATGCACCCCCGGCCCACGCAGATCGACAGGTGCCGGAACCGCCGCTGCAGGAACGCGCTGTAGGACGGCGGCTCGCCGGGCTTCTCGGACCCGTTCCAGAAGGGCGAGAACCGCGGATCGTCGCCGCGATGGACCACGCCGCAAGCCCTTGCGTCGAACGGAGCGTGGCCGTAGGTGTGGTCGCCGATCCGGACCTCGACAGTCCGCTCGTCACCGATGGCCCCGGCCTGGCACCCGCGGACGCAGGAGAGGCACCCGTCGCAGATGCTGCCCTCAAAGAGGGGCGTCGGCTCGAGCTCGACGTCCGTGAAGACGGCGAAGACGCGCTGCCGCGGGCCGAACTCGGGGGTCAGGAGAAGCTTCGAGAGGCCCAGCTCGCCCAGCCCCGCCGCCACCCCGATGACGCGAAGCGAAATCATCCCGTCCGGGCCGAACGGCTGGTCGCCGCGGGTCGGGCGGCCGGAGTGCGGGTGGAAGGGGTTGTGGACGGGGACGCTCGTCGCGCCGGCGTCCTCGAGGGCCAAGCACACGGCCCGCAGCACCTTCGGTCCCACGACCTCGTTCAGGTACCAGTACCCGTCGCAGTTGTAGGCCTGCCAGTAGCAGCCCTCCTCGACGGCCTTGAAGGCCCCGCGGGGCTGCCGCACGGCCACGGCGATGACGGTCCGGGTGGGCGGGAAGATCGTGTGCGGGTGGAACTCGGGCGGGGCCCCCTCGAAGCGCTCCATGGGGGCGAAGCCGACGAGGTCGGCCCCCGCATCCTTGGCCACCGTGCGGACTTGCTCGGTCAACGTCGACACGCCGGGCTCCTTCCGTGGCCCCTGCCTGGCCCTATTGTGCATCCGGCGCGGCGCATTTCAAGGGCGGCGCTGGGTCCCGTCGGGCCAGCGGACCGTCCAGTCGGGGTCGGTCTCGTCGCAGGGATGCCGGGCGGCCAGGGCCTCGTCGAAGTCGACGGCGCTGACGGCATTGCCGAGGATGGGCCCGTTCCGCCAGTATCCCCCCCCATCATCAGATGCCACAGTTCCTCGGTGTTCCGTGGATCCTTGCCGAGGAGGGCGGGGGTCACGTGTCGCTGGAGGGCCGCCTGGACGGCAAAGGGACGCTGGGTGAAGGTCCCGCAGCCCAGGCCCGTGAGGCCCGGTTCGGTGGTCGAGATGCGGGCGACGACAAACCGGTGCCGATGGGGCTGGGTGAGGAACGCCTCGACGCGCGTGATGGCAAGGTCGGCCACGCCCGGTCCCCTCAGACGGCGATGCCGGGCGGGCTGAGCTGCACGACAAGGCCGCCATCGAGGTATAGAATCTGGCCGGTGATGTAGGCGGCGGAGGCGGAGGCAAGGAAAGCCACGGCGGCGCCGCTCTCGTCGGGGTGCCCCGACCGGCCGAGGGGGATGTACTCGGAGTTGTCCGAGACCAGGGAGCCGAGGGGCTTGTCGCGGCGATACGGGCGCGTCGCCCCCGGAGCGACGGAGTTGACGCGGATGTTGTGCGGCGCGAGCTCGACAGCCATGACCCGGGTCAGCGAATCCATGGCCCCCTTGAAGGCGTCGTAGCCCGCCATGCCGCGATGGGCCCGCAGGCCCCCGACACTCGAGATGTGGCAGATGGAGCCGCCCCCGGCCTCGGCCATGTGGGCCGCCACCGGCCGGCTCATGTTATAGAGCATCCGCATATTGCTCTCGAAGGTGGCGACGTAGGTCTCCTCGTCCAGATCGAGGAAGGACTTCGAGCCGAGGCGCGCGGCATTGTTGACGAGGCAGTCGACACGGCCGAACTCCTCGAGGGCCGCGTCGAGCACGGCCCGGGCGTCCTCGGCCTTCGAGAGGTCCGCTTGGACGAAGAGGCACTCGGCGCCGCGGCCCTTCAGGAGGTCGGCGAAAGCCTGGCCGTCGTCGATCGACCGGGCCGAGAGCACCAGCCGCATCCCCTGGGTCGCCAGCACGCCGGCGATCCCGCAGCCGATGCCCCGGCTCGTGCCGGTGACGATGGCGGTCTTGCCGGCAAGGCCGGGCAGCTTCATGTCGGGCCAGCTCAGTCCAATATCGTCGCTCATGGTCTCCTCGGCTTGTCGGGACGGTCCCGCCGCCTTACGTGCTGAGGGGCTAACCTACCGCAGCGCCGCAGGCGACGCAACACTTGGACTTTCGGGATTTTGCAGTTCCCATTCCCGGCGGAGGCGGCATAATGGGAAGTTTTAGGGACCCGAGAAACGAAGGGAAGAATCGCAGCATGCCCGAATCCGACCCGTTCCTGAGCGACCTGTACGACCGTCTCCACCAAACGCCCATGCAGGAGAAGCTGCGGCGCATTCGACCCATCCCCGTCGGGGTGGTCTTCATCGAGTGGCCCGGGATGACCATGGAGGACATCCGGCGGCACTTCCGGATGATGAAGGACCTGGGCTTCACATGCCTCAAGGGCCTCATGCTCTGCCCGGAGACAGACCGCCGGGCCGTCGAGCACCTGGCCCTGGATGAAGGTCTCATTCCCTGGTGGTACGATGAGGCGGGCTGGGAGGACCTCACGGACGAGCTTCTGGAGGGGCTTGGAATCTCGCCCGACGCGCCGCCCGAGGAAATCCGCCAGAATTCGCGGCTGCGTGCCCACCAGGATAAGCTCATGCGCGAGCGGATCGACCGCGGACCGCCGCCGCGGGGGCTCGGCCGCGACCGCGAGGAGGACGAGTTGTTCAGCTTCGACATGGACCTCTCGGCCAAGGCCGTGGGCAAGTTCGTCGCCTTCCTCAGGGAGACCTACGGGACCATCGAGGCCCTCAACGAGGCGTGGAACGTCCACCACGCGGGTATCCCGGGCGCGGGCGGTCGCCACGGGCGGCGGGGGTGGGAGTCGTGGGAGGAGCTGGAGGCGGCCCTGCCCGAGGCCATCGGCACCCGCGAGTATCGCCGCATCCGCGACGTCATCCGCTTCAAGGCGGACCTGATGATCGCGCGGATCCGGCGGCGTTGCGAGGCGGTCCTGGAGCACGATCCCCACGCCCCGACGCGGGCCGGCGGCGAGATGGGCCTGTTCCTCCCCTTTGCCGCCCGTGCCACCGACATGGAGGGCATCGCCGGGACGATGAGCGAGCTGGGCTCGTTCTACCCGTCGATTCACCTGGCGTGGCATTTCGAGGAGGTCGACTTCGAGATCGTTCGGCCCGTCTACATGCAGGCCAGCCTCGTGCAGGACTGGATGAAGGGCGGATGGACGGCGGCGTGGGAATCGACGGGCGGCCCGCAGCATCTCTCCGGCGCCAAGGGCTGGACCCCGGAAGCGGCGGTCGAGACGGCGGGCTTCACCGTCGACGGGGGCGTGATGACGCAACTGATGCTCTCATACCTGGCGGCAGGATTCCGCGGCTTCGGGTTCTGGTGCTGGAACGCCCGGACGGCCGGCCTCGAGGCCGGCGAGTATGCCCTGCTGGACCGGAACCTGGAGCCGTCGAGCCGGGCCCTCCAGGCGGGCCGCATCGGCCACGCCGCCCAGCGCCTCCGCGACGAGCTCTGGCAAACCCGAAAGGAACCGGTCGTCGGCCTGTTCCAGGACTTTGAGAACGACGCGATGTGGGCGGCCCTCTCCGTCCACAACCGCGACAAGTACCGCCACACGCCCGTCCAGGCCCGCATCGGCGCGGCCCGGGCGCTCATCGACGCCAACGTCCCGTGGGAGCACGTGACGGCCGGCGACCTGCGCAGCGGCTTGGCCGCACGCTACAAAAGCATCTATCTGCCGGCCGTCCTGAACCTGCCCGCGGACCTCGTCGACATCCTGGCGGCCTACGTCGAGGCGGGCGGGCGGCTGGTCCTCGATCTGCCCGGGGCGTGGCTCGACGAGTATGGCCGGCTGCTGGCGACCGGGCCGGGCACGCCGTTCGAGCGGATCTTCGGGTGCACGGTCCGCGACATGCAGTACGCGCGGAACGTCCCGCGAAGCATCGAAGGCCGACCGCTCGGGAGCTTCGTGGCGGACCTTGGCCTGACGAAGGCGAAGGTGGTCCTGGAGTACGATCAGGGCGGCCCGGCGGTGACCGAGGCCGAGTGCGGGAAGGGAACGGCCTGCGTCCTGGCCTACGAGGCGTCGCTCATGTGCCGCCGGCCGGGCAACACACCGGGCGAGGCGCGGCTGGTGCGGTTCGCACTCGGTCCGCACACCTCGCCCTACGCCTGCCGCGAGGCCATCGTCTATCGCTTGGCCGCACCCGAGGCCGACCACTACTTCCTCATCAACGACGGGGAGGCCGTCGACGCCCGCCTCGACACGAAGGCCTTCCGGTATGCCCGCATCACCGACGCGGTGAGCGAGGAAGAGCTGGAGCCGGGCGCGCCGATCGCCCTACCCCGCTACGGCGGACGGTGGCTGCGCTTCGAGAAGTGATGCGGGAGCGAACGGTCAGGACTTGACGCGCAAAAGGACGAGCCGCCCGTCCCGGTCCTTGCACGCGAGGAGCCCGTCCGAAAGGGCCACGTGCGGGTAGCACGTGCCGCGCACGACCTTCTCCACGCGTCCCACCTCGCGGCCGTCGACCAGGTCGTAGAGCGACAGGTCGCCGCTGCCGAAGACGAGGAAGCGACCGTTGCCTGTTGCGACGAGACACGACCCGTGCTTGACCTTCCCACGCTGCCACAATCTCCGGCCGCTCGCAAGGTCGAGGCACGTGACCGCGCTGTCGGCGAGATAGACGCGGCCTTCGTGGATGACGGGGCTCGTGACCTTGCTGTGGTCCTTGACCTTCCAGACCTCGCGCACGCGCCGCGGACCGACCTCCAGGAGGGCCGACCGGCTCACGTTGTAGTCGGACGTGACGACGAGGCGGTTCCCAGCAACGACGGGCGTAGGCAGGTTGTTGGCAAAATCGGTCTGCCAGGGCAGCGTCGCGACGGTCCGACCCTCGTGGCCACGATCGATCCGCAGAACGACCACGTCCTGGAGGGCCAGGAAGGCCAGGCCGCGGGGGTCGAAGCTCGGGGTCGCCGTGGGACCGCCGTAGGCGCCGCGGCCGCCCGTGGCCAAGCGACTCTGGTAGCGCGAGGGGGAGGTCTGCTTCCACAGGACGCGCCCCGAGGCGGCATCGAAGCACCAGACCGTGTCGGTGCCCTTGCCCTTGTGATCGCCGGAGAAACCCACCGTATAGAGACACCCGTCGGCGAGGATGGGCGAGGTGCACCCGGCGCCGACGTCGGCGTCCCAGAGACGCTCGGGCGGCCAAGACGGGACGCTCTCGGAGGAGAGGCCGTCGTGCGTGGGACCGCGCCAGCAGGGCCAATCGGCCCCGGAAGCAGGCACCGTGACGAGACAGGCGGCAAGGAAGACCGACGTCCGGCGCACGGCGACCTCACTTCGGTCTCATGACGATCGAAAGGGGCGTGGCCACCAGGGGCGGCCCTTGCGGCGGGTCATAGCGCGCCAGGAGCGTGATCCGGTCCGTCTGCGGCATCTCCTTGCCCCAACCGAGGGAGAAGGCGTAGCCCCAGCCCACGTAGCTTTGGCCGAGGTGGCCGGGGAGTTGCTCCGGCCCGTACGTCCACGCTTGGAGCGGCTCGGCCTCCGCGAGCCCCTCGGTCTTGACGGCCCCGCCGTAGAGCGTAAAGACGAACGTCCCGGCCACCGGGACGGCCTCGACCTCGCCCCTCGGCCCGACGCAGAACATGAAGACGCGGACCTGGAGGCCGTCCGGGCCGGGCTCGTCGTTCCAGTTGACGGGCGCGGGCGGGGTGAGCTGGACATTGATGGCGTCGGGGGCGTGGACCGGGCGCGGCACCCCGGCGGGACCGCCCCGTGCGCCGGGCGAGGCACACCCGGCGGCCAGGGCGACAGCGGCGGTGAGCATGCCGAGCACGCCACGCCCCATCACAGCCCCCTCCGCTCGACCTCGGCCTCGACATCGACCGCCGGCTCCTCCTTGAGCTCCTCGCGCAGGCCCTCGCGGAGCCGATCCTCGGCCTCGCGCTTCTCGCTCGGAGGGATCAGCTCCTTGGTGCGCAGGCGAGCGTCGTCGATGCGCGGCTCCTCGGGGAGCGGCTTCCGGGGTTCCATCAGTTCCCATGGGAGGAGGCCCTCGCAGTCCTCGTCGCGGCGGAACCCGCGAAAGAGATTCAGCCGCTCCAACTCGCCGCCCGACATCTCGTCGGCTTCCTGAACGTTCCTCAGGACGGTCGGTGTGAGGATGATCAGAAGCTCCGTGCGTTCCTTGACCTTGTGGGTGCTCTTGAAGAGGTTGCCAAGCCACGGCAGATCGCCCAGCAGTGGGATCTTGTTGACGCGATCGGTGTCCTGGCTGGTGATGAGCCCGCCGATGACAATCGTGTGCCCGTCCTGCACGGTCACGGTGGTCTCGGCCGTGCGGGTGTTGACGACAATGGCATTCAGGTTCTCGGAGATCTCGACGGTGCTTTCGGCGATGGACGAGATCTCGGGCTTGACCTCCAGGCGCACGAAGCCGTCGGGGTTGATGTGTGGCACGACATCGAGCATGATGCCGACGTCCTCGTAGCTGATGGTGTTGAAGACGCTGCCGGCGTCCGTGACGCGGCTGTTGGTGACGAACGGGACGCGCTGGCCCACGTTGATGTGGGCGGTCTGGTTGTCCGCCGCGAGAATCTGGGGCCGCGAGAGAATCTCGACGCGGCCCTGGCTCTCGAGGGCTCGGAGGAAGAACCCGAAGGTCCCGCCCGTAACCGCCACCGTGAAGCCCGTCGTGCCGAGGGCCGCCTCGGCGCCGAACTGCGACTGGGCGTTGTAGACCTTGTTGTCGCGGAAGAGGCCCGTGAGGTTCCAGTCCACGCCGAGGTCGGTCGTGTCATCCAGCCGAACCTCCGCCAGCAGGACCTGGATGAGGACCTGGGGCGGCGGCTGGTCCAGCTCGCGGATCATGTCGGCCACCGTCTGGAAGTACCGCGGGCTGGCCGACAGAAGCAGGCTGTTCGTGTTCGTCTCGGCGACGACGGCCACCTCGCGCTCCAGCAGCCGCTGGGCCGCGCCCACGCCCTCCTCGCCCAGGACGGAGACGAGCCGTTGCCGCTCCTGGTCGAGGAAGTTCCGAAGCGCCGCCTCAATGTCGACCGCCTGGGCGTTGCGAAGGCGATAGACCTGGGTCATGCGTTCCTGGCCGGGGCTTGAGTCCAGCTCCTCGATGATCCCGCCCACCAAGTCCACGTAGTGCCGCGTACCCCCGACGAGCAGGCTGTTGGTGCGCGGGTCAACCGTGATCGTCAGGGCATACTGGGCGGCGGTTCCGGTGGTGGCGGCGGGCCCGTCGGCGCCCCCGGCAACCAGGCGATAGTTGACGGCCCGCTCGCCGTCGCCGCCCGCGGCCTCCATCCGCAGGAGCTCCCGCAGAATCTCGGCCATCTGGCTCGCGTCGGCGTTGGCGAGGCGGAAGAGCTTGATCTCGGCCAGCCGCGGGCTCGTCGAGTCGAGCGACGCGATCAAGCTCTCCAGGAGCGGCATGTTCTCGACCGGCGCCGAGACGATCAGCGAGTTCGTCCGCCGGTCGGCCGTGATGAGGACGCCCTCCTGGAGGGCCTTGGCAATGAGGTCGCGGCCGTCCGCGGTGCGGGCGACGAACTGGAGGAGCGTCTGGCGGTTCGGCTCCGGCACGGGCGACTGGAGCTTCTGCGTCAGCGCGTCGGTAAGAATCTGGGCCAACTCCTCGGCCTGGGCGTTCTCGAGGGTGAAGATGCGAATCTCGGTGACCCGCGTGACGGCGTCGGTGTCGAGCTGGCGCACGAGGTCGGCCACGCGCTTCATGTCGGCGGTCCCGGCGGAGACGACGAGGGCGTTGGTCCGCTCGTCCACGCTGATGCCGATGCCCTCGGCCCCCTCGGCCTGGAAGAGGCTGCGGAGGGTGTTGGCAACCTGGGTGACGTCGGCCTTCGCGAGGGCGAAGACCTCGGCCGTGGCGTCGCCGGCGTGCGGCACGTCGAGGCGGGCGATAATCGTCTCGGCCAGCTTCATGTCCTCGGGGCTCGCCCCGATGACCAAGGCGTTGGCCCGCGGGTCGGCGACGATCGTCACGGGTTGCTCCGCCGTCTCCCGCGTGGGCCGCCGGGCGAAGAGGCGCTCAAGCATCGGCTGCAGCGCCGCCGCCGTCGCCTCCTTCAGATAGAAGACGCGGAACTCGCTGGCGGCCGTGACCTCTTCGGCGTCGAGCCGCTCCACCAGCGCCTCGACGGCCGCGAAGCTCTCCCGGCTGCCCGCCACCAGCAAGGCATTGGTCCGCGCGTCGGGCAGGATGCTGACACGGAGGGCCCGGCCGCTTCCACCCGTGGCCTGCTCGGCGGCGAGCTTGGCGTCGAAAAACTGCTGGAGCGTCGGCGCCAGCCGCGTGGCGTTCGCATGGTCCAACGGGTAGACGCGCACGTCGCCCAGGGCGCCGAAAGCATCTTCGCCGTCGACCCGGCGAAGAACCTCCTCGATGACCGCAAAGTTCTCCTTGGAGGCCGACACGATCAGCACGTTCGTTCGCGTGTCCACGGCGATGCTGACCTTCTCGCGGGCCTGGAGGGCCGGGCTCCCGCCGGCGGCCGCGAGCCCCGGCTTGTAGAGGCCTTCGGCAAGAAGGCCGTCGAGCATGGTCGCCACACGCTGGGCGTCGGCCCGCTCGAGACCGTACATCCGGACAAGGCCCGTCTCGGCAGGCGGCTCGACATCCACCTTCTCCAGCAGGCCCCGGATCAGGGCCAGGTTCTCACGACTCGCCGAGATGACCAGCGCGTTCGACAGGGCCTCGGCCGCCACGTCCACCCGGTCCTGCGGCGCCGGCGTCGCGCCGGGCGGCGTCATGCTCACGAGGCGCGCGTCGAAGATCTGCTTGATCATCGGGCCGACGATGCCGGCGTCGTTGTGCTCGAGCGGCAGGACCACAAGTTGCACCGCCGGGTCCACCAGCTCGACGTCGAGCCGGGCCAGGAGGGCCGTCAGAATCTTCGCATCGTCAGCCGTCGAGGCCACGATCAGGGCGTTCGTCCGAAGGTCCGGCAGGATGACGGGCTTCTGACGCGCCAGGTCCGGCGTCCGGGCCGCTTGGTATCGCTGGGTGAAGAGACTGGTCAAGGTCTGGCCCAACGTCCCCGCGTTGCCGTGCTCGAGAGGGATGATGCGGACTTGGCCGCCGAGGGCGGCATCGGCGGCGTCGAGTCGCTCGGCCAGCGTCTTGACCAACTCGAAGGACTCTGGCGAGCCGGTCACGATGAGGCTGTTCGAGCGTTCGTCAGCGGCGATGGCGACCCGCAGCGCCTCGGCGTCCTTGGCCCCGAGGCCCTCCTGCCGCTGGACGCGGGCATCCATCATCGTCTGGAGCGTCTGGGCGAGGGTCACCGCGTCGGCGTTCTCGAGCATCAGCACGCGGATGGCGTGCTGGTCGACAGGCGTCTCGGCGTCGAGCTGCTTGAGCAACGTGTCCAGCATCGCGAACGTCCGGTCGGAGCCCGAGACAACCAGGGCGTTCGTCCGCGTGTCGACGACGATCGTCGGCCGGTCCTCGTCGCGGATGAAGGCGGCATTCGGGCCCGTGTAAAGGCCGTCGAGGACCCCTTTCAGGCGCGTCGCGTCGGCGTGAGTCAGCGGGATGATGCGGACGGCGTTCATCGACCCCGCCCCCGGGATGTCCATCGTCTGGATGACGTCGGCGATAAGGGGCATGACGTCGCTCCGGGCCGCAACGATGACGATGTTCGTGCTCGGGTCGGCCTGGATAGTCAGCGCGGCCCGGGCCTTCGGAAGCGAGGTGACGTGGCCGCCGTTCTTCACCACGGTCCGGAGCCGCGTCACCTGGGTCCGCAAACCCTCGGTGCCCGGCTGGGCCGTCGCCTCCGAGAAGACCGACTGCAGGAGCAGCGCGAGGCGGTCGGGATCGGCATGGCGGAGCTGGAAGAGGCGGACCTCGGTCACGACCTTGCCGACCTCGCGGTCGAGGTCGTTGATGATCAGCTCCGCCAGAACCAGCGTCTCCTCGATGCCCGCCAGCACCAATGTGTTTGTTCGGACGTCGGCCGAGACGTTGAGGACGCTCGTCAAAGCCTTGCCGCTCACGCTCTCTGGCTCGGCCTTGCCCTCGACGCTCGTGCCGGGCTTGCCGCCCAACTCGACGCCCTTGGTGAAGATTTCCTCGAGCACGCTCATGACGGACTCGGCGTCGGCGTTCCGGAGGTGGATGAGCCGGACGCGGACGCCCTCGGCCAAGGGCACGGTGTCCATGAGGGCGACGACCGCCTCCATGGCCTTCAGGTTGTCGGGCGTCGAAGAGATGATGAGGGCATTGGCACCCTGGTCGTTCCGGGCCACCGGGTCGGCGGTGATCTTGATGGGCTTCGTCAGGTCCAGCTCGACGAACTTGTCCTTGCCGCGCGCGCTTCGAATCTTCAGGCGGCGGACCTGCTCCTGGAGGGCCCGAGCCTCAGGCGTGACCTGGGCCTCGGCCGAGGGGCGCAGGATGTCCTGGAGCACGCCGGCGAGGCGCGTGGCGTCGGCCTTCTTGAGCCGGATGATCAGGACCTCAGCCTCGGCGAAGGCGGGCGCCTCGTCGAGGGCCTTGATAATCTTCTCGACCTCGTCGAACACGGTCCCGCGCGCGGTCACGATGATCGAGCGCGTCCGCTCGTCGGCCTGGGCGTTGATAGGCTCGCCGGGCCGGGCCGCGCGGACCTGCTGGAGCATCTGCTGGAGGGCGGGGAGAATCTTGACGGGCTGGGCGTGTTCGAGCACGTAGACGCGGAACTCGAGCTGCGGAGCCACCCGGGCCGTGTCGAGCTGGCTGATAAGGTGCTCCACCTCCTCCATCTTCTCGGGCGTGGCGGCCACGACGACGGCGCGCGTGTTCGTCAAGGCCGTGATGACGACCTCGTCCTCCGGGGCGTCGGGTCGCTGGATGTCGCGGTAGAGCTGCGCGAGGGCCTGGGCCACGCGGGTGTTGGTCGCGTTCTCGATGGTGAAGACGCGGACGTCGCGCTCGGCCTTCGAGGCGGCGGCTTCGAGGACCTGGACGAGCTTCATGATCTCCTCGAAGTCGGCGTCGGCGGCCTTGATGAGGATGGAGCGCTGCTCCGGAAGGAGCGTGGTCTCGACCCGTCCGGAAGGCCCGGCCGCCCCCGCCGCGCCCGGCGCCCCCCGCCGGCCGCGCGGGCGCGGCTGCGTGCGGGACGAAGCGGGCCGCGACGACCGCCCCGAGGAGGAACTCGTGGCCCCATCCCCGTAGAGCTCCTGGATGGCACGCTCGACGTCCGCCGGGTTCGCGAACTGGAGCGTGATCACCCGTAGGCTCCCGCGCGACGGCGTCATCGACTCGACCTTGCCGACCCACTCCGTGACCTGGCCGTGCATGGCCTCGGTGGTGGCGAGCACAAGGGCGTTGGCCCGCGTGTCGGCCGAGACGGCAAGCGGCTCGACCTTCCGCTTCTCCCGGGCCGCGGCCTGGGCCTGCTGGCTGTAAAGATCGCGGACCATGGCCGCCACCTCGGCGGCGTCGCCGTTGGTGAGCGGCATGATGAAGACGTCGGTCGCGCTTTTGGCGCTGGCTTGGTCGAGGTCGTGGGCCATGGCCAGGATTTTCTCGACCTCCTTCTCCGGCCCGTTCATCACCAGGGCGTTCGACGAGGCATCCGCGGAGACAACCACCGGCTGGACCGCCGCCGCACCCTTGCCCTTCGAGCCCGCGGATGCCACGCGACTGAGCGTGTTCGCGAGGTCCGTGGCCCGGGCATTCTGGAGAACCAAAAACTCGGTCCTCGACCCGCCCGCCTCCTCCGTGTCGAGCTTCGCCACGAGCTGCTCGACCTTCGCGAAGTTCTCTCCGTTCGCCGTCACGATCAGGCTGTTGGAGAACGGCTCCGCGACAACAGCCACCGTCTCCTCCGGCTCGACCTGCTTGCCGCGCGGAGGGGCGAAGGCACGTTCGATCGACTGGGCCACCGAGGCGGCCTGGGCGAACTCCAGCTTCACCAGCGTCTGCGCCCGCTCCCCGCCGAGGCTCCGGGCATCGAGGCCCGTCGCCAACGCCTCGATCCGCGCAAACGTCTCCTCGTCGGCACGCACCAGGAGCATCCGCGCAGCCGGGTCGGCTTCGATGATGACGCTACCCGTAGGCGTCGGCATGCTGCGCCCACGGCCGCCTGAACGCGGCACCGCCTGGCCCGTGAAAATCCGCGTCAGCATCGGGGCCAGGTCCTCGGCCCGCGCGTTCTTGAGGGCAATCGTCCGCACGGGGTACTCGTCGGCCGGGCGCACGTCCATCTCGGCCACCAGCGCGGCGATCCGCTCGTGCTCGGCCGCCTGGGCCCGCACGACCAAAGCGTTGGAGCTTCGGTCCGCGCTGATCCGCAGCGACTCGCTCTTCCGGCCGCCCTCGGTCAAGGCCTGGCTGAGGGCCTGCGCCAGGCTCCCCGCTTCGGCGTGCTCGACCCGGTAGACCTTCACCGCCACCTGCTCGAGGCCGTGGGCGTCGTCGATCTCCCGGATGACGCGAGCGGTCAGCTCGTGCTGGTCCGGCGTCCCCGCGACGATGATCTTCCGAGCGGTCTCGTCGCCCGTGATCGCCGGCGCCTCCTCCCCCACCGGCGCCGGCCGGCCCCGGCCGCGCCCGCGCGAGACTGCGCCGCCGAGAATCTCCTGGAGCAACGCGACGGTCGAGGCGATCTCCGCGTGGGCGACGCCATAGACGCGGATCTCTCGTTTCGCTCCGAGCGCGGCGGCGTCCAGTTCCTCGGCGAGCTTCTTGATGGCGGCGAAATCGGCCGAGGTGGCGCTCACGACCAGGGCCCGCTGCTGCGGAAGGACGGCGATCTGGAGCGACGACCCCGCCGGCGCCCCCCGCCCCCGGCCGCGCGACGGAGCCGCGTCGCCGTGCAGCGCCCGGATCGCCTGCTCGACCTCCGTCGGGTCGGCGTTGGCCAGCGCGATGATCTGGTACTCGCCGCGCTCGACCTTCATCGTCTCGATGCGTCCGACCCACTCGGCCACCTGCTCGTACATCCCCTTCGTGCAGGCGAGGACAAGGGCGTTGGCGGACTCGTCGGCGGAGACGGCCAGGGGCTCGGCCTTACGTTTCTCGCGGCCGGCGGCCCGGGCCTGCTGGGCGTAGAGATCGCGGACCATGGCAGCCATGGCCCCGGCCTCGCCGCGCTCGAGCGGCAAGATCCACACGCCGGGGGCTTCACCGGCCGAGGCAGTGTCGAGATCGCGCGCCATCGTCAAGAGACGGTCGACATCGCCCGCCGGGCCGCTCATGACCAGGGCGTTGGAGGCCGCGTCGGCGGAGACTACGGTCTGGACGCCCGGCGCGCCGCGCGTACCCCGCCCGCCAACCGCCCCGGCCACCCGCGCAAGAACGTTCGCCAGGTCGGGGGCCCGGGCGTGCTCGAGGATGAGGAACTCGGTCCGCACGCCGCCCGTCGTCTCCGTATCGAGCTTCTCGATGAGGCTCCGGACGCGAGCCAGGTTGGCGGCGTTGGCGGTTACGATGAGACTGTTGGAAACGGGCTCGGCAACGACGGTGACCACGTCCTCGGGGGCCATCGGCCGCCCGCGGGCCGGCGCGAAAGCTTGGCTGAGCCCGGCGGCGACGCTCGAAGCCTGGGCGAAGCGGAGGCCGATAAGAGCCTGCTCGACGTCGCCGCCCACGCTTCCGGCGTCCAGCTCCAGAGCCAGGCTTCGGATGGCGTCGAAGGTCTCGTCGTCGGCGCGGACCATGAGCACGCGCGCGGCCTTGTCGGCCTCAATGACGACGCCGGACTTCGAGGTCACCGACGGCGCTCCCCGGCCGCGCCCGCGCCCCGTCGCGGCGCCGCCTTCGCCGTAGAGACGTGAGAGGACGGCGGCGACCTGCTCGGGGTCCGCGTTCTTGAGGGGTACCAGGCGGACGGCGTACGCCTCGGCAGGCAGAACGTCCATCTCGGCGACGAGGGCGGCAATCCGCTCGTGCTCGCTCTCGGGGGCCCGGACGACGATGGACCCGGAGCTGCGGTCGGCGTTGATACGGACCTCACCGGCCGAGGGGCCACGCCCGCGCGTCGGTGCGGCGTCGGCCAAAGTCTTCGAGAGGGCCCCCGCCAGCTCGGCGGCGTCGGCGTGGCGGATGCGGTAGACGCGGACAGCGAGCCGGTCGCCCTCCTGGGCGGCGTCGAGGTCGGCGATGACCCGGGCGATCAGCTCGTGCTTCTCCGCGGCGGCCGAGACGATGATCTGGCGTCCGCCCTCGTCGCCGGTGATGACGACGGGGGCCTCGGTGGCCTTCTGGGTGGAGGGCCGGCCCCCCCGGGACGCCTGGACGAACACCTCGCGCAGGGCCTCCACGGTTGCCTTTACGTCGGCGTTCGCGAGCGGATACATGCGGACCGCGGGGACGACGGCCAGGGCCGCCGACTGATCGAGCTCCTCGATGATGCGGGCCACCAGCTCCATGACGTCGGAGGGGGCGGCGACGACGATGGAGTTGGTCGCCTGGTTGGCGGTGATCGAGACGCGTGTGTCGGCGCCGACGGTGGTCACGCCGTCGTCGCCGGCGAACTCGACGGCCTCGGCGGCCGCGACGGCGCTGCGGTTCTGAGGCGTCGGGGCCTTCTGGTTCTTGCTTCCCTTCTGTTGCACCTTCTGCCGGGGCGCGACCGGGGTCTTCGGGTTGAAGAGCTCGTTGAGGTTGTCGGCCACCTCAACCGCATCCGTATTCTTGAGGCCGAAGATGCGGACCTCGTTGACGGCGCCGGAAGCCCGGTCCAGCTCGCGGATCAGGGCCTCGATGACCTCGAAATCGAGAGGTTTTGCGCGGACGATCAGGCTGTGCGTCCGCGCGTCCGCCACGACCGTGATGACCGGAGGAGGCAGGGGCGGCGGCGGGGCCTTCGGATCCTTCTTGCGGACCTGAACGGGCTTCGGGTTGAAGAGCTGGTCGAGCGTGGTGGCGACGGCGGTCGGGTCGGCCTTCTTGATGTCGAAGATGCGATACTCGGCCTCCTCGCTCGTCACGGTGGCCATCAGCTCGTCGAGCAGCGTCTCGATATGGTCAAGCTCCTGGCGGGGCCCCGAGACGATGAGGGCGTTGGACTCGGGCTCGACGCCGATGGTGATACGCGCCGGCGGGGCCTCCAGGGGCGTTTCGAGGAACAGCGCCCCGCCCTTCGACTCCCTTTCCTCCGCCGGCGCGACCTCAGACTCGGGGACATCGGCCGCGCCCGGCACCAGCCGCCGGCCCACGCCCTCGCCCGTCGACTCCGGGGCGGGAACGTTCTCGGTAACCACGACCTCGCTGTCGGTCATCTGCTGGTAGACGTTCTGGAGGACGCGGGCCATACGGGCGGCCTTCATGCCGGCGAGCGGCACGACGCGGACCTGAAAGCTCGTGTCCTTGGCCGCGTCGTCGAGCTTCTGGATGATGGGCTCCATCGTCAGCAGGTCTTCGGTCTTGGCGATGATCGTGAGGGCGTTGGAGAAGAGGTCCGGCTCGATGACCGGCTTGTCAACGCCCTTGCGGTCGGCATACATGGTGGAGAGCTTGGCGGCGAGGTCGGTGGCGTCGGCGTTTTCGAGCCAGACGTAATGAACGTCGCGGGCGGCCCGCTCGGGCGCCGCGTCGAGCGTCATCACGAGGTTCTGCACCAAGTCGAAGTACGCGGGCGTCGTGGAGACGATCAGGTTGTTCGTCCGCAGGTCCGCGGTCACGCTGAACGGGGGCGGCTGGACGTCGCGGCGGCCGGCGGTCTGCTGCTTGATCATGTCCTTGAAGAGCGTCTCGATGGCCTCGGACACCTCGCCGGCATCGCCGTTCTCGATCGGGAAGACCCGCACCTCGGCCACGGCGTTCGTGCCGCCCGCGTCCAACCGCTTGATCATCTCGACGACGACGGGGACGTCGCGCGCGGGCCCGCGGACGAGAACGCTGTTGGAGTTCGGCTCGGGGGTGACGGTGACGCGGGTCTCGGAAGCCGCCGGCGCGGGACCCCGGCCGCGTCCCCGGTTGGGCGTCGGAGCGCCCGACTGCGCGAGGCTGGCGTTGACGGCCGCCGCCAGCGTCTCGGCCTGGGCCTTCGCGAGCGGCACAATCTGGGTGATGATCTCGTCCTTGGAGACCTGGAGACCCCGGATCACGGTCTCGATCGTCTCGAACTGATCAGCCGTCGCCGCCACCATCAGCTGGTTCGTCTGAGGGTCGGCCTCGAAGCGCGGCTGGGCGAGGGCCGTGGCGGCGGGCGTCTTGCCGCGCGGCGTCGTTTCGGCGAAGAGGCGCGTCAGCCCCTGGGCGAGGCCCGCCGCGTCGGTCGTGGCGAGCTGATAGGTGCGGACGAGTTTCCGGGTCGGCCCTTCGCCGGTATCGAGTCGGGCGATGAGGGCCGCTATCTCGTCGACGCGGGCAGGCGGCCCATCGAGGACCAAACTCCGGTCGTCCGGCGCGGGCGCAACGGTCACGTTCTCCTCGCCCTGCCCCGTGGGACTGGGGATGGGGCGCCCCCGCCGGTCCCGGCGCACGGGGCCCGAGGCGCCGCTTTGGAGCTGCGCGAGTGTCTCGGCCAGGGCGGCGGCAGAGGCGCGCTCGATCGTCACGACACGAGTCTCGCGGGCCTCGTCGCGGGTGGCTTGGTCGAGGGAGGCGATCATCTCCTCGAGCCGCTTCCTCTCGGTTTCCGGAGCCCGCAGCAGGACCGAGTTCGACGCCTTGTCGGCTTCGATGAAGATGGTCGGCGCTTCGCCGCGGGCCACGGGCGGAAGCATGGCCTTGAGACTTTCGGCCAGCGCCGCCGCCTCGGCCGATTCGAGCCGGACCATGCGGATGGGGTTATCGGTCTCAGCGCCCGCCACGTCGAGCGATGCGATGAGGTCCTCGGCGAGGGCGATTTTCTCCGGCGTCCCCTGGACGACCACCGTCTGCGTCTCGTCGACGCCCGTGACGCGGACCTGCCCATCCGAGGCGCTCGGCGCTGAGGGCTTGCCCCGGCCGCGCGACGACCGCGTCTCGACCGGCGTGCCCGCAAGCATCAGACCCAGCACGTTCGCGACGCTCGAAGCCTGGGCGTGCCGGACGCGGAAGGTGCGGGTCTGGGTGGCCAGCTCCGTGGTGGCCTGGAGCGTCTCGATCAGCGCATCGATGGTGGTGAACTGGTCCTCGGTGGCCGAGACGAGAAGCTGGTTCGACCCGCCGTCGGCCTCGAACTTGGGCGCGGGAACGGCGCTCGGCGGGCCGCCCCTCGTCTCCTCGGCGAAGAGGCGCGCCAGGCTCCGGGCCAGGTCGACCGCGCTCGAGTTCGCAAGGCTGTAGGTTCGGAACTGCGAGGCCTGCTGTTCGGCGCCGGCGTCGAGGCTGGCGACAAGCTGGGCGATCTTCTCGACCCTGCCGCGCGGGCCTTCGACGACAAGCTTCCGGTCGTCGGGCGACGGCGTCAGCACGACCCCCTCGGATGTTCGTTGGACCGTCGGCTGGGACCGCCGGCCGCGCGACG
This sequence comes from uncultured Anaerolineales bacterium, assembly GCA_964461715.1. Lineage (GTDB taxonomy): Bacteria > Planctomycetota > Phycisphaerae > FEN-1346 > FEN-1346 > CAYWVR01. The sequence continues at coordinate 22,718 of CAYWVR010000020.1, forward strand.
TCGACCGCGACGGCGGGGCCGCCGTGCCGCCGTGGAGCGGGGCGAGCATGAGGGAGAGGGCCTCGGCACTGGCCCGCTTGAGCTCGAGGATCCGCATCTCGCGGGCCTCGTCCCGGGTGGCCTGGTCGAGGCTTGCAATCATCTCCTCGAGCAGCTGCCGCTCCGCCCCCGGGGCCCGCAGGAGGACCGCGTTGGCAGCGGGATCGGCCTCGATGAAAACGGCCGGGGTCTGGCCTCGCGGCGTCTGCGGGAGCATGGCCCGGAGCGTCTCGGCCAGGGCCGCGGCGTCGGCCGACTCGAGGCGGATCATTTTCATGGGCATGACCGCCTCGGTCACGGGCACGTCGAGGGAGGCGATCAGTTCCTCGGCCAAGGCGATCTTGTCGCCGGGGCCCTGCACGACGACCGACCGGATCTCCACGACGCCCGTGACGCGGACCTCCACAGCAGTAGCCGGCGGCGGGGAAGACCGGCCGCGTGACCGGCCCCGCGGACTCGGCTCAACACCGGCCAGCATGAGCTGAAGAACGTCGGCCACCTGCCGCGCATCGGCGTGCTGGAGCGTGAAGGTGCGGGTCTGGCTCGCCAGCTGGGTCTCGACGGCGAGTTTCTCGATGAGGGTATCGATGACCGCGAAGTCGGCCTCGGTGGCGGCGACGAGGAGCTGGTTCGTGCCCCCGTCGGCCTCGAACTTGGGTCCGGTGCCGGCGGCCGGCCGGGCGCGGCCCTTCGTCTCCTCGGCGAAGAGGCGCGCCAGGCTGCGGGCCAGATCGACGGCGCTCGAGCCCATGAGCGCGTACGTGCGGAACTGAATCTCGCCGGGGGCTTCGCCGATGTCGAGCGTGGCGACGAGTTGCGCGACCTCCTCGACCTTCCGGCGGGGCCCTTCGACCACGAGGACGCGGTCATTCGGCGAGGCAGCGAGCGTCACGCTCTGGTCGACGGCGGGGACGACGGCGGGTCGTCCGCGGCCGCGGCGCGACGCGAGCGGCCGGGTCTGGGCGTCAAAGAGCGGGGCGACCATGTCGGCCAGGGCCGCGGCCGACGCGCTCTTCAGCTTCAGGGACCGAAGCTCGCGGGCATCCTCCTTGACGGCCTCGTCAAGCGAGGCGATCATCTGCTCGAGCATTGTGCGCTCGGCCTCCGGAGCCCGCAGGAGCACCGAGTTGGAGGCCGGGTCGGCCTGGATGGTGATCGTCGAGGGCTCGCCCCGGCCCGGCTGCGGCACCATGGCGGTGAGCGTGGCCGCGAGGGCCGTGGCGTCGGCGGAGGCGAGACGGATCATGCGGATCGGCTCGACGGACTCGGCGCTGGAGACGTCGAGCGACTGGATCAGTTCCTCGGCCAGGGCGATCTTCTCGGCCGGGCCCTGGACGACGACGGTGCGTGTCTCGTCGACGCCGGCCACGCGAACGTCGGCCCCCACGATCGGCCGTCCCCCCCGGCCGCGCCCCCGGCTGCGCGCGGACGCCGACGGCGGCACCCCCGCGAGCATCTGACCGAGCACCTCGGCCACGCGCGACGCCTGGGCATTCTTCAGCGTGTACGTCTTCGTCAGGCTCTCGACGAGGGCTGACGCGGGCAACTCCGAGAGCATCTCCTCGATGATCTTGAACTGCTCGCCGTTGGCGGCAACGAAGAGGGTGTTGGAGGCCCCGTCGGCCTCAAAGCTCGGGGTCGGCCCGCCGCCCGCGGCACTCATCTCGGCGGCGAAGAGCTTCGCGAGAGAGCGCGACAGCTCGACGGCGTTCGATCCGCCCGCGAGGCTGTAGGTGCGGAACTCGATGGGCCCGGCCTCGGCCTCCGTGTCGAGGCTCGCGACGAGTTGGGCGATCTCCTCCACCTCCGAACGCGACCCTTCGACGATGAGTATCCGGTCGTCCGGCGACGGCACGAGAATCACGCTCTCCTCGGGCTTCGGCGGCGGGGTCGGACGCCCGCCCCGGCCGCGCCCCCGCGAGGCGGTCGCGGGTGCCGGCGCGCCATAGAGCGGAGCGAGGGTGGCGGCCAGGGCCCGGGCCGAGGCGCCCTTCAGGGGCAGCATTCGCGTCTCGCGGGCCTCGGACTGGACCGCCTCGTCGAGGCGGGCGATCATCTCTTCCAGGAGCGTCCGCTCGCCCTCGGGGGCCCTCAGGAGCACCGAGTTCGACGCCGGCTCCGCCTGGATCACGACGCGCTCCGGCCGGCCCCGCGGGACGGGCGGGAGCATGGCCCGGAGCGTCTCGGCGAGGGCCGTCGCGTCGGCGGACTTCAGGCGGATGATCCGGGCGACGAGGGATTCCTCGTCGGCGGGCACGTCCATCGCCTGCACCAGACCCACGATCGTCTGCATGTCGTCGTCGGCGGCCGAGACGAGCAGGCTGCGGCTGTGCTCGTCGGGGGCGATGACCACCGGCACGGGCGACGGACCCGTCCGGGACGACGGGCGGCGGCCGAAGACCTGCGTCAACGACTGGGCCAGATCGCGGACCGGGGCGTGCTTGACGGCGATCCGCGCCGTCGACGGGATGGACTGGGGGGCGGCGGAGGTCTGGAGCTCCTCCAGGATCTTCTGGACGATCGGCCAGTCCCCGGGGGCGGCCGAGATGATCAGGCTGTTCGTGCCGGCATCGGCCTCCACCCGGAGGTTCGTCGGCGCAGGTTGGCCGCGCCCCCCGCCCTGCTGGGTATAGAGCCGCTGGAGCGACTGGGCCAGCTGGCGGGCGTCCCCGGCCTTGAGCTGGACGACGTGGACCTCGCGGCTCTCGTCGCCGGGGGCGCGGTCGAGCTCGGCGATCAGCTTCTCCGCCGAATGGATATCGCTCGCGGCGCCGGCGACGATGAGGGTGTTGGTGCGCGGGTCGGCGTTGACGGTCACTTTGGCGGTCGGGCGGCGGGTCCGGGGGTCGGTCTTCGAGAGCGACGCCTGGATGACCTGGCCGAGCTGGGCGGCGTCGGCCTCGGCCAGTCGGAAGATTTTGACGGCCTCGGTCTCGGTGCTGGCCTGGTCGAGGTCGCGAATGATGTCGGCCACCCGGGCCATCTGCTCGAAGGGAGCGCTGACGATGACGCGGTTGGTGACCGGGTCGGCGACGACGCGGGTGCCCTCGGTGGACGTGCGGCTGACTCGGCCGCGCCGGTCGCGCGTGGTGCGGGTGGAGGAGCCGGGCATGATCTCCCCGACGACCCGGGCGACGTCTTCGGCCCGGGCGTTCTCGAGCTTGAAGATCCTCAGGTCACCCGCCACGGCGGGCCCTTCGACGTCGAGACGCTCGATCATCTCCTCGGCCAGGGCGATCTTGTCGGGCGAGGCGACGAGGATGATCATGTTGGTACGGTCGTCGGTCGTGACGACGACGCGGCCACCCTCGGACTTGGAATCCTCGACAGGCACGGGGATGTGGCGGTTGTGCTCGCGGCTGTAGACCATCCGGTAGCGGCGGCGGTTCTCGGGCGTCGTCCCGGTATTGGCGCTGGCCCCGAGGACCTTCGTCAGGATTTCGGCCACCTCCTTGGCGGCGGCGTGCTTGAGGACGAAGGTGCGGAGTTGCTCCTCGCCCAGGGTCCCGGTGTCGATGGTGGCGAGGAGGCGGCGGGCTCGCTGGATCGTCTCGTGGCGGTCCGTAACGATGATGCCCTTGCCCTTGCCGAGGGCGGCGATCTTGCCGAAGCTCGAGATCATCGGCTGGATCGTTTTGACCGCCGTCTCCGGGTCCACGAACTTGAGGGGCAGCACGACCGTGATGATCTCTCCCGGACGGACGGTGTCGTCGGGCACCGCGCCGCTGAAGATCTGGATCGGCATCCGCTGGATGTTCTCGAGCTTCTCCAATTGCAGGAACCGCTTGGTCTCGACGAGCTGGTACCCGCGCATCGCCAGCACGAGGTTCAGCGTGTCAAGGGCCTCGCCGTATGTGTAGGGCTCGGCGTCGAAGAACGTAAGCGTGCCCTGGATGTTGAGGTCGCCGACGAGGGGCTTGCCGGCCATCTGGGCGAAGCGGCGAACCACCTCGGTGTAGGGGATGCCGTCGAACTGGAATCGGATAAAGGGGTGGGTGCGGTCGGCGGCGTCACCGACGAGGGCGGGATGGGTGGCCTCGATCTCGGGGGCGGCGTCGGGCATCTCGCCTGAGGCGGGCGCCGGGGCGGCGCCGACTTCGGCGGGCTTCGCATCATCCGAGGCGGGCGGCCTCTTCTCGGGCGCTTCGGCGGCCGCGACCATCCCGGCCAGAAGCGCCAGCAGGGCCAAGCCCAGCCCCCCTCGTCCTACGCGCAATACGTTCATGGCTGACTCCCTGTATGCCTCCGATCGCCCGATGCGGGGCGACCCCGGCCATCCATCCTGCACGGCTCCCCCTCGTCGCCTCATTCCGAGACGGGCGCGGCCACGCGGGCGGCCCCCTCCGCCGGGGCCGGTTCGGCCCGGAGCGCTTCCGGAAGCCGCGACCGCTTCACGAGGTACTTCTCCGCCAGGCTGCGACCCAGCTCCACGGCCCAGTAGTCCGGGCCAATTTTCAGGATCACCCGGCTGCCCGATAGAATCTCCGGTTTGTCCGGCAAAGGCAAGGCCCGATAGTCGACCAGGACGATCTCGCCGCCCGCCAACGGGTCTCCGGGCCCGTACCTGTTCGTCTCCTTCGTCGAGCTGTCGAGGACGTAGACGTCCTGATCCTCGCCCCACGACGGCAGCCCCACCACCCGGAACCGGTCGTCCGGCGCCGCCGGAGGCGGCGACGACGGGGACGGCGTCGGACGCGACGGCGGCGGGCTGTGGACCACCTGCGGCGGCGGGGCCGGACGCTCCACCCGTTTCACGTACGGTCGGAATAGGTCCCGCTCCGTGATCACGGCGTAGGCCTGCCGCGCCTCGTCGTCGAGGGGCACCTCGTCCAGCATCCCCGCCACCGTGTTCGTCTCGAGCGTCATCATCGGCTTTCCGTCGACCTTTTTTGCCTTGGGCGGCGTCAGGACAAGGCTGCTATAGCGAACCTGGAGGTCCATGTCGAGACTGCGGGCCACCGGCGAGACGGAGACCGCGTCGGTCCGATGGAGGTAGGCATCGCGATCGAGCAGATAGAGGAAGTTCACCACGTGCTCGAGCCTGCCGCGAGCCCGAATGAACCACCCGATCTCCCGGTACACGCCGCGCTCGGGCGTCCCGCTGAACGGCTTCAGAGACAGGCCTTCGGCGCCGAGTCCGCTGCGATGGAGCAGCTCGACCAGGTGCGCCCGCAGGGCCTCGCTGGCACGCATCTCGTCGGTATTGAAGGTACGGCCCGCGAGCTCGCGGATGTCGCGGACGTAGTTTCCTCGGCGGTAGTTGGCCAGATCGAGGGCCTCGATATCGCCCTGGAGCTGAGCGGCGCGGGCCTCGAGGTCGGCAGCCGGGCCGAGCACGGCGCGGTCGAGCAGCCACCACAGGGCCAGACCCGCCACTACAGCACCGGCGGCAACAGCCAGGATGCGCTCGCGCGGGTTCATCAATCGCCCCTCATCCGGCGAATGAACCGGTAGATGCCACTCCGCTCGTCGCGGGAGATTTGGCCGTCGCCATCGGTGTCCCAAGGCCCGGGGTTGCGGAGGATATCGCTGTAGGCCCGGACCCCCTCGGCCCGCGAGAGCTTGCCGTCCTTGTCGGCGTCGTACGTCTCGAGAATCTTCTGCCGCAGCGCGTCGCGGTCCGTCGGGGCGGGCGTCGGGCTCTCGGCGGGACGAACCTCGGGCGTCGGCACCGGGACCTGGACGGTCTCGATACGCCGCAGGTCCTTGCCCCGGGCCAGGAGCTCGGCGGAGGCATCGTCCTTCGGGCGCGGCTCGGGTTCGATAGCGGCCAGGTCGACTTCGGTCTTCGTGTCGACGAGGAGGCGCACGTTCGTCGAGAAGGGATAGCGCGGCTCGCTCTTGACGGTCGTGACCTGGCCGGGCCGGAAGTTGTAGCCGGCCTCGATCAACTCTTCACCCAGTTGATCGAGGATGTCCGTGGACGCGGCGCGGACCGAGAAACTCATCGTCCCATCGGGCGCGGCGTCGAGGGCGGCGATGTAGACCTCGGAGCAGGGAGGGAAGAGGCCCGACGTGCGGGCCCAGTGGTCGAGCCAGGGACGACCGGCCTCCGACCAACCGCGCACCTTCGAGACGAAACTCCCGAGCTCGGCCACGGCCTTGTTCTCTGTCTTGAGCAAGCCAAGGCGTTCGACCAGGGCGTCGACACGAGCCTGCTTGCTGTGGCGATACCATGCCCCGCCGACGAGGGCCGCGACGAGGACCATCCCCGCGGCGATCGACGCCCCCACGCCCACGCGCAGGACCTGGTTCTTCTCGACGGGCGGGCGCTTGGGATGGAGGAAATCGTACGGCAGGGCCTCGCCGTGCTGGTGGGCGATGGCCAGGCCGAGGGCGCTGATGAAGGCGCTCGTCTCCGTGCCGCCCTCCGGCAGGCCAAGGCTCCGGCCCGGGTCGAAACGGACACACTCCAGGCCGAGGCGGCGGTCGATCTCGGCGGCCACCTCGTCTTCGAGGCCCGTCCCGCCCGCGACCAACACCGCCTCAATCCGCTTGCCGCGCTGCACCGCCTGGTAGGAGCGGAGGCTGCGGGCCACTTCCATGACGACCATGTCGAGAGGGTCGGCCGGCGCGTCCTCGTCCGCCCCGGCGTCGGCTCCCTGAGGTCCAGGGCCGGGCACGACCCGGGCGACGGCGGAGCGGCTGAAGGCCAGGCTGCTTCCCGCGAGGACGTCAATCTCGACCTCGTCGGCCGTCAGGTGAAGGACGGCGAGGGTCGCACGGTCGGCCGCCGGCGCGTAGGCCTGGACGGCCCGCTGGTCAGCGTACGGCCTGAGGCCGAGCCTCAGGAGCTTGACCCCGGCCGCCTCAGCGATCTTCTGGTAGTGCTCGACAACGCCGTGGCGCACCGCCGCCACAAGGACTTGGACGCCGCTCTCTTCGCCCTCGGCGGCGCCTTCGGCGTCGTAGTGGGTCTCGGTGGTGAAATCGATGGCCGCCTCGGTCCCCGGGAACGGCAGTTCCTTCTCCACCTGGAAATGGACCATGGCGGCCAGCTCGCCGGTCGTCTCGGCGGGCGGAAGCGTCAGGGGCTTCAGGACGGCCTGGCCGCGCGGCACGTTCATGAGGATGCCGCTCGAACCGAGCTTTGATTGGGCAAGGGCCTCGCCGAGGAAACGGCCCACGGCCTCGGGGTCCTCGACGTCGAGCCCGTCGGGCATAGCCCCGGCGATCATCTTCAGGATGCGCACCCCGTCGGCCGTGTGCTCTGCCTGGACGATGCGGACCTGGCGGCTGTCGAAATCAACAGCCGTGAACCGGCCGCGCGGGCGGCTTCCGGTCAGGCCCCGGAGTCTTTCGACGATCGACGCCATGCTACAGGCTCCGCTCCAGACTCTCCGGATCGAGGGCAAAGGGCATCCCCGCCCGGGTCATGTTCCTCATATAGATGATGCGCGGCATACCCTCGGCCGTATCCAGCACGGCTTCGAGGATGTGGAAGCGGCCGGAAATGGCCCCGAACCCGATGGCCCGGACGCGGAACTGCCGGGCCCGGGCCGTCAGCTTCGGGGCCACGGCCTTAAAGGCGCCCGCATCCAATACGTTCGTCGTGTGAAGCCATGCGACGGTGGCCCGGGCCGACGGGTCGAGCGTCGTGCGGACGTCGACGATCTCGTGGGCGGGTCCCTCCTCCAGGCCCAGGGCCATGAGCACGTCGGCCGCGGCCGTGTTGACGTTGACCAGGCCCGTGAACCGCTTGTCGCCGACGCACGTCGTCCGGTCGAGCAGGATTTCGAGATCCTCCGGCTCGAGCCGACAAACGAGGCGATCGCCGGGGTTCAACTCCGCTCTGGCGGGGTGCTTCCTGGTGATCTCGCACTCGGCTTCCAGCAGGTCGCTCGGGTGCTCAAACTTCTTGCCCTCGCCCCGCCAGATGCGGATGAACGCGAGCGTGCCCTCCGACAGGCCGACGTCCCCGAGGGCCTCCGGGTTTCCGTTCAGATCGAGGCGGGCCTCGCCGTCGGCGGCGAGGTTCGGCTCCCAGCTCCAGACGGTAGCCAGCCCGTAAAGCCCACGGGCCAGCAGGCCGTCGCGGTCGTCGGGCGGGAACATGTCGTCGCCATCGTCCTCGTTCAGGTCCAGCAGGCCGTTCAGGTTGTAGTCCTCGCCGTAGACGATGGGGGCCGTGACGCCGCGCACCAGCAACACCTCTTCGAGCGTTTCAAGCGGGCCGTTCCGAATGGCGTAGGGCCAGACGAGGGAGTCGTAATAGTCCTGCTCGGCGCCCTCGGCGCGGGTGTCGTCGTCGGTGTCGCGCCAGTCGAGGAGGGCGTCGACGATCTCGGGCGGCACGCCGGGCAGGCGCCGGAGAGTCTCCTCGTCTACGGTGTTGAGGTTGAGGAGGGCGGCCTCGTCGGCCAAGCCGTAGCGGAGGCGCGTGTCGTCGGCGGGGTTGGGGGCATAGAGGGTAACGTACCATGTGTCGCCGCCCGCCTCCGAGACGAGCTGGGTCTGGAAGAGGTCGGGGTTATCTTCCCAGACGGCGGGGTCGTCGCGGTAGCGCATGAGGACCGTGCGCGCCAGGGCCAGGCCACTCATCGCCGCTTCCCGGGCCCGCTCGCCGCGGCGTCGGGCGGCGCTCGTGGCCACCTCGGCGCGCATCATGAAAAGAACGCTGACCGCGGCCGTCGAGGCCAAGGCCAGCACGAGGAGCACGCCCGCCAGGATGGTTCCGCGCCGGGTCATCGGCCGCCCCCCTCTTGGCCCTCGTCCGTCGTCACCTCGGAGGCGGGCAGGTAGACGACGCGCTCGACTGTCGGGAACGGGTAGTCGATGGGCTCGATGTCCTCGGGCAACGGCTTCTCGCCGAGGGCGACCTCGATCGCGCGGGGCAGGCCGCGCGGCGGCTCCGGCATCCATTCATACCCGTCCCAGTACCGGAACCGCACAAACTTGACGCGGTCCGAGAGGAGCGTCCGCTCGACCTCGACGCCCTCCTCCGCCAGCCGCGCCCGAAGGAGCCGCTGGCACGTCCGTTCGAGGCCAACGACGTACGTGTAGCCGTACTCATCCTCCTCCCAGCGGAGCCGATACCCGACGAGGCGGAGGTCCTGCTCGCTCGGGAGCGGGTCCTCGGTGAAGGCGCGCTCGACCCAGACGGCCGGGCCGGGCAGCTCGGCCTTCCTGAAGCGAAGGCTCGTTTCCGCGCCCCGCAATCGCCCGCCCTCGGCGGCCACGCACTGAAGCTCCTCCGTCATCTGCTCCATGATGCCGCGCACGGCCCCGATGCGATCCATGGCGTCGGCGAGGGTCTCGCGGGTGCCGAGGATTTCGCGGTAGAAGGCGAACATGCCCGCCACCAAACCCAGGGCCAGGGCGATGGCCAGGGTGACCTCGATCAAAGTCAGACCGCGGATTGGGCGACGGCGTCTCACCACGCGATCCCCTCGTACGGGTTCCATGTTCCGCCTTCGGCCGGCGCGGCCTGCTCCACGCTAACCCACTGGACCAGCCGCTCGGTGTAGGCCCGGTCGGCGTTGGCCACGATGATCTCCACGCGCACGAGGCCCTCGACGTCGGCGGCGACCTCGACCGGCGAGGTGACGATCTCCCACGTCCAGGCCTCGCGCGGCGGTTCGAAGGGCACAGGCCCGTCGTCCTGAAGGGGCAGGATGCCCGCCTGCACCTGCGAGAGGACCGTGACCGCCAGGTCGCCTGCCGTCGCCGAGAGGCGCACGTCGTCGGCGGCCCGCAGGCAGGCCGTCAGACCCGCCAGCACTGCGCTCGCCGCCGCCACGAACAGCGCCAGGGCGACAACGACCTCCAGAAGGGCAACGGCGCGGCGAGGTCTCACCAGGCCCCCTCCTCTTGGCGCGCGGCATAGAAGCTCTCAAGGGCCACCGGCCCGAGCACCTCCGCGGTGCCCGTGCCCGTCAGCCCGTCCCACCGCACGACCGCGCGGCGCTCGTCCTGGCCGTCGTACGTGGCCAGCTCCAGCAGGAACGAGTCGCTCGTCCCGTCGGTCCGGAAGAGGACATATTCGCCCTCGGAGGCCGGCTCGGGCATGACGATCGGCTCGCTCGGCATCTCGAGGGCCCGGTAGGCCGCCGCCCCCGCCAGCTCGGCATACGTGACGACCAGCTCGCCCACCGGCAACCGCTCCGGCCAGGAGCTCGCCCGGAAGTAGACGAACTGCCCCGGCGCGGCGAGGGGCTCGGGTTCCCAGAGGATCTGCCACCGGCCCGTCTCGCCGCCGGTGGCGAGACAGAACCGCCGACCGCGCAGCGCCGCCTCGGCCCGGGCCATCCGACACGCCGTCGCCAGACGCCGCGCGCCTTCCTCCAGGTCCACGCCGCGCGCGCCGCGCCCCACGGCGAGGATCATGACCCCCGCCAGGCCCACCACGAGCGCGATCGCCAGCAACACCTCGATGAGCGTGAAACCGCGGCGCGCGCTACATCTCCTCGGACCAGTTCCGGATGTCATCCTCGGTCCCGTCCTGGCCGTCGGGGCCGCTGGACCAGATCTTCAACTGGGGCTGGCCCTCGGCGACGGCGGCGGCGTCGTTGAGCTCGTAGTGGAACTCGTTGTTCCAGGCGTCCTTGGGGTCTTCCTTCAGGTACGGGGCGCGCCACCGCTCGGCGACTTCCTCGTCCTCGAAGGCGGGTTCGACGCGCAGGGCCCGGAGGCCGCCCTCCTCCTCGGTCGGATAGTGGCCAATGTCCATGTTGTAGCGCTCGAGGGCGTTCTCGACGGTCTTCATCATGAGCTTGGTCGTCTCGATGCGGGCCCCGGTCCGGGTGCCCGCGTAGCCGCCGATGAACACGGCGGCCAGCATGCCGATGATCAGGATCACGAGCAGGACCTCGATCAGCGTGAAGGCCCGCCGGGCGCTTCGCCTCTTCTTCATCGTTTCGTGCTCCTTTCGCTCGCGCGGCCGCCCGGCCGCGCCTGGGTTAACGAACGTTCCTTGCCCCGCCTCGCCTCAACGACTCAGGCTCGTGGCCATCAACAGGATCGGGTACAACAGCGCCAAGGCCAGGAATCCGATGGCGGCGGCCATGACCACCAGGATCAGTGGCTCGATGAGGCGGACCGCCAGGTCCACCTGCCGGTTCGTGCGCTGCTCCACGACGTCGGCGATCCGCACCAGGACCGCTTCGAGCTGGTTCGATTCCTCGGCCACGGCGATCATCTCGATGACCTCGGCCGGGAACAAGCCGCTCGAAGCCAGCGGCGCCGCCAGCGGCTCGCCCGCCCGGACGTTCTCGGTGGCCCCCTCGATGCTCTCGGCGAGGACGTCGGAGCCGGTGGCGTCCTTCGAGATTCGAAGGGCCTCCAGGATGGGCACCCCGCTCGCGAGCATCGTGCCCAGGACGCGGCAAAAGCGGGTGATGGAGACCATGCGGATCGCCCTGCCGAAAAGGGGCAGCTTGAGGCGGGCGTGCTCCCAGGCGCGGCGTCCCGCCTCGCTCCGAAACGCCGCCCACCCGCCGCCGATCGCGCCCGCCGCCACGACGAGCGCCGCCATCCAGTGACCGCGCACCAGCGCGCTGATCCCGAAGAGGACCTTCGTGGGCCACGGCTTCTCGGCCTCCTCAAGGAACTCGGCGAATTGGGGCACGAGCCAGACGAGCGCGGCGATGAGGACCGCCGACAGAACCGTCAAGAGCAGCAGGGGGTAGATCATCGACCCGCGGACCTTAGCCCGCAGCTCGTCCTGGCGCTCCACGAAGGCGGCGAGGTTCGCCAGGACCTCCTCGAGAAACCCACCGCGCTCCCCCGCCCGGACCATCGCCACGTGGGCCGGGGCGAACGCGTCGGGGCGCTCGCCGAGTGCGTCGGCCAGCGGCCGGCCCTCGGCAACCTGCTCGCGGACCCGCAGGACCTCTCGCTTGAGGGCCCCGGGCGGCAGCGCGCGGGCCAGAACCTCCAGGGCCCGGAGCACCGGCACGCCCGCGCGCAAGAGGTCGGCCATCTGGCTGTAGAGGGTGCCGACATCACGCATGCGGACCCGGCCGCCCCCGAGACTCAGGCCCTGGCGCAACTTCTCCTCCGCCACACGGACCGGGAAGAGGCTCTTCTCGTCCAGGGACCGCACCACGGCCGCCTGGTTCTCGGCCTGCATGACGCCGGTCACTTCCTCGCCGGCGCCGGTGCGTGCAATGTAGCGGTACGTGGCCATCGCTCCCGAGCATCGGTCAGGCCGTCGCCGGCACGGCGACGGGGATGCGGCGTCACATCTTGGTGCTTCGGATGACTTCCTCGGGCGTCGTGATCCCGGCCCGGACCTTCACCCACCCGTCTTCGCGGAGCAACCGCAGGCCGTCGGCCTTGGCCTGCCGGAGGACCTGCCCGGCCGGGGCGCGGTCCATGATCTTGTCGGCCACGGCGTCCGTGATGACCATCTGCTCGAAGAGGCCCGTCCGCCCGCGGTACCCCGTGCCGCGACACTTGCGGCAGCCGGCCCCGCGGTAGAGCGTCGTGCCGGGCTCCAGCTCGAAGTCGGGCGGAAGGCGGTCGCGATCGGGCTCGACGGACTCACGGCACTCGTCGCAGATCGTGCGGACGAGGCGCTGGGCCATGGCCGCCATGAGCGTGCTGGTGACGAGGTACGGCTCGACGCCCATGTCCAGAAGGCGCGTGGCGGCGGAGCAGGCGTCGTTGGTATGAAGAGTGGAGAAGACGAGATGTCCCGTCAGGGCCGCCTGGATCGCGGCCTCGGCCGTCTCGAGGTCGCGGACCTCGCCGATCATCACCGCGTCCGGGTCGTGCCGCAGGATCGCCCGCAGGCCGCGCGCAAAGGTCATGCCGATCTTCGGCTGGACCTGAATCTGGTTGATGCCGTCGAGATGGTACTCGACCGGGTCCTCGACGGTGACAATCTTGATCTTCGGGCTGACGATCTCCTGAAGGGCCGCGTAGAGGGTCGTCGTCTTGCCGGAGCCGGTCGGGCCGGTGACGAGGATGATGCCGTGGGGGCGTTTGATGAGGTCGAGGAACACGCCGAAGGTGTCGTCGGCCATGCCCAGATCGGGCAGTTTCATCAGGAGTTGGCTGCGGTCGAGGATGCGCATGACGACACCCTCGCCGAAAAGCATGGGAATGATGGAGACGCGGACGTCGATCTGGCGGCCGCCCACCTGGAACTTGATGCGCCCGTCCTGCGGCAGGCGCTTCTCGGCGATGTTGAGGTTCGCAAGGATTTTGATGCGGCTGATGATCGCCGACTGGAACCGCCGGATCTGCGACGGGACCGACGCTTCGTGCAGCACGCCGTCGATGCGGTACCGGATCACCAAATCCTTCTCGTACGGCTCGACGTGGATGTCGGAAGCGCGCTCATTGAGGGCCTCGAGGAAGATCTCGTTGACCAGCTTGATGACGCTCGCCTCCTGGGCCATCTCCAGGAGGTCCTCGGCGTCGCCGCCCTCCGCCGAAAGGACCTGGATGTCCTCGGTCGTGCCCATCATCTCGTCGATGGTGTCGCCGCCCACGCCATAGTGGGCCTTGATGACCTTGTCGATCTCCTCCAGCGGCGCGAGCACCGGCTGGACCTCGAGGCCCGTCAGCAGCCGCACCTCGTCGAAGGCGTAGAGGTCGAAGGGATCGGAGGTGGCGAGGGTGAGGGTGCCGTTGCGCCGCGAGACGGGCACGAGGTGCTTGCGGTAAACAAGCTTCGCGGGGAGCGTGCGGAGCGTCTCGACGTCGATGCGGGCCGAAGCCAGGTCCACGAGGGGGATGGAGAGCTGCTCGCTCATGACCGCCAGGAGGCGGTCCTCGTCGATGTGCCCAAGCTGCACGAGGGCCCGATCCAAGCGCACCCCGCCCTTCTTCCGGAGCTGCATGGCTTCGCCCAGCTGCTCCGGCGTCACCAGGCCTTGTTCCAGCAGCACCTCGACGATGGTCACGGCCGCATCCGCCCCTTGATCCCGCCCTTCGGAGGACGGGCGCGCTCCCCACCTGTATCAAACCCCCGAGGGGAAGGCAGGTTTCGTCCGTCCCGCGCCCAGTTCAACGGGAATGTACCCGGTCTATTGAGCGAAAAATCCGGTCCCGCCCGGGGGAGGACGGGACCCGGTACTGCAAAGCCTATCGCCGTGGGGCCGGGGTCCTCAGGGGCCGAGGTTCGTCCCGGCCTCGCCGCCCGGGACCGGCCCCAGATACTGGGCCGCGCCCGCCCGTTGCTCGGGCGTCAGAACGGCCTCGACCTCGCGTCGCGTCGTCGCCTCGATCTCGGCGTGGGCCGCGGCGGCGCGGGCGCTCGCCTCCTCGTGCAAACGGGCCCGCTCGGTGGGCTCGAGATCGCGGGACTCGCCGAGCCCCGCGAAGGCGTCGCGCGTAGCGCGGGCGCGGTCGGCAGAAGCCTGCTGGAGCGCGGCCCTGATGGTCTCGACCTGCTCGGCGGAGAGGTCGAGCGACGCCGCGACCTCGTCGCTCGTCAGGGCCCAGGGGCCCTGGCCTTGAAGCTCCATGAGCCGGTGGATCGTCCGGACCGTCTCCCTCTGCTCGGGCGTCAGGACTTCGAGGGCCTCGGCGTCGAGGGCGACCAGCTTCTCGACGCCCGCGCGACGTTCTTCGGCGGCGGTCTGCATGCGCTCCTTGCGCTGGTCGGCCGGGAGGGTCCGCAAATCACGGTACACCTGGATGTGCCCTTCGAGCTCGGCGCGGACCGCGTCGGCCCGCTTCTTGAGATCGGCGAGGGCCTTCGCCTGCGCCTCTGTCAGGCCGAGGTCGGCGGCGTGCGCCGGATCGTTGAGCGCGTCGACGGTGTCGCCGGGGCTCTTCGTCGAGTGGGCGCGTCCGGCCCCGCCCTGGCTCACCACCATGTCGCCGAGGCGGATAACCGTCTGGCCGTTCGCGCCGCCGATGACGATGACCCCTTCGCCGCGCCCCTGCCATTTGGCTTTGCCGGCGGCCTTGCCGTCAGCCGGTTTCTTCTCGGTCTTGACAGTCACGTTCTCGCCGTCGGTGGAGACGCTGATGCTGATGCTGGCGGAGGAAGCCGCAGGCTGCTCGTTGCCCTCCGCGTCGGCTTCGCTCCTCTTCTTCTGCGTCTCGTCCGAGGCCGACTCCTTCGACGCCGCCTCGGCCTCCGACGTGGCGTCGGGCGAGACGGCATCGGACTCGCTCGGCCCGGCCGGAGCCGGGCGTCCCGGTCCGGTGCAGAGCGCGACCAGGACGGCGGCGGTAATGATCCATCGGAGGCGCGTTCTCATCGAGGCTCCCCTTTCATTGCCTGTGCCAACGGGTTCATTGCCTGTGCCAACGGGGCCGGCTCCCATCCCGGCCTCCCATCGATAATGACGCCGGCGGGAGCGTTCTTTGCGCACCTTAGCGTAACGCCCCGGTACGGCAAGCGTCAAGCTCCCTCGAACGCCCGTCGCTTTTCTGGCGGCACTTCGCGGTGCGTGGTGGGTTTCCTCTGTGTAACGCCGGAGGTGACCCATGGGCCGCCGGCGGCAACAGAACCTTCGGGTCCGGAGGATCAGCGATGCACAGACTCAGGTGGGCCTCATGGACGGTCGTGGCGATCGTGGTTCTTTCGGCGGCAGGGATTCTGTGGGCCCAAGGCGGGCCGGCCGCACCGATGGGTGAGTCTTTCTCGCTCGACCGGTTCGTCAACGACCTCTGGCGCAAGTTCCAGATGGGCGGGTACACGATGTACGTGATCCTGTTCCTCTCGATCATCGGCTTGGCCTTCGTGCTGGAGCGTATCTTCCGCCTCCGCCGTAGCGTCATCGTGCCGGCCGGTCTGGCGGAACGGGCCGACGGCCTCTGGCGGGAGGGCCGCCGGGACGAACTCCAGCAGATGGTCCAAGGCCGAAAGGACACTCTCTCCAAGATCATCCGCTTCGTGCTCCGCCACCGCAAGCAGCCGATCGCCAGCGTCAATCAGGCCGCCGGCGACATCGCCACCCGCGACATCGAGCGCCACGGGATGCTGACGTACCCGCTGGCGGCGGTGGCGGCAATCGCTCCGCTGCTGGGCCTCTTCGGGACGGTGCTGGGCATGATCGAGGCCTTCGAGAGCGTCACCATCGCCGGCGAGATGGGCGACCCGTCCATCCTCTCTGCCAGCATCTCGAAGGCCCTGGTGACGACGGCGTTCGGCCTGTTCGTCGCCATCCCGACGCTCTTCTTCTACCACCTCTTCCGGGTCCGTACGAACTTCCTCGCCAGTCTGCTGGAGGAGGAGTCGAGCACCCTCATCAACGACTGGTTCATGACGGAGGGGGAGGACGCATGAGAATCACGCGCGCCGACACGAGCGAGGAAGCCGGCGTCCAGATGGCGCCGTTGATCGATTGCGTCTTCCTGCTGCTGATCTTCTTCCTGGTCGCCGCCACCCTCAAGAAGGCCCACAAGGAGCTCGACCTCGAGCTGCCCCACTCCGCCGCCGCCATCGAGACGAAGTCGAAGTACGATACGCTCATCCTGGAGGTGGCGAAGGACGGGACGGTCTACCTGGAGTCCGAGCCGGTGTCGGCCCGGTTTCTCCACAAGAAGCTGCGCGAGTCGGCGACGAAGAACCCCAATCGCCGCGTCCGCATCGACGCCGACCGCCGCACCGCCGCCCAGCACCTCGTGCAACTGCTGGACCTGTGCCAGTTCGAGGGGCTGAACAACGTGGGTCTGCGCACGCGCGATTAGCGGGAGGTGAGCCGTGGCCAAGTTCCACACCTACTCCGAGGCGCGCGGCATCAAGTGGGGCACGTTCTGGTGGGTCGCGGCCGCCGGACTCCACGCCGCGGCCATCTTCTGTCTGATCTACTTAACCCCCTTGCGCGATTGGTTCTTCGCGAAGCCGAAGCTCGAGCAGGCGTTCAAGGGCCTCGAAGGCACCAAGGTCCAGCGCGTCGCCGAGGAGATGATCGAGATCAACACCCGCCGCATCGCCGAGAAGGTCGAGAAGCAGAAAGCGGCCCTCGGCAAGCTGGCCGGGATGTGCGAGACGCGGCACGCGCGCTACGCAAGCGAGGCCCGCAAGGCCGGACGGCCAGCCGAGGCGCTGGACGTCCTGGGCCCGCCGGGCCCCGACCCGAACATCTCGCTCTACGACAAGTCCATCGTCGAGCTCTACGACGCGGCCCAGGCCATCGAGCGGACGACCTTCGGCACCTATCGTCGGCTGCGCGCCGTCGAGCTGGCCCGCATCCAAGCCCTGCCGATCGAGGAGGCATTCGAGGCGACCACCGTCGCCCTCCCGACCCATCCGCCGATCGACGAGTCGGTGCTGCATCAGAGGATCACGAACGTCACGGACGGCAGGCTCGATGCCCTCAAGGCCGAACTCTTCAAAATCAGGGCCGAGGTCGGCTCGATGCTCGCCGCGGTCCTGCGGATGATCGACATGGCCGAGGGCATCATGGGCGAGGACATCGGCCGCACCGTCATCTCCGGGTCGGGCGGCGTGTTCGAGGGCGCGGGCGGCGGGAGGTGGGGATCGGGCATCGGGCCGACTCTGGCCCCCCACGAGTTCTACCCCGGCAACCGCGACGGCGACTTCGACGAGACGTTCCGGCCCATCGCAGGCCGCAAGCTCATGGACGCCGGCCGCCAGGCCGAGTGGATGTACATCGACACGTGGTACATGATCGGCCCGTTCCCGAACCCGAACCGGGCCTACATGGACAAGAAGTTCCCGCCGGAGTCGGCCATCGACCTCGACGCGACCTACGTGGGCAAGGACGGCATGAAGCTCCAGTGGCAGTGGCGCCAGTCCGCCCGGATGATGATCGCCCCCCACCACGCCACCAACTACGCCGTCTGGTACGCCTACACCGAGATCTACGCCGACGCCGAGCAGGACCGCTACGTCGCCTTCGGCAGCGACGATTACTCCAAGGTCTGGCTCAACGGCGAGCTGAAGTGGACGAGCGGAAAGACGCCCCACAAGTGGATCCCGGACCGCGGCTTCCGCAAGTTACACTTCAAGAAGGGCTACAACTCGATGCTCCTGAAACTGGAGAACGCAGGCGGGACCACCGGCTTCTCCGTCGTCGTCTACCTCGGAGACGCCGAGTTTTGAACCCGCGCGATGCGGACGCTGCCATGTCCATCCGACCTCTTCCGATCGCATGCCTCGCCGCCATACTCGCGGGATACCTGGCGCCGGGGTGCGGCCCGTCGGGCTCGCCCGAGGACCAGCGAGCCGCTCGGCTCATCGAGGACCTTCAGAACATGAGCCCCGCGAAGCGCCTCCATGCGTGCCACGAACTCGGCGCCATGCGGTACGAGGGGGCCGCCGAGCCGCTCGTCCGGGCCCTCTACGATCTGCGGAAGGACGTCCGGTTGGCGGCCATCCGGGCCCTGGGCGAGATCGGCAGCGCGAAGGTCATCGAGCCCCTGACCCGGCAGCTCGCCCGCGCGGAGGACTGGACCCACCGCAAGGCCGCCGCCGAAGCCCTCGGCAAGATCGGCGATCCGGCGGCGGTGCCGGCCCTCGTCGCGGCGCTGGCCGACCCGGACCGCGCCGCCGCCATGGCCGCCGCGGGCGCGCTGGCGGAGATCGGACCCGAATCTGCCGCACCCCTCCTGGAGATCGTGGCCGCGGACGACCCGGAGCGTCGGGAAGGGGCGGCCCTGGCCCTGGGTCTTCTGGGTGATAAGCGGGCCGTCGACGCGCTTCTGCCGCTCCTGTCGACGCCGCTCCCTGAGGACGCCGGCCCCGGCGCGAAAGCCGACCCCACGATGATGCGGCTGACGGTGGCCGACGCCCTCGCAGAACTGGGCGACCCCCGGGCCGCCGAACCCATCGCCGCGATGCTGACGGACCCCGACCCGGCCGTCCGCCAAGGCGCCGGTCGGGCGCTCGTCGAGATGGGGGCCGCCGGCGCGCCCGCCCTTGCGAAGACCGCGCGGAGCGAGGACCGCGACCTCCGGCTCCGGGCCGTGCGCCTCCTGGGCGACCTTCCGGACCCCGCCGCCATCGAGCCGCTGCTCATCGCCCTGAAGGACCCGGACCGCCGCGTCCGCGAGGCCGCCTCCGAGGCCCTCGACGAGGTGTCCGGCGAGGAGGCCGTCGGCGCGATCGTCCAGGCCACCCGACACGACGAGGTGCCCGTCCGCGTCACCGCCGCCGAGATGCTCGCTGAGGCCGGCCCCGGGAAAGCCGCCGACCCGCTCATCCGACTTCTTGAAGAGGCCGAACCCGAGGTCCGGTACACGGCCGCGACGCTGCTCGGGACGCTCGGCGCACGGAAGGCCGCCGACCCGCTCGCCCGGCTCCTTCGCGACGAGCACGTGGACGTTCGCCTGGCGGCCGCCGACGCCCTGGTGCGCCTGGAGGACAAGCGGGGCGTGGACACACTCATCGCCATCGCCCGCGAGCACACAGGCAAGACGTTCACCAAGGAAGAACGCAAACGACGGACGTGGGGCCCGAGCGACCGCGCCGGTGCCGCCGCCCAAGCCCTCGGCCGCGCGAAGGACCCCAAGGCCGTCGACGTCCTCGTCGCGATGGTCAAGCGCGGCGACTTCCACCACAAGGAGGCCGCGACCCGGGCCTTGGGCGAGATCGGCGACCCGCGCGGTTTCGCCCCCCTCGTGCCTCTTCTGGCGCGGCGAGGGTTCAAGGAGATCGGCATCCGCGCCAAGGCCATCCGGGCCCTGCCGAAGATCGACGCCGAGAAGGCCGTGCCGCTCCTCATCCGCGAGCTGACCACGAAGGAGTGGCAGGATCCGTACCAACCGCCCATGATCGCCGCCGTCCTGGCCTCGACCCGCGACCCGCGGGTGATCCCGTACCTCCTTGAGCGCTTGACGAGCGACCTTCGGGAGATGCGCCAGGCCGCGGCCCGGGGCCTGACCGAGATCGGCCGGCCCGCCGTCCCCGCCCTCATCGAGAAGCTCGGCGCCGACGACCGCGTCATGCGGGGAGTGGCGTCGCTCGTTCTATCGAGGATCGGCAAGCCCGCCTACGAGGATCTCGTCGGGGCCCTCAATCACGAGAACGCGGACGTGCGGCAGGCCGTCGCGTGGGCGCTCGGCCAATCCGCGAACCCGGAGGCCGTCGAGCCGCTGCTGGGCCATCTCGCGGACGACGCGCCCGCGGTCCGCGGGGCCGTGGCCTGGGCCCTGGGCGAGCGGAAGGACCCGAAGGCCGTCGAGCCGCTTCTGGCCATGCTGAAGGACCCCGCACCCGAGCCGCGCATCGGCGCGGCCGAGGCGCTCGCGAAGTTCGGCGACACGCGGGCCGTCGAGCCGATCCTTCCGCTGCTCTCGGACGCGAACGAGGACGTCCGCCTGGCCGCGGTCGTCGCCCTCGGGGCCTTGAGCGACGAACGGGCCCTCGACCCCTTGAAGAGCGTGGCCGTGGGCGACCCGGTGGACACGATCCGCGCCGCGGCCCGGGAATCAATCGGTCTCATCCACGCCGATCTTCAGGCCGCGGAGGCCGAGGTCGGGTCATAGGAAAAAAGGGCGACCCGCCCGGGCCGCCCTGCGATGGTCTGGTGGGCAGGGGGGGAGTCGCACCCCCGACACCCCGGTTTTCAGCCGAGTGCTCTACTCCTGAGCTACCTGCCCGTCGGATGCCGACGCGTCACTATAGTCGTCGCGGCCTCCCGTGTCAACACGTGCGGCCGTCATTCCTCGGTTTCCTCGGCGGCCGGAGCGTCGCCCTCGGGGCCCGCCTCATCCAAGTCCGTGACCCCGGGCGTCGTATAGGTGATGCCGTAGCGGGCCTCGACGGCGTCTTGGCCGAGGGCCGCCGCGAGGGCCCGCAGGCCGAGGGCTTGGGCCACCTCGCCCGCCATGACCGCCCGTAGCGCTGCGTAGCTCTCTTTGCGCGGGGCCTCGCGCTCCACGAGCTCCGCCACCACGACCATATCTCGCTCCGGCAAGGTCAGCATGGTGCGCTCCCGGCCGCCCTCCTTGAGCTTGAAGAGTTCCTCGATCAGGGCCCGGCTCGCTCCGACCCCGGGAACGGTCGGGACGAACGTGCGGCGGTCCCCGAGCATGAAATACGGGCTTAACTCTTCGCGCGGAAGCGGACCGACCTCGGTGAGATCGATGTCCGCCTCCTTGGCCACCTCCTCCAGCCCGCCCATCTCCGCCGCCTTCGCCATCAGGTCGCGCGCGGCCTGCTCCGCCAGCTTGAGGGCCTCCTGCCGCCTCAGGTCTTCGGCCACCTGGGCCCGGACCTGCTCAAGGGTCTCGGGCACGTAGCTCGGGCGGAAGCGCGTGACGCGGAAGGCGTAGGCGGCGCCCGTCTCAGGATGAGTGAACACCTCGCTGATCTCGCCGACGGCCAGGCGGGCCTGCTCCGCCCCGACCAGTTCCTTCAGGGCGAAGGCCACGTCCGTGATCCGCGTGTCGTCCTGGCGGGCCTGGCCGATGCCGGGCAGCCCCGGGAGCTGGCTCGGCGTGCGCAGGCCGGTAGGCGGCTCGTAGCGGACGTGTCGGCCGTCGGCCCAGATTCTCAGGTCCATCGGCTCGCGGTGGCTCCGGATCTCCGCCACGTTCTCGATCATCTTCTGGCGGGCCATCATGGAGGCCTTCTCGCGGGCCAACGTCCGGATAATGTCGTAGCGGACCCGGGCGAGAGGCTTGAACTCCTTGGGGTCTTCCTCGTCGGGAGCCTCGTCTTCCGGCGTCTCACCCTCGGGCGTCTCGTCCTCCGCCGCTCCCTCATCCTCCTCCTGGTCCTCCTCGACGAGGAACTCGGGGTCTTTGTGGGCCTCGTAGTAGGTTTCGACGGCCTCTTGAGAAATCTCGCCCACGGCCTGCTCGACGTAGGCGTCCGGGGCAGCCACGAGGTATTCGATGGCCACTTGGTCGGGAATGCGGTAGCCGCCCCCCCCGGGGCCCTGCCCCGGCAGGAAGGCCTTGCAGGCCTCGAACCGGCGCCGGAGGGCCGCCTCGCTCAGCGCGGAGGTCTGGGCCAGAAAGCTCTGGGCTTCGAGCACAGCCAGCCGGACCGTCACCCGCTCGTCCATGCGGACGACGCGGGCCCGGACCTCTGCCTCGACCGGCGTCGCCAGGGCGTCGGCCAGCCAGTCGACGTAGGCTCGGAGCGTCTGGTCCACCTGCATGGCCTCGACGAGTGGCCCTCGCTCGGGCCCGCCCACGCGATCGAGGATCATGGCCAGCTCCGCCTGCGGCATGCCCGCCTGCACCAATGCCGCCAGCCGGCCCTCGATCTGGGCGGGGGTCACCTGGAAGCCTCGTTCGACGGCCTCGAGGTACAGGGCGTACCATTTCATCAGCGGCTTCAGGGCCGGCGTCTCGCCGGCCGGGAGATCCTGGGCCACGGCCGGCCAAGCGGACACGCCGACCGTCAGGGCCCCGACCCGCCCCCGGGCGTCGCGCGACTCGACCGTCTCGGAGGCGCGGCGATAGAGCGTCATCATGACGGTGCCGGAGGCCTTGAGGCGGCTGTGGAAGCGCCCGAGGTCCCGGCCGCGCACCTCGGTCGAGCCCACGTGACCGAGGACCTTCCGCGACTCCGCCGTGCCCCGCCACCGCGCGATCCGCTCGCGCAGCGGCCCCCAGGCGCCGACGCCGACGAAGCCGACCACGCCTAAGCCCATCAGTACCAGGAACAGCGTCCGGTGACGCCTGAAAAATGACAAGGTCATCGTACGGTACCTTTCCTTGGCTCCGAAAAGAGTCTCAGGCTACCACCGGGCCGCCGGTTTTCAACCCTATTCATGCCCGGGCCGCCATCTTCGGCCGCAGCCGGGCCGTCTGGACGAGGGCGTTGTCGACGGCCAGCTCGGTGTGGACGTAGCGGCGGATTTGCTGCTGGGCATCGGCCAGACGGTCGACGGCCTCGGTCAGCGCGTCGGGCGGCCACACGGCCAGTTGGTCCAGGCTCTCCCGCTGGTCGGCATTGACGAGGTCGACCGAAGCGTCCGCGGCCAGGGCGGCGGCGTCGGCGAAGGCCGCGGCCACGCCCGCCAGGGCCACGCCGGCGGCCTCGCGGCGAACGGCCGTCGCCTCGGGCCCGGTCGCCTTGATGCCCCGGGCCTTCGTCCAGCGCTTGGCCCACGCATCGATCTCGGCGGCCAGGCCGAGGGCCACCGCCTCGTCGAGCCGCGCGAGGTTCCCGATGAGCTTCCGCTTCATCTCCCAGAGGCCGCTGCCGAGGAGAAGGCGGGCTCGCTCGATGGACCCGCCCGCGAAACGGGCGACGTAAGCCGTTTCGTCGGGGTTCGCCGCGTCTTCGGCGACCTCCGCGAGCTTGCGGGCCACAAACTCGGCGGGCAGCGGGTGGAATCGAACCCACTGGCACCGCGAGAGCACCGTGTTCGGCAACCGCGATGGATCGGCGCAGAGGAGGACGAGCGTCGCGTGCGGCGGGGGCTCCTCCAGCGTCTTCAAAAGGGCGTTGGCGGCTTCATCGTTCAGGGCTTCCGCATCGTCGAGAACCGTCACCGTGCCGTTCGCCTCCATGGGCGTCAGCACCACCGCCTCCGTCACGACCGGCTCGGGCGGACTGTCATCTCGCCGCGCCACCAGGCGAATGCGGAAGTCGTAGCGGTCCGGCTCCTTCCGGAACCACCAGAGGTCCGGATGGACGCCGCGGTCGACACGCCGGCAATGCGTGCATACGTCGCACGGGTCGAGGTCGGAGGCGTCGCGGCCGCGCGGCGAGGTGCAGAAGAGAAGCTTGGCCAGCTCCCGGACCGTGAGTCGCTTGCCCACGCCCCGGGGACCGGCAAACAGGAGCGCGTGCGGCAGACGGTCGCCGGCCACGGCGCTTCTCAGCAACCGCACGGCGGCGGCTTGATGCTGGACCGACTCGAAGCTCACGCCTGTGCTCCATCCACGAGGACAGGTACGACGGCCGCCCAGATCGCCTCGGCCACCTCCTCCGGCGGCCGCGACGCGTCCACCACCTTGAACCGCTCGGGGTCGGCCGCGGCGATGGCCAGGAAGCCCTGCCGGACCGCCTCGTGATAGGCCCGGTCCTTGGCCTCCATGCGATCGCGCTCGCGGCTCCCGTCGACGCGGGCGAATCCCTCCTCGACCGGCAGGTCGAGAATCACCGTCCGGTCGGGCTCGAAGCCGCCCGAGGCCAGCCGCCCCAGTTCCCAGATGACCTCCGGGTCGACGCCGCCCGCACAGCCCTGGTACGCGACGGTCGAGGAGACGAAGCGGTCGCAGACGACCACGAGCCCCACTTCGAGGGCGGGCCGGATGATGCGGGCCACCATCTCGGCCCGGCTCGCCATGTACAGGAACAACTCGGTCCGCGCGTCCATGTCCGGGAGCGCTGCGTCGAGGAGGAGCTCGCGGATCCGTTCGGAGACGGGCGTCGATCCGGGATCCCGGACGGCCGTCGCCGGGTAGCCGGCACCGCGGAGCCGCTCGACGAGCCGGCCTGCCTGGGTGCTCTTGCCCGCGCCCTCCGGGCCGTCGAGCACGATGAAGTTGCCGCGCGGCGCTTCGGGCACAGAAGCCTCCGGTCAGGACGCAGCCGGCTGGATGCGGCACAGCAGCGTGCCGAGGCAAACCTCGGCGTCCTCGTCCACGCAGTGCTCCGCCACGCGGCCGCGCACGGGACTGGCGACGTCGAACGTGGCCTTGTCGGTAATGACCTGGACCAGCTCGTCGCCCTCCTCCACCTCCTCACCGACGTCGACGTACCAGAAGGAGACCCGGGCCTCCTCGTCGCCGTCGTCACCGAGGTCCGTCAACTTCACTTTCACATCGGCCATCGTCTGTCCCCAACTCGCCGTCTCGGCTCGCGTTGCCCTGCTCGAACACCTGCTCGGCTCGGTAGCTGCTTCGGACGAACGGCCCGCAGGCCGCCG
Organism: uncultured Anaerolineales bacterium; assembly: GCA_964461715.1. Taxonomy (GTDB): domain Bacteria; phylum Planctomycetota; class Phycisphaerae; order FEN-1346; family FEN-1346; genus CAYWVR01. Next base: position 47,464 of record CAYWVR010000020.1, read on the forward strand.
CCCGGAATCCCATCGCCCGGGCCTCGTCCTCCCACGCCTCGAACCGGGCCGGCTCGACGAACCGCGCCACCGGGAGGTGGCCGCTCGATGGGGCGAGGTACTGGCCGACCGTGAGGATATCGCACCCGGCCTTCCGGAGGTCCGCCATCGCCTCGCGGACCTCCTCGTCCGTCTCGCCCAGGCCCACCATCAGCCCGCTCTTCGTCCAGACGCCCGGCGCGTTCTCCGCGGCGTACGCCTTGGCGGCGCGGAGGACATCGAGGCTGCGGCGGTAGTCAGCCTCCGGCCGCACCTCGCGGTAGAGGCGCGGCACGGTCTCGACGTTGTGGTTGAAGATCTCGGGGCGGGCGTCGAGCACGGTGCGAAGCGCGCCGGCGTCGCCCTGGAAATCGGGTGTCAGCACCTCGATGACACTCTCGGGGAGCCGCGCACGGATCGCCCGGATCGTGCGGGCGAAGTGCCCCGCCCCGCCGTCCGGCAGATCGTCGCGGGTGACGCTCGTCACGACGACGTGCTTCAACAGAAGCCGCGCACACGCCTCGGCCACGGCCTCCGGCTCGTCCTCGCGCAGAGGACCGGGTTCACGAGCCTCGATGGCGCAGAAGCGGCATCCGCGCGTGCACGTCGAGCCCAGAATGAGGAACGTGGCCGTCCCGCGGGCGAAGCACTCCGCCTGGTTCGGACAATGGGCGCCGCTGCACACGGTGGCCAGACCGAGGTCCGCGAGGAGGCGGCGGACCTCGCCCGCCGTCCCTTGCGCCGGGACGCGCTTGCGAATCCACGGCGGGAAGCGCGATCGCGTCTGGACCTGGGGGTCACGCGCCATGGGCATCCGGGTCTCCCTGCACCACCGAATCAAAGCCGAACACGTCGGCGAGGCATTCTACAAGCGGCGGCTTGACCTCCGCAACCGGCACCGGCCGGCCCAGCCGCTTCGACAGGCTCGTCACCCCGCGCTCGCGGATGCCACACGGCACAATCAGGTCGAACCGTGCCAGGTCCGTCGAGACGTTCAGGGCGAAGCCATGATACGTGACCCACCGCGTGATGGCAACGCCGATGGCCGCGATCTTTTCCTCGCCCACCCACACGCCCGTCCAGCCCTCGGCGCGACGGCCCTTGAGCCCGAAACGGGCCAGCAGGTCCATCAGCGCCCGCTCCAGGTCCCGCAGATATCGTCGCACGTCACGGCCGTGGAGATCGAGCTTTAGGATGGGGTACCCAACGATCTGGCCGGGGCCGTGGTACGTGACGTCGCCGCCGCGGCTCGATTCGCGGAGCTCGACGCCCTCGGCCTCCAGCCGCGCCCGGGAGGCGAGCACGTGGGTCGCCTCGGCACTTCGGCCCAGGGTGATGACGGGCGGGTCGTGCTCGACGAGGACGAGATAGGCCTCCTCCTGTGTCTCGTCGGCCGCCTTCACCCGTTCCACCAGGCGCTTCTGGAGGGCCAGCGTCGGCTCGTAGGAGGCGCGGCCAAGGTCGAGAACGGTCAGCGCAGCCACGGCTACCCCATCGCATGGAGCGGCAGGCCGAGCCAGGCCTCGGCGGCCTCGCCAACCGCTTCCACGAAGGTCGGGTGCGGATGGATGGTGATCGCCAGCTCCTCGACGGTCAACTCGTTGCGCATCGCGCAGGCGATCTCCTGGATGACGTCCGTGGCATGCTGGCCGATGGCCACGCCGCCGAGAATCTCACCCATCTCCTCGTCGGCGATCAGCTTGACCATGCCCTCGGTGTCGCCGTAGGCCCGGGCCATGCCGCTCGCCTGGTACGGGAACTTCGTCACCTTGACGTTGTCCGATTTCTCGCGGGCCTCGGTCTCCGCAAGACCCACCGTCGCCGTCTCCGGATGGGTGTAGACGCCGATGGGCACCACGGTGCGATCGTCGCGGGCGTCGTGGCCCGTGGCATTGTCGGCGGCGACGATGCCCATGCGGCTGGCGAGGTGGGCGTACTGGCGCTTCTCCGCGCAGTCGCCGATGGCGTAAACGGCCTCGGCGGAGGTGCGGCAGCGGTCGTCGATGCGGATGATCCCGTTCTCGACCTCGACGCCCACGTCCTCGAGGCCGATATCCTCGACGTTGGGCTTGCGGCCGACGGCGACGAGGGCGGCGGCGGCCTTGACCGGCTCTTCGCCCTCGATCTCCGCCTTGACGCCGGACTTCGTGGCCGTCATCCCCGTGATCTTCGCCCCTGTCCGCACCTTCACCCCGCGCTTCTTCAGGCTCGCGCGGATGGCGGCGGCACAGTCCTCGTCGAGCGTCGCGAGGATCGTGTCCAGCATCTCGACGACGGTGGTCTCGACGCCGAGCTCGGCGTAGATGGTGGCGAACTCGCACCCGATCACCCCGCCGCCCACGATCAGGATGCTCTTGGGAAGCCCTTCGGCGGTGGTGGCCTCGTCGGTGGTCATGACCTTGCCGGAGTCCCGGGGCAGAAAGCCCGGCTTCGCCGGCCGCGACCCCGTGGCGACGATGAGCGACGACGCCTCGATGGTCTGCTCACCGTCTTCGGTCTCAACCGCCAGCTTCCCCCTTCCCGCCAGCCGCCCCGTCCCGCGCACCACGTCCACCTTCCGGGCCTTGAGGAGCTGGGCGACGCCTTTGCGGAGCGGCTCGACCACCTTCGGGACGCGCTTCATGAAGGCGGCCCCGTCGACCTTCGGCTCGCCGGCCTCGAAGCCGTACTCGGCGGCGCGGCCGAGGTGAGTGAAGACTTCGCTGGCGTGGAGCATGGCCTTGGTGGGGATGCATCCGACATTCAGGCAGCACCCGCCGAGGTGGGCCTTCTCGACGAGGGCGACCCGCCCGCCGCGGAGGGCGGCCCGGAGGGCGGCCACGTAGCCGCCGGGACCGCCGCCGAGGACCGCAACATCGTAGTCTGCCACAACGCGTCTCCTTCATGGGAACAGGGCTGAGGATCCTTCGCCCCGGGGGCGAGCCGTATCCTAGCCGCCCCGGCCGGGCCTCGTCAAACCGAAAAGGACTCCGCCGCCCCCAAGCTTTGCAATAGGGTTGCCCGGGCTTTCGTCAAAGCCCTCGGAAAGGCCGGTCGATATGCCAGGGGACGCACGGACGCACGGACGCAGGGGGCCGACCCCGCTCGGGGTGGGAAGGAGTGGGACTTGACGACGACCACCGCAACGGCGCACGACCGGTCTCTCACCGGCGTGTTCCTCTCGCGCGGCGAACTGATGACCGCGCTGGCGGAGACGATCGACTTCGCCCTCGGCGAGCCCGTGCCGCACCACCTTCGGACGGCGGCGCTGGCGTCGCGAATGGCGCTCGCGATGGGGAGCGTGAACCCGAGGCAGGTCCTGTATGCGGCGCTGATGCACGACCTCGGGGCGGCCGGGGCGAGTCCGCCGCCGCACCGGGTCCGCCTCGTGGAGCAGTCGAACCTCCCCGCCCTCGGCTGCCACACCTTTGTCGGGGCCCAGGTCGTGGGCAACGTCCCCGGCCTCTTCGGCGTCGCCCAGATCATCCTTGACCATCACGAATGGGCCAACGGCCACGGATACCCGCGCGGCAAGACGGGCCGCGAGATTCTCACGGAGGCCCAGATCATCCGCTTCGCCGACACCTGCGACATGGTCCTGCGGGAGCAGGCCTGGCCGGAGCTCGTGCCGCTTGTGCATGCGGTGCGCGGCTGGACGGAGGGTCAGGTGGAGCCGGCCGTGGCCGATGCCGGCATCGAGGTCCTCGGCGAGCCGGGCTTCTACGCCCGACTGCGAAGCGACCCGGACGTGCGGCTGCTCGTCGCCAGCGCCGTGCAGCGGTTGGCCGCGGACGATTTCATGTCGACCGACGCCGAGATCAGCGGAACGCTGGAGCTGTTCGGCTACCTGACGGACGTCCATCCGGCCGACCGCGTCGGTCACAGCCGCCGCGTGGCGAACCTGGCGGCCCTGCTGGCCATGGCCCTGGACCTCGGGGAGGACGCCACGGCCCAGCTCCGCTGGGCGGCTCTGACCCACGACATCGGCCTCCGGGGCGTGCCGAAGACGCTCCTGGACAAACCCTCGATGCTGACCTGCGACGAGATGGTCCGCGTCCACAACGAGGTGGCCCGCGGCGCTGCCCTCCTGCGGCCGGTGAGCGGGATGGAGGACGTCGTGCGGATCGTCGCCGCCTCCGGCGAGCGCTTCGACGGGACGGGATACCCGGAGGGGCTGGAGGGGTACGCGATTCCCATCGGGGCCCGTATCCTGGCCGTCTGCGACACGTTCGACGCCCTGACCAGCCGCCGCCCCTATCGCGAGGCCCGGGCCCGCGATCTCGCGATCGACATCCTCCTCAAATCGAGCGGCTCCGCCTTCGACCCGGACATCGTCAAAACGGCGATCCAGGCCTTCCTGCTCGCCGGCGCGAACGATGAAGCCGTGGATGCAGGCTGACCTTCGCGCGTTTCGCCGGGGCGTTTGCGGCCCGATTTCCCGCCCTGCGCGTCGGTCGTGCCATCCAACGCGCGTTGCGCCGAAAGCGCCCCGCAAGTGGGGCGCCGAAACACAAACGCTTCACCCCATGTCAATCTCGACCAGATCGATCCGCGCCGGGTCGGACTGGCCCAACCCGATCTGCTGGGCATAGGCGACCATGTCGCGGGCGGCGGTCATCGGCCAGGGCTTGCCGAGGGACTCCTCGCGCTTCGCCTCGAGGATGCGAAGCCCCACGGACGTGACGGCCACCGGATCGAGGCCGACGATGAGGCCCCGGTAGTCCCACCGGTACTCGGGGTTGTCGGACGGCCCCCCCGCGTAGAGGGGGCGGACGGCGTCGAGGATGCACAGGCGCGTCTTCGTGCGAAGCGGCGGGAGATTCGAGAGCTCGGGCAGATTGTGCCCCATCCGGCCCGGCTGCCAGCCATGGTAGGCCGACGGATTGTTGACGCTGCCCAGGTGGTTCTTCATGCATGCCGAGATGCCGTCGGTGAAGTGGGCCTTGAGAACGGTCACATTGACGACGGCCGTCGCCTTGTCCGTGTAAAGGCGCCGCAGGCGCGTCTCCAGGCGCCGGCTCGGGAGCTCGAACGGCTCACTCAGCTCCATGTAGGGCGGGGGAAGCACCCGGTCGACCGCCAGAACCCGGTCCTTCGCGAGGCCCGCCGGGCCGGTCAGGGCCTCTGTGACCGCATCGTTGATCTCGGTGTGGCTGTGGAGGGTCGGGCGGTTCATGCCGTTGTACTTGAGGGCCACGAAGTCGTCCGGCCGGGCCACTTGAAGCCAGGCCCGCCCCAGGTCCCTCGCCCCCGTCAGCTCGCCCACCGCCCGGTCCACCATCTGCCGAACGATGATCGGATTGACCGCGTAGCCGCGGAGGATGACCTCCGGGTGCCGCACGAGGACGACGCGGCTCCGCGGTGGCGCCGCCTCGGCGGCCGCCAGCGGGCCGGCCGCCGCCACCGCGAGGGCCCCCGCCCCCAGCATCTCGAGGAACTCGCGCCGCGAGACACCCGCGGCCCGGGCGCCGTTCCGCATCGCTCGCTCGCGGCGCGCGAAGTCCGCGACGATGCCGTCCAGCGTCAGGTGCCCTTGCGGCACGTCCATCCTTCTCCCCTCGCGCCTCTGCTTCAAGCGTAGCGTCCTGGACGCGACGGGGGCAAGCCCCATTCGGTCGCGAAGTCAGACACGGCCGGGGCACAGCCGACGGGCCGGGCGAGAAATCGGGCCGCATGCGGTCCGGCGAAACGGGGCAGGCCCGGGGCCCGGACAAAACGTGAGCGCTCAGCGCCGCAGGCGGTCCTTGAGGTGCTCGAGGAGTTCCTCGGCCTTCATCGTGCGGGGGTCGTGCTTGTCGGTCCAGGAGACCTCCCCGCCGCGCTTCACAAGGTCGCGCCACTTCGTCTGGGCCGCGAGGACGGTCGTGTGGTTCTTGCCGCCCAGTTGACGGGCGATCTCGCTGAAGGAGAGGTCGGTCATCTGACGCGCCAGGACCATCGTGCACTGGCGTGCGAGGCTGATGTGACGGCTCTTGCGCTTCGAGTGGATGTCGGCGACGGTGACGCCGAAGAACTCCGCCGCCGCCGCCGCGATCTCCTTGACGCCCGTCCGCCCTGGTGCCGCGACGATCAGCTCCCCGATCGCCTGCCGCGCCAGAGCCACCGTCACCGGCTGCTTCAGGAGGGCCGCGTAGGCGATGAGCCGGGCCAGGGCCCCCTCCAGGTCCCGGACGTTGCCCTCGATGCGCGCCGCGACGAACTCCAGGACCTCCGCGGGCATGGGACGGCGCAGTTGCACGGACTTGGCCTGGAGGATGCGGCGGCGGGTTTCGGCGTCGGGACGGTCGAGGCGGACCACCAGCCCGGAAACGAAGCGGCTGATGAGGCGGTCCTGGATGGCCTTGATGTCCCGCGGATGGGCGTCGGAGGCCAGGATGATGAGCCGGCCGTGCCCCTCGAACTCGTTGAACGTGTGCAGGAACTCCTCCTGCGTGGAGGGCTTCCCGGCCAGGAAGTGGACGTCGTCGATGGCGAGGACGTCGAGGTTCCGGTATCGGTGGCGGAAGGCGTCGAGCGACCCGGTCCGCATGCCCGAGAGGAACCGGTTCGTGAACTGCTCGGCCGAGAGGAACGCCACGCGCAGCGGTCCGTGGCGGTCCAGGGCGTGCAGGACGCCGCTCAGGAGGTGCGTCTTGCCCAGCCCGCACGCCCCGTGAATGAAGAGGGGATGGAACTCGCGGCCCGGGGCGCCGGCGGCGCTCTGAGCCGCCGCATAGGCCAACCGGTTGCACGGGCCCACGACGAAGTTTTCGAGCGTGAAAAGGGCCTTCCTCGGCGTCGCGACAGGCGTCGACCGCCGCGCCCGGGCGGGCGCGGGCTTCGGGCGACGGGCCTCCGCCGGGCGGCCATCGAGGACCTCGACGGCCTCTTCCTCATCCGCCAGGTTCTTCGCCCGCCGCCTCTGATACAGGTCCGGCAGCACGCGGAAGGTGATGGGCAAATCCTCGCCGGCCTGGCGGCGGAGGGCCTCGGCGAGGCAATCCTGGAAGTGGCTCTTAATGTAATCGCTGATGAAGCAGTTGGCGACGCCGACCTGAAGGCCCCCGTCGCCGAGGCGGAAATCGGTGGCGCCGTCGAACCAGATGCGCCATCGCTCGGGACCGATGGCCGACGCCAGGTCGGACTTCAGAAGCTGGGTGTCGATGCCCTGAAGCGGTGCCACGAAAGCTTCCCCACGGTCGGGCCCGGGGCCCGCGATGATGATCAAACGCCCCACGAAGCATGCGCCGGAAGAATAATCATGCCCCGAAAGGTCCCGGCGCCGGGTGATGCCACCCAAGCCCACTATAGGGCCCGCCGATCGGAGCGCGAAGCGAAAAGTTTGCGCTTGGGCCGCGCTAAGCCTGCGCATATCGTGCCAAAGGCAAGCGCGGCCCGGAGTTAGACCTCGCGAGATTTTTTTGTCCACAGCGCCGACGCCGTTCGTGGAAACTTTGTGGACAATTCCGAGCCCCCGCGACGGACTTCGGTCGTCCCCGGTTTTGCCGTTGACAGTCGCGCGCGGCCACGCTATCTGTTAAGGTCTTTGGAGGGAGCGCACCCCCGCGGCCGCGCCCGCCCGAGCGCTCGAGTGAGAGGATACCCTATGGGCAAGCCCATCCGCCTGGCCATCGCGGGCGTCGGCAACTGTGCCTCCAGCCTTCTTCAGGGCATCGCCCTCTACCGCCGGCGCCTCGAACAAGACCAGGTGCGCGAATCCCTCGGCCTCATGCACTACGACTTGGGCGGCTACCGGCCCGGCGACATCCTCCCGGCCTGTGCCTTCGACATCGATCGTCGCAAGGTCGGTAAGCCCCTCGAGAAGGCCGTCTTCGCCCACCCCAACTGCACCAAGACCATCACCAGGAAGCTCGGCAAGACCGGCGTGATGGTCGAGATGGGCCCGGTCCTGGACGGCTGCGCGGGGCACATGGCCGAGTACCCCGCGGATCAGCGGTTCGAGCCCGCCGACCGCGATCCTGCCGACGTTGTCGCCGTCCTCAAGGCCGCCAAGGCCGACGTCCTGGCCTGCTACCTGCCGGTCGGGTCGCAGCAGGCCGTCGAGCACTACGCCCGGGCGTGTCTGGAGGCGGGCGTGGCCTTCGTCAACTGCGTGCCGGTCTTCATCGTCAGCGAGCCCGCCTGGGCCAAGCGGTTCCACGCGGCGGGCCTGCCCTGCGTGGGCGACGACATCAAGGCCCAGATCGGGGCCACCATCGTCCACCGGATCCTGACGCGGCTCTTCCGGGACCGCGGGGCCGCCCTCGACGCCACCTATCAACTCAACACGGGCGGCAACACGGACTTCCTGAACATGCTCGAGCGGAAGCGGCTCTCCTCGAAGAAGATCTCGAAGACCGAGGCGGTCCAGTCGCAGCTCGAGACGCCCCTGCCCGACGACCAGGTCCACATCGGCCCGGCCGACTACGTCCCCTGGCAGAAGGACAACAAGGTCTGCTTCCTGCGGATGGAGGGGCGGGGCTTCGGCGGCGTGCCGCTGAACCTGGAGCTGCGGCTCTCGGTCGAGGACTCGCCGAACTCGGCCGGCGTCGCCATCGACGCCATCCGCTGTGCCGCCCTCGCACGTGACCGCGGCACGGCCGGGCCGTTGACGGCGGCGTCCGCGTACTTGATGAAGCACCCGCCCGAGCAGTACAGCGACGCCGAGGCTCGCACGCGGATGGAGGCCTTCATCGCGGGCAAGCGGCGACACTGAGCCCTCGGCCGAAGCCCCTCCGTTCGCATCCGGGTGCCCGATGGTCTCCGAACACGTCGGCAACGCGTTCTCGTGGCTCCGTGACCACGTCGCCCGGGGTCTGCTGGCCCTGCACGTCCATCCGAACCACGTCACCGTCGCGGGGATGCTTCTGACAATCGGAGCGGGCCTCGCCGTGGCGGCGGGGCGGGCGTACTGGCCGCTCGGGCTGGGGCTCATCGTCGGCGCCGGCGGCTGCGACATGCTCGACGGGGCCATGGCCAAGCTCGCGGGCCTCAAGTCGCGGTTCGGGGCCGTCTTCGACTCGATGTGCGATCGCATCAGCGACGCCGCCCTTTACTTCGGCCCGGCCCTGTACTTCGTCCGCCAGCCGGACGCGCCGGACGGGACGCCGCCCAACCTGACGCTGGCCGTGCTGGCCGGGGCGGGCCTCGTGTGGGCCTACATGGTCAGCTACACGCGGGCTCGGGCCGGCGACGTCCACGTCGCGTGCGATGGCGGATTCTGGCAGCGGGGCGAACGGGTCGTCACGATGATGCTCGGCGTCGGCTTCGGGCACGTGACGACGGCCCTCTGGATTCTGGGCCTGCTACCCGTGACGACCGTGGCCCACCGCGTCTGGTGCGTGCGCCGAACGTGCCACCTCCTGGACGAGGGCCGGACGGAGGAGGCCGCCACGGTGGAGCCGCGGGGAGTGCCGGGCCTCGTGCTCTGGCGTTGGAGGCGGGGCAGCCTTCCGTTCGACCTCTACGCCGGGACGATCATCGCCCTGTGCGTCTTCCTGGACGTCCCCGCCGCCGACCCGCTCCGCGATTTCCTCGGCGGCGCTTGACATCGCCGCTCGGCGCGATACACTGCGGCTCGGGATTGAGCGGGGAAATCGGCATGATTCGGACGGGATGCCTCGGTCTGGCCCTGCTGGCTGCGGTCCTCGGGCCCCTCGGCTGCGAGAACGAGCGGGACGAGGACGAGACCGGCCCCTGGACGGGCCTCTCCGTCCCCTACAAGGCCATCAAGGGCGACACGCCCACCTCGCTCGCCGAGCGGGCGTACGGCAAGCGGTGGATGGCCTTCCTGATTGCCGAGGAGAACGAGTTCGCTCTCCAGGAAGACGGGGCGTTCAAGGAGGGGGCCACCCTCCGGATCCCACCCGACCTGCGGGGCCGGAGCGTCGACCCGCGCGACCTCGCCCCCGGCCCGTTCCTCGTCGAGCCCGAGGAGGGCAAAACCCCGTAGCACGAGCGCGCCCGGACGCATGGACCTTCTGACGTAGGGAGCCCACGATGCGACCTTCGATTCTCCTGGCGATTCCCCTGGCCTGCGGCCTGGCCGTCGGCTGTGCCCAACAAGAGCAGCGCGAGGACGTGCCCCAGGTCGACCTGAGCGAGCTCCAGACCGAGCCGGAGACGGTCCCGGCGGTCGGCACCGGCCCGGTCGTCGGCGAGACGCTCTTTTCGCTCGCCAAACGCTACTACGGCGACGGCAGAGGACGTGCCCCAGGTCGACCTGAGCGCAGCGAGCTCCAGACCGAGCCGGAGACGGTCCCGGCGGTCGGCACCGGCCCGGTCGTCGAGGACACCGCCCCGCCGCCGCCCCCGCCGCCCGGCGTCGAGACCATCGAGACGGTCGAAGCCGGCGACGCCTCGCCTCCCGCGGGCGGAAGGAGGCACACCCTCCAGAAGGGCGAGACGCTCTTTTCGCTCGCCAAACGCTACTACGGCGACGGCAAGCGCTGGACCCTCATCGACCAGGCCAACCGGGCCAAGTACCGCCACTACACGGCCATTCCCGCCGGGACGGTGCTGGTGATCCCGCCTCGATGACGCGCCGACGCCGGCCGTCGCATCCCCGTCCGGACACCCATCCCTCCCGGTGACCCATGGCTCCGCTGATCGTCAGCATCTCGGGGATACGCGGCATCATCGGGGACGGTCTGGGGCCGCAGGAGGCCGTGCGGTTCGCCCTGGCCTTCGGCACGGTGCTGGAGGGCGGGACCGTGATCCTGGGCCGCGACTCCCGGCCCAGCGGCCCGATGCTGGCCGACGCCATCCGGGCGGGTCTCCACGCCACCGGCTGCCGCGTCCTCGACGCCGGGGTCCTCTCCACGCCGGGCCTCAGCGTCCTGGTGCGGGACAAGGAGGCGGCGGGGGGCATGGTCATCACGGCCAGCCATAATCCCGCCCCTTACAACGGCATCAAGCTCCTCTCGGCGCGCGGCATGGCTTTGGACCAGCAGGAGGGCCGGCGCGTCCTGGACGTCCTCGAATCGGAGGCGTTCCGCCAGGTGCCCGCCCCCGAGGTGGGCTCATCCGAGACCTGCCCCGACGCCGCCGAAATCCACGTCGGCCGGGTCCTCGAAACGGTCGACGCGGGCGAGATCCGGGCCGCCGATTTCCGCGTTGTCGTCGACCCCGTCAACGGAGCGGGCGGCAAGGAGATGCGGATGCTCCTGGAGCGGCTCGGCTGCCGCGTGGCCATGATCCACGGGCCCCCGAGCGGCGATTTCGGCCGTCCCCCGGAACCCGTGCCGGAGAACCTGACGGCCCTGGGCGAGGCCGTCCGCGCCGAGGGGGCCGACGTCGGCTTCGCCCTCGACCCGGACGCCGACCGGCTCAGCCTGGTCGACGAGACCGGCCGGGCCGTCGGCGAGGAGTACACGCTGGCCCTCGCCTGCCGCCATCGCCTGACCTGCGAGAAAGGGCCCCTGGCCGCCAATCTCTCGACCAGTCGCATGATCGACGACGTGGCCGCCGAGGCCGGCGTCCCGGTCGTCCGCACCCCCGTCGGCGAGATTAACGTCGCCACGGCCATCGAGCGGGAGGCGTGCCTGATCGGCGGCGAGGGCAACGGCGGCGTCATCGACCCACGCGTCACCTACGTCCGCGACAGCCTCGCCGGGGCCGCCCTCGTGCTCGAAATGATGGCGGCGCGCGGCGGGGACCTGAGTGAACTTGTCGACGACTTGCCCGTCTATACCATGGTGAAGGACAAGGTCACCCTCGGCGAGGCCGAGCCGGCCCGCGTCCTGGAGGCCGCGCGGGCCCGGTTCACCGACGCCCGCGTCGACGATCGCGACGGGCTCCATTTCGCCTGGGACGGCGGGTGGCTACACGTGCGGCCGTCGAACACCGAGCCGATCCTGAGAATCCTGGCCGAGGACCGCGACGCGGCCGAAGCCCGAGTCCGGGTCGAGGAGGTCAAACGGCTGGCCGCCGAAGCCGGATGACGGGCGGATCGAGAGCGAAACGGCATTTTTTGGTGCACTCGGCGCCCCGATATGCCGTAGAATAGTATGTGAGGCGAGATGGAACCATCGAGTGTGCGCGCTGGCGCAGAAAGGGGAAGACCATGAATCGCGCGATCCTCGGCATCCTCCTGACCGCGGTCCTGCTCGCCGCGCCCGGCGTGGCCGCCGCGGGACTCCCGTGGGAGGACGACGGTGCCGAAACGCCCAAGGACAACGGTGCCGAGACCGCGGCCCCCGCGGCCCAGGCCCCCGGCGTGAATCTCAAGGAGGCCCTGACGGCCGTCCAGTACACGCGGCTCATCAAGCCGGTCGAGGTCCAGATCGAGCAGGCCAAGAAGTTGGGCAAGCTCTACGAGGAGGAAATGGCCAAGGAGGAGCGGTTCCGCAACATCAAGCGGGCCCTCGGCTACAAGACCCGAGAAGCGAACGCCTATGCCGCCGTCATGAAGCGGGCCACGAACTCGGCCAACTCCGTCCGCGAGGAGGACATCAAGACCGCCGTCCTCGCCCAGTTCGAGAAGCCCGCCCGCGAGCACGCCACCAAGCTCTACCTCCAGCTCGCCCAGTCGGCAATGGACGAGCGCGACGTCCGCAGCGCCGTCGGCTATTACCGCAAGGTCCTCGAGATCGACCCCGAGAATGAAACGGCCACCGCCCAGATGACCAAGATCAAGGAGGCCGTCGCCCAGGCTCGCGGCGACGCCGAGGGCGGCCTGACCGAGACGGGCGGCCACGGCGAGAACGAACGCGACTTCAGCGGCCGCGAGGACCACGAGAAGAAGGGCCGCGAGGACACCGAGAAGGACTACACCAAGACCGGCCGCGAGTCCGGCGGCTGGAAGAAGGGCGGCGCGTCGTTCTAAGCGTCGCTTCCGGCGAGAACGTCCAGAAAGGCGGGTCGGACCCCTCCGACCCGCCTTCTCTCTGCGCTTCACCAGGACGGCCCCGGGCTTTTTGCGCGGCTTCACAGGTTATCGGACTCCGGTCCATCGCAACCCCCTGCCTTTCCCATTTTCACAATCCGAAACTTTCAAGTTGACGCTGGGGCGGGGTCGATAGAGAATTGGGAGGTTAGGGAAGATGCGCAAAGTTGTGCGCATTGCGACCGAGCGAGGGGAACTAGCGAGGGACCACCCATGAAAGACGTCTACTCAACCGGCGAAGCCGCCAAAATCTGCAAGGTCAGCCAGCAAACCATCATCCGCTGCTTCGATTCGGGCAAACTCGAGGGGTTCTACGTCCCCGGCTCGCGGTTCCGGCGGATCCCGCGCGAGAGTCTCGTCAAATTCATGAAGGAAAACGGGATCCCCTTGACGCACCTCGACAGCGGCAAGAAGAAGATCCTTGTCGTCGACGACGAGGCCGACATCGTCGACCTGATCGTCGATGTCCTGGAGCGCGACGGACGCTTCGAGGTCAAGACCGCCTCCTGCGGCTACGACGCGGGCCTCCTGACCCAGCAGTTCCGGCCCGACGTCATCGTCCTCGACTACATGCTCCCGGACCTCAACGCCAACTTCGTCTGCAAGAGCATCCGCAGCGATCCCACCCTCGAGGAGACGCGAATCATCATCATCAGCGGAATGATCGAGGACGACAAGGTCGACGGACTCTTCGACCTCGGCATCGACGCCTTCATCCGCAAGCCGTTCCAGATGGACGACTTGACCGCCAAGATCACCGAGCTGCTGAGCCTCTAACCGATCCGGGGGACTCCGGCCCGTGGCCGCCACCGCCCTCCAACGCCGCAAGATCGAGCTCCTCCTCGAGAAGGTGGACCGTCTGCCCACCCTCCCCGGCGTGGCGTGCCGCGCCCTCCCCCTGGCCATGGCCGACCAGATCAGTCCCCGCCGCCTCCAACAGATGATCGAGAGCGACGCGGCCCTGGCGGCCCGTGCCCTGGCCCTGGCGGCGCCCCGACATCCGACCCCCGAGGGCCTGACGAGCATCGAGGCCGTCATGCGGGCCCTCCCCCCGGAGACCGTCGCCGCCGACCTCCTGACCCTCACGATCGTCGACGCCGAAACCCGGCGCCTCGGGCGTCTGACAGGCCTCTGGCGGCACAATTTGGCCGTGGCCATGGCCGCCCAGGTCATCGCCAAGCGCCTCCAGACGATCCCGCCCGAGGACGCCCACCTCGCCGGGCTCCTTCATGACATCGGCCTCATCGCCCTGCCCCTGCTCATGCCTCGGGCCTATGCCCAGGTCCTGGAGCGCATCGAATCCGACGGCGGCGACGTCCTGGAGGCCGAACGCGACCTCCTCGGCATCGAACACCCCGTCGTCGGCAAGCGGCTCGCCGAGCGATGGGGCTATCCGGAGCCCATCCGCAAGGTCATCTGGCTCCACCATCAGGGCGCTCTGGCGGGCTCCAACGGGGACGCCGCCGGCCTCTTGACCCGCGTCGTCCACCTCGCCGACCTCATCAGTCGCAGCGAAGGCTTCGCCTGTCATCCCTCCGAGCGGCTCCGCGAGGACCCCGGCGAGGCCGCCGCCCGCCTCGGCCTCTCGCCCGAGACCGCCGCCCAGATCGGCCGCCAGGTCGCCTCGGCCCTTCGTCTCAACAGCGAGCCGGTCGGCCTCGAGGACGAGCCCACGCCCGGCCAGCTCTGGCCCCTGGTGGCCGGGGCGAACGCGCGGCTGGGGGCCCTTTACGAGCGGGCCTCCGAGCGTCGGACGCAGTTGGAGATCGACGCCCGCCGCAGCGACCTCCTCGTGACCCTGAACGCCCGGCTGGCCGCCGCCCGATCCTCGCGCGAAACCCTCGAAACCGCCGCCGAGACGGCCCGCGAGGCCCTCGGTCTCCGCATCGTCGTGCCCTACCTGCTCGCCCCCGACTACGCCTACATCGAGGGACTCCTGGTGACCGCCGACCTCGGCGTCGAGGAGACGTTCCTCTACGAGGTCTCCAACAGCGAGACCCTCGAAACGCTCCTCGCGGACGGCCAGATGCCGTTCGCGGCCCACGCGGCCCCGATGCGGGCCGAACGGGTCGAGAGCTGGCTGTTCGAGCGGCTCGGCGGCCGCCTGGGCGACGGGCCCTTCTACACCGTGCCCATGCTGGTCGAGGGCACGAAGGTCGGCGGGTTCGTCTTCGCCTTCGAGGGCCCCGAACGGGAACTGACGCGCCGCGAGACGAACGAGCTTTCCGCCGTCGCCAGCATGGCCGGCGTGGCCCTCAGGCGGGCCCAGGCCGAGGCCGCCCAGGTGGCCCTGTCGGAGCAGCTGGCCGGGGTCAACCGCGCCCTCCAACTCGCCCAGGACGAGCAGCTCGAGCGCCGAAACGTCGCCAGCGTCTCCGAAATGGCCGCCGGTGCCGCCCACGAGATCAACAACCCCTTGGCCATCATCAGCGGCCGCGCCCAACAGCTGGCGGCCGACGAAACCGGCCCCGAACGAAAGGCCAAGCTCCAAACCATCATCGACCAGGCCGCCCGCGCCAGCGACATCATCGCCGAGCTCCGCCGCTTCGCGCGGCCGGCGGTGCCCCGACCCGAGCGGGTCGACCCGACCCGCTTGGCCAAGGACGTCGTCGGGCGCTTCGAGGAGGCCGCCTCCAAGGCCCGCGTCGAGCTCACCCTCCAAGCCCCCCGCCGCGTCCCCGAGGTCCGCGTCGACCCGGCCCGGGTGGCCGAGGCCCTTGACGAGATCGTCCGAAACGCCGTCGAGGCCTGCCAGGAGGGTGGCCACGTGACCCTTCTCGTCCAGGAGGCCGAGGCCGAGGCCGTCCGTATCCTCGTCGTCGACGACGGGGCCGGCATGGAGCCCGCCGACCGGGCCCGGGCCCTCGACCCGTTCTTCTCGGGCCGCGAGGCCGGGCGGCGGCTCGGACTGGGCCTCCCGAAGGCCTACCGAACCATCCAGGCCAACCAGGGCCACATGGTCCTCGAATCGAAGCCCGGCGCGGGGACGACCGTCCGAATCACCTTTCCCGCCGCCGGGCCCGCCCGGGACGCCGAAACGGCCGAAACGGCCCCTGAGACACCTTGAAGGAGAATCGACTCGGGCGGCGGCCATCGCCGGGCCGCCGGCCCGATATGACAATCCACGGTGGCGTGCGACGCCTTCCTCCCCCCCTCGCTCTCGCGGCTAGCCGTCACCGTGGTTACCGACAACGGAGGCCGAGCGACCCACGATGCCCGAGGTTGCTCGGCCTCCTTCACCGGACACGAGAAGAGGAACCCGGCTAACCGAGGAAGGACACGGATGAGCCCTGATACCGCCGAAATCGTACGAACCGAACTTGACGCCCGAATCCTCGTCGTCGACGACGAGCCCGACATCGCCGCCCTTGTGGCCGAATCGCTCCGCGCGGCAGAAGCCGGCTGGTTCGTCGAGACCGAGACCAACCCGCAGGCGGCGGCCGAGCGCCTCACCGAGGAGGCCTACGACTGCCTCGTCACGGACCTGGCCATGCCCGGCCTCGACGGCCTGGCCCTGGCCGAACGCGTCCGCGAGATCGACGGCGAGATCGCCCTCATTGCCCTCAGTGGCCGCGGAACGCTCGAATCCGGCATCCGGGCCCTCCGCCTGGGCTTCGCCGACTTCCTCGAAAAACCCGTCGACCTGGAGGCCGTCCAGCGGTCCGTCTGCCGCTCCATCCGACGACGGCGACGCGAGACGACCATGGAACGCCGCTTCGCCGAGCTCGCCCGGGCCAACGCCAAGCTCGAAGCCACCGGGGCCCAGCTCAGTCAGAAGCTCGAAATCGCCAGCCACGACCTGGTCCTCTCCGGAAAGCGGATGGCCCGCCAGATCGACGACCTGGCCGCCGAAGCCGGCGTCGCACGAAGCCTCATGGGCGTCATCGAGCTGGAGGACCTCCTGGGCCTGGCCGCCGAGCTGGTCGCAGACCGCATCCCCTGCACCACTGCCACCCTCGCCCTTTACGAGCCCAAGGACGCCGCCGTGGGCCTCCTGGTGCGGGCCTACCCCGAGTCCACCGACCCGCCCGTCCTCTGCTGGCTCCGCGCCCCCCTGGAGGGCGGCATCGTCTGCCGCGCGGCCCAGACCGGCAAGAGCCTCCACGTGGAGGACCTCTCGGACTCTGCCCTGCTGGACGAGCGAGAGCGGGACCTCTGGCGCGAGGGACGACTCCTGGCCGTCCCCGTCACGCACCAGGACCAGCCCATCGGCGTCGCGATCCTGCACCGGGAGGCCGACCAGGACGATTTCCGGGCCGAAGACGTCCAGGTCGTCACCCGCCTCGCCCGCACCATCGGCCCGGCCATCCTGACCTCCAAGGTCCACCACCGACAGAGGTGCGAGGTCTACGCCGCCTTCGAGGCCGTCGCCGAGGCCGCAGACCGGGCCACCGACCGCCACGGCCACAGCGCCCGCGTCCTGGCCTACGCGCGGCAACTGGCGGGGGCCATGCAGCTCAGCCCCGACCAGCTCGGGGCCCTCCAGATCGCCTCCCGCCTCCACGACATCGGCTGGGTCTCCGTGCCCCGCGATGTGGCCGATACGCCCGGCCCGCTGAGCGAGGAGCAGTGGGACGAGGTCCACAAGCATCCGGTCGCCGGCCAGGCCCTGCTCGCCCCGCTCGACTTCTTCGGCGACGTCGGCGCTGTCCTCCGGGCCCACCACGAGTCCTACGACGGGACGGGCTATCCGGACCGAAAGGCGGGCGAGGAAATCCCCCTCGTGGCCCGCGTGATCGCCGTCTGCGACGCGTTCGATGCGATGACAAGCCCCCGGCCGCACCGCGACGCCCTGCCCGTCGACGAGGCCCTCTCACAGCTTCGCCGCTTCGCGGGCCAGCAGTTCGACCCGGGGGTCGTCGAGGCCTTCGGGCGCATCCCCGAGTCCGCGCTTCGAAGCATTGCGGCGGCCTGCCGCTCATAAGGCAGGTGCGCCTCCAAGCGGGGGTCGGTTGCCGAGGGGCGCCGGCCCCCGGCTTCTCCCCCGCCCCGAAAGCCTGACGCATACGCAACCGTCCATGCTTCCAGGCGGCCCCTCCCGTTTTCCCGGCCGGACGCTCCGAATCGGCCCTGGCGGGGCCCTCGGGGCGGTTCGCGCGGCAAGATAGGCAATCTGCGCGCGGCGCATTCGGTCCCC
>CAYWVR010000021.1:0-7173 GCA_964461715.1 uncultured Anaerolineales bacterium
GGCGGAAGCATGCCCACGCGAGAAAGCGTGGGCATGCCACCCGTTTCGGGCGTGGGCATGCCACCCGGTTCGGGGCGTGGCGCGCTTGGGGCGTGGTCCGGGCGAGCAGATGCTTGACGCCCTTGCCGGCTGCGACTAAAACGGGCGCTCCCGGGCAAAGGAAAGGACCGATGATGCAGACCGACATCCGTGTCAAGGAGATCGAGACGTTCAAGGCGCCGACCGAGTGCCGGACGCCGCTGAAGTTCGGGGCGGTGGTCGTGGACGCCCTGCCGATCGGCTACGCGAAGGCGACGGTCGAGAACGGGGCCGGGCGGACCGCCGTGGGGTGGGGCGCGATGTTCCTCATGGACCTGTGGGCGTGGCCCGTGTCGAAGGCCTCGCACGAGGCGAAGAACGCGGTGATGTGCGACTTGCTGGACCGGGCCGCCCGGATGGCCGCGTCCTACCCGACGGCCGCCCACCCGATGGAGATCTTCCTCGAGACCGAGGACGACCTTCGCGCGGCGGCCGAGGAGGTGTGTGCCGCGCGGACGCCGGGCGAGGTGATCCCGTTCCTCGGGGCCTTGGTGGCGGCGAGCCCCGTCGACCACGCCCTGCACGACGCCTTCGGCAAGGCCGCGGGCCTCGATTCGTACCGCGCGTGCGGGCCGGAGCACCTGAGCTGGGACCTTGCGCGGTACCTGGGGGAGGCGTATCGCGGTGTGTACCCGTCGCAGTTTCTGCGCCAGGACTATCTGCCGCGCGTGCCGGTCTTCCACCTCGTGGGCGGGCTGGACGTACTGCGCGCCGGCGAGGTGCCGGACGATGCGCCCGAGGACGGGGTGCCGAACTCGCTGGATGCGTGGATCGCGCGGGACGGCATGTTCTGCCTGAAGGTGAAGCTTCGGGGGACGGACCTGACGTGGGACCTGGCGCGGACGCTGGAGGTCTCGCGGATTTATCACGAGGTGCGGGAGGCGAAGCGCCCGGACCTTCCCGCGCGGCCGCACCTGACGGCCGACACGAATGAGCAGTGCGCCTCGCCGCAGTACATTGTCGAATATCTCTTGAAGCTGAAGGAGACCGCGCCGGAGGTGTACGACGAGGTTCTCTACATCGAGCAGCCGACGGAGCGGGACCTGACGGCTCACCGGTTCGATATGCGTCCCATCGCCGAATACAAGCCCGTGCTGATCGACGAGAGCCTGACGACGGTGGAGGACTTTCGGCTGGCGATGGAGCTGGGGTGGTCGGGCGTGGCGCTGAAAAGTTGCAAGGGGCTGAGCGCGGACCTCCTGTTCGTGCCGATGGCGGAGCTGGCGGGCATCCCGTACGCGGTGCAGGACCTGACGAACCCGTCGATCGCGCTGGTGGAGAGCGTGGGCCTGGCGGCCCGGACGCACACGATCATGGGCGTGGAGGCGAACTCGCGCCAGTTCTTCCCCGCCGCCAACGCCCCCGAGGCCGCCGTGCACGAGGGCCTCTACGAGATTCGCGACGGGTATGCGTATACGGGGTCGCTCCAAGGGCCGGGCCTCGGGTACCGGATCGAGGAGATTGAGCGGGATCGGTACAGGTAGGATTGGGGGGCATGGCCACGCCGTCGTTGCGTGGCCATGTGCCGTCCTGCTTCGTCGCGCCAACATGCCCACGCATAGCGCGGCGTGGGGATGCCCCCCGGCGGGTTGAGCGTGCGTTTACGCTTCCGCCTCGGCCTCCACGGTCTCGATCACCCCGCGGACGTACGCCACCTCGCGCTTAAGTTTCGCGGCCATGAGGTCGGGCTGCTTCTCGTCGTAGAAGGGCTGCCAGTTGAAGATGCCGTCGAAGCCGATCTGGCGGAGGGCCCGGGCGAGCTTGGCCCAGTTCGTGACGCCCTTGTCGCACGGGGCCCACCTGCGCGTCCATCCCTTGTCCTCCTCGCCGGCGCGGGCCTCGTCGCGCACGGGGACCGTGTCCTTGGCGCCCACCGCGACGAGGTACGCACCCAGCAGGCGCGCGCTTCGGCCGGAGTCCTCCCTCCCCTCCCACGCCTGGTTCCCCGGGTCGATCATGACGCCGATGTGCTCGGGCGGGAGCCCCTCGACGATGCGGTGGATCGCGCTCGGGCTCGGGGCGAGCGTCCCGTGATGGATCTGGTAGACGGCCTTGGCGCCGATGCGCTCCAGCACTCGGGCCGCCTCCTCCATCTGGCCGCGCGCCTTCTTGAACCCCTCGGCCGGGTCCTCGACGAAGCCCTTGCGGAAGTACCCCATGCGGAAGGTGCGGATGCCGTGGTCGGCGAGGACCTGGACGGGCGTCGGGTCGGCGGCGATGGCCTCGGCCTCGAAGCCGGCGGTGGCGAAGGGCACCTCGATGCCCTCGGCTTTCATCGCCGCCAGAAACGCCGGGACCTCCGTCTGGAGGTCCTCGCCCGTGACCCAGAAGCCCTTGCGGATGACCAGGTCGACCGTGTCGAGCCCACAGTCGCGGATCGTCGCCGCCAGGCCTTCCGGGTCGAGGTGGCCGAAGAACTTCGGGAAGAGGCTGTGGAGGATGTTCATCGTGTCGAGTCCTTATGCAGGTTTCGGGTGGCAGGGCCACGCTTCTCGGCGGGGCCATGCGCCCTCGGTCCTATCCATCGCGCGAGCATGCTCACGCGTACGGCGGGGTGGGCATGCCACCCACTCCGTCGCGGTGGGTCGGCGACCCACCGGGCGAATCTTCCCCGTCGCCCGCTACGCGATCCGTTCGAGCTGGTCCTTCGTAACGGCCATCATGAGCGGTTCGCCGGCGACCCAGGCCCGGACGTCCCGCACGACCTGGGCCCCGATCTTGATGGTCTGGCCGCCCGCGATGTGGCTCGTCAGGACGACGTTCGGCAGCTTTCTGAGGGGGCTCTGCTCGTCGGCGGGCTCGGGGTCGGTGACGTCGAGGAAGGCAAAGAGCCGCTCCTTCTCGAGTTCGGCGATCAGCGCCGCCTCGTCGATGATCATCCCGCGCGCCGTGTTGACGAGGACGGCGTCGTCCTTCATCGCCGCCAGCTCGTCGGCCCCGACCATGTGGCGGCAGTCGGGGTTGGCGGGGGCGTGGATCGTGAGGGCGTCGCACGCGCGGCAGAGGTCGAGGACCGAGTCGCGCTTCTCGACGCCGAGTCGCTGCGCCTCCTCGGCCGAGACGTACGGATCGTAGAGGAGCACCCGCGGACCGAAGGGCGCGAGGAGCTTGATGACACGGCGGCCGACCTGGCTGGCGCCCAGGAGGCCGATCGTCGCCTCCCCGAGGCCCTTGATGTTCTTCGGGCGGCCGGCTTTCCACTTTCGGTTGAGGGCGGCGTTTTCGAGGATGCGGCGGACGCCGATGATGAGCTCGCCAAGGGTCGTCTCGGCGACCTGGTCGGCGATGGCCGGGGCGCAGGAGGCGATGGTGAGGCCCCGCCCCTCGAGGTGCGGGCCGAACATGCCCTTGACGCTCCCGGCCGCGTGGATCCAGAGCTTCAAATCCGGACATTTCTCCATCAGATCTTCCGTCTTCGGGTTGGGCGTGCCCCACGATCCGACGCCGATCTCGCAGCCCTGAAGGACCTCGACGGCCTCTTCGTCGGCGCACTTCGCCTCGGCCCGGCACCAGGTCACGTCGCCCAGGGCGTCGAGTTGCTCCCGGTCGCCGGGCACCATGATGCCCTCGAGGCGCTTGGCGGGAATGACGACACCGATCTTCGGCTGCTCAGCCATACCGGCACACTCCTTTTTCGTGTCTCGTGTCACTAAGCGACGCGGTCGAGCATGTCCGCCGTGCACACGCACAGCGGCGGCTCGCCGCGCAGGAATCGTTCGATGTCGTCGACGGCCTGGCGGCCCAGGTTGAAGGCCTTCGGGCCGGCGATGTGGGTCGTCAGGACCACGTTGTCGAGCTTGCGCAGCGGGCCCTCCACGTCGGTCGGTTCCGGGGCCGTGACGTCGAGGACGGCCCGCAGGCGTCCCGTCTCGAGCTCACGGATGAGGGCCGGTTCGTCGAGGACTGCCCCGCGAGCCGTGTTCACCAGGACCGCCCCGTCCGGCATGGCCGCCAGCGCCTCGGCCCCCACGAGGCCCTTCGTCGACGCGTTCAGCGGCGCGTGCAGCGTCACGCAGTGGCTCCGGCGGCAGAGGTCGACGAGGTCGTCGCACTTCTCGGCGCCCATGGCGGCGGCCTCCTCGGCCGCCACGTACGGATCATAGAGGAGCACGCGGGCCCGGAAGGGGAGGAGCAGGGCGATGACCCGCCGCCCCACCTCCGAGGCCCCCACGACGCCCACCGTCGACCCGTCCACCACGCGGCGAAGCCCCGGCTTCCAGCGCTTGAGGGTCTCCGGGTCCATGCCGGGCGGGACGCGGCGGGTGGCCCGCATGTTCTCGAACGCCCCGCGAAGCGCGAGGATGATCTCGGCCAGCGTGAACGCCGCCACGTTCTCGGAGTTCGCGGGCTTGCAGGACGCGATCACCAGGTCCCGCCCCTCCAGATGCGGCCCGAACATGTGCCGGACCGACCCGGCCACGTGCTCCCACAGCCGCAGCTTCGGACACGCGGCGAGGAGCCCCGGGCTGCCGGGGTGCGGCGTGTCCCAGGACCCGAGACCGACGTCGGCGTCGGCGAGGACGCCGATCGCCTCCTCGGCCGAGAGGATGTCCGGCGCGTCGGTCCAGGTCACCTCGCCCAGGGCCGCGAGCCGCGCCCGGTCCGAGGGCGCGAGGACCTGCGAGAGGAGGTCGGTGTGGAGGACGCAGCCGATCTTCACGGTCATCGGTCTACCTGTAATCGTCGATGCGGACGCTTGTGCCGCGCGCGATGGCGTCTTCGGCGGCAAAGGCCAGGCGCATCGTCTCGAGGGCCTCCTCCGAGGGGTCGACGGCCCCGCCGCCCGACGCCACGCTCCGGATGAACCGCATGAGGAGGCCGTGCATGTCGTGGTGGCTCTTCGACGGCGGGTTCGGGCCGAAGCTCTCGGTGCGATCGAACCGGGTGTCCCGCTGCGCGAGGTCGAAGCGGAAAAGGTGCAGCTTCTCCTTGTAGATTTGCATGTGGCACGAGCCCGCGGTGCCGACCAGCGAGACGGTGAACTCGTGGCCCGGCACGGTCCGCCAGTCCGGGTGAAAGGGCGGGACGGTGCGGTAGTAGCAGGGGGCCCGGTTGTGGAAGACCTGGAAGTTGACCCCCGCCCCGCTCCGGGCCTTCAGCATCAACGTCACGTTGTCCGGGACGTCCGGCGGGTAGAAGGCGAGGGCGTTCTTCGGCCCGCGGTACGCCGTGACCTCGTCGATGGGCCCGAGGTAGGAGCGGATCATGTCGAGCTGGTGGATGCCGCAGTGGAAAATGATGCCCCCGCCGCGCGAACGGTCCAGCTTCCAAATCTCCGAAAGGTCGGCGCTCGCCCTGGTGGACCACCAGTGGCCGCGCGAGTCCAGGACGCTCGCCCAGGTCAGGTCGCCGAAGTACCCCTCGTCGACGAGCGTCTTGAGGCGGCGGGTCATCGTCCCGTGCATGTACTCGAAGCCGACCTGGAGGTGGCAACCGCTCCGCTTCTCGGCCTCGACGATGGCGACGCACTCCTCGAGCGTCGGGGCCATGGGCTTTTCGAGGTAGACGTGGGCCCCGGCCTCGAGCGCGGCGATGGCGTCGGGGCCGTGGGACTCGTTCGCGCTGACGACGCAGACGATCTCGGGCGCCTCCTCCGAGGCCATCATCGCCTCGACGGTCCCGTAGGCCGCCACGCCGTAGTCCCGGCCCAGTTCGGCCTGGCGCGATTCGCTCCGCGTGACGATCCCGACGACGCGAACGTCCTCTTCGCGTCCGAGCTGCTTGATGAACCCGACGCCGACATTCCCTCCGCCGACGATCCCGACCGGCGCCTTCTCCGCCGCCATGGCCGCTCCTGCTCTTGACCCGCCCCGTGTTTCCGAAAGGATGAGTCTAACATACCCAGGCGGGGGGTCAAGAAGTTCCGGGCATGGCCCGCCCTGTGGGGGGGGCATGCCCGCGCTGAGGCGCCGGACCGGCCCTTGAAATCCCCGGAACCGGCGCGGCATACTCGAAGTCCAAGCGGGGTGGGGTGGAGGTGCGCGATGATGAGCGTCCGGCGGACGGCCGCGGTGCTGGCCCTGGTGGCGTGCGCGGCGGGGGCGGCGCGGGGAGAGGGCGGCGAGCCGGTGCGCGTCGCCGTCGGGTTCGCCGAGGACGCCCCCGAGCCCGCCGTCGGCACGAAGCTGCCCGTCGTTATCCTCGTCCACAACGCGTCGGACCGCCCGTGGAAGGTCCTCGACTGGGCGAAGAACCCGAAGGCCCTCGAACCGCACGTCTTCATCGCCCCGGCCCCGGTCGCGCCCAAGCAGGAGCCGCTCCCGGAGCTGGCCCGGAACCAGTGGGTCGCCTCCTCCGACGACTGGTTCCGCGACCTGCCGCCCGGCGACACGAGGCTCTCGATCGACGTCGTGCCCATGCTCGCCGGGTGGCTGCACGTGGCGGCGACGCTTCAATCGACGACCGCCCTCGTGGTCGACGAAAACGGGCCCACGCGGCGCCTCGATGGCGTATGGCTGGGCCGGACGACCGGCCAGGTCCGCGTCCACGTGCCCGACGAGGTGCCGCCCGAGAGGGCGAAGCGCTACGAGGCCGCGCGCCGCGCGCTCCTCGACGCCTCGAAGCCGGACGAGGTGAGGCGAGAGGTCCTTGACGCGGTCGCCGCCGAGAGGCACCTCTTCGCCGCCCGATTCCTGCGGGACGTCTACCCGGCCCTCCCGCCGGGACCGCTTCAGAACGCGGCGCTTGCGCACCTGGTGGCCCTGGCGAAGTTCGGGACGGGGTACGAGGCTGTGCCGGTGCTCCTGGTGGCGGCAGGGCGGCCGACGGCCCCGGGCGACGTGCGCCTTGCGATCCTCGAGTTCCTCCGGACGCTGCTGGGGGCCCGGGGGCGGCAGACGCTCGCGGGGCAGATGGCCTACACGCACCCGGAGCCGCTCTTGGACCAGGCGCGGGGAACGATCCGGCGCCTGGTGACCGACCCCGACGCCGCCGTCGCCGCCCGGGCCCGGAAGATCGTCGAGCGCTGGGAACGCGACGGCAACTGAGGTCCGCAGGACGCGCTACTCCAGGCCCACCTTCGACGGATCGTTAACCCACCCGTACTTGGCCTGCATCTGCGAGGGCGAGAGTGTTTCGAGGCCGGCGAGGGTCTCG
>CAYWVR010000021.1:7273-47432 GCA_964461715.1 uncultured Anaerolineales bacterium
CGGCCGTCGGGCGACCAGGCGAGGGCGCCGAATCCCTGCTTGGGGCCGAAGCGCAAGATGGGGCGGCCGTCCTCGCCGCGGGTGACGTGGACCCCGCTCCTTCCGAAGAGCCGGGAAGTCGAGGCCACGAACCGGCTGTCCGGCGACCAGGCGTAGGCTCCCGGGTGACCGCCATGTTTGGCCGACTCGCCCAGATTGGTCCAGGTCGACGTGTCCCACACCTCAAACGAGGAGCTGTTGGGGCGTAAGACCACCAGCCGGCGTCCGTCGGGAGACCAGGCTGCCCGCCGGAGGCGCCCCAACTCGGAGACGCGCGAGCCGTCGGCGATGCGCCAGACGACGCCATTGCCGTCGATCCGCAACGCGCCGTCGGGAGACAGGGCGCCGGGCGGGGCGCTCGTTCTTTTGTGCCACAGGACCCGCCCTTCGTCAAGCGATGCGAGGACGGCGCGCCTGCCCCCGCCGAGGAACAGCCGCGCGCCGTCCGGGAAGGCCTGAACGCGAGCAAGGCCCTCGAAGCTCCAGGCGAGAGGTACGCCCGAGCCGTCCGCCACCCGCCAGGCCCGCCCTTCGGCTTGGCCTCGTTCCAGACACACGATGAGCAGGTCGCGGTCCTCGATCCAAAGGGCGTCCGAAAGGGCCGGGGGACGGTGCTCCGCGGTCCACACCGGCGACCCCGGCCCCGCGTCCCAGAGCTTCAGATGAGACACCCGGCCCGTGTCGGCACAGGCGGCCAGCCGATGACGGCCGGCGCTGTAATCGGTGTCCGCAAATCTGCGATCAGCGGTCCGGATGGCGAAGAGCGCGGACGCTTCCAGCGACGCGGCGTCGAACGTTCGCACGGCACCGGTCTTCTCGACCCAAAGAACGCTCCGGCCGTCGGCGGCGGCGTAGACGTTCCTGGCCGCGCCGACCGTGACTTTGCTCCGCGCCAGGATCGCGCCGGAGGCGGCGTCGACGAGGAGGAGGCGGGCTTTGGGCTTCGGCAGGGACTCCTCCAGGTACACGCGTCGGCCGTCCGGCATCCAACCCGCGTTGGTCACGGTCATGGGCAGGGCCAGGGTCCGCACGACTTGGCCGGAGCGCGCGTCGCGCAGTTCGAGCGGCGTGGCGCGCGTCCCTTCACCGGCCAAGAGCAGGCAGCCGTTCGGGGACCAGGCGAGCTGCTTGACCCGGCCCTGGAACGGGATGTTCGCCCGCACCTCTCCGGTGACCGGGTCGCAGAGGTGAACGACTCCGGCGTCGCCGACGGCCAGCCACCGGCCGTCGGGCGACCACTGCACGACCGCGTGCCGATCGGCGGCCTCGACGATGGGCCCCGGCCGACCGGCCTTCAGGTCCCAGAGGCGCAGCCGCTGCTCCGTGCGAAGGGCCAGCCGGCCGCCTGTGGGGCTGACCCACAACTGGACCGCCATTTCATCCCCGCCCACGAGGACCCGCTTCATCTCACCGGTGGCGGCATCGAGGAGACGAAGGGCGCCCGTGTCGTGGGCCGCGACGAGCGTCTCGCCGTCGGGCATGAAGGCGATCGCCGTGACCGCGCCGCGCGGCCGGCGGGTTTCGATTGTCCAGCTCTCGACGCCGCGCAGCTTCGCCGGGGCGGAAACCAGGGCCAGGGGTCCGAGGGGCTCGCCGCCGGCGGTGCGCTTCGACGGGCGCGAGACGGGCCGGGGGGTGGGGGACGCCGGGGCCGGCTCGACGGCGGGGATCGAGGCGTCCAGCTCCCGTTCGATCTTCGAAAGGGCCAGCTTGGCCGCGGTCCGGTCAAGATCGGCCTCCTCGTGCAGCTCAAGGAACCGCGCGTAGTAGGCCTTCGCCCGTTCCAGAAGCGCCGGCCGGGCCGTCCGGCTCGCCTTCTCGGCCAGCGCACGGTACCACTCGCCCAGCTCGAAGCAGGCCAGCTCCGGGGCCGCCGCCGCGCCCCGCGCCGCTGCCGGCACGTACTTCCGGAGGTCCTCCTTGCACGTCTCGTCGATGTGCCGGGCGGCCGCCTCGGGGTCGTCCAGCTCGATCAGCAGGAGCTGGACGAGCCCTTCGCGGGCGGCGGCGTTGGCGGGATCCTTCTCGATCTCCTCCCGGAGCCGGTCCAGGAGGTGCCCCACGCGGGTCTGCTCCTGAAGCGCCCGCCGCCGGGCCTGGAGGGCGGCCCGGGCGTCGGAGTGGAGGGCCGTGGCCACGCCGACGGCGCGGCGATAGGCGTCGGCGGCGTCGTCGAAGGCGTAGGCCTCGGCGTGGGCGTCGCCGAGACGCCTCAGGGCTGCCATCAGCGCCGCCCCGGCCGCGACCCGTTCCTCGCCGCGCAGCCGCGTGTAGGCCCGCTGCCGCAGATCAACGAGCCGGTCGAGCGTCCCGGCGCGGCGGGCCGGCGCCTTCGCGACGATCAGCTCCAAGGCGGCTTCGGCCGCGGCGTGACCGTGGGGATGGGCGCGGCCGAGGTCGTAGGCTCGGTCGGCGAGGGCAACGGCCAGGGCCGGCTGGGCGGCGGCGGCCCGGGCGGCCGCCAGCACCCGGCCCGCCAGGGCCAGATCGTCGGCCGGGTCGGGCGTGGCGGCGACGGCCCGAAGCTCGGCCCCGTAGAGCGACTCGACCGTCTCCTCGACCTTGTCGGCCCCGGCGGCGCAGAGGACGCCCGCGAGGACCGGCAGGAGAAATCCAACCAGCAACGGCCTCCGCATGCACACCCCCGTCCCGGCCGCGTCGCCATCGCGACCGTCCAACAACAGGGAAATTATGCACGAATCTCAGTGTTCCGTCAAGAGGCGCAATTCGCAACCGGCGGGGACGCGGAATGTAGGGAACCCCTTGCAAGGCGTCCGGGTCCGACCTACCTTTGTACAGGGCGGCGGAGGGGTCGGCGCGGGGCCGGGAATCCTCCCGAGTTTGCCCTTGACACCTTTTCGGGGCGGTTATACATTCCGCGCCGGCGGCTGGATCAGGAGGCACGTTCCGATGTCCGACGAACCGAATGAGACCGGGGGCGCCGATCGGCCGCCCGAGGAGCAGTACACCGAGCTCGTCCTTGTCGTCCATGCCAACAACCTGCCGGAGGCCGAGCTCTTCAAGACCGAGCTCGAGGCCAACGGCATCCCCACCGTCCTGGAGGGCGAGGGGGCCGGCGTCGCCGGGTTGCCGGACGTGGGCGCGGGCGTGCCGGTGCTCGTGCCGGAAGAGCTGGCCGATCGGGCGGCCGAACTGATCGCCGAACTCGAATCCACCAAGACGGAGGGCAAAGACTTGGACGAGACCGACGAGATCTTCGACGAGTCCGCGGGCCTCGAAGACGTTGACGACCTCGACGACGACAAGGGCGAGGACTGGGACGACGACGACGAGGACGACTGGGACGACGACGAGGACGAGGACGAGGACTGGGACGACGAGGAGTGGGACGAGGAGGAGGAGTGGGAGGACGAGGACGAGGTTTGACCGTCCCGTCCGTCGCTTTCCCGGCGCCCCGCGGCGCCTTCCCGTCCGTCGGCCCCGTCGGCCCCGCCTTGAGCCACCTCGGAAGTGCGAAGGCGGAAGTGACGCCGTGTGCGTTCGCCCTTCCCCGTTCCGACGTCCCGCTTCCGTCCGGAGGTTCCCATGGCCCACCTGCTCGGCATCGACATCGGTACCAGCGGCACGAAGACGCTCCTCGTGGACCCGGAGGGTCGCATCCGGGCCTCCGTGACGGTCGAGTATCCCGCCTACGCCCCGCGTCCCGCGTGGAGTGAGCAGGAGCCCGAGGACTGGTGGAAGGCCGTCGGCAAGAGCGTCCGCCGTGCCCTGGCCGACGCGAAGGTCAAACCGTCGGGCGTCTCGGGCATCGGCCTCTCGGGCCAGATGCATGGGTCGGTGTTCCTCGATGCCTCAGGGAAGGTCCTCCGCCGCGCCATCCTCTGGAACGATCAGCGGACCGGGGCCGAGTGCGACGAGATCACCGAGGCCGCCGGCGGACGCAAGGCCCTTCTGAAGCTCGTTTCCAACCCCGCGCTGACGGGCTTTACGGCCCCGAAGATTCTCTGGGTCCGCAAGCATGAGCCCCGCCTCTACGAGAAGACCGCCCGGGTCCTCCTGCCGAAGGACTACGTCCGGTACCGCCTGACGGGCGAGTTCGCCACCGAAGTGAGCGATGCGAGCGGCACGCTGCTGCTGGACGTCGAGAAGCGGCAGTGGTCGAAGAAGCTGCTCTCGCTCCTGGAGATCGACCCGGCGCTGCTGCCGGCGGTCCACGAGTCGCCCGAGGTCACGGGGCGCCTGACGCGCGAGGCGGCGAAGGCGACGGGCCTCGCCGAAGGCATCCCCGTGGTGGGGGGCGGCGGGGACCAGGCCGCCGGCGCCGTCGGCAACGGCATCGTCCGCCGGGGTGTCATCAGCGCGACCATGGGGACGAGCGGCGTCGTCTTCGCCCACGCCGACGCCGTCGAGACCGACCCCGAGGGACGCGTCCACACCTTTTGCCACGCCGTGCCCGGCAAGTGGCACGTGATGGGGGTGGTGCTGGCGGCAGGGGGGAGCCTCCAGTGGTTCCGCGACGCCCTGTGCCCGGACCTCGTCCGCAAGGCCAAGCGCCTGAAGGTTGACCCGTACGAGCTGATCACGGCCGACGCGACCTCCGTCCCGGCGGGCAGCGACGGGCTCTATTTTCTGCCATACCTGACGGGCGAGCGGACCCCTCACGCCGACCCCGACGCCCGGGCCGCCTGGATCGGCCTCTCGAACATGCACGCCCGGCCGCACATGGCCCGGGCCGTCATGGAAGGGGCGACCTACGCCATGCGCGATTGCCTGGAGATCATCCGGGGCATGGGCGTGCCGGTCCGCGAGATCCGGGTCGCGGGCGGCGGGGCCCGGTCGGCGTTCTGGCGGCAGATGCAGGCCGACGTCTACAAGAAGGCCGTGTGGACCGTCTCGAGCGAGGAAGGCCCGGCCTACGGCGTGGCGCTGCTGGCCGGGGTGGGGACGGGCGTCTGGACGACGGTGCCGGAGGCCTGCGACGCGACCATCGAGACGGCCGCCAAGACCGAGGTCGACCGGAAGACGTCGCGGGCGTACGACCGGTTGTATCCGGAGTATGGGAATCTCTACGCCCATCTGAAGGGCGATTTCAAGCGGATCGCGGGGCTTCCGGGCTGATGGACGGTCATTTCGTGGTTTCATGATCCCGCCGATTCGCGGCGCTCCTTGCTCCGGGTCCCGGGGGTTTGCTGCGCTGCGGCCCGGGCTTGAGCTACGCTCCTCCCCGGACTTTCAAGTGGCTTTCCTGGTTGGCCCCATGCGGAGTTAAGGCTTTCCCTCCGGGCGGTCGATGTAGGAAAAGGGTACAATGATGAATGAAAGGCGGCGATGCGAGCCGACCGACGCATGTTGCCTTGCTTCGCCGCCGTAGCAGTCTTCGTGGCGGCGAGCGCGTCCGCGACTGCCGGGGGCGACCAGGCCTCGGCCGTGGTGAAGGTCGGGGTGCACCTCCAGCCGCGCCTCTCGCTCCAGACGCAACCGCCGAACGTCCGCCCGGGGGCGGGGGAGCGACCCGCCGGCGACCGCAAGTTCTCGACGGGCCTCGAGCCCGCCGGCTTCGGGAAGAAGCACCCGCCGCCCGGCGCGTGGAACTTCTACTCCTACTGGTGGAAGATGAAGCGGTCCGGCGACGGACGCCAGGCTTTCTGGATCGACGGCCGCAAGGTCGGCGACTTCGGCGGGATCGAGTGGCGAAAGACGGCCGAGCTCACGCTCAACGCCTTCTGGCTGATGAGCTACGTGACGGATCGCTGGACGGACCACAAGACGAACCGCGTCTGGTTCGACGACGTTGTTGTGGCGACCGAGTATATCGGGCCGATCGTGGCGCGCTCCGAGCCAGCTCAGAAGTGAGGGCGAAGGCGGAGGTTTACGCCTCGACGGCGCTGCCCTCGTAAGCGCGGACGCGGCCGGCGATGTCCTCGAGGGTGCGGCGGCTCCCGTCGGTCGACTCCATCGCCGAGAACTGGAACCCCAGGACGCACATCGTCCCGTCCTGGGCCACGTGACGGAGCTGGGCGTTGGCGTAGAGGGGCACGGGGGTGTTGCCGAATTGGAGCCGGACGCCCACCACGTCGCCTGCCTCCAGCAGGTCGCCGGCGTCCCAGCTCGTGCGGACCGAGAACCCGCCCTCGCTCAGGTCCAGCATGTTGCCGCACCACACCGGCCGGTCCGGACAGATGCCGGAGGGTTCGACGGCCCGGCCTCCCGGCCAGAAGGAGACGCGGGCCCGGTCCTCGCCCAGGACCTCTTGCCTCGGGTAGATGCGCCGTTCCTCCTGTCGCACCTGCTTCGGACAGACCAGGCCCAGGGCCTTGGCCTCGCCCTCGTCGGTCTTGTAGCGGGTCACCTGGCGGACGACGGAGGTGAAGGAGTAGCGGTAGGACCGCATGCGGAAGCTGACGCCGACCTCGTCGCCCGTGCCGAGGGGCTTGGAGGGGTTCCGGGCCGTGCCGGACGGATACTCCATCCAGACGACGTCGTCGCGGACGGCCTGGAGTCGCCCCCGCAGCGTCAGCCAGCGGTTCTTGTCATAGAAGGTGATGCCGGCGAGGAGCTTGCGGGCGCACGCCTGGTCGAGGAGGCCGCTCAGCTCGTCGCCGGGTAGAATGAGTTGCGGCATGGACGCTGCGCCTGCCGGACCTCACCGAGTCCTGTACCCATCCCCGGGTCTTTCCTACACCCGGAGCGCCTTCCGAGGGAGATATCGGGCAGGGGGGTGGGGGGACTTCAAGCGAAAACGCGGGCCGCCCTCACGACTCCAGCGACACGAGGCCGCGGCGGATGGCGTACTTCGTCAGGTCGGCGATCGTATGCAGGTCGAGCTTCTGCATGAGATGGCGGCGGTGCATCTCGATGGTCTTCGGGCTGCGCTTGAGGCGCAGGGCGATCTGCTTCGTCGTGAGGCCCTCGGCCAGGAGCTGGAGCACCTCCCTCTGGCGCGGCGTCAGGGCCGCGCCGCCCGTCGGACGCCGCCGCGAGGACTCCACGAGATACGCGTCGGCGACGACGGCGGCGACCTCGGGCGGGAGGTAATTGCCGCCCTTGGCCACCGTCTCGATGGCCCGGACCAACTCCTCCACGGCGCACGTCTTCAGTACGTAGCCGGAGGCCCCGGCCCGCAGCATCTCCGTGACGAACTCGCCGTCCAGGTGCATCGAGAGGGCCAGGACCTTGACGTCGGGGTTGCGGCGGATGACGCGGCGAGTGGACTCGATGCCGCCAAGGTCCGGCATGGAGACGTCGATCAGGGCCAGATTGGGCTCGCTCTCGCGGGCGATGCGGACGACCTCGCGGCCGGTCCGGGCCTGGCCGACGACCTTGAGCCCCCGCCGGGCCTCCAGCAGCGCACACAGGCCCTCTCGCATGACGGTGTGGTCGTCGGCGACAAGCAACCGGATCGTCACGTGCCCCCCGTGTCAGGCAGAGCCGCCACCGCCCACGACAAGGCGCGGCGGCACCTCGGTGTGCACAAGGACCTTATCTTGATCTTAATAGGATACCCGACGGACCCCGAACCGTGGCTACAGGAAATCCCTGCTTGTGCCTACGTTATGTCATCGAAGGGGGGAAAGCGCCGAAAGGACGGCCTCAAGGGGGTCGGAGGGAGCCTACGCCGATGCGTCGCCCGGGGGTGCCACCGGCACGACCAGGGCTGCGCGCGTGCCGCCGGCCGTCCGC
Organism: uncultured Anaerolineales bacterium; assembly: GCA_964461715.1. GTDB lineage: Bacteria > Planctomycetota > Phycisphaerae > FEN-1346 > FEN-1346 > CAYWVR01. The sequence goes on from CAYWVR010000021.1 coordinate 14,954, forward strand.
GGGCCGATTTCCAGCCGCCCGCCGATCCACCGGAGCCGGTCGCGCAGCGTCCGCAGGCCGAACCCGCGCGAGGGATGCGCGCGGCCCGCCGCGCACGCGTCGACGCCGGTCCCGTCGTCCTCCACGACCAGGTGCAGCCGGTGGTCCACCTTCGTGGCGGCGATCCGGATCGACCGAGGCCGGGCGTGCTTCAGGGCGTTGATCACCAGTTCGCGGGCGGCCCGGTACAGGAGCGTTGCCGGCTCCGGGCGCAAGGCCCCGTCGATCCCCTGCGTCTCGAGGGTCAGCACGACGTCCGGCCGGCGGTCCCGGAGCCCGTGGACGAGCTGCTCCAGGGCTGCCGCCAGTCCACCCGCCTCCAGGACGGGCGGCGCGAGGTCGAAGACGGCGGCGGCCATGGCCCGCCCGGCCTCCTCCAGGAGGGCCGCGGCCTTCGCGACGGCCTCCTTCCCGGTCTCGTCGGGGACCGACGTCCGGGCCAGCTCGACTTCGAGCTTCGCCAGGGCCAGGGGATGGCCCACCGCGTCGTGGAGGTCGGCGGCGATGCGGCGGCGCTCGCGCTGCTCGGCCTCGGCCAGCTCCGCCTGCGCCCGATGTAGCTCCAGGTTGGCCTGCTTCAGGTCTGTGATGTCGCGGACGAAGACGGCGACAGTGCGGATGCGGTCGTGGGCCCCGAAGATCGGGCTCAGGCTGATGTCGTACCAGTAGGCATGCGCGCCCTCGGCCCGGAGCTGGACGTGGCGCGAACTGCGGCCTGTCTCGAAGACGCGGGCCAGGTGCCGGGCAAGCTTGGCGGCGTTGGCGGGGGGCATCAGCTCAGAGGCCAGGCGGCCCTCGGCCATCTCGACGCTGATCCCGTGCCGCTCGACCAGCTCCGGGGCGATCCACGCCCGCAGGAACTGTCCCTCCCGGTCGATCACGGCGACGAGGGCGTGACAGAGGGCCCCGAGGATGGCGCCGGGGGATTCCTCGGGGACGGTGGTCGGACCGGTCCCCGCGTCGGCGGGGCGGGGGACAAGCCGGTCGGTGTCCGGGCGGTGCGCGTCCACGGGGCGTCCCCTTATCGGGTCGTACGCCCAGTCTACGCCCCCGGAGGCCCGGTTGTCAAAGGGCTACATGGATAAAGCCGACGACGCCCGGCGGCGCCGAAGGATCGCCAGACCGCCCAGCGCCGCCAGAGCCAGCGCCCCGGGTTCGGGCGCGGCTGCGACGGCCCCGATGGCCAGGGCCGGCGCCGCCGCGATGTCGAGCGCCCGGAGAACCAGCTCCCGGGCGCCGTCACAGACGACCAGGCCGCCCTCGCCGATCGAGAGCGTGTCGAGGTGCTGATCGACGCCGAGGTGGAGCGTCGCCTCGGTGACCGCGACGGAAAGGCCCTCGCCGCCGTCGGTGTTGAGGTCCATCGTGCCGGCCCCGACGTCGAGAAGGGCTTGCCCGGCGAGGGCCACCGGCCCGTCCAGCGTCCACGTGCCGAGGCCCGTTTTTGTGAGCACGGCCCCGTCGGCGAGGTCGAGCGGGCCGGTCGTGGTCAGCGTCTGCCCGGTCGCGATGTTGACGGCCCCGCCCGTGCAGTGGACGGGTATCGCGAACGTGCCGAACCCGGCCAGTGTCCCGCCCGCCAGGTCCAGTCGCGGCGTGGTGAGGGTGCCCCATCCGACCTCGACGCGTCCGCCCGTCCAGACGGTCAGGGGGGTGGCGAGGTCCGCCCAGCCCCAGACCCGCAGGCATCCCGCCCCGCCGGGGCCGGCGTCCGTGCCGCCGACGAAGACGGCCCCGTCGGCGTCCCAGACGGCGTCGGTGTCGACGGTGAAGGTGGCGTCGGCGCCGGGGGCGGCGCCGATCCAGGCGTCCTGGACGGCCAGCGTGCCGTCGGTCGCGGTCAGGCCCGTCGCGGTCCCGGCGGATTCACCCACCACCAGCGACGGGGCGCCGGCGTCGGTCGAGGTGAGGCTGTGGGTGCGGCCGGAGAAGTCGAGGGTCACTTGGCCGGCGTCGACGACGGCCCGTCGATTCTCGAGGTCTGTCGTGGCGGGCCAGTAGACGGTCGAGGTGGGCCCCGCGTCGAAGCGGAGGACGTCCCGGGCCCCGGGGACCGCCTGGACGGGCGCGCCGTCGAAGGTCGTCTGCCAGTTGGCGGCATCGTTGTACGGCGCGGCGCCGCCCGTGTAGCTGAACGTGTAGCTCTCGGTCAGCCCGGCCTCGATCCAATCGAGGAACTGGGAGACGCGGGTTACGGCCATGGCGTCGCCGTAATCGGCGTTGGCCGTCCCGTCGATGTAGGAGAGGAAGCTGTGGATGCCCGCCAGCTTCTCCGTGCCCCCGTCTTCGAGGAACATGCCCCCGCCGCTGTCGCCGCTGGCGATACAGAACTCGTGGTCGAGCGGCTGCCAACGGCCGAAGCGGTTGTCGCCGGAGAAGGGCGTGGGATTGTCGAAGTCGGCCAGGAGAAGGTGGTCGGGGTAGCCGAGGCCCGTGCCCGCGACGTCGAAGACGTTGGGGCCCGCCCGTTTCGTGCCGCTTGGGTTGATATCGCCCGTCAGGCCGTCGCCGGTCCGTCCGTAGCCGACCATGATGCCGATCTGGCCGACCTCGTCGTCGTCGGTGTAGAGCGCGGCGGGCGTCTCGGTGAGGTTGAGGGTCGAGAGGCGCCAGATCGTCAGGTCGTAGCCGTTCCCGACCTCGCCCGTCCAGCCGGGATGGACGACCCGCCAGACGCGCGTGTCGGTGCCGCTTGGCAGCGTGAAGCTCGTCCCGGTTACGTGGGCGGCCGTGAGGACGTAGTTCGGGGCGACGAGGACCCCGGAGGCGGAGGCGGACCCGGCGATGCGGCCGACGGACTGATACGGGGGCTCCAGGGCAAGGCTGGTGTGCACGCTGTCGTCGACGTCGTGGCGGCGGGTGCCGCCCGAGGCCGGGAGTGTGAGGATCAGAAGGACGGCCAGGGCGCGCGGCCCCGGCCCGAACACGACGCGCCCCATCGGCTGAGCCCCCTGACCTTTCCCCCCCCCCGCCCCCGTGGCGCACCCGGACGGAGCGCACCCTCCGCATCACTATACACGATAATCCGGCCGGCGGCAAATCATCGCGCCTGCTCCAGCCGCTCCGGCCAGTCTCGGCCGACCCAGTCCCGCCGAGGGTCACCCCTGGCGTCAACCGTTCAAGCGGTCGGTTCTATCTGGCGGGAAACCGGCCATTCCCACTTTGCGTTGAACCGCGGCCGCATAGTATCTTGACGAATCGCCATCTCAGGTTGCACACGAAGGATCGACAGAAGCCGGCCGCCGACGCCGAGGCAGCCCGAAAGCGTTACCTTGGGGCCGCGGCACAAGGGAGGTGTCCGCATGGTCCGTTGGGTAGGGCCGGCGGACGCCCAGCCGGGCGCGTGATCGTCTCACGATTCTCCCTCGGTCTCACTCGCCGCACGGTGGGCGAGGTATTCCTCCAGCGCGGCCACGGTGAGGACCGTGGGCAGGAGGCCCGTCCCCAGTCCGAACACACCGACGGAGATGCATATCGGCACGGCCCAGGCGTTGGCGCGCATCGCACGCCGCGGCTGGCGGGCGGGGCGGGATCGAAGCATGCCTCGACCGTCCCTTCGATCGGCCTGTCGGCGACCGTCCCGCGGTAAGTGCCGGCGCCGTCGGGGCCTATGCGCGTGATCGCAAGATCGATCGTGCCGCCCACGAGCGTCCACGGGTCCGGGTCGAAGCATCCCTCGGCCCGGATCGTGCCGTGCGCGACGCGGGCTCCGCGACGGGCGTCGGTTTAACGCAACCCTAGCGCCGACCTAAGCCGACGCACACGCCCGTGGGGTAGAGTGTCGTCAGGAGGGTCCTGCTTGCCGCTCCATTCCGGAAGTGAGGACGCGGTGCATCCAGAGGAGGCGGGCGGGGCCGGGTCGGCAACGAGAACACGAACGCCAGGCACGCTCAGGGCGGAGGGGAAGGAGGTCGGATGACTTAGCGGAAACGTAATAAAGCCCTAATCGATTTCGCACATTCGCAGAGTAGGCTCTTCTGTCAACAGGGGAGGGAGTGCTTGGAGACTCAGCTTATCCGACGAGTGGTCGGACTGCGAGCACACCCGGTCCGCAGCGATTATGGAGGATGTACGCTATGAAACACAAGCTAAGCACCGTAGCCGCAGGGCTGCTGGTGGCGCTGATCGGGGCGACGATCGTCTCCGCCCAACCGGCGGGGGTGGTCGGGTACAACGCCCTCGAAGTGCCGCCGCAGACGGATGCGATTCTCTCGGTACCGTTTCCGAGGAGTCTTGAGCAGGACCTGACGATCAACGCCGACCCGATGGGCAGCACGACGCTGCCGCTGGCCGCCGGGACCCTCGCGGGCGAGTCGTACGACGGCATGTACTACGTCCGCTTCACGGGCGGCGGCGCGCAGGGCCTCTGGAGCACGGTGGTCGGCAACACCGACAACGACATCACCATCACGGATTCCGACGTCGCGGCCCTTGTGGGCAACGGCGACACGTTCCGCATCTACAAGCACTGGACGGTCGGCGGCCTGTTCCCGGCCGGCCGCATCGACTTCGCGTTCGTCGACGGGACGCAGGTCCTGCTGTACGACAACGATGTCGCCGGCAAGTTCAAGCTTCCCGACGAGACGCTGACGTACCGTACGGTTCCCCCGCCGGCCGGCTGGAAGTCGACGAAGATCGGCGGCGGGGACAACTCCATCATCGAGCCGGAGTCGATGTTCGTTCTGCGTAACGGCAGCAACAGCGAGACGCTGGTTCACACCTCTTCCGGCGCCGTGCCGGACTACACGGTCTGCTACCTCGTGGACGGCAACGTCGACAAGGACTACATGCTCGGCAGCGGATATCCGGTCGACATGACGGTCGTGGACCTCGGTTTCGGCGGCGTCGCCGGTCGGCAGATTCTGCTGTTCGACCACGACGGCTCAGGCCGGTTCAAGCTGCCCGACGAGACGCTGACGTACCGTACGGTTCCCCCGCCGGCCGGCTGGAAGTCGACGAAGACGGGCGGCGGCGATGACAGTCCGGTCCCGAATTCCTCGGGTTGGATTTTCCGTCAGAGCGCCGCGGATGCCGGCGGCCTGATTACGAGCGTTCGTCCCTACTAACCGGAAAGACCCACGAAGGAGAAAGTTATGAAGAATCTGGCCCTTTCTGTCGCTTTGTGCCTGGTGGCCTCGACCGTCGCCCACGGCGGCGTCCAGGTCGCGCTCGACTACTACGGCTTCGCGGATGAGAACGGCGATTTGCTGACCACCAACTCGAAGGTCGTCATGGTCATCGACAAGGATGGCGACGGCCTCGCCGGGTTCGGCCTGACCGCGTCCCCCGCCACCCAGAACGCCCCGACGGACACGTTCCTGCTCGATGCGGACGATGTGATCGTCCCGGACTGGAACGAGGAGACGGGTGACTACGGCTCGCCCCCGTACTGTCTGTCGACGTCCTACGACTTCGACCTGGGCAGCGGGATCGACGCGGACGACCACATTTTCGTGTTCTGGTACCCCGGTCTGGGCATCAGCGCGACCGAGCCGGGCACGGGCCCGTCGGGCGCCGGGCAGGTGTTCGGCGTGATCGAGTGCACCAACCAGGGGCTCCCCCCCGACAACAACAGCTATACCTTCTCGGATCTGAACGATACCTGGGAGGGCAGCCAAACCGCCGTCTACTCGACGGCCCCCGAGCCGGCGACGATCGCCCTCATGCTGGTCGGCAGCGGCCTCGCGCTGCTGCGCCGTCGCCGCGCGTAACGCGCAACCATGCCTCTTCGGACACGGTGCGAACCGTAACACGTAACGCAAAAAAGGAGCAGTGAACCATGAAATACCTGAAGAACGTTGCCATGCTCACGCTGGTGCTGGCCTTGGCCGGTGCGGCCCAGGCGCAGCCCTTCTACCAGAATGTCGGCGATCCCGCCGACGGGCGCCAGGACACCAACGATCCGTGGCTGGACGATGTGGTTGACGAGTCCCAGACGTGGACGAACGACAAGGTGTACGTGCTCCGCGACCAGATTTACGTCCTCGACGGCGTCACGCTGACCATCGAGCCCGGCACGGTCATCCTGGGCTTCGGTCCGGATGACGTCGCCACGGGCCGCGGCGGCGCCCTGATCATCACCCGCGGCGCCAAGCTGATCGCCCAGGGCGAGCCGAACGCCCCGATCATCTTCACCTCCAACAACGACTTCGACACCTGGCCCGCCGGCGGCCATGCCGCCTCCGGCAAGGACCTCAAGAATCACGCCTGGCGCGAGACCTGCCAGGAGTGGGGCAACCTGGTCATCATGGGCCGGGCCCTCGTCTCCGACGGCGGCGATACCGACTCGCCGGCCGGCAACACCGAGCAGCCGACGGGCGACAACATCAGCCCGATGGAAGGCCTCCTGGCCGAGACTACGCCCGACCCGCTGGTCTTCTTCGGCGGCGGCAACGCCTGGACCTGGCCCGAGGGCGACATCGAGCACCAGGACAACGACGACAGCGGCACGATCCACCACATCCAGCTCCGCTACGGCGGCAAGGTCGTCGGCCAGACCAACGAGCTGAACGGCCTGTCGCTCGGCGGCCTGGGTCGCGGCACCGACATGCATCACATCAGCATCATGAACAACGTCGACGACGGCATCGAGATTTGGGGCGGCACGTTCAACCTGAAGTACTTCGAGATCTGGAACATCGGCGACGACAGCTTCGATCTCGACGCCGGTTGGCGCGGCAAGGCCCAGTTCGGCCTCATCGTCCAGGGCTACAGCATCGACACGAACTCCGGCGGGGGCGTCTGCGACAACGCCATCGAGCATGACGGGGCCGAGGACGACGACGCTCAGCCCGTCACCACCATCACCTGCTGCAACCTGACCGTCATCGGCCAGCCCGCGGGCGGCGACAACGGCACCGAGTGGCGCGACAACTGCCGCGTCCAGTACCGGAATTGCCTCTTCATGGGCATCGGCGGCGACGTGATCAAGAACAAGGGCACCGACGGCGAGGACGGCCGCACGAGCGGCAGCGCCGGTTACGGCAAGAAGGGCACCCTCACCTGGGCCCAGTGCTGGAACACGGCGTACACCCACTCGCACGACTGGACTGCCACCGTCAACGCCCTCACCCCCGAACCCGCGACCAGTGACTTCCGTCACCCGGTCAACATGTACCAGGCCCAGAGCCAGGGCGATCCGTCCATCGGCCAGGGCATGCTCTGCGAGATCACCGACACCGTGTTCTACAACAACCTCGGCCTCAACCTCGGCGGCGGCGATCCCTACGCTGAGGCCAACGCCGTGGGCGTGACGATCGCGGGCGGCACCAACGGGGCCAAGAAGAACGTCGTGGCCGCCAACCAGCCGATCGTGGACATCACCTACAGCATCTTCGACGAGGACGCGGACGGCAACCCCGGCGTCACCAAGGGCGGTCGCGAGATTTACCCGGTGATCAACCTCGATCCGCGTGCGGCGAATTCGGCGACGAACAGCTACGCGACGGCGCCGGTGGACGGCTTCTTCACGCCGGCTCCCTATCGCGGTGCGTTCAGCCCGACCTACAACTGGCTCGAAGGCTGGTCGGCCTCCGACGCGATCTATCGCGTCGTCGACGGCGTCAACGAGCCGCTGCTCTCCAGCCCGGCGAACCCGCCGGCTCCCGCGGCCCCAACGCTCGAGATGACCGCGTCGCTGTTCTTCGCGACGGTCGCCGGCCGCGCCTACACCGTCGAAGAGGCGCCGAGCCCGAGCGGTCCGTGGAGCCCCGTCGGCACCCTGATCGGCGACGGCACCGTCAAGGCCGTCACGGACCTCGAAGAGTTCGACTCCGGCAAGTTCTACCGCCTGATCAACCAGTAGTTGCGGCGTCAGGCACGACGAGCGCGTGAAGAAAAACGAAGATCTGGTGGCAGGCGACGCCGCCTGCCACCAGGTCTTCCCGACTCCATCGGGACGGTTGTTCGATGACCAAGCGACTGCGAATCCTGCTCTGTGTGACCCTCGCCGCCACGATGGCGGTGACGTTCGGCCATGGCGCCTCGGCGGCCGAGACGCCGTCGAAGGCGGCCCGCGGCCCCGCGCTGCTCGACGTCCGGGACAAGCCTCTGGAGGCCTACCGGAAGGAGCTGCTGGACCTGGCGTTCGACGCGGCGACGGCGGTTCCGACCTACCCGCTCATCAAGGACCGGTCGCGGATGCAACTGAACGTCTTGACGTTCTATCTGAAGCTCGACCAGCCGCTGACGGCCCTGAAGAATGCCGAGAAGATCGAGAACTGGCGGCGCGGGGCGGCCTACGCCGACGTGGCGTGCTACCTGGTGCGGCACGGCCGTCCGCTGAAGGACGTGCAGTACTACCTCGACCTGGCGGCGGCGCTGTCGGACGGCACCGGCCAGGACTGGCGCCGGGCTCGGATCGTCGACCGGATCGCCCAGGCCCACGCCTGGGCGGGGGACACCGCGTCGGCCAAGTCGTGGGAGGCGGACCTGGTCGAGTCGGCCCCCTCGCATTCGGGGGGCGTGGCCGAAGTGCAGGCCATGCAGGCCGACGAGGAGACATTCGACGACCGTTCCACGGACCTCGGCGAGCGTCTGGGTTCGCCCACGATGGAAATCCGGACCAACGCGTCGGCGACGGGCGTCGAGTTGCTGGACCGGTTCTACGGCGACGCCGGGAAGCGGACCGAGATCGAAACGAAGCTGCGGGCCGCCCTTCCGCGGCTGCCCATGGCTTACCGCGTCCATCTGTTCCGGGAACTGGCCGAGGTCGCCCTGAAGCACGAGGACAAGGCCGGGGCCCTCGGGTACGTCAACGAGGCGCAAGACGCCGTGGACAAAGCCAAGTGGGAGCCCCAGAACGGCATCGTGCTGAAGGTCCAGGTGGCGCGGCTGCGGCACCGGGCGGGCGAGCCGAAGAGGGCCCGAAGCGATACCGACGCCGCCCTCAAGGAATTCGACGAGGCCCGCGAGGCGATGCTCAGCATCGACCGGGCGGGCGTCCTGCGCTGGGTGGCCGAGACGTACCATGGGATGGGCCGGCCGGCCAAGGCCCTCGAAATCTACAAGCGGGCCGTCGGCGAGGGGCTCGTCAATCCGAATTCCCGGCCGCGGGCCGAAGACCTGGCGGCCACGTGCTGCTCGCTGGCCAAGCACGGCATCGAGCCCGATGCGGAGCTCTGGACCCGCCTCCGTGAAGTTCGCCAGGGGCTTGGCGACCCCTGGTAGGGAGGCGGACGAGTCGTCGGCGCCTGCCGGACGGGCAAGGGATGTGCGAACCATGGTGAAGAGGATTCCCTGTCGCTGGGTCGTGCACGCCCTGCTTCTGGTCTCGGCCGCCACGGCCGTCGGCCAGGAGGCGGGGTCGATCCGCGGCGTGGTCTACGACCAGGATTTCGACGCTCCCCTGGCCCTGGCCCGCGTCCTCATCCACGAGACCAACACCAGCGTCACGGCCACCGAGCAGGGCAACTACCTGTTCCCCGAGGTGCCCCCCGGCAGCTACACCCTCATCTTCTCCAAGGACGGGTACGCCCGCGACATCCAGAACGAAGTGCGCGTCGCGGCGGGCCAGATGACCGAGGTCAACGCCCACCTGACGGGCGAGTTCGAGGAGATGGAGGAGTTCATCGTCCAGGACATCGAGATCGGGGGCGGCACGGAGGAGGGCCTGCTGGCCCTGAAGGTCGAGGTGCCCGCCTTCCTGGACTCGGTCAGCGCCGACTGGATGAGCCGCGCCGGCGCCAGCGACGCCGCCGGTGCCCTGAGGCTCGTCTCGGGCACGACCGTTCAGGAGGGCAAGTACGCGGTCGTGCGGGGCCTGCCGGACCGGTACGTCAACAGCCAGATGAACGGGGTGCGGCTGCCGACGGCCGATGCGGACAAGCGGGCCGTCCAGCTCGACCAGTTCCCGGCGGGCGTCATCGAAAGCGTGCAGGTCTCGAAGACCTTCACGCCCGACCAGCAGGGCGACGCGTCCGGCGGGGCCGTCAACGTGGTCCTGAAGGGCGTGCCGAGCGAGAACCTCTTCAAGTTCAGCCTGGGCGGCGGGTTCAACTCGCAGGTCGGCCAGGCCCACGACGACTTCCTCCGCTACGAGGGCGGCGGGGCGCCGTGCTCGGCCGAGCGGACCATCCACCCCCAGGGCGAGGACATCAACTGGGCCGGCGCCGTCGGCACCCGGCGCGACGGGGCGCCGCTGCCCGACTATAGCTGGGCGGTGGACCTGGGGGGCCGCCATCCCCTGAGCGAGGCCGTCACCGTCGGCGGGTTCGCCAGCTTCTACTACAAGCGCGAGAGCTCGTACTACGAGGACGGCGTCGACGAGTCGCGCTGGGTCGACGGGCCCGGCAATCCGATGAGCCCGCAGGTCCAGGGCGAGGGTCTGACTCCCTGGGACCCGAACGACCCGTACAATCCCCCCCAGAGCGGCGAGTTCACCACCAAGCTCTTCGACACCACGAAGGCGAGCGAGGAGCGGCAGTGGGGCGGCCTCGGGGCCGTCGGCCTCGAGAGCGAGAACCACGCCATCTCGCTCGTCTACCTCTACACCCGCATCGCCGAGGACGAGGCCACCCTGGCCATCGACACCCGGGGCAAGGACTACTACTTCCCGGCCTTCGGGGGCACCCCGGCCTACAGCCAGGCCCCCAACGACCCCATGCACCCCGGCAACCAGAACCCGAAGAGCGCCCCCTGGGTCCGCACCGAGACGCTGGCCTACACCGAACGGACCACCGAGACCCTCCAGCTCGCCGGCCGCCATACGCTCGACCTCACGGACGGCCTGCGGCTGGGCAAGGAAGGGCTGCTTGTCCTGCTTCCGCCCGTGCTGGACTGGACCCTTGCCGACAGCCGCGCCACCCTGTACCAGCCCGACAAGAGGCAGTTCGGCGGCGATTGGTTCGGCCCGAAGTGGCTGCCGCCCAACCCTTTCCTGGGCTTGCCCGCCCGCGTGCAGGGGGCCCAGTGGGCCCAGCATAAGTCCAGGGCCCTCTTCACCCTCGGCAACCTCCAGCGGGTCTGGAAGACGATCGAGGAGGAGAGCGAGCAGTACATGCTCAACGTCAAGTTCCCCTTCGAGCAGTGGAGCGGGACGGAAGGATACGTCAAGCTCGGCGTGTTCAACGACAAGGTCGACCGCTTCTACGACCAGGAAAGTTTCAGCAACTTCGACGACCTGAACACGACCTCGCCCGGCGAGTGGAACGAGCCCTGGAGCGAGGTGTTCCCGTTCCAGAACCACCCGGTCTCGGGCGGCGACATCGACGTCGACTACGAAGGCGACCAGCTCATCCGGGCCTGGTACTACATGGCCGACGTGCCCGTGACGAGCTGGCTGAGGTTCATCGGCGGCCATCGCTACGAGCATACCGACTTGACGATCATCAACGACCCGGAGTCGGGCGCCACGTGGCTGCCCCCCGGCGCCGACGTCGAGCAACGCATCACGGGAGGCTTCTACCCCGAGGGCGCCGACGTCCAGTTCGAGCAGAGCGACATCCTCCCCTCCGTCGGCTTCGTCATCCAGCCCGTCGAGGAGCTCATCTTCCGCGGGGCCTACACCGAGACGGTGGCCCGCCAGACGTTCAAGGAGCTGACCCCCATCCAGCAGATGGAGTACCTGGGCGGCCCGATCTTCGTCGGTTTCCCCGGCCTGAAGATGAGCGCCCTGAAAAACTATGACCTCCGCGTCGAGTACCTGCCCTATCCGGGCGGCCTCGTCTCGATGAGCTGGTTCCGCAAAAAGATCACCCTCCCCATCGAGTACGTCCAGCGGGTCAGTTCCTTCACCTTCACCACCCCCGTCAACTACCCCAAGGGGATGATCGAGGGCTGGGAGTTCGAGATCCGGCAGGACCTGGGACGCTTCTGGGACCCGCTGCGGGGCCTCCACGTCGGGGCCAACGCCACCTTCATCGACTCCTCCGTCGACCTCCCCCAAGACGAGATCGACCAGCTCGCCGACCCCCAGATCGCGGCCGTCATGACCAGCCGCGACATGACCCAGACCCCTGAGCACCTCTACAACATCTTCCTGACCTACGATCTGGAGTCTACGGGCACCGAGTTCTCCGTCTTCTATACGGTCAAGGGTGACACGCTGCTGGCCGGGGCCGGGGCCCAGAGCGGCCGCTTCGTCCCGAATATCTACGCCCTGGAGTACGGTGCCCTGAACGTCAGCGTCTCCCAGAAGATCGGCAAGTACCTGAAGCTCACCTTCCGGGCCAAGAACATCCTCAATCCCGAGATCGAGACGGTCTACCGGTCCGAGTACATCCGGGACGACGTCGTCAAGACGAGCTATCGCAAGGGCATCGACTGGTCTCTCGGCTTGAGCCTCAACATCCCGTTCTGAACGTACAGGGGCAGGGGAGGAAAGCAGTCTTGATGAGAGCGACAGCGAAGGAAACACGGGCCAAACGACCCGCGCGCCGCCACGCCTCCCGTCTGTACCGCGGGGCGCTTGCGGCGGGGGTGCTTCTGGCGGCGGGGGTCGGCCTCTGGGCCACCCACGCACGCTCCGCCGGACGGAACGAACGCCAGGTCGACGTCACCCGCGAGGCCCTCGAAGAATGGGTCAAGACCCGCCGCCTCATCTCCAAGGAGCGGCACGACTGGGAGCTGGGCCGCGAGACCCTCCAGGACCGCATCGAACTGGTCGAGGGCGAGATCGCGTCCCTCCGCGAGAAAATCCGCGAGACCCGGGCCGGCATCACCGAGGAGGACAAGAAGCGGGCCGACCTCGTCGAGGAGAACGAGGGGCTCAAGGAGGCCTCCGAGTCCCTCAAGACGGCCGTCACGGCCCTCGAGGCTCGCACCCGGGCGCTCCTCGACCGGCTGCCCGAGTCGCTCCGCAGCGACGTCCAGCCCCTCAGCCAGAAGTTCCCCGACGACCCCGAGACGACCAAGCTCTCCCTCGGCATCCGCTTCCAGAATGTCATCGGCGTCCTCAACCACCTCAACAAGCGGAACCGCGAGATCACCCTGACCAGCGAGCTGCGAACCCTCGACGACGGGACCCGGGCCGAGGTCACCACCGTCTACGTCGGCATCGCCCAAGCGTACTTCGTCAATGGCGAGGGCACCGTGGCGGGCTTCGGCACCGCCACCCCCGAGGGCTGGGCCTGGACGTCCGCCCCCCGAGCCGCCGAGGCCGTTGCCCGGGTCGTCGCCATCCTGAAGAATGAGCGCGTGGCCTCGTTCGTGAAACTGCCCATCGAGATCCATGAGGCGGGGAGCCCGCGACCATGACACGAAGCCACCTTGTGATCCTCGCGATGATGCTCCTGGCCGGGCCCCCCGCCGTCGAGGTCGAGGCCGCCGACGCGACCCCGGCCCCCGCCGAGACGGTCCCGGAGACCGCCCCCGAGGACGCCACGCCGGCGCCCCCCGCCGAGGACGCCGCCCGGAGCCCGGATGAGAAGACGACCGTCGCGCCGGACTTCGAGGAAGCCGCGTCCACCGTCAGGCGGCAACTCCAGGAGAGCCTCGACGAGCTCAACACGCTGCGCGACCGCATCCGGGCCGAGAGCAAGCCCCTCAACGACAAGCTCCGCAGCCTCGAGGGCGAGCTCGTCCAGGTCCGCCGCCAGTACCGGGAAGCGACGCGCCTGCTGGATACGCGCAAGCTCGACCTCAGCAATCTCCGCAACGAGATCAAGCAGCGCCAGGAGGAGGCCACGTACCTCTCGAACCTTCTCGGCGAGTACGTCCGCAACTTCGAGTCCCGCGTCCACATCGCCGAGCTCAAGCGGTACAAGGAACCCCTGGAGGCCGCCAAGCTCGCCCTGGAGAACCCGAACCTCTCCCGGGAGGATCTCTACGAGGCCCAGCTCGCCCTCGTCCGCACCTCCCTGGAGCGGCTGCACGACACGCTGGGCGGCACGCGGTTCGACGGCCAGGCCGTCGACGCGGGGGGCGGCGTGAAGCAGGGCACCTTCGTCCTCGTCGGGCCGGCAGCCCTGTTCGCCTCCGAGGACGGCCAGGCCGTCGGGTCCGCCGAGACGCGCCTGGGGTCCTTCGAGCCCGCGCTCCTCCCCTTCGGCGACCCCGAGGACGCCGAGGCCGCCGCCACGCTGGTCCGCGAGGGCCAGGGTGAGTTCCCGCTCGACGCCACCCTCGGAAACGCCCACAAAATCGAGTCGACCGAGGAGACGCTCGTCGAGCACATCGCCAAGGGCGGGGCGGTCATGTACCCGATCCTGGCCCTGGCGGCCGCGGCCCTGCTGGTGGCCCTGTACAAGTGGGTCAGTCTGGCGTTCATCCGCAAGCCCTCCCGCAAACGCGTCGCGGCGCTGCTGAATGCCATTGCCGAACGCAACGAGCCGGCCGCCCGCGAGGAGGCCAAGGCCATCCGCGGGCCGGCGGGCGAGATGCTCCGCACCGGCGTCGATCACCTCCGCGAGCCCCGTGAGCTGATCGAGGAGGTCATGTACGAGAAGGTCCTCTCGACGCGCCTGCGGCTCCAGCAACTGCTGCCGTTCATCGCCATCGCCGCCTCTTCCGCCCCGCTGCTGGGCCTGCTGGGCACCGTCACGGGCATCATCAACACCTTTAAGCTGATCACGGTGTTCGGCTCCGGCGACGTTAAGACGCTCTCGGGCGGCATCTCGGAGGCCCTGATCACCACGGAGTTCGGCCTGATCGTGGCCATTCCGTCGTTGCTGCTGTACGCGTTTCTGTCCCGCAAGGCACGCAGCATCGTGGACCAGATGGAGAAGACGGCGGTGGCGTTCGCCAACCAGGTCAGCAAGTCGCTTCCGGCCCGTCGCCGGGCGGAGCGCGAGGACGAGACGTGGGAGGAGAGCGTGCCGGAACCGGACCCGAACGGAGCGGCGGCGCCCGTCGCCTGAGCATCCCCCCCCCGGGGGGGGGCGCGCGGCGAGGCCGAGCGACGCCGCAAGGATAGACCACGATGGACAATGCGACAGCCCTTGACGTGATGCGCCAGCATGCGGCCGAGCTGTGGGCACAGGCCCGGGCCATCTGGCTCTCGGGCGGGTGGAGCATGATCGCCATCGCCTGCGTCGCCCTGCTGATGTTCGGCCTGGGCGTCCACGTTTACCTCAAGCTCCGCGAGAAGGGGTTCCAGTCGGTGCCGGAGAAGACGTGGCGGCGGTGGATCGAGCGTCCGGCTGAGCGGCGCGGCCCCATCGGCGAACTGCTGGACGAGACGACCGGCGCGGGCTCCATCCACGACACCGCGACCAACTTCGAGGAGGTCCGGGCCGCCGAAATCGCCCCCTTCGCCCGCGACCTGAAGGTCATGAAGATTTGCGTCGGAGTTGCCCCCCTGCTGGGGCTCCTGGGCACCGTGACGGGCATGCTGGCCACGTTCTCGGCCCTCTCGACCGGCTCCGGCGGCGACAAGACCATGGGCATGGTTGCCGAGGGCATCTCCGAGGCCCTCGTCACCACCGAGACGGGGCTGGTGATCGCCCTGCCGGGCCTCTTCTTCCAGTACCAACTGTCGCGCAAGTACGACCGCTACAAGGCGTTTCTGGCCCGTCTGGAGACGGCCTGCACCCAGCACCTGTACTGGAAGCGGAGCGGGCGGCGGGACGGCCAGGCCGCCGACCAGGGGACCGAGGACTGACATGGGACGCTTCCGAAGCTCCAGCGACGAGGGCGCCGAGGCGGGGATCGACATCTCCCCCCTCATGGATTGCGTCTTCATCCTCCTGATCTTCTTCATCGTCACGACCACCTTCGTGGAGGAGCGCGGTGTCCAGGTGGAGAAGCTCTCCCCCGGCCAGCCCTCGAACCAGGAGAAGGAGAACGTCCTCATCGCCATCACCGAGCAGGGCGAGGTCCTCTGCGACGGGAGCAAGATCGGGATCAGCGGAGTGCGGCAGATCGTGCGGGACAGGGTCCGCACCGAGGACACCCCCGTCATCGTCCAAGCCGACGAGGCCGTCTCGACCGGACTGCTGATCCGCGTGATTGACGAGGCCCGGCTCGGCGGGGCGCCCAAGGTGAGCGTCGCCACCCGCAAGGGCTCGAAAGGCTGAACTCGGGACGGAGGCATCGACGTGGGACGGTTTCGGGATGCGGCCGAGGAGGACTCGCGCGAGGCGGGGATCGACATCTCCCCCCTCATGGACTGCGTCTTCATCCTCCTGATCTTCTTCATCGTCACGACCACCTTCGTCGAGGAGACGGGCATCGAGGTCGACCGGCCCCGGGCCGCCTCCTCCGAGCGGCTCGAAAAGACCAGCATCCTGATCGCCGTCACCCCCAAGGGCGACGTCGTCTACGGCGGACGCGACATCGGCGTCCACGGCGTCCAGCCCCTGGTCAAGCGGATGATCCGCAAGGAGATGCTGCCGGTCATCGTCCAGGCGGACGTGAGCGCCCGGTCGGGCCTCCTGGTCCGCGTCATCGACGAAGCCAAGCTGGGCGGGGCCCACAAGGTCAGCGTCGCCACCCAGCGGCAGCGGGAGTAAGCGAGCCATGGCCACGGAACGCAAACGCGTCTCGATCCTGCGGCGGACCGTGCACGGGGTCTGCGTCCTCGTGGCGGCGGTCGTGCTGACTCTGGCGTTCTTCCTCGTCCTGCCCCTCATGCAGACCATCACCAAGCCGCCCGAGGCCGACCTCATGGTCCAGAGCGTCGATACGGCCAGCCTCGAGCCCCCGCCCACCGTCGAGGAACCCGAGCCGGAGGAGGAACCCGAGCAGGAGGAAATCGAGCCGGAGCTGGTCGAGGACACGGCGCCGCTGGACCTGGCGCAGCTCGAGCTGGCTCTGAATCCCGGCTACAGCGACAGTTGGCTGGGCGGCGACTTTGCCGTCAAGCTCCCCGGCTTCGAGGGGGAGGGGGGCGGCGCCAACGACAGCCTCTTCGCCATCCACGACCTCGACCAGAAGCCCCGCGTCCTCTATCAGCCCAGCCCCAACCTCGACCGCAAGGTCCGCGAGGCCGGTCGAGGCACGGTCCACGTCATCTTCATCGTGGACAAGCGCGGCCGGGTACAGGACCCCCAGGTCCAGAGGACGGACAATTCCGTCTTCAGCGCCGCGGCCCTGGCCGCCGTCAAGCGGTGGAAGTTCGAGCCCGGCAAGCGCGGCGGGGAACCCGTCCGGTTCCGCATGCGCGTGCCCATCACTTTCGGGAAAGGTTGACCTCTATGACAGGCTTTCGTCTCCTGAGATGGCTGGCCGTGGCGTCGCTGACGGCGGCGGCCATCGGCGGGTGCGCCCGCCTCCGCGAGGGCGCCGGCGGCGACGAGGCCCCGGCGACGCCCGAGGCCCCGGACCCGGCCGAAGGGCCCCGCCGGCCCGCCCCGCCCGCCGATCCCACCAAGCCGTCCAGCCTGAGTCCGGCGGCCCTGGAGCTCTGGAACGACCCCGGTTTCCAGCGCCGCTTCACCGAGAGCTACATCGCCGAGACGGAGATCGAGCCGGCCTTCAACCTCGAAGACCGCGACCGCATGCTCAAGGTCATGAAGCTCATCTCCGACGAGAAGCTGGACGAGGCCGCCCGCCTCCTCGAACGCTACACCCGCGATTCCGCCAATGCCGCCTTCGACTTCGCCCTCGGCAACATCTACTTCCAGCGGGACCAGTATGCGGAGGCGGCGGCGTCGTACAAGGTGGCCGTCGACCACTACGGGAAGTTCCGGCGGGCGTGGCGGAACCTGGGCCTCGTGTACATCCGCCGGAGCGAATCCGCCCCCACCGAGGTCGACCGCCAGGCGCTTATCCGCCAGGCCCTCGAAGCCCTGGCCAAGGCCGTCGAGCTCGGGGCGAGGGACCCCATCACCTACGGCCTCCTCGGGTTCGGATACGGGAGTCTCGGCGACAGCCTGGCCGCCGAAAGCGCCTACCGCAATGCCATCCTCCTCGACCCGGGCACGCTGGACTGGCGGATGGGCCTGGCCCAGTGCCTCTTCAAGCAGAACCGCTATGCGGACGCGGCGGCCCTGTGCGACACGCTTATCGAGGACCATCCCCAGAAGGCCGAACTGTGGCTCCTCCAGGCCAACGCCTACATCGGCATGAGCGAGCCGATGAAGGCCGCCGAGAACTTCGAGTTCGTCGACCGCCTGGGCAAGTCCACCGACGACAGCCTTCGGATGCTCGGCGACATCTACGTCAACGATGAGATCTTCGGCCTGGCCGTCGACGCCTACATGCGGGCCATGGAAATGGACCCGGAGGCTTCGATCGACCGCTACGTCCGGGCCGCCCGGGTCCTGACGGCCCGCCGCGCCACCGACGAGACCCGACGCCTTATTGATAAGATTCAAACGGTCTACGGCGAGCGGCTGAGCGACGCCGACCGCCGCGACCTCCTGAAGCTCCAGGCCCGCCTGGCGGTGGCCGAGGGGGCGGGCGAGGAGGAGGTGCGCGTCCTGGAGGAAATCGTCCAACTGGACCCGCTTGACGGCGACGCCCTCCTGCTCCTGGGCCAGCATGCCGCCCGGTCCGGCGACGTCGACCAGGCGATCTTCTACTACGAGCGGGCCGCCAACGTCGGCGAGAAATACGAGCGGGACGCCAAGATTCGCCATGCCCAGCTCCTGATCAAGGAGGAAAAGTACGGCGAGGCCGTGCCGCTTCTGAAGCGGGCCGTGGAGCTGGAATCGAGCGAGAACCTCGAGAAGTACCTCATGCAGATCGAGGAGCTTGCCAAGGGTCGCTAGGAAGGCCGCCAGAGGGGCCGGAGGGATACCACGATGCCGTCCACACACGTCGTCCTGATCGCCGGGCTCGCGGCCGTCGCGGCCGTCGTCCCGGCCGTCGCCGCCGCCCCGCCCGAGGCCCCCGAGGCCCCGGCCGAGGCGCCCGAGGCTTCGGCCGAGGCGCCGGACGGACCGGCCATGGTGTCCATCAACTTCCCGGAGAACGTCGAGATCAAGGCCCTCCTCGACTACATCGCCAAACGCGAGGGTATCAACTTCATCTACGACGAGCAGATCGGCGGCCAGCGGGTCACCATCAAGGCCCCCAAGCCGGTTCCCGCCGACTCCCTCATGACGCTCCTCGAAGGCGCCATGAAGATGAAGAACCTGACGATGTCGCCCACCGAGGTGCCGGGCATGCTCCGCGTCGAGCGGGTCACGCAACTGACGACCCACTCGGTCGGCCCGGAGGCCCCGCCCGACAAGCCCGGGGCGAGCGTGGCCGTGACCCGCGTCTTCGACCTCGAATACGCCAGCCCCACGCGCATCGAGGAGGTGCTCCGGCCGTTCTTCTCCTCCCAGACCGCCAACCTCATCGCCGTGCCCGAGCACGACCTGGCGATCGTCACCGATTACGGCTCCAACATGCCGCGCCTCGAGGAGCTGATCGCCGTCGTCGACCGGCCCCCGCGCGAGGCCCTCATCCGCTTCCTGCCCGTCGAGCACCTCGAAGCCGCGGACCTGGCCCGGCAGGTCACGCAGCTCCTGGCGGCTAAGGCCAAGACCCGCGGCCGGACGGCGGAGTCGGTCTCGGTCCTGGCCGCCGAACGGAGCAACCAGGTGGCCCTCGTGGGCGTCCGCGAGGAGGTCGAGGAGGTCGAGGAACTGGTCCGGGCCCTGGACGTGCCCCTCGGCCTCGAGACCCGCATCTACACCTTCGTCGTCGCCACGGCCGAGCAGGTCGACCGGCTCACGAAGGAGCTGATCGGCGAAGGGGCGGCCAAGCGGCTCTACCGGTCCGCCACGGACGTCGACGCGAACCTCCTGGTCGCCACCGCGACCCCCGAGATCCACAGGCGGATCGAGGACCTCCGGGATACGCTCGACAAGCCCCTGGAGGAGGACCAGAGCCCCATACGCTTCTACAAGCTCAAGTACGCCAAGGCCGCCGACGTCGTCTCGACGCTCCAGAGCATCGAGGGCGAGATGGGCCTGGATGACGTGGTCATCGACGGGGTTTCCGTGGGGCCCCGGGGCACGGGCCTCGTGATCCGCGGGCCCACCGCCCGCGAGGTCAACCGGACCCCCGGCGCCGCCGCCCTCGAAGACCGCCAGACCGACGCCGCGGGCGCCGAGCTCCGCGAGGCCCGCATCCTCGCCGACGAGGCCACCAACGCCATCATCGTCGTCGCCAAGCCCTCCATGCACTCCGTCTACGAGAAGCTCATCGAGCGCCTCGACGTCCGCCGCCCCCAAGTCCACGTCGAGGCCACCGTCGTCGCCATCGACACCACCGACGGCTTCTCCCTGGGCATCGAGATCTCCGACAGCCAGCCCGTGCACAACTTCCGCGGCACGGTCCTGAACTTCACGTCCTTCGGCCTGAGCCAGGTCGACCGCGACACCGGACAGCTCTCGCTCCCGCTCGTGCCGACGCCCCTGGACGGCTACAACGCGGTGCTCCTGAGCGACGAGATCGCCAACGTCGTGCTCCGGGCCCTGGAAACCGACGTCCGGGCCAAGGTCGTCTCGCGGCCCAGCGTTCTGATCAACGACAACGCCACGGGGACCCTGGTCAGCGAGCTGGAGGAGCCGTTCGCCAGCGTCAACGCCTCCACCACCGTCGCCACGACCAGCTTCGCGGGGTATTCCTCGGCGGGCACCAAGATCAAGATCACGCCCCAGATCAGCGAGGGTGACCACCTGAAGCTCGAATACGAGGTCACGCTCTCGAGCTTCGCCGATGAGGGCACCGACATCCTTCCGCCCGCCCGCCAAACGAACTCTCTGATGAGCGAGGCGACCATCCCCGACGGGCACACCATCGTCGTCGGGGGCCTCTCACGCGAGGACTTCATCGAGGCCGTCGACCGCGTGCCCCTCCTGGGCCGCATCCCCGGTCTCGAATACTTCTTCTCCAGCCGCACCAAGACCGAGCGCCGGATCACCCTGTTCGTCTTCCTGCGGGCCGCCATCCTCCGCGACGACAAGTTCGAGCTCCTAAAGACCATCTCCCGGGACGAGGCGGCCCGGGCGGAGCTGGAGTCCGATTATCCGACGAGCGAGCCGGTGGAGATCCGCGGATGATCCTGTCCGGCCGCCATCCGAGCCCCGCCGCCGCCCCCGGCGCCCCCGCCGCCGTCGATTGGACGGAGGCCCACGCCTCCGCCGGGTTCGTCAAACGGGTGCCCATCCACTTCGCCCGGTCCAAGAAGATCCTGGGGCTGGCGGCCGAGGACGGGGGCCTGCGCGTCGCCATGGCCGAGCCCCACGACCACCAGACCCGCGACGTCCTCCGCCGCTGGCTCGGCGGTCCCGTCGAGGTCCTCCGGGCCGATCCCAAGCAGCTCGGGGTGGCCATCAACCTGGCCTACGGGCAGCAGCGGGGGGCCGCCCGGGAGTTCGTCGACAAGCTCGACCGCGAGACCGTCATCGGCGAGCTGCGGGAGTTGGAAGGTCGCGAGGACCTCCTCAACGTCGCCGATCGGGCCCCCGTCATCAAGCTCGTCAACCTGGTCCTCTTTGAGGCCGTCCAGCAGGAAGCCTCCGACATCCACATCCAGCCCTACGAGGACCGCCTCGTCGTCCGCATGCGCATCGACGGCGTCCTCTTCGACGTCTTCGACCTGCCCACCGGCGTCCAGGACGAGGTCGTCAGCCGCGTCAAGGTCATGAGCCGCATGAACATCGCCGAGAAACGGCTTCCCCAGGACGGCCGGGCCACCGTTCAGGTGGGGGACCGGGTCATCGACCTGCGCGTCTCGACCGTGCCCGCGAGCCACGGCGAACGGGTCGTCATCCGCCTCCTCGACAAGAGCGTCCGCCTCTACACCCTCGGCGAGCTGGGCATGGACGCCCGGACCCTCGAACGCTTCCGCCGCCTCATCGGCGTCGAGCACGGCCTTATCCTCGTCACCGGGCCCACCGGCTCGGGAAAGACGACGACCCTCTACGCCGCCCTGGGAGAGATTAACTCGACCCGGCGCAACATCATCACCCTCGAGGACCCCATCGAGTACCAGCTCGAGGGAATCAGCCAGATCCAGGTCGCCGAGAAGAAGGGCATGACCTTCGCCTCGGGCCTGCGGAGCGTCCTCCGCCAGGACCCCGACATCGTCATGGTCGGCGAAATCCGCGACCACGAAACCGCCGTCATGGGCATCCAGTCGGCCCTGACGGGCCACCTCGTCTTCTCCACGCTCCACACCAACGATGCCGCCTCCGCCGTCACGCGGCTGCTGGACCTCGGCATCGAGCCGTACCTGGTGGGCAGCTCCGTGGTGGGCGTGTTGGCCCAGCGGCTGGTGCGGCGGGTCTGCGACGACTGCGCCGAGCCTGCCGAGCCCGATCCGACCGAGCTCAAGACCCTCCGCTACGACCCGACACCCGAGGAGCGGACCCGGTTCCGCAAGGGGGCCGGGTGCGCCTCGTGTCGCGGCACGGGCTATCACGGCCGCATCGGGTGCTTCGAGCTCCTGACCGTCGACGACGAGGTCCGCGGCCTGGTCCAAGCCCGGGCCACGGCCGCCGAGTTGGGCGGCGCGGCCCGTCGCGCCGGCATGCACACCCTCTGCGAGGACGGCCTGGCGAAGGTGGCGGGGGGGCTGACGACCCTCGAAGAAGTGATCCGCGTCTCCTTGAGGGCGACCGTCTGATGGCCGTTTACGTGTACATCGCGATGGCCTCGAGCGGCGGACGGGCTCCCGTGCGCGGGGCCATCACCGCCGATTCGCCCCGCCAGGCCCGAGACCAGCTCCGGGCCCAGGGCCTCTCGGTCCGCGACATCGCCGAGCAGGCCCCCGCCCGCGCCGACGGACCCCTCGCCCGCTACCTCACCCGCCGCCAAGGCGGAAAGGTCACCGGCCTTCTGCAGGAAATGTCCACGCTCCTGGCGGCCGGAATCCCGCTCCTGGAGGCCCTCGACACCATCTGCCGCCAGCACACCGGACGCTTCCAGCGGGCCATCCTGGTCCTGCGGGACCACGTGGCGGCGGGCATGAGCCTGGCCGAGGCCATGGCCCTCCAGTCGGGCCTGTTCGACCCCGTGTGCCGCAGCATCGTCGAGGTGGGCGAGAATGCCGGGACGTTGGACGCGGCCCTGGCGAGCCTGGTCGCGTTCCGCCGCCGTTCGGCAGGCCTGAAGAACCGCGTCACGTCGGCCCTCGTCTATCCGGCCATCGTGCTCGCGGTGGGGGCGGCGGTGAGCGTCTTCCTCATGACCTACGTCGTGCCGAACCTGCTGGGCGTGCTGCTTGACAGCGGAAAGCAGCTGCCTGCGGCCACCGTCATCGTCAAGGGCTTCAGCGACCTGCTGGTCCACGGCTGGTGGGCCCTGGCGCCGGGTCTGGCGGCCCTGGTGGGCGGCGGGACGGCGATCCTGCGCTCCGACCGCGGAAGTGCCGCCTGGCACCGGCTCCAGCTCCGGCTTCCCGTCCTCGGGGACCTGATTCGCAAGCAGGCTATCGCCCGCGTGGCCACGGTCATGGCCACGCTGCTGGCGAGCGGTGTGACGTTCGTGCGGGCCGTCCAGATCGCCCGCCGCACCGTCCGCAACCGGGTCCTGCGCAACGCCTTGGCCGCCTGCGAGGAGGCCGTCCTGGCCGGACGCGACATCTCGGACGCCCTCGAGAAGACCCGCGCCTTCCCGCCCCTGGTGATCCAGGTCTTCGCCGTCGGCCAGGCTTCGGGGCGGCTGGAGGACATGCTCGAGGGGCTGGCCCGCGACTACGACACGCACGTGGATCTGGCGGCCGGACGACTGACGGCCCTGCTGGAACCCGTCATGATGATCC
Source organism: uncultured Anaerolineales bacterium (assembly GCA_964461715.1). GTDB lineage: Bacteria > Planctomycetota > Phycisphaerae > FEN-1346 > FEN-1346 > CAYWVR01. Next base: position 38,574 of record CAYWVR010000021.1, read on the forward strand.
TGCTGGCGATCGCGGTGGGCTTCATCGCCTTCGCCACGATTCTACCCATTCTGGAGGCCGGCGATGTGCTCTGAGATGCGAATCCGACGGACCCCCGGCCCGCGCCGCGGCCGGCCGGGCTTCTCCTTCATCGAGGTCATGGTGGTCGTCGTGATCATCGGACTCCTCGCGGGTGCCGTGGCCCTCAAGGTCACCGGCTACATGGACGCCGCCCGGGCCAACCGCGCCAAGTCCGACATCGCCACCATCGTCGACGCCGTCGAGGCCTACTACCTGACGAACAGCCGCTATCCGACCAACGAGGAGGGCCTGGAGAACCTGCCCCTGAAGAACCGTCTCGACCCCTGGGGCCGCCTCTACGAGTACAACAGCCCCGGACGCGACGAGCCGTTCGAGGTCTATACCCTCGGGGCCGATGGGCGCGAGGGCGGCGAGGGGAGCAATGCCGATCTCTACTCCTGGCAGCTCGGCCAGGCGGAGGAAGGAGCGTAGGCCGTGCGACGGGCGTTCACGCTATTGGAAGTCATGATCGTCGTCGCCCTGCTCGGCTTGTTGGCCGGGGCGACGGCCTGGTCGCTGGCCGCCGATGCGCGGCGCGGCACCCGCCGCGGAGTCCTCGACCGCCTCGTCCACGCCGACCGCATGGCCCGCCTGGCGAGCCGGCGGCTCGGACGCCCGTGTGTCGTGCGTTTCGACCTCGAGCGCTGGCGCGTCGAGCGGATCGAGGACCGCCCGGACGGCCCCCCCCGGGCGACCCACGCCTGGACGCTTCCCAAGGGCGTGCGCCTTGACCGCATCGCCACCGCCGCCGACGCCGGGGCCGCCACCCGGCCCGCCCCCGGCCGCCGGAAGGCCGAGCCGACCGTCGTCGACATCCCGTACTCCACCGCCGGACGCAGCCCCACGTACGCCGTGCGGCTCGTCGGGGGCGAGGAGGCGGAGGCGACCTGGATGATTTTTGCCGGATTGACCGGACACGTGACCTGGGACCATGAACCGAAGGACGTCGACAATCTGCTCGAGGCCCTCTCGCGGTCTGACGCTCGTTGAGGTGGTGGCGGCGATCGCCATCCTCGGCACCGTGCTGGTGGGGGTGGTCGTGTCGAAGGCCCGCCACACGCACCAATTGGCCCTCGCCCGGCGCCGGACGGCCGCCGTCCGCGCCGCCGACGCCCTCATTGCCGCGTGGTGGACCAGCCCGGAGGGCGTGCCTGTGGACGAGAACGGCCCCGTGGCGGCCGAGCCGACGCTCCTCTGGGAAACCCGCGTCGTCGACAACCCCGAGATCCGGGCCCTCGGGGCCCGTGTCGTCCGGGTCACGTTCCGCCCCGCCACCGTCGAGAAACCGGCCGCCAAGGCCCCCGACGAGGCCCTGCTGACCGTCGACCTGGTCCTGCCCGAGCCGCCCGAGGAGGACGAGAATGCGGACGAGGAGACGGAGGAATCGGAGGGCGGCCATGGGTAACGCCCGCGGATTCACGCTCATCGAGCTGCTCCTGGCGACGGTCCTGATGACCCTCCTCATGGTCGGCGTGCTGGCCGTGATCACGAACCTCGGACGCGGCGCCTTGGCCGCCGCCGGCGACGGGCCCGCCGCGGCGACCCTCGCCGAGAGCGTCGTGGACCCGTGGGTCCGCCTGCTGCGCGAGGACCTCGAGCACGCCGACCGCATCGACGCCGAGCCCGGCTGCGTGACCCTCGTCGGCTACGGCGCCCTCGACCCGCAAAGCGGCGCACGGACCCACCGCCCGGCGCGCGTTCTCTATCGTCTGGCCGACGTCGACGGCGGGCCGTGGCTCATCCGCGAAGAGACCCCCCTGGATGCCCCGGGCGCCCCCGCCCGCCGCGAACTGTTGGGGCGAGGCGTGGTCGGATTCGAGCTCGTCGAGGTCGTCGAGGAGGACGAGAATGGCGACGCGCCCCCCGCAACACGCACCGCGCCGCCTGAAGGCTGGAGGCTCCGTGTGTGGAGCGCCGAGACCGACGAACCCGACGAGGAGCGGACCCTGGCGGGCCGCGGGAGCGGTCCTGCATGAGACGCCGCGCCGCACAATCCGGCTTCGCGCTCCTCGTGGCGCTGGTGCTCGTTCTGCTGGCGGGCGTCGCGCTGGCGGGGATCGCCCGCCGCAGCACCGTGGCCGCCCTCGAAGCGCGCTCTGCCGCCGAGGACCTCCGGCGCCGATGGGCCGTCGCGAGTTGCCGGGCCACACTCCTGCCCCGCGTCGAGCGGGTGCTCCGGGAGGCCGAGGGACGCCTCGTCGATCTCGACGAGGGCGAGGAGCCCCCGTCCGAGGATGCCTATGGCCGTCCCGTGCCCGAGAAGCGCATCATCTGCCGCCTCGCCGGCCTCGAATACGAGCTCGTGATGACCGACGAACAGGCCAAGCTGAACGTGAACCGCCTCGTCGAATCGCTCGATCCGGACGAGGCCGAAGCCGCCGTCGAGGCCCTCATCCGCGGCGCCGCGGGCGCCGTCCCGGCCGACGTCCGACTTCGCCCCATCCCCGACGACGAGGATGAGGCCGACGAGCCGGACGCCGCCGTGGGCCTGCCCCCGGTCGGCGCGTACGGCCAGGTCTTCCAGGACGTCCCGCCCGAGCGGCTGCTCGGTCTCCGGCCGGGCGAGGGGCTGGCCTCGAACCTGACCTGCTGGGGTCGCACCCAGGTCCACTTGGCCCGGGCCTCCGCCCGCGCCATCGAGGGGGCCTGTGGCGAGGCGGTCGATCCGAGGGCCGTGCGGGCCCTTATCGAGGCCCGGAACCGGCGCCCCTTCCGATCCCCCGCCATGCTCATGGGCGGCCTGGACCAGGTGGACGCCGACGAGCGCGGCAAGCTGGCGGGCCACGTGACCGGCGAGTCCTTCTGTCACGGGCTCTGGATCATCGCGCGCGGCACGCAGCGCGACTGGCACACGCTGGTCGTGGGCATCTCAACCCGGGACCGCTCCGGCCGGGACGAAGAGGTTCACGACGACGCCCGACGCGTCGTGGAACGCTACGAGTTCTCATGGTGACCGGATGAACGTGCGACAGCGAAAACGGCTCATCGCCCTGGCGGCGGCCCTAGTGGGGCTGGCCGCCGCGGGCGTCCTCGTGGCCGGGTTTCTCGTTCCGGTGACGGTGCCCGTGCACGAGGTCGCCCCCGCCTCCGACGGCCCCGACGTCGCGCCGAATCCGAACGGTGACCAGGCCCCCGCCCGCGACGGGTCTCTTCCGGCTCTTCCGGCCCTTCCGACCCTCCAGCGTCTCTGCGGCCGGAACCTTCGCCGCCCCCTCTACGACCCGCCGCCCGTGGCCCGGGCCGCGGCCCCGAAGCCCGCCATGACCGTCCAGTTCATCGGCACCGTCATCGAGCCCGGCCAGTCCGTGGCCATGTTCCGCAAGTCCGACGGCAGCATCGCGTGGTGCGCCCCGGGCGAGAGCGTCGAGGACGCCGGGTCCGAGGTCCGCGTCACGAGCGTCGAGTACGACAAGGTCACGGTCCAGTTCGCGGGCGAGTCCCGCGAGCTCGTCATCGCCCCCGAGACGCCGCCCGGAGGGACGCCGTGAGCGACCGGTTCGTCATCTTCGTCGGCGAGGCCGCCTGGCGCGTGGGATGCGTTGCCGAGGACGGGACCGCGCGCATCGAGCCCGTCCGCTTCCCCGAGGAGGCCGACCTCGAGGCCCGCGTCGCCGCCGCCCGGCAGCATCTCGTGGACGCGGGGTACGCCGACGAGCCCGTGCTGGTGGCCCTGCCGTCGTCCTGGTGCCTCTGCGCAACCCTCTCGACCGAGGACCTGGAACGCACCGGACGCCGTCGCGCCATGGGCTTCCGGCTGGAGGAGCACCTGCCTATCTCCGCCGAGGAGGTGGTGGCCGATTACAGCGAGCCGCGCGAGGGCGAGGCCCTCGGCGTCGCCGCCGAGATCGGCCGCCTCGAAGCGATGATCGAGGCCCTGGAGGCCGCCCGGATCGACGTGCGCCACGTCGCCCCGACGGCCTTGCTGGCGGCGGCTCGAGTCGCCGAGACGCATCCGGAGGCCGAGCTGGTCCTTGCCGGGCCCGCCCCGGACGAGGGGCGCGACCCCGAGGGCGGCTACGATCTCGTGGCGCTCGCCGGGGGAGAGCCGGCCCACTGGCTCTGGCTGGGCGACGACGAGGCCGCCGTCGCCGACCGTCTCGTCGCCGCCGCCGACCACGAGGGCCCGCTCCGGATCGCCCTGATCGGCCGCGACGACCCCGTCCGGGATGTCTGCGCCGAAATGGAGGTCCTCGATGCGGCCGAGGACTCGCCCCGGAGGCGCGACGAGGCCGCCGCCCTCCATGCCGCCCGCGTTCTCGAAGGGGCCGCGAGCCTCTGGATCGATCTTCGATGCGATGCCCTGGCCGCGCCCGACCGGTACCGGGCATACCGCAAGCCCGTCACGGCCCTGGTGGCGGCGGGGATCGCGCTCTTGGTGAGCGTCTCGGTGGTGATGCAGTGGCGGGGCCGCCGCTACGAGGCCCTCGCCCGCGCCGCTCGAGACGCGCAGGTTGAGGTCTTCCGCGAGGCCCTGCCGGAGCAGCGCCGCATCCCGGCGAGCATCAAGTCCCGCCTCGCCGGCGAACGCCGCACCCTCGCGGGGCTCGGCGGCAAGGTGTCGGCGGACGAGGCGGCGGCCCGGGCCCGGAAGGGCTCGGCCCTGGCCCATCTGGCCGCCGTGCTCGAGAGCCTGCCCGCGGACCTGCGGTTCCGCATCGTGGACCTCAATATCGAACCCGACCGCATCCGCATCGACGGCCAGGCTCGGAGCCACGCCGAGGCCGAGCGGGTGGCCATGGCCCTGCGCGGGGCGGGCAGATACGACGTCAAGCCGCCCAAGACCCGGGCCCTCGATGCCCGCAGCGTCAGCTTCCTCTTCACCGCCACGCCCGTCGGTTCGGCCGCCGAGGCCGGGGAGGCGACGCCATGAGTCCTCACGTGCGACGCGCCGCCCTGATCGGCGTCCTCGGCGTCATGCTGGCCGTGACGGCCGCCTGGAATGCCCAGTACATGCTCGGGAAACACGACGCCGCCCGCCGGGCGGCCGAGGACCTGGCCGCCTGCCGCCGCCTGGCCAAGGACATCCGGGCCCTGCGGACCGAGCCGAAGGTCGCGTCGATCGAGGCGATGGGCGTCCAGGAGCTGGGGGCGTGCGTCGAGGCCGCCTCCCGGCGGGCCGGCTTCGCTCCGGATGCCCTGCAGGGCATCTTTCCACAGGCCCCGCGCCGCGTCGGCGCGTCGCCCTATCTCCAGAAGCCGACGGCCCTCTCCCTCCAGAACGTCACCCTCGTGCAGCTCGGCACGTTCCTCCATCATCTGACCGCCGAGACGGGCCTGAGCGTGCAGGACGTGCGCCTCAGAATCCCCCACGGGGCCGAAGAGGGCCGGACGTGGAACGTCGAAACGACCGTCTTGAGCCTGATCTACGCGCCGGCCGAGCCGGCAAACCGAGGTGAATGACATGAAACCCCAAGCGCACATTCTTGTGATCGTGGGACTTCTGGCCGTGATGCCGGCCCTCGGCGGATGCGGAGGGGCCCTGACCGGGTCCTTCCTCGACGGGGCCCATCGCACGGTCGTCGCCGAGGTCGCCCGCGACACCGAGACCGCCCGCCTCGCCAACGACCGGGGTCTCGATCACCTCGATCGCGGCGAACTGGCCGAGGCCGAGAAAGCCTTCAAACTGGCCGTGGCCGCCGACGTCGAGTTCGGGCCCGCCTACAACAACCTCGGCATGGTCTACTACAAGCAGCGCCTCTGGTACGCCGCCGCCAAGACCTTCGAGGACGCCGCCCGGCTCCTGCCCCGCCACGCCGAGCCGCAGAACAACCTCGGCCTCGTGCTGGAGCAGGCGGGCCATCTCGACTGGGCCGTCGATTACTACCGGCGGGCCGTCGAGCTCGACCCCGAGAACATCGTCTACCGGGCGAACCTGGCCCGAACGCTGGTCCAGCGCGGCGATGGGACGGACGAGCTCCGGACGCTCCTCGGCCAGGTCCAGCTCCAGGACGCCCGCCCCGAGTGGCGTCCCTGGGCCCGCCGCCAACTCGCCCGCCTCGGGCCGCGCGAGAAGTAGCGGCCGGACGCTTGACACGGCGGCCGCCCGCCACCATAATACGCCGGATCGGGGCGTGGCGCAGCCTGGATAGCGCGCTTGACTGGGGGTCAAGAGGTCGCTGGTTCGAATCCAGTCGCCCCGACCATTGTAACCGAAGCGTTGACAATAGGTTGACGCTTACCGGCCCGCGGCGGGCCGTGCGGTCCGAAAACGGTAGGACTACCGTCGAAGGAGCCCCGCATGGCCCGCCGTCGTCACGTCCCGAAGCTCCAGCACCACAAGGCTTCCGGCCAGGCCCGCGTCACCGTGGCCGGGCGCGACCGCCACATCGGGCCGTGGGGATCGGCCCAGGCCGCCCGCGCCTACGCCCGCATCCTCGCCGAGGACGAGGGACGGGCGGTGCGAAAGAAACGCGGCGAGCCGGGAGACCCGCCGCGCAAAGGGTTGTCGCGTTCGGCGTGCGCTACAGATTCAGCGGCGAGACGTAGTCGCCCTGGACGGCCTTGAGGGCTTCGAGGCGCTTGCGTTGGGCGACGATTTGCTCGAAGACCTCGCCGGGCGTGTCCTTCGTGTCGCGGTAGATGGCCTCGATGCGGTCGAGCTTCGCGAGGTTCTCGGGGATGCGGATCGTGAACTGCTCGACGTAGTCGGACTCCGGGTAGTGCTTGTCGAGGACCTCCCTGAAGAGCGGGACGAGGTCGGCGTGCAGGGGGATGAGGCCGGTGGGGGCCTCGACGGCCTCCAGCTCGCCGTGGACCCGCCGCTCCATCCATTTGATCCAGACGTGCTTGTCGAGCTTGCCGTTCAGGAACTCGCCCTGCTCGTCCCTGAGCCAGTAGTTTGTGCCGAAGACGAGGGGCACGCGCTCGACCTTTCCGGCGAACTCCAGGTGGTTCTTGACATAGGTCGCCACGGGGATGGCAAGGAACTGGAGGTTCGACATGAGGTCGAACTTCCGGATGCCCTGCTCGCCGAGGGTGGCGGCGGTGGTCTCGGATTCGAGGCTCGCCCCGAAGGACACCACCCCGTGAACCCAGTCGAAGCTCTGCTGGACCGGGACGGCGGTGTCGGAGTCACGGCCGCCGTAGATGATGCCCGCGACGGCCACGCCCTCGGGATCGTCGAGTTTCGAGTCGCAGTTCTCGAGGGCGTGGATGGCCACGGTGTAGCGGGCGTTCTTGTGGGAGGGGGGGACCGGCTCGCCCTTGGCGTCGGTCATGCCCTTGTGCCATTCGCCGACGAAGTTCTGCCCCGAGTCGGGGACCTCCTGGCCCATGCCCAGCCAGTAGGGCTTGCCTTCGTGGACGAGGACGTTCGAGAAGATGACCTCGCCGGGCGAGGTGAGGACGTCGTGGATGACGGGATCGTCGTCGGCGTTGACGTCGCGGATGATGCCGAAGATGCCGCTCTCGACGTTGACGGCCCGCACGTCGCCGCCGATGGCCCGCAGATAGGCGATGTCGTCGCCGACGATGCTCTCGCCGGGAAGCATGGCCGTCGAGGTCTTGCCGCAGGCGCTCGGGAACGCGCCCGTGAAGTAGGTGCGGCGCCCGCCGCCCGCGCCGTGGACGCCCATGACGAACATGTGCTCGGCCAGCCAGCCCTCGCGGTCGGCCCGGCGGATCGCCAGGCGCAGCGACAGCTTCTTCAGGCCGATCGTGTTGCCGCCGTATTGCGTGTTGACGCTGTAGACCATGTCCTCGAGGATGTCGATGTAGACGCGCCGCTTGTCCACCTCGGCGCTGGTGTTGCGCTCGGTGAGGCGGCCGGCGGAGTGGACGAAGCGAAAGAAGTCGTCCGGGTCGGCCAGCCGCTTCATCTGCTCGTAGCCGGGCCGGTAGAGCAGGTCCTCGGAGTGCGCGACATAGGCCGAATCCGTGCACTGGACGCACGAGAGGCTGAACGGCGAGTCCACCGGCCCGAGGCAGTAGAAGCGAACGTACATCATCTTGCCCGCCATGGCCCCGTCCAGCAGCCCCCGCACTTCTTCGAGCCCCGCGTCGCGCTCGATGGAATTGAGCTGCGGCCCGAGCACCACACCCTCCGGAAGGAGGTACTTGGTGGCCTTCGTGTCGCGGGCCTGGTCGTTCGGCCCGTCGAAGTGGGCGGTGTGGCCTTCGGTCTCGAGGGGAACCTCTTCGCCGGCCTCGATGGCGCGGCGGCGGATCCATGCGATGTCCTCGTCCGAATCGTCGCAGACCTTGACCGACTCGGGCTTGCCAAGGCGGACGGCGTCGGCGACAAAAGCGAAGAGCTTCTCGTTGGCGAGGGCGTCGAGCTTGGCGAAGCCGACCTCGTCCATGGCCGGGCGTAGAACGTCGGCGTAACGTGCGTCCATGATTCTCCCGTCTTTCATCTGGGTCCCCCCGACCGGTTGCCGGGGGCTTTCCGTGCCACGCGGCAGAAAGGCCGGGCGAGGTCGGGTGACGTGTCCCCCTTGAAGCGGTCAAGAGTATAGGGACAAAAGGGGACCCTGTCAACGCCCTGGCGAGGTGGGGAGTGCCTCGGGGGGCCTGGCCACGCGGTTTCTCGTGGCCAGGCCCCCCACCAGGCCGCCCTGACGCAAGCATGCCCACGCAGGACCGCGTGGGCATGCAAGCCGCCATGCACGGGCGCAAAAAAACGCCGGGAGATCCGCCAGTCGCGTCGGATCTCCCGGGAAACTCGTGGGCGTTGGCCTGTCGGGCCGAGCCCGGTTCAGCGGCGCTTGGCCTTCTTCTTCTTGGCCTTCTTCTTGGGGGCCTTTTTCTTGGCGGTCTTCTTCTTGGCGGCCTTGCGCTTGGCCTTCTTCTTCTTGGCGG
>CAYWVR010000021.1:47532-63717 GCA_964461715.1 uncultured Anaerolineales bacterium
CTTCTTCTTGGCGGTCTTCTTCTTGGTCTTCTTCTTGGCCGTCTTCTTCTTGGCGGCCTTGCGCTTCACCTTCTTTTTCTTGGCGGTCTTCTTCTTGGGAGCCTTCTTCTTGGCGGTCTTCTTTTTCGCCTTCTTCTTCTTCGCCATCAAGATACCTCCTTATCCCAAGGACCTGCGGCCTATGACGCCTCCTGTTTCCTCTCGCTTCGACCCCTCGGGAAAGACATGTTCGCCGACGCGCCTGTTCCCGTCGATGCTAGATGCGGCGCGCGCGTGTGTCAACAACTTTTTGCATCGCGCCCGCGCTCCTTTTTTCGCGCGGCGCCGGACGCTGTTGCGGTCCTTGCCGGTTATCGGTCCGAGGGCGCGCCGCTCTTGACAAAAAGCGCGCAGCGATGAGAGGCCCATCAAGACATGCGCACAATCACGGGGTGGACTCATGCGTCGCGAGACGGGCGGCGGCCCGCACGTCCGGGTCGTCCTCGAGGCGCGCAGGCGGCGGCGATGGCGACGGCACGACGACGTCCGGCACAAGCCCGTCGCCTTCGAGGAGCGTGCCGTCCGGATCGTAGACGCGCGCCACCGTCAGCACCACGATGCCCGCCCCGAACCCCACGGGCCAGTCGACCTGGGCGGCGCCTTTCCCGTAGGTGCGGCGGCCGACGAGCGCCGCGCGCCCGCGGGCTCGAAGCGCGCCGGCGAGCGCCTCGGCGGCGCTCGCGGTCCCCTCGTCGACAAGGCACACGAGCGGCCCGCGCCAGGCCGGCGACGCCAGAAACGGGACGTTGTACGTCCACGTCGCGCCCGGCGCCCGGCCGTGCGTTCGCAGCACCCGCCCGTCCTCCAGGAGCGCCCCGGCCGCGTCCACCGCCGCCAACAGCTCGCCGCCGGGGTTGCCGCGCAGGTCCAGGATGATGCCCTCGGCCCCCTCCTCCCCCAGCCGGGCGAGGGCCTTCCGGAGGGTCCGGGCCGTGGCCCCGCCGAAGGCGGCGAGCTTGACGTAGCCGACGGGCGGCTTGAGGTCGAGCATGCGGATGCCCCTGACCGGCGGCACGGAAAGCCTTTCGCGGACGAGCCTTAAGTCATCCGGCGCGCCCTCGCCCCCCGCGCGCACCGAGAGAACGACCGCCGTGCCCTCCTCGCCGCGAATCCGCGCGATCGTCTCGGCCGGCGTCGCGCCGGCGACCGGCGCGCCGTCGACCGCCACGATCTCGTCGCCGGCGGCCAGGCGGGCCTCGGCGGCGGGACCGTCCTCGAAGACGTCGGCGATGAAGAGGCGGCCCTCGCGGACCTCGACGGTGATGCCCACGCCGACATACGCGCCCTCGGCCCGGCGGCGGTGCTTCTCGTGCATCTCGGTCGTTAGGAACTTCGTGTACGGGTCGAGGCTGTCCATCGCCCCGAACAGGACCTCGGCGACGACGGCCCCGTCCGGCAGACCGAGCATCGCGCGGTTCTTCTCGAGCGCGACCTCCAGCCACGTGCCCGCGCCGGGCGAGCCGAAGCCGTCGGCCGCGCCGGCTTTCAGCACCAGGACGTCGATCGCCTCGGCGAAGGCGGCGCGCGTCGCGTCGAGGGCGGCCTCGGGAAAGCGGGCGCGGAAGGCCTCGGTTTCGAGCGCCGCCCGCAGGCTCAGGAGCCCGGCCACCGCGAGGTCGCGCTCGGTGACCGGCTCGACGTAAAGGCCGGTGACCGTCCGCACGACGTCGCCCCAGACCCACCGCCCGTGGGCGGGGTCCATGGCGCGCGCCGACTCGGCGAGCGATTCGTCCTCCCACCGGCGCGACGCGTTCGCCAGCAGCCGCGCGCGCGTCGCGTCGTCGACGCGCACGGGAATCGGGGGAGGCGGCCCGTCGGGCGCGCGCAGCGTGCGCCCGTGCGCGCTTCGATCATGGTTCGGCCAGTATGCCCCCGTCGGGAAAAGGACGCAGCCCGAGAGGAGCGCGAGGGCGAGCGCGGCGGCCAGGGCCGCGCCCGTCGTCGGGCGGAATCGGCGGGAGCGGATCACGCGTCGCCGTCCCCGAAAAGGTCCTCGAAGCGGCGACGCGCCTCGGCGGCGCGGTCGGCGCCGGGGCCGGGGGCGACGGCGGGGGGCGGGGCCTTGGCGGCGCCGCCGGGGCCATAGTCGAACTGGTCGCAGAAGTTCTGTCCCGCCGGGTCGCGGATCGATTCGTCGGCGTCGGCCGTGCACCCGCCCCGCTGCGGCTCGTGATGGGCGCACGCCGCGCACGTGTGGACATACGCCGCGCACTCCGGGCATTCCTCCCGGACGCCGACGGGCCCCGGGATTTCCCATGCCGCCCCGCACTTCGTGCATCGGACGTTCATGGCCTCGTCCTCCTGCACTCGGTCCTTACGCGGGCGCCCCCGTCCGGTCGAACGCCTCGGCGGCCAGGGCCGCGCCGATGAGCCCCGCGTCGTCGCCGAGGGCCGTATAGACGATCGTGACGACCTTGCGGGCCCGCTCGAAGGCGAGCCGGTCAACGGCGGCGCGGATGCGCGCGAGGAACGGCTCGCCCGCCCCGGCCATGCCCCCCGCCAGGGCCACCCGCTGCGGGTTCACCGCGTGCAGGATGCTCGTGATGCCCGCCCCGAGGTAGCCGGCCGTCTCCTCGACGATTTCGGCGGCGAGGGCGTCGCCCGCCGTTGCGGCGTCGAAGACGTCCTTGGAGGTGAACGCGCCCGCCAGGCTCGACGCCTCGCCGGCCTCGATGCGTTCGCGGGTCCGGTCGAGGACGGCGGTGGCGGAGGCGTAGGCCTCCAGGCACCCCTCGGCCCCGCACGCGCACCGCCGCCCCCCGTGGGCGACGATCAGGTGCCCCAGCTCGGCCCCCGTGTCGTTCGTGCCGCGATAGAGCCGCCCGTCGAGGATCATCCCGCCGCCCACGCCCGTTCCGAGGGTCAGGACGACAAGGGTGTCGACCTCGCGTCCCGCGCCGCAGCGGAACTCGCCGTAGGCCGCGGCGTTGGCGTCGTTCTCGAGGACGACGGGCCGATCGAGCGCCGCCCGGAGCCGGTCGCGCACGGGCACGTCGTGCCACTTGAGGTTCGGCGAAAAGACGACGACGCCGGCCCGTGTGTCCAAGGGGCCCGGCGACCCGACGCCGACGGCGGGGACGTCGGCCAGGTCGACGCCCGCGGTGTCGCAGAGGTCGCGGACGGCGTCGGCCATCCGCGCGAGGACGTGGTCCGCGCCGCCTTCGGCCTCCGTCGGACAACGGTGCCGCGCGACCACCTCGCCCTCGGCCGTCACGAGCCCCAGCTTCAGATTCGTGCCGCCCAGATCGATGCCTGCGTAATGCTTCGTCATGTCGAGGGTCCGGGGTGGGTCCGGGGCCGGGCGGGGCCGGCGGGTCAGAGCGATTGCCGCCACGCCTCCAGGGCCTCGAGGCGTGCTTCGAGCGGCGTGGTCGGGTCGTAGCCGTGATCGGTGCGTTCGGTGACGGATTCCAGGGCCCCCAGGAGCCGCGTCTCGCTCTCCGGATCCTCGCCGCGCGCCGCCGTTTCGAGCGCCGTGAGCATGGCCCGGACGGCGGGTCCGCCGAGGGTCTTGAGGGTGGCGAGGGCGGAGGCGGCCCGGTCGCCGGACCCGTTGAGCCGGTCGATGGCCCGGTCGATGGTCGCGGCGCGGGCCTTGTCGCGCAAGGCCGGAAGCGGCGCGCCCGGCCCCCGGTCCCAGGCCTCGTCGGCGACGGCGAGCGTGTCGAGGACCGCGAGCGCGGCTTGCGGCTCGTCGGCTTTCAGGAGGGTCTCGGCCCGGGTCTGGACGGCCTTCAGCAGCGGCGCCCGCTCCGCCTCCGGCCGACCCTCCATGGCATCGGCCAGGAGCGTCACGCCGTCGAGGTACGGCTCGCGGTCGAGGAGGATGCGGCCGAGCTGCTCCTTGAGGCGGCGGATTCGGTCGACGGCCTCGGCGGGCGTGGCCTCCAGGAGCTGCCGCAGTGCCGGCACCGCCCGCTCCGACGTCCCCGCGCGGACGTAGGCGTCGACGAGCTTCTCGCGGAGCTCGCGGACCTTGTCGGAGGCGGCATCGGCGGGGGCGTGCTTGGCGAGGGCCTCCTCGTAGAGGGCGGCGGCTCGTTGGCGCTGCTCGGGGGATTCGAGGGCGAAGAACCGGTCGCCCAGGGCCCGCGCGAGGTCCGGCCCCTCGCTCTTGGCGACGAGCCGCTCGACGGCCGCCCACAAGGCCGTCCGCACCCCCGCCTCCGGCTCCGCGCCCTGCTTCAGGCGGTCGGCGATCTTGTACGCCGCCTCCGGACCGTCCACCTGCGCCAGGGCCGCGGCGGCGGCTTGGCGGACGCTCTTGTTGTCGTCCCGGAGCCGTTCGGCCAGGGCCTCGACGGCCTTCGGCGAGACGGAGCCCAGGTTCCCGAGCCCCTGGGTCGCGCTGAATCGGACGCCGGCGGCGCCGTCCTCGAGGGCGGCCCCGAGCACCTCCTCGGCGCTCGGGTGGGCGATCCGCGCGAGGGCCCGGACGGCGGCCTCGCGGACGGTCGAGTCGGCGGCCTGGCGAGCCAGGCGCGTGAGCGGCTCGAAGGCGGGCTCGACGGCGGTGGCCCCGGCGCCGTTGCGGTCTCCGAGGGTCCCCAGCGCCCCGGCCGCCCGGATCACCTCGCCCGGGTTCCGGGCGTCCAGCATTGCCACCAGGTTCGGCACGGCGTCCATGACCTTGAGGGTACCGAGGGCGGCGGCGAAGGCGGCCCGAACCTCGGGCACCTTCTCCGCCTCGAGGCGGGCCACCAGCGCGGGACCGGCGGCGGCTTCCTGCCAGGCGGCGAGGGCCTCGGCGGCGGCGGCCCGAACCTGCGGCGACTCGTCCAGCAGGCGGTTCTTCAGCGTCGCGATCAGGTCCTCGTACTCCGCACGCCCCCCGTTGTTCGCCGCCACCACCTCCCGCCCGAGCGGGATCGCTTGCCGCGCCGCCATGACGCGGACCTGCGGCAGGGGGTCGTCGAGGTGGCTCTGGATGAGCTGGTCCTTGGCTTTCGGGTCGCAGACCTGGTAGATCTCCGCCAGGAGGCGGGCCAGGCGCGTTTTCGTCTCTTCGAGACGGGTCTCACGCTGCCGCAACTCGCCCCGGAACCGCCGCACCAGCGACCGCAGGAACGTCGCCTCCGGTTCCTCCCGGTGCTCGGCCCACCACGCCTGCCACCGCTCGGAGGAGACGCCGAAGTCGCGCCGGCCCGTCATGTCCGTTAAGGCGAGGGCGGCGGCGCCGGCGACGGCGGCATCGGGGTCGGCGGTCGCCTCCACCAGGGCCGCGACGCTCCGGCGATCAATGATCTGCGCCAGGGCCTGGACCGCCGCCAGGCGGACCTCCTGCGCGGCCGACTCGTCCAAGACGATTTCCTTCAGACCGTCAAGGACCTTGTCGTGGCCCTGGTACGTCCCGAAGGCGAGGGCGGCGGCCCGGCGGACGGACTCGTCCGGACTCCGGAGGTACGTGAAGATCGGATCGATGAACGCCTCGTCGGCGCTCTCTCGGGCGGCGACGACGTGCAGCACCGCCAGGGCCGGCGGCGACGGGGCCGTCAGCACCTCCGCCAGGATGGCCCGGGCCTCCGGCGTGTCCTTCTCCATGAGGCCGGCGGCGGCGTCGCGACGGGTGGCGGGGGTGCGGTCGGGCCCGACGAGGAAGTCCCGGAGCCGCGCGAGCTCCTTCTCCTCGGGCGTCGGCTCGGGGGGGGCCTCGGCCCGGACGGCGGTCAGGAGCGGCGTCAAAAAAAGGGCCGCGAGGAGGGCGATGAGCCCCGCCGGCACGAGCGCCGCCGCCCCGATCGCGCCGAGACGGCGCGCGCAGGCAGCGTCACACATCGGGTGCCGACCAGGGAACATCGTACCGTCCTTCCGGCGGGGAGTCCGGCTCCGCCGCGTGCCCTGTCAATCTCCCAAAGCCCTCGAACCCGCGAATCCGCCCCTTCCGGGCCCCTTTTCGGGCATGCCCCCCTTCTATAACCCATCGTCCCGCCAAGGGTGCCGCCTTTTGCCATTTATGGAGACGCCCGCAGCGACCGCAACATTCCCCCCAACCCCGGCCGAGCAGACGAGAAAACCGCTCCGGGAGCCGTTTTCGCTAAAACGCTCAAAGGATTTGCGTCTTGCGGGGGCGGCCGGGTCGTCGAAGGCGGTGGGCAAGGCCGGTCTTGGCCGCGATCTCCTTCTGCCAGTCGGGATCGCCCAGGGGTACGCCTCGGCGGATCGCAGAGCGGATCGACTCGAGTTCCTTCTCGTGAAGCGGCGTGTCGACCCAGCGGGCCCAGTCGTCGCGACGAGGAACGGGCCACTCCTCAAGGGGCGCCCGGTCGACGTGATCGTTTCGCTCGCGCCGGGCGAGGCTGCCCCAGGGCCAATCGACCGCCCGCTCCACCAGGTCGGCGGCGAGGGGATTCCGCTCCACGTAGCGGCAGAGGTTCAGGACGTGGCCGTCGGTGGCGACGGGGATGCTCTTGAAGCGGCCCTGGTACAGGTGACCGCGGCCCACGGCGTCACGGAAAACGCGCCAGCGGCGCGTGTGCGTCATGCTCAGCCAGTAGAAGAAGGCCGAGAGCTGCTCCGACGTCTCCGGCCACACCACGAAGTGCCAGTGATTCGGCATGATCGTGTAGGCCAGCACCCGCAGGGCAACGCGGTCATGGGCCTCGGCGAGGACGGCCTCGAAGGCCGCGTAGTCGCCGCGGTCCTCGAAGAGCCGCACGCCTTCGACCGCGCGGTTCATCGCATGGTACACCAACCCGCCCGGGGCCAGTCGTCTAGGCATGTACGCATCGTCCGCGGTGGGCCACGCCGCGTCAAGCCAAAAAGGGGCGGCGGCACGGCGATTTGCTCGGCCTCCGCCGCCGGTTGCGCAAAAACTAACAGCGTGTTAGCGAAAACGGCTCCCGGAGCCATTTTTCGCCGATACCACGAATCAGCCTTGGCGGCCTGCTATCGAGGGTCGGCCCGGACGGATGACGCATAGACTTACAGGGCGTAAGCGAAAACGGCTCCCGGAGCGGTTTTTTCACGGTGGTTCATGCCTGCTGTTTATCGGACGCTTTTCCTCAAGCGGCCCGCCGCAGGGGGACGATATCCCGGGTGAACAGGCCCGACCCCCCGCGGCCGTGGCGGTTGCGGGCGATGAACCGTACGTACGAACCCCCGCCGACTCGGGAAACGGGGACCGTCTGTGCTCGTGACCGCCGCCGATCCGATCGACGCCTTCCTCGATTACCTCACCATCGAGTGCGGCCTGTCCGTCAACACCATCCAGGCTTACCAGCGGGACCTGAGGCGGCTGGCGGCGTTTTCGCGTGCCGACGACGGGGCGGGCTGGGACGCCGTCACCGGCGAGACGGTCGTCGCGTTCCTGGTGGCCGAAAAGAAGCGGGGCCTGGCGGTCGCCAGCATCAGCCGCGCCCTGGTCGCGGCGCGGATGTTCTTCCGATTCATGGCCGCCGAGGGCATGACCTCGCGCAATCCGACCGAGCACCTCGAGAGCCCGCGCCTGTGGCAGCACCTTCCGGGCGTTCTGGGCCGCGACGCCGTCGAGCGTCTCCTGGCCGCCCCGGACCCGACGCACGACCGGTGGTCGAAGCGCGACCGGGCGATCCTCGAGATGCTCTACGCCACCGGCGCCCGGGCGAGCGAGGTGGCGGACCTGAAGCTCGACGACGTCAACCGCCAGGTCGGCTACGTCCACTGCATCGGCAAGGGCCGCAAGGAACGACTCGTGCCGGTCGGTCGGCCGGCGCTCGAGGCGCTGGAGGCGTACCTGGCGTCGGAGCGTCCGGCGCTCGATCGGCGCGGCGAGTCGTACCTTTTCCTGACCCACTCCGGCCGACGGCTCGGCCGCGAAACCCTGTGGCGACTCGTCAAGAAGTACTGCCGCCGGGCGGGCCTTTGCTCCGGCGTCAGCCCGCACACGCTGCGCCACTCCTTCGCCACGCACCTGCTCGAAGGCGGGGCCGACCTCCGCGTCGTCCAGGAGATGCTCGGCCACGTGGATATCGGCACCACGCAGATCTATACGCACGTCGACCAGCGCCGGCTGAAGGCGATTCACAAGAAGTATCATCCGAGGGCGTAGGACGGCATGTCCCTTCGTGCCCGGATGCCTGAGCGCAACGGCCCGGAGACCGCCGCGCCAAAGGTCTGGGATATCAGGATTCGATGCTCTTATGGCTGCCGCTTCACCCGCCGCGCCTGGGCGACGCAAAGGACGGACCCGATGGCCAGCATCACCGCCGTCGCGGGCTCGGGGATGGGAGAGGGCGAGCTGTCGACGCGGATCACGTCGTTGCCGCACCCCCACGCCAGGTGCGTCGTGAACGGCCCACCCTCGGCCAGGCCCAGCAGGCCCGGATCGAAGGTGTACTCGAGCACCAGCGTGCCGTCCTCACCGTCGCCGTAGCTGTGGACGTCGAAATCGAGGCTGGCCTGGCCGAGGAGCTGGTCCAGGGCGATGCCGCCGGCCAGGGCCCAGGGCCCCGCCACGTCGCGGATCGTTGCGGGCGGCCCGTAATCGTTCTCGACGAGCGTGTTCTTGTTCAGATACGTGCCGGCCACGTCCTGGAGGATTCGGACGTCGTTGTCGGAGTCGATCCGGTAGATGCGCCCCGGAGCCAGGCCCTGGTTGTCCTCCTGGGTCACAATGCCGAAGCGCTGGGCGCCGACGGTGACGAAGAGGTCGCCGAGATGGACGTCCGAGCCGCTGTTTCGGAACGAGAACCCCGAGCTGGTGACGACGAGGACCTGCATTGAATCCTGGCCAAAACGGACGCGCATCTGTTCGAGGTCGGACTTCTCGCCCCGCGTGCCGCCGGGGCTGGGCACACGCCCGCAGCACGGGTAATCGATCGGGGCGTAGTCGTCGGCGATGGTGACGTACGTCCCGCCTTGGAAGACGTTCGTCCGGTTCGACTCCGTGAAGGGCGTGAAGCCCCAGTCGTCCACTTCGCCGTCGTCACGGATGAGGTCGCCGGAGGCGGGCGCCGAGAGCAGAAGCACGAGGACGGTGGCGGCCATGAGGAGCTTCATACGCATGCGAGTCTCCTTGTCTGGTCGCGACGGAGACGCCTCGGGCGCTCCGCCGCACGTTCGATTCGATGTCGCGTAGGGGGAAAGGCTGCCGGTAGGGGACCGCTCCAAGCATAAACACAAAGGAGGGGCGGTCAAACGGGGCGGCACGGAACCCGCCGGGCGGAACCGGGGCATGGCCCCTCCGAAAGTGCGCATTTCGCCCATCTTGCCACAAAAGGGGTGCTTTTGGGGCCTCCGTGTGGAGTTGGGGAAGGAGAGGGCCGGCCCCCCGGGAAGTCTCACGCCCGCGGGTTTTCGCCTTTCGCTGCGCGCGCGGCCGGGAATCGGCACGGTTTTTTCCGGGGCGGAACCGGCCGGGACGGACAGCGTGACAGCCCGTTCGCCCGTGCGTCACGCCAACCGCAACCGTGTTAATAATCGGCGAATGATGCTTGCTCCGACCGCCGCCAGACCGTAAAGAGGAGGGATGTGGGGGGCCTGCCGACGGAAGGCCGGACCCGTGGCGAATAACGCGACACCGCAGCCGGCGACCTTCCCGAGCGATTTCCTCTTCGGGGTGGCCACGGCGGCCTATCAGGTGGAGGGGGCCGCGCGCGAGGGCGGGCGCGGCCCGAGCATCTGGGATACCTTCGCCCACGCGCCGGGCAAGACGGCCCACGGCCACACGGGCGACGTCGCCTGCGACCAGTTCCACCGCTGGGCCGAGGACGTCGCCCTGATGCGGGACCTCGGCGTCGGGGCGTACCGCTTCTCCATCGCCTGGCCGCGCATCTTCCCGGAGGGCACGGGCCGGGCGAACCCGCGGGGCTTCGACTACTACGAGCGCTTGGTCGACGCCCTTCTCGAGGCGGGCATCGAGCCCTGCCCCACCCTCTACCACTGGGACCTGCCGCAGGCCCTCGAGGACAAGGGCGGCTGGCCGGCGCGGGCGACGGCCGAGGCCTTCGCCGGTTACGCCCGGACGTGCTTCGACGCCCTCGGCGACCGCGTCCGCACGTGGATGACGCTGAACGAGCCGTTCTGCTCGGCCGTGCTCGGCTACGGCGTCGGCGTTCACGCCCCCGGCGTCAAGGACCGCTCGGCGAGCTACCGGGCCATCCACCACCTGCTCCTCGGCCACGGTCTGGCGGTCCGGGCGTTCCGGGAGGCGGGCCTCGAGGGGCGCGTGGGTCTGGCCCAGAACGCCGAGCCGTTTCGCCCCGCGACCGCGCGGCCGGAGGACGTGGAGGCCGCCGACCGGGCCATGGACCTCCAGGTCCGCATGTTCCTCGGGCCCCTCTTCGGCAAGGGCTACCCCGAGCGGCACCTGGCGGCGTACCCCGACCGGCCGATGCCGATCGAACCGGGCGACCTGGACGTGATCGCCGAGCCGATCGACTTCTTCGGCCTGAACATGTACCGCGAGCTGACCGTCGCCCACCACGGCGACCATCCCGAGGGCTACCGCACCGTGCCGCAATGGGAGCCGACGACCGCCATGGGCTGGCCCATCACGCCGGGCGGTCTCGCGCGGGTCCTGCGGCTCATCGACCGCGAGTACGATCACCCGGCGATCTACGTCACCGAGAACGGCTGCGCGATGACCGACGTCCTTTCCGAGGGCGGGACGCGCTGCCACGACCCGGCTCGGATCGACTTTCTGCGCGGGTACCTCGGGGCGTGCCTGGCGGCCCGGGGGGCAGGGGTGGACCTGCGCGGATATTTCCTCTGGTCGCTGATCGACAATTTTGAGTGGGCCGAGGGCTACACGAAACGCTTCGGCCTCCTTTACTGCGACTACGACGAGGACCTTCGCCGCGTCCCCAAGGACAGCTTCTACTGGTACCGCGACCTGATGGCGCGGCGGGCGCTGCCTTAGCGCTGCGCGGGCAAGATGCGCGTGCCCGTGGGCAAGGAGTCATGGGTTCATGCCCCGAGAGCCCCGCACCGAGCTCGAGCCGGACGGCGCGTTCGTGATCGAGAACTTCACGGGCGCGGCCCCGTTTACGAGCTTCCTGCCGGGCATCGCGGGCCTGTGGGGCGTGCCGCTCTGGCTTTACTGGGTCAACCGGGGCCAGGCCGTCGCCTCGTTCGGCACGGAGGACAAGGACCACGCGTTCCTGGAGTTCCAGTCGGCGGCCCGGGCGTGGCGGCGGGTTCCGCTCGAGGGGTTCCGCACGTTCCTGCGGGGCCGCCGCTCGGAGGGGGCGTTCTTTCACGAGCCGTTCGGCGCGGCGGCCGGCCCGCGTGCGGCGGGCCTCATGCGCATCCGCCCGAGCGCCCTGGAGATCGAAGAGATCGACCCCGACGTCGGCCTTCGCGTCGCCGTCGAGTACTTTACCGTGCCGGGCGAGCCGTGGGCGGCCCTGGCGCGGAGCGTCACGATCGAGAACCAGGCCCCCGACGCCGTCGACCTGGAGGTCGTCGACGGCCTGCCGCAGGTCGTCCCCTACGGCGAGCGGGCCACGTTTCTCCAGGTCATGCCCTTCATCACCGAGGCGTACCTGAAGGTGACGAACCTCGAGGCGGGGGTCCCGTTTCTGAACCTGAAGGCCGTCCCCTCCGACACGGCCGAGACGGAGTTCGTCCGGGCGGGCCACTTCTTCTGCGGCTTCCTGGAGGGCGAGGCGTCCGAGCGATGGCAGCCCATCGTCGACCCGTCGCTCGTCTTCGGGGAGCGGCAGGATTTCACGCGGCCCCGCGCCCTGCTTGCCGCCGACGCGTTCGACGCGACCGCCGCCCAGACCGTCCACTGCATCACCCCGGCGGCGATGCTCGCGGGTCGCGTGACGCTGGCCGCGGGGGAGCGGCGAACGCTCCGATCGCTCTACGGCTGGACCCGGGACCGGGCGGCCTCGGAGCGGGCCGCCGACGCCGCCGCCGAGGAAGGGTGGTTCGAGGCGAAGCGCGAGGCGGCCCGCCGGGAGGTCGAGGCCGTCCGCCATCGCCTTTTCCTCCACACGGCCGAGCCGCGCCTCAATGAGTACGGCCCGCAGACGTACCTCGACAACGTTCTGCGCGGGGGCCTGCCCGTCACGCTCGGCGCGGGCGACGGGACGGTCGTCCTGCACGTCTACTCACGCCGGCACGGCGACCTGGAGCGCGACTACAACTTCTTCCGCCTCGAGCCCACGGTCCTCAGCCAGGGCAACGGGGCCTACCGCGACATGAACCAGAATCGGCGCCACGATGTCTGGATGAATCCCGACGTCGGGGCCGACGACGTCCGCCAGTTCGTCAATCTCCTCCAGAGCGACGGCTTCAACCCCATGCTCGTCAAGGGCGTGCGCTTCCGCGTCACCGCCGACACCGAGGCCCTCCGCGAGGCCGTCGCCACGGCCGTCCGGAGCACCGACCAGGACCGCGTCGTCGAGCGCGTGGCGGCCCAGGCGTTCTCGCCGGGGGCCCTGGTGGCGTGGATCGAGGACCAGGGCCTCCGGCTCAAGCGCGGCGGGCCGGCGGCCCTGCTGGAGGCCCTCTTCGCCGTCAGCGAGCGGGTCGAGGAGGCCGAGCACGAGGCGGGCTACTGGATCGATCACTGGTTCTACAACCTGGACCTGATCGAGAGCTACCTCGCCGTCTATCCCGACCGGCTGCGCGAGCTGCTCCTGGAGCGCGACGACTTCACCTTCCGCGACACCGACCGCCGCGTCCGCGCCCGCGACGAGCGGACCGTCCTCGTCGCGCCCGACCGGGTCCGCCAGACGGACTTCGTCGCCCTCGACGCCGAAAAGGCCGCCCTGATCGCCCAACGCACGGCCCGGCCCTACGTTGTCCGCGTCCGCGACGGGCGCGGCGAGCCGTACCGGACGAACCTCCTGGGCAAGCTTCTGGCGCTAGTGGCCGTGAAGGTCGCGAGCCTCTCGCCCTCCGGCGTCGGCATGGAGATGGACGGGGGGCGGCCGGGATGGCACGATTCGGTCAACGGGCTGCCCGGCCTCTTCGGGGCCTCCACGAGCGAGACGTTCCAGCTCCTGCGGGCCCTGGGGCTCGTAGCCGAGTGGCTGGACGCCCTGCACCTGCCGCCCGGCTTCGCCCAGGACGTGCCCGCCGAGGTCGCGACGTTCGCGAAGGCCGTCGGCCGGGCCCTGCACCGGTATCTCGCGACCGACGATCCCGACCGCGATCACCGGTACTGGGAAGAGACGAGCGAGGCGAAGGAGGCGTACCGCGAGGCCGTCCGCCTCGGCTTCGACGGGGCCGAGCAGGGCCTCTCGCGCGACGAGATCGGGTCGCTGCTGGCGGCGGCCCGGGCGCGGATCGAAGCGTCGCTGGCCGACGCCACCGACCCGGAGACGGGCCTCCCCGCGACGTACGTCCTGCACGAGGCCGTCGAATGGGAACCCATCGTCGACGGGCCGGCCGGCGCGCTGAGCGGCTCGAAGCCGAAACCGCGCCTCGGCCCGCGCGGCCGGCCGTGCGTGCGGGTGACGAAGTTCCGCATGCGGCGGCTGCCGGTCTTCCTGGAGGCCCCGGCCCACGCGCTTCGCATCACGAAGGACGAGGACGAGGCCCGCGACCTCTGGCGCCGCGTCCGCGCCGGTCCCCTCTACGACCGCCGCCTCGGCATGTACCTCGTCAACGCGCCCGTGCCGGAGGAACTCGAGGAGATCGGGCGAATCTGGGCCTGGCCGCCCGGATGGTTCGAGCGCGAAAACGTATTCATGCATCTCGAACATAAGTACCTGCTCGCGACGCTCGAGGCGGGACTGGTGGAGGAGTTTTTCGAGGACTTCCGGGCCGCCGCCGTCTGCTTCCAGGACCCCGCGGTCTTCGGGCGCAGCCCCCTGGAGAATGTCTCCTTCATCGTCGCCTCCACCCACCCGCGCGAGGCCCTGCACGGCCGCGGCTTCCTGCCGCGCTCGAGCGGCACGACGGCCGAGGTGATCCACATGCTGCTCTGGATGCTGTTCGGACGGCGGCCGTTTGCGTACACGGAAAAGGACGGCCTTTCGCTCAAGCTCGCGCCGATTCTGCCCGATGGATTCTTTACCACGCGCGAGCACTCGCGCGAGGTGGTGGACGCGCAGGGCACGCCCCGCACGGAAACGTTCCCGGCGGATTCCTGCACCGCGACGCTGGTCGGGCACACGCGGGTGACGTACCGGAACCCGGCCCGTCGCGCCACGTTCGGCCCGGACGCCGCCCGCCCCGCGCGGTATCGCGTCGTGTGGGACGACGGGCGCGAGGCCGAGTTCGGCCCGGAGGGCCTCGACGACGCGGCCGCCCGCGCGGTCCGCCAGAAACGCGTGGCCCACATTGAGGTGACGTTGACCGTCCCATGAGCCCGGGCGGCTTGGCCTTGCCCAAGAAGCACAATCGGACCTGACATTCCGGACTTGGGGACAGGCGCCCAGGTTAAAGCCCTTGCGCTGCTGCTGCAGAACGACGGTCGCGACCGGCGCCTGTCCCCGCTTTCCTTGCTGGCCATGCATGGCGGAGCGGCAAGCGGCTTCCCGCTTGTCCGGCCCGCCGCCGTCCTCTATACTCGCCTCCCGGTTTCCGCCACGAAGGGAACGC
Source organism: uncultured Anaerolineales bacterium (assembly GCA_964461715.1). Lineage (GTDB taxonomy): Bacteria > Planctomycetota > Phycisphaerae > FEN-1346 > FEN-1346 > CAYWVR01. The sequence goes on from CAYWVR010000021.1 coordinate 62,050, forward strand.
CCCGTGCAACCGCTTATCGACCGCGCCTTGAACCTCCTTGCCCGGGAAGGCGCCGACTACGGCGACGTCCGCGTCCGCGAGGACCGGACCGAATCCATCGCCGTCAACAACGGGCGCCCCGAGCACGTGGCCGCCCACGGGTCGCACGGGTTCGGGGTGCGGGTGATCGTCGACGGGGCGTGGGGATTCTTCGGGTCGCACCGGCTGGAGGAGGCGGCGGTCGAGCCGGTCGTCCGCGAGGCCTGCGCCATCGCCCGGGCCTCGGCCCGGCACCGGGGCGAGCCGGTGCATCTGGCGCCCGTCGAGCCCGCGACCGGCCGCTACGAGACCCCTCACCAGGTCGACCCGTTCACGGTTCCCCTGGAGGAGAAGCTCGCGCTGCTCGTGGCCGCGTCGAAGGCCATGACGGGCCCGAACGTGCGACTGGCCCGGGCCTTCTTCTCGGCGTACGAGACGGACCAGGTCTTCGCCTCGACCGAGGGGGCGCGGCTGGAGCAGCGGATTCTCCAGACGGGCGGCGGGATCGCCGCGACGGCCCTCTCCGGCGGCGAAATGCAGGTCCGGAGCTATCCGAACTCCTTCCGCGGAAACTTTGCCACCGCCGGGTGGGAGTCCGTGCGGGCCATGGACCTGGCGGGCGAGGCCCCCCGCGTTGCCGACGAGGCCGAGCAGCTCCTGGTCGCTCCCGTCCTCCCGGAGGACACGCGCACCGTCGTCCTCGACGGGGGCCAGCTCGCCCTGCAGGTCCACGAATCGTGCGGCCATCCGATCGAGCTCGACCGCGTCCTCGGGATGGAGCTCTCCTACGCGGGCGGCTCGTTCCTCTCGACCGACAAGCTCGGCACATTCCGCTACGGGTCGCCCGAGGTGACCCTCGTCGCGGACGCGACGTGCCCGGGCGGCCTGGGCACCTTCGGGTGGGACGACGAGGGCGTCCCGGCCCAAGCGACGCCCATCGTCACCGAAGGCGTCTTCGTCGGATACCTTTCGAGCCGCGAGACGGCCCCGGCCATCGGGCGCGCTTCCAGCGGCGCCATGCGCGCCGGCGGCTGGGACCGCATCCCCCTCGTGCGGATGACCAACGTCAACCTGCTCCCCGGCGACGCCGGGACCCTCGAGAACCTCATCGCCGACACCGAGGACGGCCTCTTCATGGCCACCAACAGGAGCTGGTCGATCGACCAGAAGCGGCTCAACTTCCAGTTCGGCACCGAGTGGTGCCAGGAGATCAAGGGCGGTCGCCTCGGCCGCGTCTTCCGCGGGGGCACGTACACGGGCATCACCCCGGAGTTCTGGGGATCGTGCGACGCGGTCTGCGGCCCGGAGGCGTGGGCCCTCTGGGGGACGCCCAACTGCGGCAAGGGCGAGCCGGGCCAGACGGCCCGCGTGGGCCACGGCGTGGCCCCGGCCCGGTTCCGCGACGTCCGGACAGGAGTCAAGGCATGACGCCCCCCGAGCGCAAGGCCCATCTGCTGGACCTCGGCCGCGACCTCGTCCGGACCTCCGCCGCCGATGAGACCGAGGTCCTGCTCGTCGAGGGACGGAGCTTCCTGACGCGCTTCACCGCCGGCCGCATCCACCAGAACGTGGGCGCCGAGGAGGCCGACGCCGTCGTCCGCGTCGTCGCCGCAAAGCGCCTCGGCGTGGCTACGACCTCGAGCCTGGCCC
>CAYWVR010000022.1:0-54406 GCA_964461715.1 uncultured Anaerolineales bacterium
GCCGGGAAAACGGGAGGGGCCGCCGGGAAGCATGGACGGTTGCGTATGCGTCATGGAAAGTCGGGGTCGCTCGTGGCCCGCCGGCGTAGTGGGTCCCGGCCGAATTCGTCCTCGCGCCAGTCGCCCGGGACTGCCTCGACACGGTCGGCCATGCCGCACCGCTCGATCACCTCACGGGCGATCTCGACCGTCTCGGGGAGGTTGTAGACGGTGGCCGAAAGGCCCTCGAAGCGGGCGCAGAGGGCCATGGCATAGGGTCCGGGCCCATTCGACCTCGGGTCCGCCAGGGGGGAACTGCATCGTCGCTTCCTTGCCGGTCCATGGAATCCCAGCGTAGGCCCTGGCCGCGCGGAATGCAAGCTGAAGGCCGATCGCTCGGCCCGATACGCGGGTTTTTCGGCCGATTCATCGTTGACAGGGGCCCGCCGGTCGGGTAGCATGCCGCGCTCTGGAGATTCGCGTTTCCCACGGGGTAAAGGAGTCGCCTTCGGGCGACCGTGGGGCTCCGGCATGCGGCCGCTGAGCTCAAGCCCCGGAGACGCCCAAGCCGTCATAGCCGCGCCCGTCGTTGCGTAGGACAGAGATGCCCGGTTGAGGTGCATGGCCGGTTCGCCGCGGCACCGGTGCCGCGCGTGCCGTTTAAGCGAGTGGCGTGCCCCCGTTAGCGGGATTCATCATGGTCAACGAGCTGAAATCCGACTGGTTCCGCCAGCCCCTCGCGGGGATGCCCGCGCGGGCCTTGATGTTCGCGACCGGGACGATCTCGCCGGATGACGCGCAAAAGCCGTTTATCGGCCTCGTTTCGAGCTTCACGGACCTCATCCCCGGCCACGCCCACATGCGGCGGCTGGAGCGGAAGATCGAGCACGGCATCTTCGCCGGGGGCGGCATCGCGTGGCTCTTCTCGGTGCCGGGTATCTGCGACGGGATCGCCATGGGCCACGAGGGCATGCACTTCAGCCTGCCCTCGCGCGAGCTGATCGCCGACATGATCGAGTCGATCACCCGGGCCCATCGGCTCGACGGCCTGGTGCTGCTGACGAACTGCGACAAGATCACCCCTGGCATGCTGATGGCCGCGGCCCGGCTGGACATTCCCGCCGTGGCCGTTACGGCCGGGCCGATGCACTCGGGCAACTACGAGATGACCCGCCTGGATCTCGTCCACGACACGTTTGAGGCCATCGGGCGGTATAAGGCGGGCCAGATCGACGAGGAGGAGCTGGCGGCGTTGGAGTGCGAGGCCTGCCCGGGCGGCGGGAGCTGCCAGGGCCTCTTTACGGCCAACACGATGGCCTGCGTCACGGAGGCCATGGGTATGAGCCTGCCCTTCTCGGCCGCGGCCCTCTGCGCCAGCGCCAAAAAGGACCGCCTCGCCTACGAAAGCGGACGGCGGGTCGTCGAGCTGGTGCGCCAGGGCATCACGACGCGGTCCATCATGACGCGGGAGGCCATCGCCAACGGCATCATGATCGACATGGCCCTGGGCGGCTCGACGAACACGGTCCTCCACATCCCCGCCATCGCCCACGAGGCGGGCGTCGAGCTGGAGCTGGAGGTCTTCGACGAGATCAGCCGCCGGACGCCGCACCTGACCAATTTCCGCCCCGCGGGCGACATGATGATGGAGGACCTGGACCACGCGGGCGGCATTCCGGCGGTCCTCAAGCGCCTCGAAGACCGGCTGAACGATTGCATGACCGTCTCGGGGCGGACGACCCGCGAGATCGCCTCCGCCGCCAGGGTCTTCTCGGATGATCTGATCCGCACGCCCGATCGGGCGTATCATAGGGAGGGCGGCATCGCGATTCTGCGCGGAAACCTGGCCCCGGAGGGGGCGGTGGTCAAGCAGTCGGCCGTGCCGGACTCGATGCGGACGTTCACCGGCAAGGCCCGCGTCTTCGACGGCGAGCAGGCCGCCAACAACGCCATCATGGACGGCACGATCGAGCCTGGGGACTTCCTCGTCATCCGCTACGAGGGTCCCGCGGGCGGGCCGGGCATGCGGGAGATGCTGGCTGCCACGGCGGCGCTGAAGGGCCTGGGCATGGACGCCAAGGTCGCCCTGATGACCGACGGGCGGTTCTCGGGCGGCACGGCGGGCCCGAGCGTCGGACACGTCAGCCCCGAGGCCGCCGCCGGCGGACCCATCGGCCTCGTCGTCGAGGGCGACCGCATCACCATGGACATCCCGAACCGGCGGCTGGCCCTCGAAGTCGACGAGGCGGAGCTCGAGAAACGTCGCAAGGCTTGGACGAAGCCCGAGCCGAAGATCACGGACGGATACCTGGCCCGATACGCGCGACACGTAACGAGCGCGGCGACGGGGGCGATCTGCAGGTAAATGATGAAGCTCGAAGTACGAATGGCGATTCAAGGCCGAAGCCCCAATGACAAAGGAGCAACCGGACGGCGATTGGGTATCGCTCGCCGGCATTCGTCATGCGGATTTCGGATTGGTCATTCCCGTCCCCGGACAATGGCGGGCATTCGTCATTCCGCCCCAGCGGGGCGGTTAGTACCCGGTGGTGTAATTGGTAACACAGGAGGTTTTGGTCCTCCCATTCCAGGTTCGACTCCTGGCCGGGTAGCCAAGAATTACGCGAGGAGCGGCACGTGAAACCCGTGAGGGCCCTCATCATGGCGGCGGGCATGAGCACGCGGATGAAGTCCGCGCGCTCCAAGGTCCTCCACGAGGTCTGCGGACGGCCGATCCTCCAGTACGTCTTCGACGCCTGCCGCGGGGCCGGCATCGACGATCTCGTCGTCATCGTCGGCCACGCCCGCGAGCAGATCATGCGGCAATGGTCGGATGACGCCGCCATCACATGGGTCGTCCAGGAACCGCAGCAGGGCACCGGCCACGCCGTCATGGTCGCCCGGGAGGCCCTCGAAGGCTTCGAGGGCGACCTTGTCGTTCTGGTCGGCGACGCCCCCATGATCCGGCCCGAGACGGTCCGCTCGCTCCTTGAGACCCATCGCGAGGAAGAGGCCGCCGCCACGCTGGTCACCGCCGTCCTCGACGACCCGAAGTGGTTCGGCCGCATCGTCCGCGACGATTTCGGAAACCTCCGGGGCATCGTCGAGGTCAAGGAGGCCACGCCCGAAGAGAAGGCCATCCGCGAGGTCAACCCCTCCTTCTACGCGTTCGATTGGCCCGCCCTCGACCGCACGCTCGATCGCATCACCAACTCGAACGCCAAGGGCGAGTACTACCTGACCGACGCGCTCGGCCTGTTGATTTCGGATGGCGCGACGGCCGTGGCCGTCCCCTCCGCCCTCCCGGAGGAGGTCCAGGCCGTCAACAGCCGCGCGGACCTCGCCCTGGTCATGAAGCTGATGCGCCGGCGGGTCCTCGAACGGATCATGGCCGGGGGCGTCACCGTCGAGGACCCCGACACGACCTACGTTGACTGGGACGTGACCGTCGGCCAGGACACGGTCCTGCGCCCCGGCACGGTGATCCGCGGGCCCGCTCGCATCGGGTGCCACTGCGTCGTCGGGCCGTGGGCGCACCTGAGGCCGGAGACGGTCCTCGAGGACGGGGCCGAGGTCGGCGCCTTCGTCGAGACCAAGGACGCCACGCTGGGCGAGGATGTTTGCGTGCGTCATCTGGCGTACATCGGCGACTGCGAGATTGGACCGCGCACGAACGTTGGGTGCGGCACGATCACCGCCAACGCGGACCGCGACGGCACGAAGCATCGTACGAAGATCGGGGCCGACGTCCGCTTGGGCGCGGGGACGCTCCTGGTGGCGCCGACCAGCGTCGGCCAAGGCGCCGTCACCGGCGCCGGCGCCGTCGTCACGCGAGCCCATCCCGTTCCGCCCGGCGAGACCTGGGCCGGTGTCCCGGCGCGTCCCGTGAACGAACCTGCGGAGGGCCCCAGCGATGGATAAGCTGAAGATCTTCTCCGGCAGCGCCAACCGGCCCCTCGCCGAAGCCATCGCCGAAGGGCTCGACCTGACGGTCGGCGAGGCCCAGCTCACGCACTTCCCGGACGGCGAATCGTTCGTCAAGATCAACGAGGACGTCCGGGGCCACGACATTTTCATCGTCCAGTCCACCTCCCGTCCCCAGAACGACCACCTGATGGAGCTGCTGCTCTTTGTCGACGCGGCCCACCGCGCCAGCGCCAAGCGGATCACCGCCGTCATCCCCTACTACGGCTACGCCCGCCAGGACCGCAAGGACGAGGGCCGCGTCCCCATCAGCGCCAAGCTCGTCGCGAACCTCTTGCAGACCGCCGGGGCCGACCGCGTCCTCGCCGTCGACCTGCACGCCTACCAGGTCCAGGGCTTCTTCGACATCCCCGTCGATCACCTGCTCGCCGAGCCGGTCTTCGCCGACCATTTCCAGCAGGTCGACATCCAGAACCTGGTCGTCGTCTCCCCCGACGTCGGGAACGTCAAGATGGCCCGGGTCTATGCCGAGATTCTGGGCGGCGGGTTGGCCATCATCGACAAGCAGCGGCTCTCCGGCCGCAAGGTCCGGGCCGGGGCCCTGATCGGCAACGTCGAGGGCCGCAACGTCCTGATGATCGACGACATGATCACGAGCGGGTCGACCGTCTGCGAGGCCGCGGCCCTCCTCAAGGACCGCGGGGTCGGCACCATCGACGTCGCCGCCACCCATCCGGTGCTCTGTCCCGGGTCGGTCGAACGGCTGGCCAAGGCCCCCATCGACCGCATCACCGTCTCGGACACCATACCGCTGGATTCGGACGCCGACGCCCTCGAAAACCTCCAGATTCTCAGCCTGGCCGGACTCCTGGGCGAGGCCATCAAACGCATCCATCACGACCAGTCGGTCAGCCAGTTGTTCCGGCTGCCCGCCCGGAAAGCCTGAGCACAGAAGGAGCCGTCACCGTGGCAACTGCCGGCGAAACGCTGCACGCGAAGACACGCGAGGAGCGCGGCACGAAGGCCTGCCGCCGACTCCGGGACGAGGGCCAGGTGCCCGCCGTCCTCTACGGGCACGAGGAGAAGGCCGTCGTCCTCCAGGTCCCCTACGAGGAGCTGGAGGCCGCCCTCCGTCACCACAGTCGCATGATCGAGCTCCGCCTCGACGACCGGAGCGAGACCGTTCTCGTCAAGGACGTCCAGTACGACGCCTTCGGCATGCAGCTCGTCCATGCCGACTTCCAGCGCGTCAAGATGGACGAGACCCTCGAGATCGAGGTCCCCGTCATCCTCAAGGGCAAGCCCAAGGAGGAGCACGCCGTCCTCCAGCAGATGCTCGACGCCGTCGAGGTCGAGTGCCTGCCGGGCAACATTCCGGAGGAGATCGTCATGACGGTCGGCGAGATGACCATCGGCGACTCGCGCCACGTCGCCGACCTGGAGGCCCCGGAGGGCGTCAAGCTCATCAGCGATCCGGAGACGGTCGTGGCCACGGTCACCGCCGCCCGGGCCGAGGAGGTCGAGGAAGAGATCCTGGCCGAGGCCGCCCCGGGCGCCGAGGAACCCGAACTCATCCGCCCCGAGCGCGAGGAGGAAGAGGAGGAAGAGGCCGGCGAGGAGTGAGTTCCCTCGCCTCCTCTCGGCGCCATGAAGCTCATCGTCGGACTTGGCAACCCGGGACCCGAATACGCGGAGACGCGGCACAACGCGGGGTGGCGCGTAGCGGCGCGGCTGGCCGAGCGGGCCGGCGTCGGCCGATGGCGCGAGAAGTTCAGCGCCTTCTGCGCCGAGACCCGCGTCGAGGAAGAGAAGGTCGTCCTCATGCGGCCGGTGACGTACATGAACCGGTCCGGCCGGTCGGTCCGGTCGGCCCTGGACTTCTGGAAAATGGAGATCGAGAATCTGCTCGTTATCGTCGACGACATGCACCTGGACCTCGGCCGGCTTCGAATCCGGCCGGACGGATCGGCGGGCGGACACAACGGCCTCGCCTCCGTTGCCGAGGCCGTCGGGCGGGAGGATTACCCGCGGCTGCGGCTCGGCATCGGGCCGGCCCCGGCCCCGGAGGAGCACGTGAGCTTCGTCCTCGGCCCCTTCCGGCCCGAAGAGCGGGGCGAGGCCGACGCCATGATCGAACGGGCGGCCGACGCCGCCCAGTGCTGGATACGAGACGGCCTCGAGGAGGCCATGAACCGGTATAACCAGGGGGCCTCCGCCCCCGGGACCTGAGAAGGAGGAGGTGGCCCTTCGGGGCCAGCAGATTATGCCGACACAGGACGCCACACGCGTGTACGAAGGCATGTTCCTCGTCGACCCGGCCGTCGCCGCCATGTGGGATGACCTCTCCAAGGAGCTCTCCGGCATCATCGCACGCCAGGGCGGCGAGGTCATCGGATTGACCCGCTGGGACGAGCGCAAGCTCGCCTTTCCCGTGGCGAAGCAGAAGCGCGGCACATACGTGCTGTCGTTCTTCACGCTGAGCGACGGGGGCGGGGTGGTCGAGATCGAGCGAGATTGCCGCCTCTCCGAGAACATCCTTCGCACCCTCGTCGTTCGGGCCGACCAGTTCTCCGTCGCGGACATGCGGCTCCAGCTGGGCGAGGACATCGACGAGGACGTCGCCCAGCGGCTCTATGAAGCCCGCGGCGAGGCGGAGATCGAGGCCCGCAAGGCCGCCCAGGAAGCCGCCGCCCAAGCCGACGCCGATGCCCGCAAGGAACGTCGCGAGGCACGCCAGGCCGCCGCCCGCGCCGCCGTCGAGGCCCAACGGGCCGCCGCCAAGGAACCCGAGGGCGAAGCCGACACCGAGGGCGCGGCCGAGGCCGAGGCGGCGCCCCCCGAACCGGCCGCCGCCGAGGAACCCGACGAATCCCAAGCCTGAGGAGCCCGCGATGGCCAACTTCAACCGTGTCATCCTCATCGGCAACCTGACTCGCGACCCCCAACTCCGCTATACGCCCAGCCAGACCGCCGTCTGCGACTTCGGCCTCGCCGTCAACCGGACCTGGTCCGGCTCGGACGGCCAGAAGCGCGAGGAGACCACCTTCGTCGACTGCACCGCCTGGGCCCGCCAGGCCGAGGTCCTCTCGAAGTACATGAAGAAGGGGCGGCCCCTGTTCGTCGAAGGACGCCTCACCTACTCCACATGGGACGACCGCGAGGGAAAGCGGCGCTCCAAGCTCACCGTGACCGTCGAGAACTTCCAGTTCCTCGGCGATCGTCGCGACGGCGACGGCGGAGGCGGAGGCGGCGGGCCCCGCCAGAGCACCCAACGCCAGGAATCCGCCGGCCAGGAAAACCAGTCCGGTCCCGGAGAGTACGACTACTCCCAGGATCTCGACGACGATACCATCCCGTTCTGATCCGGAATGAACAGGAGAGAGCCGTGGCTAAACGTAAACGACGCTTCGTCCGCTTCCGCGACCGTGCCAAGTGCCGATTCTGCCGCGAAAACGTCACCCACATCGACTACAAGGACACCCAGACGCTCCAGAAGCTCACGACGACGCGCGGCAAGCTGCTTAGCCGCAAGAGGAGCGGCAACTGCGCCCGCCATCAGCGGATGGCGGCCCGGGCCCTGAAGCGGGCCCGTTTCCTCGCCCTGATGCCGTACGTGGCCTGACCCTGGAACCGCCGGCGCGGACGGGCCCGACCCGCCGCCCCGACATGGGAGACGCTCCGATGAAAGTCTTGCTCCGCGAAGACATCCACCAGCTCGGCGACGCCGGCGAGGTCGTCGACGTCACCGACGGCTACGCCCGCAACTACCTGCTGCCCCAACAGCTCGCCCTGGCCCCGACCGAGGCCAACCTCAAGCGCGTCGAGGCCGAAAAGGCCGAGCGGGCCCGACGCTTCAAGGCCCGTCTCGACAGCCTCCGCAGCCTGGCCTCCCGCATCAACGAGACCTCCGTCACGATCAAGGCCAAGGCCAACGAGCTGGGCCACCTGTTCGGATCGGTCAACGAGCGGCACATCGCCGATGCCCTGGCCGCCGAGGGCTTCACCGTCCAGCCCGAGCAGATCGCCCTGGCCGCCCCCATCCGCACGCTCGACAAGTTCCGCGTGCCTATCCACCTGGCCGAGGACATCGACGCCGAGATCGACGTTTGGGTGGTGCCGTCGTCTTAGTCGATAGGAACCCCCAGGCCCGCAGCTTGAGGCCCCGGGCTTTCCTGTGCACAGGCGCGGGTTAGCATTGAATTTGCCTCCCGCCGGGCGTACACTCCTCCCATGCCCGACGACCCCCTCATCGATCGAGTCCCGCCTCACAGCCTCGAGGCGGAGATGGCTGTCCTCGGCTCGATGATGATCGACCGCGAGACAGTCGGCGCCTGCGTCCAGCTCCTCGAGCCCGAGGCCTTCTACCGCTCCGAGCACCGCATCGTCTTCGAGCTGCTCACCCGGCTCTACGATGCGAACCAGCCCATCGACTTCGTCCTGGTGCAGTCCGCCCTCCGGGATGCCGGCAAGCTCGACGAGGTGGGAGGCGTCCAGTACCTCGTGGACCTCGCCGACAGCGTCGCCACGGCCGCCCACGCGGAGTACTACGCCCGCGTCGTCCGCGAGAAGGCCATGCTGCGCCACCTCCTCCAGGCCGCCGGCGAGATCATCCGCGACGCCCATGCCACCGGCGAAGCCGTCGACGATATCCTCGACCGCTGCGAGCAGCGCATCTTCGAGGTCACCGAGAAGAAGCTCGTCGGCCAGGCCACCGACGTCCGGGCCATCCTCAGCCAGGTCATGCAGACCCTCGAACTCCAGGACGGGCGGGCCATCACCGGCGTCGAGACCGGCTACTACGACCTCGACGACAAGACGCGCGGCCTCCAGGACGGCGACTTCATCGTCCTGGCGGCCCGGCCCAGCGTCGGCAAGAGTTCGCTGGCCCTGAACCTCGCGGAGCACGTCGCCGTCGACAACCGCGTCCCCGTGGCCTTCTTCAGCCTGGAGATGTCGAAGTCCGAGCTGGCGCTGCGGCTCCTTTCGTCCCGGGCCCACGTCGACGGCCAGAAGCTCCGCAAGGGGCAGCTCTCGACCGAGGAGGTCGGCCGTGTCCAGGAGGCCGCCCCCCTCCTCTACGAGGTGCCTCTCTTCATCGACGACACCCCCGCCATCCGCGTCCTCGATCTGCGAGCGAAGGCTCGGCGGCTCATCGCGCGGCACGAGGTGAAGCTCATCCTCGTCGACTATCTCCAACTCATGAGCGCCCCGCGGGCCGAGAACCGCCAGGTCGAGGTCGCCACCATCAGCCGGGGACTCAAGGCCCTCGCCCGCGAGCTGGATATCCCCATCGTCGCCCTGGCCCAGCTCCGCCGCGAGACCGAGGAGCACAAGCGCCCCCGCCTCTCGGACCTCCGCGAGTCCGGCGCCATCGAGCAGGACGCCGACGTGGTGCTCCTCCTGCACCGCGAGGAGATGCGACACGCCCCCGGCACCCCCGAGCACGAGGAGACGCGCGGCCAGTCCGAGCTCATCATCGCCAAGCAGCGCAACGGTCCCACCGGCGTCGTGCGCCTCACCTTCCGCCGCGAACTGACGCGGTTCGAGTCCTGGTATCCGCAGGAGCAGGACGCCGACCGCTTCGAGCAGCTCTCCGGCGCTGGCGCGCCCGGCCCCGCCTACGAAGCACCCGCCGAGTACGACGACACCGACGAGAGCGAAAGCCCGTTCTGACCCGGAGCGCCACGCGGAAAAAGTATTGACACCCGCCGCCTCCCGGCTAAGATAAATTGGAAATCATGGATCGCGGGGTGGAGCAGTCAGGTAGCTCGTCGGGCTCATAACCCGAAGGTCGGAGGTTCGAATCCTCCCCCCGCTACCATAGCAACACGCGACCGTCCCTCGGGACGGTCGTTTTCTTTTGGTGGCGATTCGAGGGAAGGAAACGCCGCGGCGTTCAGGAGCAATTCGCCGGTCTTGTCCTCGGGGCAGATGCGAATCTCTTCCACGTAGCAGGCGATGACCTGCCTGACCTTCTCATCACGCCGCCCGCGGTGGCCGCGACGGTCGGCCGTCCGTTCGTAGGCCTCGGCGCCCAGGTGGGCCGTCGCCTCCTTCTCCAGCAACCGCGGAAGCAGCACCTCCATCAACGCCCGCAACGGATCGTCCCCATGCGCCTTCGCCTTTTGAGAAACACCCATTGGGCCACGATGCCGACAGTTTCCGGGACGATTGCGCAGCCTATGCCGAGGCGTTGCTTCGGGCCCCACAGGCTTCGCTGATTCTGCCGGCGGTCCGACGTAGCTCGCCCAGCAAACTTGGCCGGTCTCTGTGGCGCACTTTGGGTAGGGCGACTCCCAGCGAAAGCACGGCCTCTCCGGCGGCCGTCGGTACGGGCACGGCCAGGGCCACCACGCCTTCGCCGGCCTCCTCGATGCACTCGGCGTATCCACGGCGGCGCACCTTGATGAGTTCACGTCGGAATGCCCGGCGGTCCGTGATGCTTCCGGGCCCGCGTTTTGTCATTGGCAGCTTGGCCACGAGGCGGTCTCTCTCGTCTTCGTCAAGCCAGGCCAGCAACACTCTCGCGGTCGCCATCGTGTGCAGATATTCAGGACACTCTGCCGTCGGCGTGACGACCAGAGGGCGATCCGGTACCTGCTCTACCAGATGCACGATGGTTTGTCCGCGCATCTGAACGAGCGTGACATACTCGTCCAGGCGTTTGCCGAAATCGGCCACGATGGCACCTGCTGCCAAAGACCAATCTGCCTGCCCCAGCCATCGCCGGGTCCACTCATGCAGACGGGGGCCCAATACATAGGGCGTCCCCCGTCCGGATTGCCTGACCAGCCGATGATGTTCGAGCGTTCGCAGCAGGCTCTGGACCGTCTGGGGCTTGAGGGAGGTATCCTCCGCCAGACTGGAAAGAGATCGACCAGCCGGTGCTGCGGCGAGTAGGTCGATGATCCGCACCACGCGATCAACAGATTGGATGGTGCGCGGCCGAGTTGTCCTTGTTGCGGCCATGGCTCTTTGCTCCTTGACTGGTCTTGGAAAATCAACTAAACTCCCACTATGTCGTAGCATGTACGACATCATCGTACTGCGGCGCCTTTGTCAGGTCAAGGGATAAGGAGAGGCAAACGTGCCTGATTCTTTCACAGATTCTCTGCGAGCAACAGCCCGGGAAGCCGGCGCGGACATCATCGGGATAGCACCCATCGAGCGATTTGATGGCGTGGCCGCCGAGCACCACCCGAGCAGCATTTTTCCCGAGTCTCGCAGTGTGATTGTTCTGGGTAAGCGGATCGTCCGCGGCTGCCTGCGGGGGGTCGAGGAGGGCACCCAGATGTCCATCTACCACACGTTCGCGGTCAACTGGCTGCCGGATCGCTTCATGGCTTTGGCGACGGTGCGCGTGGCCAGTTGGCTGGAAGATCAGCGATGGGAGGCCGTGCCTCTGCCGGACCTGCCCGTGGAGATTCCCGCGATGGGCATCCCGGTCAGGGAAGGCAATCCAGCGCCCAACGTGATGATCGACTTCATCGATGCAGCCGTGCGCGCCGGCCTCGGGGAAATCGGCCTTTCCGGCGAGCTGATGACGCCTCAGTTCGGGCATCGCCAGCGGGTGCAGGGCATCCTGACAGATGCCGAATTGGAACCGACGCCGATGCCGGCCGATTCCGTGTGTGACCGCTGCGGTGCATGCGCCGAGGCCTGCCCACTGAATGCGATCGACGCAACCGAACGGCAAACCGTGGAGATCTGCGGCAAGCGGATGCAGGTGGCGAACGTGGACATCGGCCTCTGCCGCCGCTGCCGCAATGGAGCTCACCCCGACAACCGACATCCCTCGGGGCGTCCGGACCGCCTGGCGGCGGCCTGCATGCGAGCCTGCGCCCACCATATGAACGAAGCCGATCTCTTGGAGAACCGCTTCCGCCAGCCATTCCGGAAGCGGCCGGCATGGGTGATCGATGCCGGCGGCGTGGCCCGCCTGGAGGAGTCGGACGCATGAAGGAACTGACCGCCCACGCCATCAAGCAGTTCGCCCTTAACATGGGGGCGGACCTCGTTGGCGTTGCGAACATCGAGCGATTCGAAGGGGCTCCCCGGCGCATGCGCCCGGCCGAAATCTTCCCCGAGTGTCGAAGCGTGATTGTTCTCATCCGCCGCATCCTGCGGGGCAACTGGCGAGGTATCGAGGAAGGCACCTATTGGCCGAACTATACGTACTTCGGCTATCACGGCCTGCTCAACAGTTTCTTCATTCCCCACGTCGTGTACGAAACGAGTTGCTTCATCGAGGATCACGGCTGGGAGGCCGTGCCCTACTATCCCGGCGTGCCTGAACGCCAGCCCCCGGAAAACCCGGTTCGACCGGGCGCGGTCGGCCCGGACGTACACATGGCGATCCGCATCGCGGGCATCGCGGCGGGCCTGGGCGAATGCGGCTGGTCGAAGGTCTTCCTGACACGGAAGTTCGGTCCACGCGTCCGGCTGCATGCGATCCTCACCGACGCGCCGCTTTCCGCCGATGCCCTCGTCGAGCCGGGTAGCCTCTGCGACAAGTGCGGATCATGCGTGCGAGGCTGTCCCGGTGCGATTCCACCCATCAAATACGGGACGGAGGTGTCGGTCCAGATCGAGGATAAGACCTACACGTGGGGCGACGTGCATATGGGGCGATGCGTGCTCTGTTTCCACGGAGGCGATCCGCGCGTCAGCCCGTTCATCCACAAGAGCTTCCCGGGCTACGAGTTTGACGTCACAAAACAGGACGTCAGCGAGAACGTCGCCTACAAGTTCTGCTGGCCGATGAGCCTGGGCGACTGGCGCGCGACCGACGAGGACCCCTCCGGTCACATCATCGAGGGCCACCGCTGCCTGCGCGACTGGGGCGGCGATGCCAGTTACGCCGTCGAAGGCAGTCGCGGGTGCATGCGCAGCTGCTTCGACCATCTGGAGAAGCGCAACGCCATCGAGCAGACCTTCGAGAACGGCGCATTCATCAAGCGACCGCGCTGGATGCTGGCAAGCCGCGTGCTCCCCGCGCACGACCCAACGAAGGAATAGAACAGGCCCAACCCCGACAACTGCCAGGATGCAACCGTCCCGGCCGCCAGTCGCGGTCCGGGAAGTGGCGGTTGAAGATCGTCCGCGGGTTCTTGATCGTCAGGCCGGCCGGTTCGGGCCGCTCCCGGGCAAGGGCGAGCTTCGCCCGGTCGGCGGTGTCGTAGGAGAGGCGCCACGGGTTGCCGTGGGAGGCGTCGGTCTTGCGTCGCGCCGAGAAGCGTCCGCGGTCGGCCGCGCGGCCTTCGGGGGCTTCTCCGGTCGCCCTCCGGGCTCCCTGCGAAGCCCCCGAAGGCCTGGGTTCCATCTTCGCCATCGTGACACTCCTTTCCGTTCGGGCCTGCTCATTCTACCCAACGCAAACGAGTGTCCAAGCTATCCCTGGGGCGGGAGATTTCAGCGCATTTTCAGCGCGCAGGGGCCCCGGGAGGGCAGTTCCTGGCATGATCCGCCACGATCGGGGTTTGCCGACAGTGCCTCGGCCGGAGGCGCGTAACTCGCGCACCCGCCAAGACTTGGGAAGACTTGGCAGGACCCGTCCAGTGGTGCGCCCGGCGGGACTCGAACCCACGACCTGCGGTTTAGGAAACCGCCGCTCTATCCGGCTGAGCTACGGGCGCAGCTTGGGAAAGGAACGTCTACGGGCACGGTAGCCGCACGCATGGGCCGCGTCAAGGCAGGTGGCAGCCCTTGATGATGTAGCCGCCTGACTTCTCGTCGCGCTCCAGCTCCAGGATTCCCTGACTCTCGGCCTCCTCCAGCAGCTCTCCGAAGCTGCGGAACCCGTAGTAGGACTCGCTGAAGCCGGGTTTGCGGCGTTTGAGGGTCTGCTTGATCATCGAGCCCCAGATTTTCGACCCCTCGCCGCGCTCCTCCAGCAGGGCCTCGTACGTGTCGACGATCAGGTCCCAAGCCTCCTCCTTCTTGTCGGCGGGGCTCTTCTCGGAGGGCTTCTCGGTGGCTTTGCCGGCGGGTTTGGGCTTGGCTTTGCGCTTTCGGGCGGGCTTGCTGCGGACGAGGTCATCGTAGTAGATGAACTCGTCGCAGTTGGCGATCAGCAGGTCCGAAGTCGAGTTCTTGACCCCTACCCCGATGACGATCTTGTCGTTCTCCCGCAGCTTCGACACGAGGGGCGAGAAGTCCGAATCCCCGCTGATGATCACGAACGTGTCCACGTGGGCCTTCGTGTAGCACAAATCCAGCGCATCGACGACCATGCGGATGTCGGCCGAGTTCTTGCCGGACTGCCGGACATGGGGGATCTCAATGAGCTCGAACGACGCCTCGTGCATCCGCGGGCGGTATTCCTTGTACCGGCCCCAGTCGCAGTAGGCCTTCTTGACGACGATGCTCCCTTTGAGGAGCAGCCGCTCCATGACGCGGTTGATGTCGAAATCGGCGTAGTTGGCGTCCCGGACGCCGAGGGCGATGTTCTCGAAGTCCAGAAACAGGGCCATGTTACGCGTTTCGTCGGTGGTCGTCACGCTGTTGGTCCTTGCCATGGGGCTCCTCGAAAGCGGCCATCGTTTCCCCTGCGTCCGACAGCCTACCGCATCGGTGGCCCGGCTGCAAGGGGGCCCCTCCGCGCAATTTACGGCTCCTGGGCGAACAGGTGGACGCCCTTCTTGTTTGAGGTGACGATGTCGAGCCCCCCGTCACCGTCCCGCATCGACCACCTCGAACCGGGTCCCGATGTCTGGATGGTCGTCGGTGACGTAACAGGCCCACGCCGGCGGCCCCGTCTCCGAGCCGGGTCCGCCCGAAATTCCGGAGCATTTTCCGGGCCTCTTGACCCTTTGCAGCCGGGTGGCCGCTATAATCGTCTCTGAAGCCGATGCCGCGCATCCGAAAGGAGACTGCCATGGCCGCCCGGTGGACGAAGGTCGCCAAGCTCTCGGACCTCGCGGAGGGCAAGCCCCTCGGCGTCGAGGTCGACGATACAACGGTCCTCCTCGTGAAGCTCGGGGAGACGATCCACGCCTGCGGGGGGAAGTGCACCCACTACGGGGCACCGCTCAAGGACGGGCTTCGGACGGGCCACGTGATCACCTGCCCATGGCACAACGCCCGTTTCGACGTGCGAACGGGGCGGATGGTCGAGCCGCCCGCCCTCGACGGAACCGGGGGCTACGAGGTCAAGGTCGAGGGCGAGGACGTGCTGGTCGGCCCTAAGACCAAGCCTCCCGGGCCGCCCGTCCGGGCCGGGGCCGGGCAGACCTTCGCCATCGTCGGGGCCGGGGCCGCCGGCAACGCCTGTGCCGAGACCCTCCGACGCGAGGGTTTCGACGGCCGCGTCCTGCTCATCACGGCCGAGCCCGACCGCCCCTACGACCGTCCCAATCTCTCCAAGGCCTACATGGCCGGCGAGGCCGATCCGAGCTGGATCCCCTTACGGGACAAGGACTTCTATGCGAAGCACCGGATCGAGCTCATGACCGAGCGGCGCGTCGCGGCCCTCGATCCGAAGGCCATGACGTTGACCTTCGAGGACGGCGAGACCCTCGCGTTCGACCGGGTTCTGGTGGCCACGGGCGGGGTGCCGCGGGACCTCGACATCCCCGGCACAGACCTCGAAGGATACTTCCTGCTGCGCAGCCTGGCGGACGCGAACCGCATCCTGGAGGCCTTGGAGGGGGCCCGGAAGGCCGTCATCCTGGGCGCCGGGTTCATCGGTCTGGAAGTGGCCGCCGCCCTCCGCCAGCGGGACGTGAATGTGGCCCTGGTGGCCCCGGAAGAGGTCCCTATGGCCCATATCTTCGGAGAGGAAGTGGGTCGATGGATGGCCGCGCGGCACGCCGACCAGGGCGTGGACCTGCACCTCGGGACCCGGCCGAAGGCCGTCCGGGGCGACGGGAAGGTCTCCGGGGTGGTTCTCGAAGACGGGACGGAGCTCGAAGCGAACCTGGTGATCGCGGGAACGGGAATCCGCCCGGCGGTCGACGTCCTGGAGGGCACGGACCTCGTGAAGGACGGGGCCGTCCCGGTCGATAACCGCCTTCAGACCCCCGCAGAGGGCGTTTTCGCGGCTGGAGACATCGCCGTCGTCCCCGACCCCAACACCGGCGAACCCCGCCGCATCGAGCACTGGGTCGTGGCCGAGCGGCAGGGCTCCCACGCCGCCCGCACCATGCTCGGCTCCCGCGATCCATACACCGCCGTGCCCTTCTTCTGGACCCGTCAATACGGCTCCAGCTTGCAGTATACGGGCTTTGCGGAGGCGTTTGACCGCACGGCCGCGCGCGGCCGGATCGAGGACGGCGACTTCGTCGTGGGCTATTACCAGGGCGGCACGCTCCGAGCGGCCGCCGGGGCGGGCCGGTCGACGGAGATCATCGCCCTCGGGCACCTGATCGGCGCCGGCGAGACGGTCGATCCGGAGGCCCTGGAGAATCCGGACACGGAACTTGAAACCCTTTGCCAGTAAGGACTTACAGCCCGAGGAGGAGAGCGCATGAAGGTAACCGTGGACGCGGACGTCTGTGTCGGCACGGGATCCTGCGAGGCCCTGTGCCCCGAGGTCTTCGAGCTCACGGACGAGGGCATCTCGAAGGTCAAGGTGGACACGGTGCCCGAGGAGCACGAGGACGCGGTGCAGGAAGCCATGGAGGCCTGCCCCGTGGACGCCATCCAGGAGGTGTGAGGCCGCCCTCGGCCCTCGCGCCCCGCCTCGCTCGCCCGCCGACCCGGCCGCACCGGGGCGGGCGAGGTTTGTACAAGGCGGTGTATAGTCCGCGCCACGTAAACTGTTTATTCCACGGTACGGTTGTGCGCGGGAATACTCCCCTCGCGCCGCCACTCGTTGTTAAGATGGGCAAGATGTGACGCATTTCGTGCTGACGCTTATCCCTCCGCGACACACTTTTTGCACCTTTTCGGGGGGTACCGGGGGGGTACCGGGGGGGTAGGGCACCCCTTTTTGCCTCCTTTTGCCCTTTTTCCAGCGGGTCGCGGGCTCGGCAGGCCGGCGCGAGGGGTGGCCGACGCGCGCCGGAGCCGCCTCGCGGGGGGTTTCGCACCCTGGACATAGCGACCTGTGCATGTGCATGCCCGCGGCATCGGCCCATGGCGATGCTTCCTGCCTCGAAGGCGCCGGCGTGCCCTCCGCGCCGTCGGTACGATGCCCCGCGGACCCGCGTCCCAAAAAGGGGGGTCGTATGTGAATCCGTGTCATCCTTGCCGTCGTCGAGGCGGCCGTCGCGGGCCTCCTGGTCGGCGCGATCGTCCGCCGCCCCGCGCCCCCGCGCCCCGTCGCGCCCGGAGCGACGCCGGGCGAGACCGCCTGGCCCGCGCTCCTCCCCCGGGACGGCCTGGTCGCCGTCGAAGCGGACCGCCTGCGCGCCGACGCGCACGACGGCGCCCTCCCCCTCGACCGCCCCCTTCGGCGGCCTGCCGCGCGCCGGGAGCAAGGGCCGCACTTCGTCCAGCACCTCGCCCGCGGCCGCGCGTTCCATAAGAGCGTGTGAAGAGAACGTGAAGACGCCGCGCGGGGGACGCGTCGAACATCATGGACCGGGAGGGGCTCGGATGAGACGGATCGGGATCGCCGCGTTGATTGTGGGGACACTGGCGGCCGGGACGCTTCGGGCGGAGGTCGACCTGATCGCCCCGGAGACGCCCTGGCGCCTGTTCCTGGTGCGGGCCCTGCCCGTCGTTGGGACGCGGGCCGAGCCCGCGCCGGTGCGGCGGGGCAAAATCCGGGAGCCGTCGCCGCTTCCGCCCGAGACCTGGATGAGCCCGGACTTCGATGCCTCCACGTGGGGCCGCGTTACCGACGAGCTCCCGTACCACTTCGGCGGGTACGGGTCGCGGCAGGAGGGGGACGTGGCGGTGCTCTATCTGCGGACGCGCTTCGGCGTCGCGGACCCGGCCAAGGCCAAGGATTTCGTTCTGAAGGCGGAGTATCGCGGCGGGGCGATCGTGTACCTGAACGGCCGCGAGGTGGCCCGTCACGCCATGCCCGACGGGCCCGTCGAGCCGCTGACCCTCGCCGACGATTACCCCGTCGAAGCGTACGTCCTGCCCGACGGCCAAACCGCGCTCCCGCGCTCCGGACGGCCCGCCGAGGAGCACCTTGACCGCTACGAGAAGCGGATTCGCACGCTCGAAGTCCGCCTGCCCGCCGAGGCCCTCCGCCGCGGGGCGAATGTCCTGGCCGTCGAGCTTCACCGGTCGGCCCTTCGGCCCACGCGCCAAAGCTGGAGCACGGTGGGCCTGGCGTCGCCGATCCGGCTCGTGAGCGCGACCGGCGAGGGCGCCGTCGCGTATGCGGAGGCGGCCTCCGGGCTCCAGCTCTGGAACGCCCTGGCCCTGGAGACGGTGACGGCGCGGCCGGAGCTGCTGAAGAAGAGCTGGGGGACGGGCCCGATGTCGATGGGGGCGACGGGCCTGGTGCGCGGGAACCCGTTTGATGCGGTCCGGCCGGTGCGGATGCTCGCGCCGCGGGGCGGGGCGGCGTCGGGGCAGGTGGTCCTCTCGGACGACGCGGCCCTGGCGGGTGTCGAGGCCGAGCTGGGCGCCTTGAAGCACGCGCGCGGCGATGCGATCCCCGCCTCGGCCCTGCGCGTCCGCTTTGCCGCCCAGAGGGAGGACGACCGATTCCTCGACGCCCTTCTCGCCGAGCCGCCGGCGTCGACTGTCGTGCCCGTCTGGGTCCTGGCGGATGTGCCGCGGGACCAGCGCCCGGGGTGGTACACGGGCCCGCTGACGGTCCGGGCGAAGGGCCAGACGTTCCGGGTGCCCGTCCAGCTTTTCGTCTCGGCCTTCACCGTGCCGCATCCCACGCGGGACCGGCCCTTGGTCGAGTTCGTCCATTCCCCCGACACGCTGGCCCTCCATTACAGGGCGGCGCCGCTTTCGGCGCGGCACTGGGAACTGCTGGGCGAGTCGCTGGCGCTGCTGGGAGAGCTGGGGCAGGACGTCCTGTTCATCCCGGTCGTCCACAAGACGCACCTGGGCCACCGGACGGGCTTCGTGCGGTGGGTGGCCAAGGGCGACGGCTATGAGCCCGAGTACGCGGCCCTGGATCGATGGATGGACTTGTATGAGAAACACTGCGGCCGGCCGCGCGTCGTCTGCCTCATCGTCTGGAAGCCGCAGTACGGGAGCCGGTCGAAGTTCCGGGGGGCCCAGGTCAAGGACGCCGAACCGATCCTCGTCACCCGCTTCGACCCCGAGACGGGGGCCATGGAGCCGATGGAGGCCCCGATGTTCGGCACGCCGGGGAGTGAGACGTTCTGGCGGGAGATGATCCGGGGCGTCCGCCGCCGCGTCGAGGGGCGGTGGGACGGGGCGGAGTTGATGCTCGGCCAAGCCTTCGACAGCCGCCCGCTGCCGGAGACGGTTGCGTTCCTCAAGAAGGCGAGCGGGGGCCTTCGGTGGACGGTGTTCTCGCACTGGATTCGCGACGCGCGGCCGGAGGACGGGCGCTTGGTCCTGGAGAACGGCATCGTCGTGGGTCTGCGCGAGCAGGCCGCCGGCGCGCCGCTGCCCGTGTTCCGACGCCACGGCGAGGACGACGACGAGGACGTCCCGGAGTACGATTTCCTCCAGGCGGGGTCGCACCGGATGGACGTGGTGTCGGGGTCGCCGCCGCCGGCGTGGCGGAACCTGCCGAACATGACGGGCACCATCTGCCGCATCGGCTTCGACTTCTGGCCGGCCGAGGAGAGGCGGGGTCGGCTGCGGCCGATCTTCAATTCGGGCATCTGCGGGGCGTGGCTGTATCGTGGGGGGCCGGTGGCGTTCGTGTCGCCGGGGCCCCGGGGGCCCGTGCCGACGGTCCGCTTCCGCCACGTTCGCGAGGGGCTCGGCGAGACCGAGGCCCGAATCTCTCTCGTCGAGCATGCCGCGACCCTCGAAGGCGAGGCGAAGGAGGCGATCGAAGCGCTGCTGTACGAGCGTCGGATGGCGCGGCACGTGGCGCGGCTCTTCACGCAGGCGCAGATCAGCCTGGGGTGGATGGGCCTGACGGCCCGCGAGTTCGCCGCCGCCGCCAAGGCGCAGGGGCACGAGGAGGACGGGAGCTGGACGGCCCCGCCTCCGCTCGACCGAAAGGATCGATGATGGCACGTACGGACCGACACGCAGGGGGGGGCCCGGGGGCTTGTGGCCTCCGGCGCCTGCCGCTCGCCGGTTTGCTGGCGGTCTTGTTCTCCTCGCCCGCCGCCGCCCTCATCAACCCGAACTACACGCCCAGCGATCTCGTCCGGGGTGCCCGGGCGATCCTCGTGCTGGACGTCTCGCCGCCCGAGAAGTGGACGCTCAAGGCCCGTGTCCTCGACACCCTCAAGGGCGCGCCGCTTGCCGCGAAGACGATCACCCTCGACACCGCCGACGCCGAGATGCTCGATGACGCCGAGCTGGCGGCGGCGTTCGACGGGGCGACAAGCGCCCGGGCGGTCCTTTTCGCCTCCCGCGACCGCGAGGGCCAGGGCACGCCGGGGGCCGTCCAGATCGCCGGCACGTGGTTCTCCGTGACCGAGGGCGACGGGCCCGCCACCTGGAATCTCGACGCCGACCAGGAGGCCCTGGAGATGGTCTGGGCCGGGAGCGCCCGCCAGCTCGCCCGGGCCGCACGCCAGGTTCTGGAGGACCCGACGCTCCGGTTCCCCGTCAAGTCGTCGCTCGTCTGGGCCGCCGATGCGAAGCTCGCCGACGCCGGCGGGCCCGTGCACGCCCTCATGCCCGTGGACCTTGGCGGCGAGGCCTACGTCCTCGCGCTCTCCGAGGGCGGCGACCGGCTCTGGCGGGCGGGGCAGGGCGGGGACGCGCCCTTCACGGAAGGGCCGGCGCTCGCGACCGCCTCCCGGTGCGCGGCCCCGGGCGACTTCGACGGCGACGGACGCCTCGGCCTCGCGACGGCCGACCGCAAGGCCGTGCGCCTCGTGCGCCGCAACCCCGACGGCGCCTTTGCCGCACCCGTGATCGTGGCCGACATCGCGGACGTCCGCTCGCTCGACGTCATCGACCTGGACGGACGCTCGGGCCTCGTCGCCGGGGCGCCCGGCGGTCCGGTCCTGATCGTGCCGGGCGAGGGCGGAGCCTGGACGACCCGCCCCCTCGGCCTCCCCGACGGCGCGGACCCGGGGCCGGGCGGCGCGGCGGTCGTCGCGGACGTGACCGACGACGGGCGCACCGACGTCCTCGCCCTCTATGCGCGAAGCCTCGTGCTCTACGCGGGCGGCGAGGAGGCCGGCACGTTCGCGAAGGGCGAGGTCCTGGAGGTCGACCTTGGCGGCGAGCCGCGCGCAGCCGTCCCGGGCGACTACGACCAGGACGGGACGCTCGACGTCATCGTCGGCGGCGCGGGCGGGCCGGGCCTGGTGCGCCGCGATGCCCGGGGACGATGGGCCAACACGGTCTTCGAGACAGGGGAGCTGGTGCGGCACGGCGGGGAGGGCGACGCGGGGATCCTCGACGTGGCCCCCTGCGACGTCAACGCCGACGGCAAGCAGGGCGTGGCCCTCTTCTACGCGCGGGGCAACCCGGCCGTTTTCTTCAACCGCGGCTTCGCGTGCTTCGGCCTCGCGCGGGAGCTGATCCTCGCCGAGACCCGGCTCGACGGGGCCGCGGCCCTCGGACGGGGGCAGACGGCGGGTCTCGTGGCCGACGTCACGGGCGACGGGGCGGAGGACTTCGTTGCCGCCAACCCCGCCGGCGAGGTCCGAGCCCTCCTCGGCGAGACCGACGAGCCCCGGCGGGCGCGCCTCACGGTCGCTTTGCCCGAAGGGGCGGCAGGGCCCGTGACGATGACGGTACGGGTGAAGGACCGGCCGGTCGGCCTGTACGTGATCCGCCCCGGGCGGCCGGTCGTGGTGAATCGCCCCGCGCCGGGGCCCGTGACCCTCGCCTGGAAGGAAGCCGACGGCACGCCTCGCGCGCGGCCGGTGATTCTGGTGCGCCCCGCGCGGGTGGAGCTTGCGTCGGAAGGCGAGCCGACGCAATAATGGCGGCGGTGGGGCGTTTGGCCCGGTACCATGAGAGGGGCATCTCGAAGGAGGGCGGGTGTGCCGGATACGGCCACGGCCGCGCGTGCGGCCACGGTCGCTTGCGTGCCGGGCGCGGCGAAACGGGCGCTGGGGCTCGTCCTTGGGCTAGCGGCGGCCGTTGCGGCGCAGGCTGCGATGCCGCCGTTCGATGGGCCGCCGGCGCCGGAGCCGACGTGCGAGATCGACCGGCTCGTCTGCGCGCGGCTGGCGAAGCTGGGCATCGAGCGGGCGCGGCTCTCGTCCGACGCCGTCTTCCTCCGCCGCGCGTACCTCGACGTCATCGGGACGCTTCCGACGGCCGAGGAGGCCCGGGCGTTCCTCGCCGACCCGTCCCCGACGAAGCGGGCCGCGCTGATCGACGCGCTCCTCGCGCGGCCGGAGTACGCCGACTACTGGGCGATGCGGTGGTCGGACGTGCTGCGCATCAAGGCGGAGTTCCCCATCAACCTTTGGCCGAACGCGGCCCAGGCGTATCACCGATGGGTGCGCACGGCGCTGGCGGAGAACCTTCCGTACGACGCGTTCGCCCGGGCGCTGCTGACGTCGAGCGGATCGAACTTCCGCGTCCCGTCCGTCAACTTCTATCGAGCGATGCAGGACGCCGAGCCCGAGACGATGGCTCGGGCGGCGGCCCGGGTCCTGATGGGGACGCGGGCGGACGCGTGGCCGGAAGCGCGGCGGGCGGGGATGGCGGCGTTCTTCGCGCGGGTGGGCTTCAAGTCCACCGCTGAGTGGAAGGAGGAGATCGTCTTCTTCGACCGCACGACGCCCGTGCCCGAGAAGGCCCTCTTCCCGGACGGGACGCTCGCGTTCCTCGAGCCCGGCCGCGACCCGCGGCAGGTCTTCGCCGACTGGCTCATCGACGCGCGGAACCCGTACTTTGCCCGGGCGATCGTCAACCGCACGTGGGCGTGGCTCATGGGCCGGGGCATCGTCCACGAGCCGGACGACCTCAGGCCGGACAATCCGGCCACGCACCCGGCGCTGGCGGCGTACTTGGAGAAGGAGCTGGTGCGGAGCGGGTGGGACCTGAAGCACTTGGTGCGCATGATCTGCACCTCCTCGACGTACCAGTTTTCCTCGATCCCCGGCTCCGACGACCCGCGGGCGGCCGCCCACTTCGCCCATTACGGGGTGCGGCGGCTGGAGGCCGAGGTCCTCATCGACGCTTTCTGCCAGGTGACCGGTACGCACGAAGAGTATTCGAGCATGATCCCGGAGCCGTTCACGTTCATCCCGGATTCGATGCGTTCCATCGCCTTGCCCGACGGGAGCATCACGAGCAGCTTCCTGGAGATGTTCGGCCGTCCGCCGCGCGACACGGGCCTCGCCTCGGAGCGGAACAACCGGCCCACGTCCGAGCAGCGGCTGCACCTTCTGAATTCGAGCCACATCCAGCGGAAGATCGAGCGTGGGCCGGGCCTGCGGGCCCTCCTGAGGTCGCGGAAGAAGCCCGGCGACGTGGTCCGCGGGCTGTACCTGGCGGTCCTCTCGCGGTATCCGACGCCCGAGGAGCTGAAGACCGTGGCCGAGTACGTCCAGGCGGAGGACGGCCCGAAGGGCCCCGAGGCCGCCGCCGACCTGGCTTGGGCCCTCTTCAACAGCGCGGAGTTCCTGTATCGGCACTGAACGTTAAGGAGCCATGCACATGAGCCGGAGCAAGAGAGGGCGCGGCCCCCGCATCTCCCGCCGCGAGGCGATGCGCCGCGGGTTGGCGGGGGCGGCCGGGCTCGTGCTGGCCGACGGGCTGGGCCTCCCGGCCCTCGCGGCCGGGGCGCCCAAACCCAAGGCCGACGCCAAGGCCAAGGCCGTCATCCAGATCTGGATGTGGGGCGGGCCCGCCCATCTCGACACCTTCGACCCGAAGCCCGACGCCGGGAGCGATTACACGGGCCCCCTCGACCACCCCATCCCCACGAACGTCGACGGCATCGTCATCGGCGAGATGCTCCCCGAGCTGGCCAAGCACGCCGACAAGTACGCGATCCTCAGGGGCATGACCCACGGCGTCAACGGCCACGAGACGGCGTCCTATCTCGTGCAGACCGGCCGGGCCCCCGGCGGGCGCGACGTCTTTCCGTGCGTGGGGGCGGTGGTCTCGCTCTTCAAGGGCTACGCTGCCGGCTACAAGGGCCGTATTCCGCCCTACATCGTCCTGACGTCGCCGCAGGGGCGATTCTCCGAGGCGGGGTTCCTGGGCCCGCGTTACAAGCCCTTCGCCACCGGCGGCGACCCGGCCCGTACGCCCTTCGTGGTCGAGGGGGTGGTGGCCCAGGGCATCAGCGAGGCGCGGCAGAAGCGGCGGCGGGAGCTGCTCCACGACCTGGACCGCCTGGCCCGGGCCCTGGCGGGTACCGACGAGATGGACGCCTTCCGCAAGGCCGAGGACCAGGCTTACGACCTCATCCTCGGCGACGCCGGCAAGGTCTTCGACCTGACCCGGGAACCCGATGCCATGCGCGAACGCTACGGACGCCACACCTTCGGCCAGTCGTGCCTGATGGCGCGGCGACTGGTCGAGTGCGGGATTCCGTACGTGACGATCAACGCCAAGGGCTGGGACACGCACAAGCAGCACTTCCAGGCCATGCGCAAGAAGCTCCCCGAGATGGACCAGGGCATGGCGGCGCTGCTGGCGGACCTGGCGGACCGGGGGCTCCTGGCAAGCACGATCGTCTGGTGGGGCGGCGAGTTCGGACGCACCCCCAAGGTTCAGTGGGAGCCCCCCTGGAACGGGGGGCGCGGCCACTACGGCCGCTGCTTCACGTCGGTCGTCGCGGGCGGGGGGTTTCAGGGCGGCGTGGTGGTCGGGGAGTCGGATGAGCGCGGGCGGACGGTCAAGGACCGGCCCATCTGGCCCGGCGACCTGATCGGCGGCATATACACGCTCCTTGGCATCGACGGCGACGCCCCCCTCCCGCATCCCCGGGGCTGCGACGTTCGCGCCGCCCCGAGCGCCGAGGAGGGCCTCACGCTGGCGGGCCCGCTGACGGAGATCCTGTGACGATGAAGACACGCGCGATTCCTCGGGCCGTCGTGCTGGCGGTGGGCGCCGTGCTGCTCGCCGCCGCCGAGGCCGCGGCCCAGCCCCCGCCGCCCTCGATCGGATGCGTCTATCCGGCGGGCGCGCAGCGGGGCACCACGTGCCGCGTGGTCGTGCGGGGCCAGGCGCTGCGCGCGGCCGAGGGGGTGACCCTGACGGGGCCGGGCGTCGAGGCCCGGATCGTCCAGGTCGTCAAGCCCATGACGGGCAAGGAGGCGTCCGAGCTCCGCGAGCGGGCCAAGAAGCTCGCGGCGGAGGCCAAGGAGAAGAAGGACCCGAAGGTCCTGCCCGAGCTTCGCGCGATTCGCGAGAAGCTCCTGGCCTTCGCCAACAAGCCGCCTCCCGCCCTCGCCGACGTCGTCATAATCGAGGTGACCGTGGCCCCGGACGCCCCGCCGGGCCGGCGAGCCCTGCGTCTGGAGGCTCCCAACGGCCGCTCGAACCCGCTCGTCTTCTGCATTGACGCGTGGCCCGAGCAGATCGAGGCGGAGGCCAAGCCCGGCCGGCAGGGGCCGAAGAGCGAGCCGCCCGTCGTCCCGGTCCCCGCCGTCCTCAACGGCGTTATCATGCCCGGCGAGGTCGACCGGGTCCATTTCGATGCCGCCAAGGGCCAGGAGATCGTCGCGGCGGCTTGGGCGCGGGCCCTCGTTCCGTACCTCGCGGACGCTGTGCCGGGGTGGTTCCAAGCCACCCTGGCCCTTTACGATGCCGAGGGGCGGGAGCTGGCCTACGTCGACGACTTCCGCTTCGATCCCGACCCGGTGCTTCACTTCACGGTCCCGGCCGACGGGCGGTACACGCTCGAGATCAAGGATGCCATCTACCGAGGCCGCGAGGACTTCGTTTATCGCATCGTCTTGGGCGAGCTGCCGTACGTGACGGGCGTCTTCCCGCTCGGGGGCCGGGCGGGGGAGCGGACCGAGGTGACGCTTGCCGGCTGGAACCTGCCGAAGACGCGCCTGACCGTCGACAATCGCACGCGCAGGCCCGGCGTCCATCCGCTGGGGGCGGGGGCCGTCAACCCGGTCCCGTTCGCCGTCGACGACCTGCCCGACCGGACCGAGACCGAGCCGAACGATACGCCCGACGCCGCCCGGGCCGTGCCCCTGGAGACAATCGTCAACGGCCGCATCGACCGGCCCGGCGACCGGGACGTCTTCCGCTTCGAGGGCCGCGCGGGACAGGAGATCGTCGCGGAGGTGACGGCGAGGCGGCTGGGGTCGCCGCTCGATTCGTACCTGTGGCTGACCGATGCGTCGGGCCGGACCGTGGCCCAGGGCGACGATCACGTCGACCAGGGCGAGGGCCTCGCGACGCACCACGCGGACGCGTATCTTTGGGTCGAGCTGCCCGCCGACGGGACGTACGACCTGACCGTCGGCGACGTCCAGGGCCAGGGCGGGCCGGCCCACGCGTACCGCCTGCGCCTCAGCCGTCCGCGGCCGGACTTCGAGCTCCGCGTGGCGCCGTCGAGCCCGCGAGTGCGGGGCGGGACGGCCGTGCCGCTCGAAGTGCACGCGATCCGGCGGGACGGGTTCACGGGGCCGATCCGGCTGGCCCTGAAGGATGCGCCGGCGGGGTTTGCTCTGGGCGGGGCGGTCGTGCCCGAGGGACAGGACGCCGTCCGCGTGACCCTGGCCGCCCCCCCCAAGGGCTCGAAGACCCCGGTCCGGCTGGTGCTGGAGGGGGCGGCGATCATAGGCGGCCGGGAGGTCGTTCGCACGGTTGTGCCGGCCGAGGACCGGATGCAGGCTTTCATCTACCGGCACCTGGTGCCCGCCGACGCTTTGGAAGTGCTCGTAGTCGGCCGGGGAAGCGGCCCGCCGAGGATCCTCTCGGACCTGCCGGTCAGGATTCCGGCGGGGGGCACGGCCCGGGTGCGGGCGGGCCTGCCCACGAAGACGGCGCGCGGGGAGATCGAGCTCGAGCTCAGCGATCCGCCGGAGGGCGTCGTCCTGGGCGAGGTTTTGGCGGCTCAAGGCGGCGGGACGATCATGGTCCTGGAGGCCGACCCCGAGAAGGCCACGCCGGGCCTCCGGGGGAACCTGATCGTGACGGCCTACACGATGCGTCGTCCGCCCTCGAAGCCCGACGCCCCGCCGCGCCCGGCGCGACGGGTCCTTCTGGGGTCGCTTCCGGCCATCCCCTTCGAGGTGGTGGCGCCCTGAGTCGGGGTTTCGGCCGACCTCGATGGGGCCGTCTTCGGGGCGGCGGCGTTGGCCCTGCGGCGGCCCTGGCCCTTCCTGGTTGGGCTCACCTTTCGCTTACCCGTCCCAAAGCGGGCGAATCGCCTTGACGGGGCGGCCGCGGCGGGCTACAGTTCTGCTTCCGGACGGGGGGTCCGCGCGGACTTGGCGCGGCCCGAGGTCCGGGTGCGGCGGTTCAAGACCCGGAACGAAACTCCCGATGATCGATTTTCACACGCACACGATCTTCTCCGACGGCGTCCTCATTCCGACCGAGCTGGCCCGCCGGGCCGAGGTCGCGGGGTACCGCGTCCTGGGTTTCGCGGACCACGTGGACACGGTTCTCGTGGAGCGGACCGTGCCGGCCCTCGTGCAAGCCGCCGAGGACCTGGCCGCGGCCATGGAGATGAAGCTCGTGCCGGGCGCCGAGGTCACCCATTGCCGCCCCGAGCACGTGGCCGGCGTCGTCGCGCGGGCGCGGGCTCTGGGGGCCCGGGTCGTTCTCGTCCACGGCGAGTCGCCCGTCGAGCCGGTCCTGGAGGGCACCAACCGGGCGGCCATCGAGGCCGGGTGCGACATCCTGGCCCATCCGGGCCTGGTGACCGCGTCGGACGCGGCGCTGGCGGCGGAGCGCGGCGTGCTGCTGGAGATTTCCGGCCGCGCGGGCCATAGCCTGGCCAACGGGCACGTGGCCCGGATGGCGCGGGAGACGGAGGCCGGGGTCGTCTTCGGAAGCGACAGCCACGCCCCCTCGGACCTCGTCGGCCGCGCGCGGGCCGAAGCGATCCTCGCCATGGCGGGACTCGACGCCGACGAGGTGGCCGCGGCCTTCGAGGCGGCCGAGGTGCTGGCGCGGCGGGCGCTCGGGAAGGGGACGCAGACGTGAGAACCTTTCAGCGAATCGCGCGGCTCATCCGTCCGGCGGTAGCCCTGCCGACGCTGGCGGCGCTGGCGTTGGCGGGCATGGTCGTCCTGGGGCTCGGGTGCGGGGGACCGGAGCGACGCGAGAACCCCCCGCCCCATCTCATGCGCGACGTCCCCGTTCCCGCGGGGTTCCAGTTCGTGCCCAAGGAGTCGACCGATCGCTCGACGGCGGGGGTGCGGCTCATTAGCCATCTGTATAAGGGCCAGGCCCCGGTCCGCGAGACCGCCGACTTCTACGCCCGGGCCATGCCCGCCCGGGGTTGGACCCTGCGCGACCGGACGTTCAACCGCGGCAAGGAGCGGCTCGTCTTCGAGAAGGGCCGCGAGACCGCGTACGTCACCCTGTGGGACGACTGGGGCGCCAAGCTCATGGTCCAGGTCTACCCGCAAGGGATGGGCCCGACGAAGCATGTACACGAGAGCGACCAATGAAGAGCCAACGCCGCCACGAACTGCAGACCAACGAGCTGGCCGACGCCCTCGGCCGCGTCATCGCCAAGGTCAAGCCGTACGGCACGCACGTTTTCTGGGGCGCGTTGATCGTCCTGGGCGGCATCGTCGCCTTGGTCACGCTGAGCTCGCGGCCGGACGCGGAGGCGGGGGTGGCCCGGGCGTTCACGCGCGCCTTGGCGGGCGCCGAGACGGCCCCGCTGGAGACGTTCCTCGTCTCCCATCCCGAGGCCCCCCAGGTTCCCGCCGCCAAGATCGCCCTCGGCGACCGGCTGCTTCTGTCGGCGGTGCGCGGCGTGGAGTCCGACGGGGAGATGGTTGACGACGAGACGGCCCGCCGCCACGTGACCCGCGCGAAGGACTTCTACCGCGAGGCGGCCGCGGCGTCGGCGACGTACCGGCCGCTCGCGGAGATGAAACTGGCGCTGGTGGCCATCCAGGAGGGGAACCTTGCCGACGGCAGGGCGAAGCTCGAGGCGGTCCGCGACACGTATCCCGGTTCGGCGGCGGCCCACGGGGCCGCGGCCCACCTGGCGATGCTCGAGGGCTACACGCCCGTCGAGTTCTCCGACGCGCCCCTGATCGACCCCGAACCCGAGCCCGAGCCGGCGCCCGAGCCGGCGCCCGAGCCGGCGCCCGAGCCCGAGTCTGAACCCGAAGCCGAGTCTGACCCCGAAGCCGCGCCCGAGCCCAAGGGCTAGGACGGAAGAACATGCCGCCACATTAGGCGCGAGCCGAACTCGCGCGCTGGTCGTTCGCTCAATACAGACGAGACCCCCCCCACAAGGCAAAGGAAGGAACCGACATGGCCGACATGGCAGCCCTCGCCCGGGCCATCGAAAAGGGTGACCGCGACAGCACCGTCAAGTTCGTCAAGGAGGCCCTCGACCAGGGCGCCAGCGCCGAGGAGGTCCTCAACGAGGGGCTCGTCGTGGGCATGGACTCGATCGGGACCAAGTTCAAGAACAACGAGGTCTACGTCCCCGAGGTTCTCATCGCCGCCCGGGCCATGGCGGGGGGCATGGAGGTTCTGGAGCCGATCCTCGCCGAGACCGGCGTCAAGCCGCGCGGCAAGGTTGTCATCGGCACCGTCAAGCAGGACCTCCACGACATCGGCAAGAACCTGGTGGCCATGATGCTCAAAGGCGGGGGTTTTCGGGTCTTCGACCTGGGCGTCGACGTTGATCCCGAGACGTTCATCGCGACGGCCAAGGAGAACGGGGCCGAGCTGATCGC
Source organism: uncultured Anaerolineales bacterium (assembly GCA_964461715.1). Lineage (GTDB taxonomy): Bacteria > Planctomycetota > Phycisphaerae > FEN-1346 > FEN-1346 > CAYWVR01. The sequence continues at coordinate 29,745 of CAYWVR010000022.1, forward strand.
CTGCTCGGCGCTCCTTACGACCACCATGCCGAACATGGAGAAGGTCGTCCAGGCCCTCAAGGGCGAGGGCCTCGCATCCGTCAAGGTCATGATCGGCGGCGCCCCGGTCACGCAGGAGTTCGCCGACAAGATCGGCGCCGACGGCTACGCTCCCGACGCCGCCAGCGCCGTGGACCTGGCCCGGAACCTGGTGCCGGCGTAGGTCCCCAAGGCCACGCATGACCGACGTGGAACCCAGGGAGGGACCGTTGCCCGAGGACGCGCTGCCGGAGCGCGAGCTCGCGACGCTCGAGATCACCCTTCAGAGCGCACCCTCCGAGAGCCGTCTCGACCGGTTCCTTGCCGCCCGCTGGCGCGGCCACAGCCGCTCGGTTTACCAGAAGCTCATCAAGGCGGGGCGCGTCCTCGTCAACAACGAGCCCGTCACGAAGCCCTCGACCGAGATTCACCAGGGCGACCACCTGTTCGTCACGCTGCTGAAGCGCAAGCCCCTCGGCATCGTCCCCGAGCCTATTCCCATCCGCGTCCTCTACGAGGACGAGGACCTCATCGCCGTCGACAAGGACCCGGGTCTGATCGTCCATCCCGCGCGCGGCAACGCGCACGGGACGCTGGTCAACGCGGTGGCGTGGCACGCCGAGCACCTCTCGGCGGTGGGCGGGCCGTGGCGGCCGGGCGTCGTCCATCGGCTCGATCGCGACACGAGCGGCGTGATCGTGCTGGCGAAGAACGACCGGGCGCACCTGCGTTTAGCGCGGCAATGGGAAGAGCGGACGGTCGAGAAGGAGTACCTGGCCGTTGTCGAGGGCGTCCCGGACCTCGACGCCGACGTCATCGACCAACCCCTCGGCAAGGACCGGCGCGTCCGCGAGCGCTATGCCGTCCGTCGCGACGGAACCGGCAGGGCTGCCCGCAGCCACTGGGAGGTCGAGGAGCGTTTCGACGGGTTCGCCCTGGTGCGGGTGCGCCCGACGACGGGCCGGACCCACCAGATTCGCATCCACCTCGCCCACATCGGCCACCGGATCGTCGCCGACCGCCAGTACGGCAGCCGCGACAAGCTGACCCTCCAGGACCTCGCGCGCGGTCGGGCGGAGGAGGACGCGGTCCTTCTCGACCGCCAGGCCCTTCACGCCTCCCGCCTCGCCCTTCGCCATCCCCGCACACGTGCCCCTCTTGCCCTGGAAGCCCCCCTTCCTGCGGATATGACGGCAACCCTTGCCGCGCTGCGCACGTGGCGCGTCTCCTGAGGGCCCGGGGATTCGCTGTGCCCGTTCCCAGGCTTTTGGGTGATTTGCGCGGGCGGGGCGTCTATAATGGGCCCATGCTTTTGACCCTGACGAGGAGGAGATTGCCCCGATGGCCCTGAGCGAGAAACTGTGCGGCATCCTGGAGATGGGGATGCAGAAGGAACGGGCGGCCCACGACTTCTACGTCCATGCCGCCGAGAACACCGGTCACAAGCTCGGCAAGCAGATGTTCCAGCGGCTGGCCGAGGAGGAGACCAAGCACGAGCGGCTCCTCGGCGACTGGTCCGAGCAGGGGAGCTGTCCCCCCGGGGCCGAGTTCCGCCCGCCCGATGGCGAGATGCTCCGCCGCGGCCACGCCAAGGTCGACGAGATCGTCCAGGCCGAGGCCGGCGACCTCGAAGCCGTCGAGCTGGGGCGGAAGATGGAGCGGCAAGCCATCGACTTCTACCTCGACGCCGCCGAGAAGACCGAGGATTCGGCCTCCAAGGACCTTCTGATGCGTCTGAAGGCCGAGGAGGATAAGCACTTGGCGCTCTTGACGGACCTCTACGAGTACATGCGCGACCCGAACCTCTGGAGCGTGCGCGACGAGGGGGCCCATTTCGACTCCTGACCCGCCGCACGCCGGGGCCGAGGGGCGGCGACGAACGTCCGTGTTTTTCTTGCATCTTGAAGCCCGATGGGTACACTCACCTCAGGCCAGGGGTGATCATGGGGAGCTCGAGCCCGTTCGGGCACGCCGCGCCCCGTCCCCCCGAGAGCCATGTCGGCGGCCGGGCGCGCGCCCGGTGCGGTACTCGCGACGCGGGTTCAAACGCATAGACAACGGGACCGAGGAAAGGAGATCTGCGATGAAGTACCTGACACTGTTGGCGCTGTTGGCTTTTCTGGCCGCACCCCTGGTCAGCGCGGGCTGCAAGAGCGAGGAGCCGGCGTCCCCCGCCGAGGAGAAGACCCTTGGCGAGAGGATCGACGAGGGCATGGAGGAAGCCGAGAAGATGGGCGAGGAAGCCGAGAAGAAGGCCGAGGAGATGGGCGAGGAAGCCGAGAAGAAGGCCGAGGAGATCGAGGAGGAGATGGAGGGCGAGTAGGCCCCTTCACCTCTTCGCGGCCGTGCATCGACATGCCACCGGGCGCCCGGGGACCCACCCGGCGCCCGGTTTCCCTTGACGCGGAGACCCCTCACCCATGCCCACCTACGTCGTCACCGGCGGCGCCGGGTTCATCGGATCGAACTTCGTCCGCCTCGTCCTCGCCGAGCGGCCGGACGCGCGCATCGCCAACGTCGATCTCCTGACCTACGCCGGAAACGTCGAGAACCTCGAGGGCCTCCCCGACGACCGCCACACCCTCATCCGGGCCGACATCACCGACCCCGAGACCGTCCGCGAGGCCGTCCCCGAAGGCGCCGACGCCCTCGTCAACTTCGCCGCCGAGACCCACGTCGACCGGTCCATCCTCGGGCCGCTGGCCTTCGCCCGCACGAACGTCCTCGGGACCCAGGTCCTGCTCGACGTGGCCCGCGCGCGGGGCGTGGGCCGGTTCCTCCAGGTCTCGACCGACGAGGTCTACGGGTCGCTCGGGCCCGCCGATCCCCCGTTCACCGAGGACCACCCCATCGTGCCGAGCAGCCCGTACGCGGCATCGAAGGCGGGGGCGGACCACCTGGTGCGCGCGGCCCATCACACCTACGGCCAGGACGTCTGCATTACCCGCTGCTCGAACAACTACGGCCCGTACCATTTTCCCGAGAAGCTGATTCCGCTCGTGATCACGAACGCAATCGACGGCATCGAGGTGCCCGTCTACGGAGACGGCCGCCAGGTTCGCGACTGGATTCACGCCGAGGACCACGCCCGGGCGGTGCTGGCGGTGATCGAGGGCGGGCGGCCCGGCGCGGTCTACAACGTCGGGGCCCGGGCCGAGCGATACAACATCGACGTGGTCCGCGCCATCCTCGCCCACCTCGGCAAGGATGAGTCGCTCATCCGCCACGTCAAGGATCGCCCGGGGCATGACCGCCGCTATGCCATGGATCCGAGGCGGCTGGAGACGCAGCTGGGCTGGCGCCCGACGATGAGCTTCGACGAGGGCCTGGCCGCCACCGTCGCGTGGTACCGCGAGCACGAGTCCTGGTGGCGCCGCGTCAAGGATGGATCGTATCGAGAATATTACGAAACGTGGTACGGCGATCGCTAGCCGCGTGCGCCTTGGTCCTTCCTCCACTCTTCGCTTGACCTGCCGCCCGCAACCCGCCATGCTACCCCCATGCCGCGCGAAAAGCCCCTGATGGACGAGGACTTGGCGGTCCCGCCGATCCGCCGCTGGGACGGCCCGATCGTCGACGCCCACACCCACACGCGCGACGTGGAGACGTCGCGGCTTCTGTTTGAGGTGGCCGCCGAGTACGGCATCGACCTCTTGCTGGGGATCACACACGTCCACGAGATCGAGCGGCTGGCGCGGACCTTCGGGTCGCGGTACCGGCCGATCGTGTGGGTCGAGCACGACCTCATCCACGCCCCGGACCGGTTCAGCACGCACAACGTACGCTTGGTGCGCCAGGCCCGTGCCCTCGGGGCCGTGGCGGGCAAATTCTGGTACACGCCGCGCTTCCTCGCCGAGACGGACTTCCGCTTCGACCACCCGGCCCTCTCGCCCGTCTTCGCGACGCTGGCGGAACTGGGCATGGGGGCCCTGGTGCACATCGGCGACCCGGACTGCTGGTTCGCCACCCGCTACCGCGACGTGGATCGCTACGGCGCGAAGGCCGACCACTACGCGCAGCTCGAATCGACCCTCGCCGCCCATCCCGACCTGCGGATTCAGGGGGCCCACTTCGGCGGCGACCCGGAGGACCTCGCGCACCTGCGGCACCTGCTGGATACGTATGCGAACTACCATCTCGATACGAGTGCCACGAAGTGGGTGACACGCGAGCTGAGCGCTAAGCCCGACGAGGCCCGCCGCTTTGTCCTCGACTACGCCGACCGGCTCGTCTTCGGGAGCGACCTGGTCGCCTTCCCGGAGGCGGGGCCGGAGGACTACCAGTCCCGCTACTGGGTCCACCGGTGGCTCTGGGAGGGGAAGGGCCGCCGCCGCTCCCCCATCCCCGACCCGTCCGCCCCGTGGGACGACGGCCCCCGCGTCGAGGGTCTCGATCTGCCGGACGACGTCCTCGCGAGGCTCTACGTCGAGAACGCGAGGCGGTTCTACGGGCTGAATTTATGAACCGCGCAGCCGATTTGACGCGGTGGGTCTCCGACCCGCCGCGCCCAAAGGCGGGATGACGCCGGCGCTTGACAAACCGGCCCCGCCGGATACACTACCGTGCCTTGTGCGGCGGCGTAGCTCAGGGGCTAGAGCAGGGGATTCATAAGCCCAAGGTCGGTGGTTCAAATCCACCCGCCGCCACCAGCCTGACCGTCAGATGTCCATCTCCAGGCCCGCGGCGGCGGCGAAGCAGTCCGCCCCGCCGTCCAGGTGCCGGCGAGCTTCGGCGACCATGGCGTCGACCTCGGCGTCGGTCCGCTCGGGGTTATCGTCGCCGACACCATCTCCCGCACCGAATCCCGGGCGCACGGACACCCGCGGATTCGGGTCGCGCGGCCCGCTTCGTAGAGCGGCCGGAAGAAGGGGAAGCCCATCAGGTGGTCCCCGTGGGCGTGCGTAAAGAGAAGGTCGATCCCGGCCGCCTCGTCCGCGCGCTCCAGACCCAGCCGCCGCAGGCCCGTCCCCGCGTCCAGGACGAGGGTCCGCCCGTCCCGGCCACGCACCTCGACGCAGCTCGTGTCGCCGCCGTGGCGGAGGGTGTCCCGTCCGGAAACGGGAATCGACCTGCGGGCTCCCCAGCATCGGACGCGCATGACCGTCGGTCCCACCATGCGGACGCGGGGCGCAGACGCCAAGCGCGGTCCCTGGCGCGCGTCTCGGGTCCCCCCCGGGCGGGTCGCTTAGGGCTTGAGGGCCCCGAGTGCCGACTGGAGCTTCTTGAGGGCGCCCTTGTCGGCATTGTAGAGGACCGAGCGGCCCTGGCGAACGCGCGTCACGAGCCCGCCCATCCGCAGCAGCCCCAGGTGATGGCTCACCCGCGTCTGTTTCAGCCCGAGGGCCTTGCACAGGGGCGTCACGTTCTTCGGTCCGTCGGCCAGTTCCATCAGAATCCCCAGCCGCGTCGGGTCCGAGAGGAGTCCGAACCCCTGGGCGTGATCCCGCAGTTCTGCCGTCCTCTTCTTCGCCATAGTGTGCTCCTTTCCTGTCCCCAGCGAATAGTACCAGAGGAGGCGGCCGGCTGCAAGCGGTCGTCCGGCGCACTTTCGGGCGACCCTGGGCGGGCCGTCAGGCAGGCGAGGCCGAGGCCGGGGGGGCGCGGGTCCCGCAGAACGCGCTCGCACAGAAGCACCGTGCATTCGCTGGGCGGAATGGTCGTCGCGGCCACGGCCGCCCTCCGGGGGTCAGGGCTTGAGCTAGTCTTCGAGCTTCTCCCGGAGGTCCTCGATGCGGTCTTCGAGCTGGTCGACCTTGCGTTTCAGGGCCTGGTTCTCCTGGCGGAGGCGGTCGTTCTCGGCCGTCAGCGAGAGGACCTCCTGCTCGAGGCGGCTCTCGTCCATCTGCTCGACGCGGTCGCGCTGGGCCCGGGTGGGCTGGGTCTTCGACTCGCCCCCCGCGACGACGTACGGGCCCTCCGGCACGTCCACTTGCACGCACCCGGCCACCAACGCCAGGAACGCCACCAGACCGGCCGCCATCCAGAGCACGCGATGCGCCATGCGCCACCTCCTCGGACCCCGACTCGCTCGTCCGGCAGGATACCGGTCCGGGGCCCGGCGTGCAAGAGGCGAACCCTCTTGACTTGCCCCGCCCCGGCGGGCACCTTGGCTCCATGCCGGAGCCGACCGACATCCTCATCCTCACGGGCCCCACGGCGAGCGGCAAGGAGCGCGTGGCCCTGGAGGCGGCCGCACGCCTCGGCGCCGACATCCTTTCGGCCGACTCGATGAAGGTCTATCGCGGGATGGACGTCGGCACCGCGAAGCCCGGCCCGACCGAGCGCAACCGCGTGCCGCACCATCTGCTCGACGTCGCCGATCCCGGCGAGACGTTCTCGACGGCCCGGTGGCTGGCGCTTGCGGACGAGGCGATTGCCGACGTCGCGGCGCGCGGCCGGGTGCCGCTCGTCTCCGGCGGGACGCCGCTCTACGTCAAGGCCCTGCTCCAGGGCCTCTTCGAGGGCCCCGCCGCCGACCGGGACCTCCGCGAGAGACTGGTCCGGGAGGCCGGGTCGCGCGGCATGGAGGCGCTGCACGAGGACCTCGCCAAGGTTGACCCCGTGGCCGCCGAGCGTATCCACCCGAACGACCTGCGGCGGACCGTCCGGGCCCTTGAGGTCCACGAGCTTACGGGCAGGCCCATCTCCGAGCTCCAGACACAGTGGGAGAGCCGCCCGCCGCGGTATCGGGCCGTCCTGGCGGCCATCCGGCGCGACCTCGAAGACCTCGACCGGCGGATCGAGGCCCGTGTCCATCGCATGATCGAGGCGGGGCTCAAGGAGGAGGGTGAGTGGCTGAGGGATCGGTCGCACGGAATGGGGCCCGGCCCCGTCCAGGCCCTCGGATACGCCGAGATGCTCGATCATCTCGCGGATCGCATGACGTGGGAGGAGACGGTCGGGGCGATCGTCCTGCACACCCGGCAGTTCGCGCGGGCCCAGCTCAAGTGGCTGCGGCGGTTCGAGCGGGACCACGGGCTCGTCTGGCTCGAGGCCGCCCCCGACACGCCGCCCGAGGTCCTCGCGGGTCGGCTCGTCGCGCTTTGGGAGGCCCGCCATGAAAGTTGACGCGGTCCTCGGCTCCGTGTTCGCATGCCCGTGCGGGCGGACGCACGCGATCCGGCCGCGCGATGTGGCTCGTCAAGGAAAGCCTCGTGCCGGACCCCGCGCCGGGCGAGAGTCCCGTGTGCGACGAGGCGACGCGGGCCGCGCTCGACGGCGAGATGGGCGAGTGCGACCTTGTCCTCTCCGTCGGGAGCGGCGTGGTGACCGACCAGGCGAAAGCGCTTGACGCGAGCCTTCGTCCACGCCCACGAGATGCGGGCCCGGTTCACCGTGCTGGACCTCGCGCGGCTGGTCGGCATCATGCCCGCCGCCGCGCCCGAGATCGTCGAGGAGTATGCCTAGGATGCCCATGACCCCCCGCGAACGATACGTGGCCACGCTGACCTTCGGCCGGCCCGACCGCATCCCCTTCGCCCCCGGCGGACCGCGCGAGTCGACGCGGGCGGCGTGGCGGACGCAGGGGCTCGGCGCGGACGTCCCGTGGCATGCGCACCTGGCGCGGACGCTGGACCTGCCGGACATGCGGCCGGAGCGGCCGCCGGGGGACCTGGGCGTCGATTTTCGGCTGATCCCGCAGTTCGAGGAGAAGGTGCTCGAGCGGCGCCAGGGACACCTGGTGGTGCAGGACTGGAAGGGCAACGTCTGTGAGATCGACGACCGCTACGACGTGACGTATCTCAGGGAGGCGAAGGACTTCGTGACGCGGCGGTGGATTCGCTGCCCGGTCGAGGGACCGGAGGACTGGTCCCGCATGAAGACCCGCTATGCCCTCGACGCTCCCGGCCGTTTTGCCGACGATTTTCCGGCTCGTGCGGCCCGGGCCGGCGAACGCGACGCGCCGCTGGTGATCCGCTTCTCCGGCCCGTTCTGGCAGATGCGCGAGTGGTGGGGGTTCGAGGGGCTGTGCCTTGCGATGATCGAGCAGCCCGACCTCGTCGACGAGATGGCCGCCTTCTGGACGGAGTTCGTCTTGGCTATGCTCGAACGGACCTTCGCGGAGGTCGTGCCGGACGCCATCCTCGTAAACGAGGACCTGGCGTACAAGGCCCACGCGATGATCTCGCCGGCGATGGTACGACGCTTCTGCATGCCTTCCTGGCGGCAATGGGCGGCGTCGGCGCGGAAGGCGGGCGTGCCGATCGTCGACATCGATTCGGACGGGTACGTCGGCGAACTGGTCCCGCTCTGGATCGAGGCCGGGGCCAACGTCTGCCACCCCATGGAGGTGGCCGCCCACAACGATCTGCCCGCCTGCCGCGCCGAGTACGGCCGCCGCATGGCCTACCACGGCGGTGTCGACAAGCGGGCGATCGCCGCGGGCGGCGAGAGGATCGAGGCGGAGCTCGCGCGCCTCGCCCCGGTGGTCGCCGACGGCGGCTACATCCCCGGCTGCGACCACGGCGTCCCGGCCGACGTCGCCTGGCCCGACTTCGTCCATTACGCCCGGCGGCTGGCGGAGATGACAGGGTGGTTGTGATCGCCTCGACCTTGGCACGGTGGGCCAAGTCTTTGCGCGGTGGGTCGGGGACCCCCCCCGCGGCATCTCGGGGGGCATCGCCACGCCGCCTTTCGCGTGGCCATGCGCCGGCGGGTACCCGGGGCGCGAGCATGCCCACCATGAGACGCCGTGGGCATGCCACCCCTTGCCCCGGACGCGCCCGTTGTCCGGCCACCTGGCATCCTCTATAATTGAGGGGCCGCGCGCGGGGCGCGGCCGACGCAAGGGCATGAACTGACCTGACGCAACCGATGGCGAAACGCGACTACTACGACATCCTGGGCGTCGATCGCAAGGCGAGCGAGGAGGAGGTGCGCACCGCCTACCGCCGACTCGCTCGCAAGTATCACCCCGACCTGAATCCCGGCGATGCCGACGCCGAGCGCCAGTTCAAGCAGCTCGGCGAGGCCTACGATGTCCTCAAGGACCCCGACAAACGCCGCGCCTACGACCAGTTTGGCCACGCCGGCGTCAAGATGGGGGCCGGGGCCGCGGGCGGACCGGAGGCGGGCGGCGGGACGAGGCCGGGGGGCTTCCGGCACACTTGGAGCGGCGAGGGCATGCCCTTCGAGGACGTCGCCTTCGAGGCCTTCGCCGGGGCCGGGGGCCAGGCGGCCGAAGGAGGCGGCATCTTCGAGGAGCTTTTCAGCCGCCTCGGCGGCACGTTCGGCGGCGAGCGGGCCGCACGCGGCGCCCGGGCGGGGCGGCGGCCGCCGCTCAAGGGCCAGGACCTCGAAAGCGAGATCACCCTGACCTTCGACCAGGCAGTGCGCGGCGTGCGGACGAGCATGGTGGTCCAGCGGCCCGTCGGCGACGGCCAGACGCGCCCCGAGCAGCTCGAGGTCAAGATTCCGCCCGGTGTCCAGGACGGCCAGCGGCTGCGTCTGCGCGGCAAGGGCGCGCCGGGACCGGGCGGCGGACCGCCGGGCGACCTGTTCCTCCGCATCCACGTCCAGCCGCACCCCTGGTTCCGGCGCGACGGACGCGACGTCACCATTGAGGTGCCCATCACCGTGACCGAGGCGACCCTCGGCGCCGCCGTCGACGTGCCTACCGCCCAGGGCCGCACGACCGTCCGCGTCCCGCCCGGCACGGCCGGCGGCCGGAAGCTGCGCCTCAAGGGGCAGGGCATCCCGGCCCCGGACGGCGGCGAGCCCGGCGACCAGTACTGCGTCATCCGCATCGTGCCGCCCAAGGAACTCGGCCCGCGTCAGAAGGAGCTCTTCGAGGCCCTGCGGGAGACTGAACAGGAGAACCCCCGGGCGAAGCTGCCTTGGGGCGGATAGACGGGGACGCGCCATGACCCTGCCCGACCAGCGCTACACGCTCGACGAGGCCGCCGAGACCCTGGGCCTGGGCGTCGAGGAGATTCGGACCTACGTCGAGGAGGGCCTGGCCGTCGAGGACGCCGACGGCGGGGGGTTCTCGCGGGCGCAGATGCGGCGACTGTGGAGCGCGGCGACGCTGCACGGGGACCTGGGCATCAACCTGGCCGGCGTGGCCGCCATCCTCCAGCTTCGCGAGCAGTACGAGCAGATTCGCCGAGACCTGGCGCTGTTGGTGGAGATCGTCGAGCGGGAGTTGGGGCCGGACGTCTGGGACCGGCTCTGGCCGGAGGACCGGCCGAAACCGGCCGGCAACGTCAGCGTGGAGGGCGTCGAGGACCTGCCGCCGCCGGACCGGGCGGGCCGGGACGCCCAAATCTCCCCGCCGCCCCCCGAGGCGGAGGACGCCCCGTGACCCCGCTCGCCTCGATTCTGGCCGCCTCGCCGCAGGGGCAGGTCTGGACACTCTGGGCCCTGCTGGTGTTCGGAATGGTGGTCCTCGTCTTCCTGCTCTTCGGGATCGTGCGGCGGCGGTTGGTCCGGCCCATGAGGCATACGCCGAGCGACCTGACGGACGCGTGGACCGAGGCGGGGCGGCGGATGAAGGCCGAGGCCCCGGGCGGCGAGGACGAGGAGAGGCCGTGAGCGACGCCCCCGAGCCGCGCCCCACCCTTGGCCGACGCGGGCGGATCACGCGTCCCGCGGACTTCCGGGCCGTCTATGCCGCCCGCGCCCGGGCCGCCGACGGGCGGCTCGTCGTGTATGCCCGCCCGAACGGGCGAGAGGAGACGCGAGTGGGCCTCTCGGTCGGGAAGCGGTGCGGGCCGGCGGTCGCGCGGAACCGTACCAAGCGGCTCCTCCGGGAGGCCTTCCGCCACGGACGGGCCGGCTGGCCCGCCGGGTACGATATCGTCATCGTGCCGCTCGGACGCGGCTACACGCTGGAGGAGATGCGGCGGAGGCTCGAGAAGCTCGTGCCGCAGGCCCTCGAACGGGCGGCGAAACGGGCGGCCGGGGCGGGTTCGCCATGAGCAACCGGGCGCACAGGATGGGGCGCGGGATGGCGCGGGCGGCGGCCGGGGCGATGATTTTTGCGGTGAGGCTCTACCAGGTCGGGCTCGGGCCGCTCCTGGGCGGCCATTGCCGCTACGTGCCCTCGTGCAGCCGCTACGCTGTCGAGGCCCTCCGGGTGCACGGTCCCGTGCGGGGCCTGAAGCTGGCGGTGTGGCGGGTGCTTCGGTGCAACCCGTTCGCCGAAGGGGGGCGGGACCCGGTTCCGCCGGTGGTAGGACCGCGAGAATAGGCACCGCGGTTCGCGCGGTGGGTCCGAAACCCGCCGCGCCAAGGAGTTCTCGCTCAGCCGCGCCGCGGAGGAGGGCGCCCTACGCCACCCCCGCCCGTGCCTTGAGGGTGTCGAGGCGGCCTCGAATGGCTTCGGCCTGGGGCGAGTCGGGGTACTTCTCCATCAACTCGACCGCCAGGTCGTAGGCCTCTTTGTGGCGGCCGGTCTGGACGTGCTCGGCGATGCGGACCTCCCACTCACGGCGTTCGAGGATGGCGGCGTTGCGGCGGAGTTCCAGCATCTGGTCCTGCAGGGCATGGGCTTCCGGGCTCTCGGGATAGTTCTCCAGGAGCGTTTCGGCGGCCCGGAGGGCCTGGCGCCAGTGCCGCCGGGCCACCAGGTGTTCGATCTCGCGATAGAGCCGCCGCTGCTCCTCCCGTTTGCTGGCCTCCTGCTCCAGGCGGACCGTCTCGGGCAGGCGCGAGGCGTCGGGGTTCTCGGGATACTGCTCCGCCAGGCCGCGAGCCATTTCGAGGGCCCGTTCCCAGAGGCCCAGGCCCATGTACCGCTCGACCTGCTCGGTGATCTGCTCGATCTCGCTTTGCTCGTGGCTGCGGAGGGATTCCGAGAGGCGTGCTTCGAGCTCCGCGACGCTCTCGCTGTCGGGATAGCGGGCCCGGAACTCTTCGAGCCGCTCCTGTGCCTCTCGGTACTTGGCGGCATTGATGAGAGCCTCGACCTCGCGCCGAAGGGCCTGCTGGCGATGCTTCTTGGCCATCTGGCGTTTGGCAGCCTTCTCGCTCTCGTCGAGGAGGGTGTTCTCGGTGATCTCGGCCAGGAGGCTGACCACCTCCTCGTGGGAGGCGCTGGAGAGCTCGTCGCCGGGCTTGGCGCCCTCGCCCTTGGAGACCGCGTCGCGGAGGACCCGTTCGCCGAGCTTCGCGCTGACGGCGGCGCTGAAACAGTACTTGACGACGAGGATCAGGCCCAGCCCCGCGGCGCCCAGGAGAAAGGCGGCGGCAAAGATGCCACATCCCAGAAGGGCGTCCAGGTACGCCTCCCGGACCCAGTGGCCCTCCATCAGGACGCCCACGGCGAAGACCAGCCCGCCGAGGCCGACGATCCAGGCCGCGACCACGGCCAGGCTCATCAGGGCGGTGATCAGGGCGGGTTTGGGCAGCTCTCGGCCGAGGTTTCCGCCTCCGAAGATGCGGCTCATGGCAGGCTCCTTCCTGTCGTCGGGGTCTTCTCTACCATTGTAATCGGGCGGCGGGGGGATTGACACCGAACTTTTCTGGCGGATTTCCGCCGGAATTCGCTTGCACAATCTCCGTTTGTGGGTAGTTTCCCTAGAGGAAGCATCCAGCCGACCCATGCCAGCGCAAGGGCCTCACTCGAACACCTACGGGTGCCTCGTGGTGAGGCCCGCTTTTTCTCGGCTCGATTGGCCCCTCCAGGGGGACGCGACGGGCCCTGAACGCTTCCCTCCGGGGCCCGAGGCGCAGAAGGAACTCCCCGGCGGGCAAGGGCCGGCCGGGGAGTGTAGGGATGGTTGAGCGTTCTCTAGTGGCGTTTCCGGAGCGACGCGACCAGCGAGGCTAGGCCTGCCGCCATCAGGGCCATCGACGCGGGCTCAGGCACGGGAACCGGCTCGATGGGCGTCGGATCGTCGTCGTCGCCGCCCGGAGTGATGAATTCGCCGGGCACTCGGCCGCCGCTGACGGTCGCGCTGGTGTAGGCGAAACCGAACGCTTCCTGCTGGTTCAGCGGGTCGACGGCCAGCCCGATCGGGTGCTGCCGCGGACGCTCCGGCGGGATCCAGTCCACCGGCAACTCCGTCGTGCCCACCACGGCCAGCCTCACGTCTCCCGACTCCGTGCCCCGCTGGGCCACGACCGACACGCCGACGCCCATCTGGGCCAGGAACGTCGGCAGAAGGCCCAGATCCAGGCCCGCGACCACCGCCGTCCGAGGCTCGTCCGAGGGCTCGGGGGCGGCACGATAGCCGAATCCGGCGGTTCTCGACCCGATCTCGGCCGAGTTGACGGCGGTCGTCTGGTCGACCAGCAGCCGGGCGTTCGGCTGGAATCCCGGGCCCTCGAATGTCGCCGCCTCCGCGCTGCCCGGTACGGTAAACGCCACCAGCATCTGGAGGTTGACGTGCGGCCGGATGTAGCTGATCGCCGTCTCGGTGGTTTCGCACCAGTCGCCGGTGCCCTCGCCGCTGCGGCCGGTCATGACGCGGCCGAAGCCGGCGGGCCCCATCGCCAGGACCTCCGTCTGGCCGAGGGGGACGGCCCGCTCGTCCGAGCCGGACCGGGCCAGCTCCGTCGCCTTGGGATGGACGTACATGGCGGGGACGGCGGGGGCGGTGTCCGGTTCCAGGGGGGCCGCCAGAACCAGCCCCTCGTCCGTGTGGACGGCTTGGATGACCTGCGACCGCCAGTCCTCGGGTACGACGGTTCCCTCCGGGGCCAGATATTGCGTGCTGAACCCCTCCAGGTCGGCGGTCATCTCGGTGGCCGCGGTTGCCCTGGTTTGGGGGGCCAAGCCCGCGACGACGAGCAAGAGCCCCGCCACGGCCCATTCCGGTCGAAAGCGAAGTGTCCGCATGATCCATGACTCCCGCATGCGGGCACGGTAGGGCGTGCCCTGTGAGCTCTTCGGCCTCGAAGAGCCTGCTAACCGACGACGTTGCAACCAGTTAGCGCCATTCCCCGGGTGCATCCGGCCGGTTTGGCGACCGACCTTTCATTAGGATTATACGCGCGCCACGGGCAAAAGCAAACGGCCGTTGCCGGGAAAGGACTCGAATCCGTCCCGGATTCGTCCACAAAATGGACCAACCGGGGACGTGGAACGCGCGGTGAACGCCCCGTACGCCGCGATTCCAGCCCCCGGTTGGCGGATGGGGTCAAGGGCGCGGGCTACGAACCCTTCGGGAGGTAGCCCGCGCGGCCGCCTCGGCGACCAAACCATACAACCGCAACACGCTATCGGGGACCTCGCCCGGACCCCGCCGGGCGGGGGACACCCGCCACGGGTGCCAGGATAGAGACTATGCGCCAACGGGCCCCTGTCAAAAGAGTTGCCGCGATCGGCCCCGGGGTGTGCGCGCAAGCCCTTTAGGAAGGCGAGTTTACGTCGGACAAGCGAAAGCCGGCGAAGGGGCGGGTCCGACCCGATCACCCCGCCAAACCCGCAGGAAAATCAGTCCCGAAGCTCCACGTGCCAGTACGCCGCGTCCAGGAACTGCTTCCAGGAGCGGTACCGGCTGTCGCGGGCATGAAGAGTCAGGACCGGGCTGAACCGGGGGGCCTTGGGCGCCTGAACGAGGCGCATGCGCGCCTCTTCCGGCGTCCGGCCGCCCTTGCGGACGTTGCACGCCAGGCACGCGCACACGACGTTATCCCAGACCGTCCGCCCGCCCCGACTCCGCGGGACGACGTGGTCGATCGAGAGGTCGGCGCTGCGAAAGCTCTTCCCGCAGTACTGGCAGCGGTTCCGGTCGCGGGCGAAGAGGTTCCGGCGATTCAGGCGGACCTTCGTCCGGGGCACGCGGTCGTAGCTCAGAAGGCGAATGACCCGCGGGACGGCCAGCTCGAAGCGGACCGTCTTGATCCAGGCATCGTGCAGGGCCGGCTGGAACCGCCGCCGCTCCTCCGACACCGCCGCCCACGACGAGAAGTCGTAGCAGTCGAACGACTCGTCCTCCACCGACACGACCTCCGCCACCTCCTTCCACAGGAGCACGAAGGCGTGCCGCGCACGCACCACCCGCACCGCCATGAACAGGCGGTTCAGAACCAGCACGCTGGTGTTCAGGGCGCTCGTCTGCGGCGGCGTGACAGCCACGGCCCGGCTCATCATCCGGTCTCCGGACAGAAAATCCGGCGAATGATACCCGCGCCGGGGCCGCTTGTCCAGTCCGAGATGCCGGCGGCGGCGCTAAGAAGCTGTGATGGAGAGCGGGCTCGAGAAGCCGGACGGGCACGACCGGCGGCTAGGCCCGGGGGGAATCCGGCTTCGTCGTCGACGGCGGGAAGGCCAGGGGGTAGGCCGTCGCGACGGTTGGGGCGACAGGGATGGCCAGATCGGCCAGGTCGCCTTGGCCCCAGAGCCGCTCGAACGCATCCACCACCTCCGGATCGAAGTGCGTCCCGCGTCCGCCCCGAATCTCCGCCATCGCCACCTCGGGTGCCAGGGCGGGACGGTAGACCCGGTCGCTCGTCATCGCGTCGTAAACGTCCGGGGCGGCCAGAATCCGGGCCGAAAGCGGAATCTGCGTCCCTTGGAGTCGGTCCGGGTATCCCGACCCGTCCCACCACTCGTGATGGTGCCGGACCGCCGGCACCGTCCGCCGCAGGAACGACGCCTGCGAGAGGATGCGGCAGCCGATGACCGGGTGACGCGTGATGATCGTCCACTGGGCCCGCGTCAGGGACCCCGGACGCATCAGAATGGAGTCCGGCACGCCGATCTTGCCGATGTCGTGCAGCATGGCCGCATGGGCCACCGTCTCGATCTGCTCCGACGTCATCTGCATCTGCTGGGCCAGCCGCACCGACAGACCGTGCACGTTCATGCTGTGGCGGCCGGTGTAGCCGTCGCGGACTTCGATGGCCCGGACCATCGCCCAGATCGAATCCAGGCACTGCGACCGGCTCCGCCGGAGCAGGGCCTGAACCCGTTGGGCCAGGTCCTCCACCCGGTGGCCCTCCAACTGCGTCGACGTGCCCCGGGGGAGGTCCCGGTACGCCATGACCGTCTCGCGGGTGAGGGTCCGGGCGAACAGGAGGGCGCTTCGGGCGGCCTGAAGGAGCCCGGAGGCGGTGTCGACGGCGTCGTCCGGGTGGCAGGCGACCCCGGCCCGAAGCGCGATCCGCACCCGGAATCCGTCCCCCTCGAAGGGCCGGTCCTCCAGGGCCCGGACCCACCGTCGCGCGGCCGACTGGGCCCCCGCTGCGCCCTCTTCGGGCAGAACGACGGCCAGATGGTCCCCCGTCCGGCACACCGTGTCCACGGCCCGCGCCAGCCGCCTCAACTCCTGTTCCACGTGCGTCAGCACCGCCTCGGCAACCCGTTCGCCGCGGGTGCGGCGGGTGTCTTCGAGCGGTTCGACCTCCAGCAGCACCAGGGCCAGCCCCGTCGCGAACCGCGACGTGCGGGCCAGCTCCCTCTTCAGGGCTTGCCGGAGGGGCGGCAAAAGGTCCGCCTCACCGTCCGGGCACGTCTCGGTGGTCGCCTGCTGCAACCGCCGAAGCTCGCGATGAATCCGGGCGGCCGCCTCGACCAGGGGCCCGCCCTCCCGATGGGGCGCGTCGGGGTTGTGTGCGATGGCTTCGAGGTAGGCGCGGCAGGCTGCGGCATCGTCGGAGGACGCCTCGACGGGCGCGTATAGAAGAGCCCGGCAGGTCTCAGGAAGCGATTTGGTCTCGTCCATCCGCGGCGTCTCTCGTCCTGTGGCGGGACTCCCTCCGACTGCCGTAATCTCGACCACATGACGCAGGGGCTTGAGGGGTTTCAGTGGACGTGACGAGGCGTCTCAGCCGTCGATCTCGGCGAAGAGGCGCCGAATCCACGGGGGCGTGGCGCGGCGGAAGGTCTCGATGCGTTGGCGGCGGGTGGCGTAGTAGAGGGCCATGCCGCCCTGGACGAGGATGGTGACCGCGATGACCGTCCCGTAGAACCCGTAGACGAGGATCGGGGCGAAGCGCTCGACGTCGGCATCGATCGCCGCCGCGATGCTCGGCATGGTCGAGAGCTGGGCCCGGACCTCCGGCGAGAGGACCGAGAGTTTCACCTCCTCGGTCGAGAAGGCGATCATCCGGGCGACCGCGTACAGCGCGATGGCGGCGAGGAGAGCGAGCTGGTTCTTCGCCAGGAGGCCCGCCGCCGACGCCCCGCCCCGCCTCATCCGCCCGTAGCCCACCAGCTCCACCAGCCCCGCCGCGCCCACCGCGGCGACGATGAAGAGATCGAGAAGACTGGGCCAGAAGAGCAACCAGGGCAGGGCCCCGAACGCGATCACCAGCGCCACGATCGCCGACGACCGCGCCACCCGGGCCGCGCGGAGCACCGGTCGGCGGAGGCGGACCGCCTGCCGGACGGCGGCATAGTCGGCCTCGCCCAGCGGCTCGGGCGCCTCGACCGGGACCGGGCGGACGAGCGTCTCCGGCGCGGTCGCGGGGGGCGGAGCAGACGCGCGTTCGAGGGTGACTTCCATGGTGGGGTATCGCCATCCCCCGGCCGCCGACTATAGCGAAAAAACGTCCGCTAGGCCGATTCTAGCCCTCTGAGAGGGCCTCGGCCACCAGGTCGCCCACCTCGCTCGTCGTGTAGCCCATGCGGCCGGCGGCCATGCCTTCGAGCTTCTCGCCGGTGACGTGGGCGATGGCCCGGTCGACGGCGGCGGCGGCTTCGGTCTCGCCCAGTTCGGCGAGCATCATGCCCAGGGCCCCGATGGCGGCCATGGGGTTGATCTTGCCCTGGCCCGTGTACTTGGGCGCCGAGCCGCCGATGGGCTCGAACATCGAGACCCCCTGCGGGTTGATGTTGGCGCCGGCGGCGATGCCCATGCCCCCCTGGATCATCGCCCCGAGGTCCGTGATGATGTCGCCGAACATGTTCCCCACGACGATCGTGTCGTAATACTCCGGGTTCTTGACCATCCACATGCAGCATGCGTCGACGTGGTTGTAATCCTTCTGGATGTCGGGATACTCTTCTCCGATCTCGCGGAACGCCCTCCGCCACAGGTCCCCGGCGCGCGTCAGCACGTTGACCTTGTGCACCAGGGTCAGCATCTTCTTGGGGCGCTCGCGGCGCGTGCAGGCCTCGAAGGCGTAGCGGATGCACCGCTCCACGCCCCGCCGCGTGTTGCACATGACCTGCGTGGCGACCTCGTGCGGCGTATCCTTGTACTGGACCCCGCCCATGCCCGAATAGAGACCTTCGGTGTTCTCGCGGACGATGACGAAGTCGATGTCCGCCGGCCCCTTGCCGGCCAGGGGGCAGGGCACGCCGGGGTAGAGTTTCACCGGACGGAGGTTGATATATTGGTCCAGCGCGAATCGCAGTTTCAACAGAAGCCCCGGCTCGAGAATCCCGTCCCGGACGTCGGGATGGCCCACGGCGCCCAGGTAGATGGCGTCGAAGGCCCGCAGCTCGTCCACCTCCTCGTCCGTGATGGGCGGGACGGTCAGCTCCTCCGGGTTGCCGCCCATCGCCAGGTACCGGTCGCCGCCGTAGTCGAAGTCCGTGGTCTCAACGCGGAAGCCGAAGCGTGCGGCGGCGGCGTCGAGGACCTTCAGGCCCTCGGCGACCACTTCCGGGCCGGTCCCGTCGCCGCCGATGACCGCGATCTTATGCGTCTTGGGCATCTCCATGCCTCCTCTCTCCGGAGCGAAATGAGCCCCTCCTTCTACCGCGCCGCGGCCCCCGTGACAAGCGCAAAAAGCCGCTCCGCACGCCTGTTAACTTGGACAAGCCCGCGCGGCGAACGACGCACGCTTCGCGAGATTCACGAAACCGTCTATCCCTAAGCGGCGCACGCTTTCGCGACTGTTCGGGGGGAAGTGGCACGAAACCGCCCCCTTTTCGCCTCTTCTTGCCCCCATTTCGCCCCTCACTCTACCCTCTCCCACGAGGGGAGAACAGGGAAACGGAAGCGGCGCGGGCGCGGGTGAGCCGCAAGCGGCATCAGGGGGCGGCGGGGCGCGGCGACCCGTGCCGCACGGGGACGGACTCGCCGCGGCGGGGTTCCCGGGCGACGGGGATGCGGCGACGGGCATAGCGGTTGCGCGGGCGGGCGGCGGGGCAAAAGTGTTGCCAGATGAGGATGATGGTCTCCATCGTCGGGTCCTCCGACCCCCGTTCGTTCTCTTGGACGCGGGATCCATGAACCTATTCGCTCGCCGGGCGGCGGCGGATTCAGAGACCCACCGCGCCACCCATGGGACCGGGGTCCAGCGATGCCCCGCCCCGTGGCGCAAGTACATCAAGCCGAGCTACATGCGTCTGCTCGCCGGCTGCCGGAGCCGCAAGAGCAGGGGGAGCCGCGATCGTAAGATCGCGGGCATGCCCGCACGCCTTCTGTGTCGGCGGGCGAGCGTGGATTGGCGCATGGCCGCGCGAAACGGCGTGGCCATGCCGCCCGGCGGGGGGGGATCACTTCTCGGGCGTCAGCGTGATCTCGCGTTTGAGCGTCAGTTTGCCCTCGGCGCGGGTCGTGGCGCCGGCGGCGTCTTCGAGGGTCATCGTGACCTTGCCGTCCTGGCTCACCTCCTGGCGGAGGGCGAGGCCGAGGGGGCGGTCGAACCGGAGCGTTCCCGTCTGCCGGTAGGTCCCCTTCTCGATCTTCAGCGTCCCGCTGCCGACGTCGCTCGGCCGGCCGGGGCCGGTGGCGCTGGCTCCGTCGAGGGTGATGACGGCCGTCTTCCCGTCGTCTTCGAGCGAGGCGAGGGTGCACTCGAACGTCATGGCCGAGGTCCCGGCGACGGGCACGGAGAGGTTGCGGCGGACCTGCCACGTGTCGCCGACGGCGACGGGCCCGGCGGGGAGGAAGCGGGCGGCGTGGCCGAGGAGGTTCTCGATCATGTCGTTGCCCATGCTCGCGCGCATCTCGGCGAAGAGGGGGGCGAGCGGCGGGTTCTCCTTCGCGAGCCGCTCCCACAGGGCGTCGAGGCCCGTCGCCTCGCGGACCTCCGCGCCGGGGCCGAGGCGGACGGTGATCGTCGTCTTCATCATCGGGCCGATGGCCCGGGCCATGCTCGGGTCTTGCTCGTCGGGCGGGTCGGCGGAATCGTACGCGACCGTCTCGCGGCCCATCCGGACGATCTGCTTGAACGCCCGGTACGTCAGGGCGACCGTCTGCGTGCCGGCGTCGTCGGGGGCGGAGACGTCGAGGCCGAGGGTGAAGGCCTGCTCGACCCGCTGGTCGGGCTGGGGCTCGCCGTCGGCGGTGACCTTCTGGGTCATCGTCGTCGAGGTCCCCAGGAGGTACCGCCCCTCGGGGAACCGGGCTTCGAGGGCGACCTTGTCCCGGGCGAGGGCCGTTGAGGCAAGAAGCAGGACCACGGCGCACGCTTGGTTGATATGCATATTCCACCTTATAAGCTGCGGCCGCGGTTCGCGGCGTCGTCGGGTTATGGTAGGCGCCGGCGCGCCCGCGTGCAAGAGGGAGGCGAACGTACCCCCGAACGGCCGTTCGCGGCTCCTGGGCAGAACGTCGCCTACTCCAGGCGCGGCCACACCACTTCGCCGCGCGCTTGCTTCTCGAGGTCGAAGTACGCCCCGTAGAAGTTCGTGTTCGTGTCGAGCCACAGGGTCAGGCGGTATCGCTCCGCGTCCGTCAGCTGCACGCCGTGGTGGCCGGTGGCGAGCCTCTTGTAGAGGGGCGAGGCGTATGCCCCGAACGCGCCGGGGGTGTTGCGGCTGAGGCCGTGGCGCTCGTCGCGGATGGCCCCGTTCCCGCCGTTCTGCCAGAACCCGTGCCGCGCGAGCACCGTGTAGGACTGCGTCCAGCCGCTGCGCGCGTCCTTGCCGGTCGCCACCTTGCCGGACAGGTCCGGGGCCTTCTTCTGTTTTGTGTGGCACGCGACGCACTTTCGGTCGAGGACCGGCTGGACGAGTCGCGGATAGAGGACCGGGTTCGACCCGTCGACGTCGCCTTCGAGCTTCGAGGGCGGGCGGCGAAGGGCCAGGGGGACCTCGCGGGGCACGGCGGGGGCCCGGTTCCGGATCTCGTGGCATCCCTGGCAGGCCAGGCGCTGGCCCGGCTGGAGATATGTCAGCGACCGCATTGACTGGACCGCCAGGCCCTTCTCGTCGAGGGCCTGGAAGTAGAGGGCGCGGCCGGCGGGGGCCTCGAAATAGGCGCTCCCGTCCGCCTCGACCGGCACCACGCCCAGCACGCCGCGCGCCAGCGACTGGTTCCCGATGCCGATCCGCGGCCGATTGCTCGGGGCCGTCGCCTTCGGGTAGAGCTGGACGACGCGCAGGGCCGTGATCGTCGTCCCCTCCGGCCAGTCCAGCAGCCCGTCGTAGACGTCCATGACCGCGAAGGTCCCGGGCGCGAGGCCCTTCGGCGAATGGGCCGAGTCGCCCGGCATCGCCTTCGTCGCCTCCAGGATCGTCGGCTCGGCGGCGGCCCGGGCCTTCGAGTTGGGGCGGCCGGCGTCGGCGAGGTGCGTGACGACGGGCGGGAGGCGGCGGGCCCTCAAGGGCAGGGGGCTCTGGCAGTTGATGTCCGGGTCGCGGTACAGGAGCGTCCGGTTTCCGAAGCTGTCGACGACGTAGAGGCCGTGGGTCGTGGCGACGCCCCGGCGGCCGCGGTCCTTGGGGTCGCGCGGGGCGTAGGCGGCCAGGTAGACGTCCTCAGAGAGCGGCCAGCTCGTCGCGAACACCCAGTTGCCGCGCCCGCGCTCCGACTCCGGGAAGGGCGTCTCCGGCGTGACGCGCTTCACCTGGCTCATCACGTCGTCGTCCTCGATGTCCGGGTCGACCATGACCAGCGAGCCGAAGGCCTGGCCGTGGTGGGGGGCGGCGGTGGCGAGGTACCGGTGCGAGCCGGGGATCGGCTTGACGTCCAGCTCCATCCACGGCCGAAGCTGCCGCCCGTGACGCTTCGGGAAGTTGCCGTGCAGGCTGCGGGCGTCGCGGCCGTCGGGCGTGGTGATCCAGGGATGGTGCGCAATGTCGGAGTCGCGGTCCACGTAATCCCACCGCGAGTAGACCACCAGGCCCTGGTCCGTGACGCTCGGGTGCCACTCGTTCGTCTCGTGGTAGCTGACCGGCACGATGTCCGACCCGTCGGGGTTCATCGAGTGGAGGGTGTAGGTGGGCACGGGCCGCCCGTGGCACCGCCCGAACCCGCCGCGACGCTCGGAGTTGAAGCAGAGGCGGCCGCTCGGGAGGAAGCAGGGGTCGAAGTCGTTCCAGGGTCCGTCGGTGAGCTGGACGAGGTTCGACCCGTCGATGTTCGCCTTGAAGAGATGGAAGCAGCTCGTCTCGCTCCAGCCGCCCCCGTCGCATTCGCACCAGGCGAAGACGACCTCGCGTCCGTCCCACGAAAGGTCCGGCGCGACGAAGCACCCGTCCTCGAGCGGCCGGCCGGCCAGCCGCCCGTTCGCGACGGTCGCCCCCGCCAGGACGTCGGTGACCACCGGGGCGTCGCCCTTGAAGTTCGAGAGGATATGGAGACCCCCGCCCGACTTGGCGTTCTTGCCGAAGTACTGGTCGCACATGTGGCTGGCGCGCGAGAAGTGCTTCTTGATGAACAGGAGCCGGTCGAAGTCCAGGAGCGGATGCGCGAGGGCCACTCGCCGCCTCAGGCGGCAGGCGTCGGTGAAGAGGGCATAGCGGTCGGCCGTGCGGGCGACGGGCGTCGTGTCGGCCCGGGCCTTGAGGGTCTTGAGGTCCTTGCCGAAGGCGGCCCACTCGGGCTTCGGCCACCGCCGGGCCGTGTGGACGAGCAGGGCGGCCGTGCGACGCAGCACCAGGTCTACCGGGTCGCGGTCCGTCTCCAGGACCGTGGCCTCGGGACGATAGACTTGGTCGGCGATCTTCTCGAACCAGTCGCGGCTCTCGAGCTGGAGGACGAGGTCGTTCCACTGGAGCCGCCACTCGGCTTCGAGGGTTTCGGGCCCCGACGGCGGGGACGGGGGGTCGCGGGTGGGCTCAGGCTTCTCGCCGGTCCGCTCGGCGACCCGCTCGAGCGAAGGCGCGGCAGGCATCCGGGCCGGGGGTTCTTCGAGACAAATGGCCGGGGTATCCTCCATCTCGAGGTCCGGCTCCGACGGCGGAACCTGGCCCCGCGCCCATGCCGCCGCCGCGACCAGCGCGGCCAGGGCCGCCCATCCGCCCATGCCTCTCCTCATGCGCTTCATGCGTCCGTACTCCTTCCGCCGTCCCGGCGTACCTCCACCGTCGGGCTCCCTTGGCTTAACCCGTGGCGGCGGGGATGGTGTTGCGTGGAAAACGATGTTTCAAACCGACGGAGTCGCGATCGTCCGATCGAGGGCACGTCGGCTTGCTCTTGTCCGTGGGCCCGCCGACACCCGGGCCAGGCGAACGTACCCGCGAACTCACGCTCGCGGCTCATGTGCCTGCGTTCATGGCCGGCCGACGATCGATTTGTAGCCGAAAGGCGGGGGGCGCCCAAGCCGTAGACTGTAGGCATCTGGCGAGTTTTGTGAAACGTTTTATGCTTTTGCGCCAGATGGGGGATTCCCCGATATTCGGGGCACGGCTGGGCCGATATATCGTGGAGTCTCAAACGCTGGGGAGCATGCCATGGCGACAGATGAGGGCCTGGCCAAAATCCAAGAGACCTCGGAGATGCTCCGGCGGATCACGGAGGTGGGCATCCACCTCTCGACCGAGGCCGACCGGCGGAAAGTGCTGAACCGGATTCTGCTGGAGGCGCGGCACTTGGCGCGGGCGGAGGCGGGAAGCCTGTACGTCCTGGAGGAGGGGGTCCTTCGGTTCGTGTGTGCCCAGAACGACCGCGTGCCCCTCGACCGGCTGAACCGGACGCTCCTCGGGGCCGCCATCCCCGCCTCCGGCGGCTCGCTCGCGGGCCACGTGGCCGCCAGCGGCGAGGCGGTTCACCTGGCCGATGCCGACCACCCGCCTGCCGACGCCCCGTACCGGGTCCATCGGGATTTCGACGAGGCCACCGGCTTCCGGGCCCACAGCATCCTGGCCCTGCCGCTCCGGTGCCCGGACGGGGCCACCGTCGGCGTGCTGGAGCTGTTCAATCACACGGGCGCGAAGGGCCGCGTGGGCCCGTTCCCGGACTCGGGGACGAGCGGTCTGGCGTCGCTGGCCTCGATGGCCGCCATGACCATCCACAACATGGTCCTCCAGGACCAGCTCCGCCAGGCCCATCTCGATACGATTTTCCGCCTCTCGGTCGTTGTCGAGCTCCGGGACAACGAGACCTCCGACCACATCCGGCGGATGAGCCACACCTCGGCGCGGCTGGCGCGGGCCGTGGGCCTCGACTCCAAGACCGTCGACCTGATCCAGGCGACCAGCCCCATGCACGACATCGGGAAGGTCGTGATCCCCGACGCGATTCTCCACAAGCGCGGGTCGCTGACGGACGAGGAACGCGAGGTCGTCAAGCAGCACCCGCTGATGGGGGCCCAGATTCTTGGCGAGGCCGCCAGCGACCTCGTCGGCGTGGCGCATGACATTGCCCTCTCGCACCACGAGCGCTGGGACGGCGGCGGGTACCCCAAGGGCCTCGCGGGGGAAGCCATCCCCCTGTCCGGACGGATCGTCGGCCTCGCGGACGTGCTCGATGCGCTCCTCTCGAAACGGTGCTACAAGGACGCGTGCTCGTTGGATGAGACGCTCGACATCATCCGCGCCGAGGACGGGAAGCACTTCGACCCCGCCGTGACCCGCGCCTTCTTCGCCGACGCCGACGCGATTCTCGAATCGTACGTCACTGCGACGGCCGCCC
>CAYWVR010000023.1:0-53749 GCA_964461715.1 uncultured Anaerolineales bacterium
CTATTGGACCCAACAACGCCAGGCCGCATAGTGCCACAAACGTCGGGCACACCCCCGGCGGTCGGGGCCCGGCAAAAAGTCTGGCGACCGGCCCGCCGGCGGTCTACAATGGGCGAGCGCGTCTCCGGACCCGCACAAGCTATGGAACCCCGACCCACGAGCCCCGACACGCCACGCACCATCGCGGCCATCGACATCGGATCGAACAGCGTCCGCATGGTCCTGGCCCAGGTCTTGCCGGACGGACGCGTCGAGTTTCTCGAGCGGACGCAGCGTCCGGTGCGGCTGGGGCAGGACACGTTCGTGCTCGGGCGGCTCAGCCAGGCGGCCATGAACGCCGCCGCCGGCATCCTCCGCGACTACCGCCGCATCCTCGACACCTACCGGGTCGAGGACGTGCGGACTGTGGCCACAAGCGCCGTGCGCGAGGCGGCCAACGCCGACGCGTTCGTCGACCGCATTGCCATGACGGCGGGCCTGGACGTCGAGGTCATCGAGCCGACCGAGGAGAGCCGCCTGACGGTCGGGGCCGTCCTGGCCGCCGTCGGCGAGGGCCATGCCCTCGGCCGCCGCGACGCCCTCATCGTCGACGTGGGCGGCGGGAGCACCCTTCTGACCCTCGTCAAGAGGGGCCAGATCGCCGCCTCCGGGAGCCATCGTCTCGGCTCCATCCGCCTCCAGGAACGCCTGGCCACCAGCGAGGAGCCGGCCGAGCGGGCGGCGGACCTGGTGCGGCACGAGGTGTCGGTGTCGGTGGCGGCGATCCGCTCGTCGATGCCCCTGGCGACGGTCGCCTCGTTCATCGCCGTGGGCGGCGACGCACGGCTCGTGGCCCGCGAGATCGGCGAGCCCGTTGCGGGCGACGACCTGCACCGCGTCGACCGGAAGGCCTTCGACCGGTTCGTCGAGGCCCTTGTCGGATACCCCGCCGAGAAGCTCGCCCGCCGCTTCTGTGTCCCGTTTGCCGACGCCGAGACGCTGGTGCCGGCGCTGCTGACGTACCAGGGACTCCTGCACGAGACGCGGGCGAAGGAGCTGCTCGTCTCGAACGTGTCGATGCGCGACGGCCTGGTCCAGGACTTGGCGCGGCGGGTGCGCGGGGAGGAGGACCCGGCCCTGGTGGCGGGCGTCCTCCAGTCGGCCTGCAACGTCGGCGAGAAGTACGGCTACGACGCCGCCCACAGCCACCACGTCGCCGACCTCGCGGTCCGCTTCTTCGACGCCCTCCAGCGGGAGCACGGGCTGGGGCGGCGGCACCGGCTGCTGCTGCGCGTGGCGGGGCTCCTGCACGACGTCGGGGCCTACGTCTCGAACCGGGCCCACCATAAGCACAGTTATTACCTCGTCTCCAACTCCGAGATCTTCGCCCTCCGGCGCGACGAGCTGGCCCTTGTGGCCCACCTCTGCCGCTACCATCGCAAGGCCACCCCGAAGCCGACCCATCTGGAGTACATGAGCCTGCCGCGCGAGACCCGCATCGTCGTCTCGAAGCTGGCGGCGGTGCTGCGCGTGGCGGACGCCCTGGACCGGGGCCACGCCCAGGTCATCCGCGACCTGGAGGAGGAGAAGAGCGGCGACGAGTTCACCATCTACGTCCGAGGGGTGGCGGACCTGGCGCTGGAGCGCCGGGCCGTCGCCGCCAAGGCGGACCTGTTTGAGGAGATCTACGGCCTGCGCGTGCGGCTCGAGAAGGCCGAGCGCCAGGCCCCGGACGCCCGCCGCGCCCGGAGCGTTCCGTGAAGGTTCCCTCCATGGCCAAAGTCGACCTCAAGCGCCCCGACCGATACGTCAACCGCGAGCTCTCGTGGCTCGAGTTCAACGACCGCGTCCTCGGCGAAGGGCGCGACGAGAGCGTGCCGCTCCTTGAACGCCTCAAGTTCCTCGCCATCGTCAGCTCGAACCTCGACGAGTTCTTCATGATCCGGGTGGCGGGCCTGAAGCAGCTCG
The DNA here is from genome assembly GCA_964461715.1 of uncultured Anaerolineales bacterium. GTDB lineage: Bacteria > Planctomycetota > Phycisphaerae > FEN-1346 > FEN-1346 > CAYWVR01. Next base: position 1,948 of record CAYWVR010000023.1, read on the forward strand.
CGGCGGCGGGTGTCCGGCGGCCGGACCTGGCGGGCCTCTCGCCCGCCGAACAGCTCGACCGCATCCGGACCCGCGCCCGCCGCCTGGTGGCCGACCAGGCCGACGCCATCCGCAACGTGACGGCCCGCCTGCGCGAGCACGGGCTGCGCCTGCTGGAACTGGAGGAGGTGCCGGAGGGCGAGCCGCGCCGGTTCCTGGCTTCGTACTTCCGGACCGAGATTCTGTCGAGCCTGACCCCGCTGGCCGTCGAGGAGATGGACCCCGCGCCGATCCTGCCGGGCCTGACGCTGTACCTGGCCCTCCTCACCGAACCCGAGACGGCGGGCCCCCGGGCCGCGGGCCCGAAGCTGGCGGTCGTCCCCGTGCCGGGCGGCCTGCCGCGCTTCATCACGGTGCCCGCCGAGCGAGACGTGCACCTCGTGCGCCTGGAGGACGTGATGGCCGCCCACGTCGGCGACCTCCTCCCCGGCTGCCGCGTCGTGGCCCGGGCCCCGTTCCGCCTGACGCGCGACGCCGACGTCGCGGTGGACGAGGACGACGCGGAGGAGTTGCTGGAGGCGATGGAGGAAGCGGTCCTCGCGCGCAAGCGCCGAGCCGTGGTGCGCCTGGCGATGCCCGCGGGCACGGACCCGCGCCTCAAGGGGCGCCTGCTCGAGTGGCTCGGCGCGGGCGAGGAGGACCTCTACGAGGTCGACGGCATGCTCGATGCCGCCAGCCTCATGGAGGTCGCCAACCGGCCCGGCTACGAGAAGCTCCGTTACCCCGAGTGGCCCGTCCAGCCGGCCCGCGACCTCGTGGGCAAGGAGGACCTCTGGACCGCGCTGCAGGAGGACGACGTCCTCCTTTTCCACCCGTACGAGACGTTCGACCCGATCGTCCAGCTCCTCGAAGGGGCCGCCGACGACCCGAACGTCCTCGCCATCAAGCAGACCCTCTACCGCACGAGCGGCGATTCGCCCATTATCCGGGCCCTGGCGCGCGCCGCCGAGAACGGCAAGCAGGTGACCGTCCTCGTGGAGCTGAAGGCCCGCTTCGACGAGGCGAAGAACGTCCGCTGGGCCCGCCGGCTCGAGGACGCGGGCTGCTACGTCATCTACGGCATCGCGGGCTACAAGACCCACGCGAAGGCCCTGCTCATCGTGCGGCGCGAGGCCCACCTCGTGCGCCGCTACCTTCACCTCGGCACGGGCAACTATCACGATAAGACCGCCAAGCTCTACTCCGACATCGGGCTCCTGACGAGCGACGCCGACCTCGCCTCCGATGCCGCCGCCCTCTTCAACCTGCTGACGGGCGCCTCGCAGGAGGTCGGCTGGTCAAAGCTGGTCATCGCCCCGACGGGCCTCCGGAAGAGGTTCCTCGACATGATCGAGCGCGAGACCCAGGCCGCCACGCCCGACGAGCCGGGCCGAATCCTGGCGAAGGTCAACTCGCTGCACGATCGCGCCATCGCAGAGGCCCTCTACCGGGCGAGCCGGGCGGGGGTCCGCGTGCGGCTGAACGTGCGGGGCATCTGCTGCCTGCGCCCCGGGATCGAAGGCGTCAGCGAGAACATCGAGGTCGTCTCCATCGTCGACCGCTACCTCGAGCACGCCCGCGTCTTCTACTTCCATAACGGTGGCCACGAGGAGGTCTACCTTTCGAGCGCCGACTGGATGGTCCGCAACCTCGACAAGCGGCTCGAAACGCTCTTCCCGGTCCAGGACCCGGACCTGAAGCGCCGCATCATCCGGTGGCTCGAGACGTGCATGGCCGACAACGTCAAGGCTCGCCGCATGCGCCCCGACGGGACGTACGAGCGGGTCGAGACGCGCGGCGAGCCGGTCCGGGCCCAGGAGGTCTTCTGGAAGGAGGCCGCCGAGGCCGTCCGCGAGGCGCAAGGGGCGCCCTTGGAATTCCGGCCCCTGGCTCGCCCCGAGGACTAACCGGCCGCGTTGGCCTCAAGCCGAAGGCGAGCGCTTGTGGCCGTTGGAGTGCCCAGGACGAATCAACATTCGATGTGGAGCAGCAGCGCCTTGCGGCCCACGGCCCTATTCCAGCCTTTCCCCGCCTCGGGCGTCGTCGTGACCTCGGCGCGGACCTTGCGCCAGGCGAGGAACCGCTGGGCGTCGGGGGTCAATTCCGCGCGGCAGGCGTGGCCCGTGCCGATAAAGAGCGTGTGCGGGCCGCCCCGGCAGACCTTCTTCAGCTCCTCGGCCGTCACCTCGTCGGAGTCGCCGTCGATCTTCTTGAGGACCTTCTCGCGGCGGCGGGGCTTGCCGTCGACGCGGACGTAGACGTCCTCGGTCCACTCCTGGTCGCCCACGGTCACCGTGCCGGGCTCAACGACCGTCACCTCGGGGAAGGCGTCGCGCTGCTCGTCGGCCCCGGCGAAGGGCTCGAAGCCGGCCTTCCGCTGCGCCAGCGCCACCGCCCCCAGGGCCACGGCGTCGTCGCCGAGGGCCGCCACCGCGATCCGCCCGCCTTCGCCCGGCGTCGCCAACGGGTCGCTCGCGACGATCTCCTCGACGATGGGCACGAGGAAGAAGTCGCAGGCCTCGATCAGCCCGCCCCCCAGGACGATCGTCTCCGGGTCCAGGATGTGCCTGAGACTCAAGCACGCTCGCCCCAGGAACCCGGCGGCCCGGGCGAGGACCTCCGTGACGAGGTCGTCGCCCGCCTGAAGCGCCGCCCGGAGCTTGCCGCTCTTGATGATCGAGAGGTCCTTGCCGACGAGGTCCTTGAGCACGGTCTTGCGTCCGTTGTCGACGGCGTCGCGGATGTGTCGCTCGATGGCGGTGCGGCTGGCGACGGCCTCCAGGCACCCGCGGGCCCCGCACCCGCAGGTGGGTCCGTCCTCGACGACCTTCATGTGGCCGATCTCGCCGGCGGCCCCGTGGGCCCCGAGCACAAGTCGCCCGTCGAGGATCACCCCGCCGCCGATGCCCGTGCCGGGGAACAGTCCGATGACGCTCGCCGCCCCTCGGGCCGCACCCAGCGACGTCTCGCCGAGCGTGCCGAGGTTGACGTCGTTGCCGAGGGCGACGGGCACGTCGAGCGCCTCTTCCAGCATGGCGACGACCGGCATGCCCGAGAGGTTCATGTTCGGCGTGACGACCACCGTGCCGCCCCCCCGGTCGACCACCCCCGGCACGGCCAGACCGGCGGCGGCGATCGTCGTGCCGGCGGGGCCCTCGGCGATCGTCTCGCGGGCCAGGTCCGCGATGGCGGCGACGAGGGCTTTCGGCTCGGCGTCGCGGGGCGAGGCGACGCGCTCCCGCACGAGGATCAGACCGGTGGGCCGGGCCAGTACGGCCTGAATCTTCGTGCCGCCCACGTCGATGCCCAGGTACAACGGTTCCGACTTGGCCACGTCGCGCCTCCGCTCGGGTGCGTGCCTTCCAGCATACCCGACGCCCCCGCCCGACGAAAGCCCTTCATCGACCTCCGCGCCTCGTGCCCCACAGGCGAGTGGGGCCATCGAGCAGGAAATTCAGCCGGGATGATTTTCCGTGGGGTTTCGTGGGGCATGGGGCGGGCGTTTCGGCGAGCTTCAGGGCTGGTCCTCTTCGGCCAGGTCGGCCTCGAAGTCGCCCGTCGTGGGATTGAAGTACCATCCGCCGCTCGTCTCGGGCGGGACGAAGCCGGTGGGGGCGTCGTCCAGGCGGACCGTGTCGAGGCCCGTGATGGGGTTGGGGGGCAGGCTCGTCAAGTAAGGGCCGAAGCGGTGCTCCTCGGACTTGGCGTCGGCGACCTCGCCGGCGGTGTTCGTGTAGCGGGTCATCTGGTTGACGAAGGCGGCGGTGGGGGACGTGTCGCGGTGCTGGAGGCGGTAGAGGGCGACCTGCTTGCGGACGTGATTGAGGTTGGCCTCCAGGGCTGTCAGGCGCGCCTCCTCGGTCGCCGTGCTCAACTCCGGGAAGACGAGGCCCGCGATGATCGCCAGGATCACCACGACGATCAGCACCTCGACCATCGTGACGCCCGCCCGTCGGTGTGGCCCCATGGCCCGTCCTCGCGAGCCGTGCCCTCCCCGGGCGGGTCGAGGGGGGCGCGGCGTCTCTATCGCCTTGGACATCATCGTACACCGGATGATCGGCCCCTCGCGGCCTCGCCTTGAGCCGTCCTTCCGTCGTTGCGAGCTTGACGCCCGCTTCCCTTGCGGGCTACACTGGCCGCCCGTCGCCCCCGCCCAAAGGAAGGCCGACCGTGAAAGTCGAGCTTCACTGCCACACCCACCTCTACAGCGCCTGCGCCGTGGAACCGCCCGAGATGCTCCTCCCGGCCTTCGTCCGGGCCGGGTACCAGGCCGTCTACCTCACCGAGCACGACGCCGTCTGGCCCGAGGGTCACTTGGCGGACCTCGGGCGCCGCTTTCCCGAGATTCGCGTCTTCGGGGGCGTCGAGCGGGAGATCCGCGACGACCACGTCCAGCACCTCCTGATCCTCGGGACGAGCGACCCGGCGTACCTGGCGATCCCCGATGCCGCCACCCTTGTCGAGAAGGCCCGCGACGAGGGGCGTCTGACGGTTCTCGCCCATCCGTTCCGCTGGCCGGGCGGCGACGCCATGCTCCACCAGGGGGTCCGCCCCGACGCCCTCGAAGGCCGCACCTCCAACCAGAACGCCGCCGGCCGCCGAAAGAGCGACAAGGCCGCCCGGCGCCTCGGCCTTCCCGTCGTCAACGCCGGCGACGTCCATAGCCTCGACATGATCGACCGGTTCTGGATCGACACGACCCGCCCGGTCGAACACCCGGACGACGTGCGCCGGATCGTCCTGGACCGGGCCTACGAGAACCGGGGGGCGGACGAGCGGAGGACCCCGTGATGCGCAGGGTCCCGGCGGCGAGATCGCCGTCTGGATGAACGGGGCCCTCGCCGGCTGGACCGACGCCGGCCGCCGCTCGAAGCCCGGTCCGGTTCGCCCGACAGAACCTGGACCCGCGGCGCGCCGTCGATCTAAGGCTTCTTGATGCCCCACACATGAATCAGCGACTTGTCCTCGTCCGCGCGGGGCTCGACGACGTAGAGCTTGCCCCGCTCCCGGTCGAAGGCACAGGCCCCGACGTGACGCATCTTGCGCCGCTCGTACGTGCGGAAGAAACGCGGGGCGAGGTCGAGGTGGGCGTAGGGCTGCGGCTCCCAGGACTTCTTCTTGCCCGCTGCCACGGCCGCGAGTTCCGACGGGTCGAAGAAGATCATCCGGGCCCGGAACTGGGAGCTCCACCAGCCCCGCTGATCGTGCGGGTGCTCCGGCACGGGCGGCCAGGGCCCTTCCTCCGGCCAGACGACGCCGTTCGAGAACCCGTACCAGCATTGGCCGAGCCCCTTTGTGCCCACCAGGACCACCGCGGCCCGGTCGCCTGCCGTGAGCCACGCCCCGCCCGCCCAGTCGTCGGAGGCATGGTAGCCGTCCATCGGGTGATTCGCCTCGTCGTAGACGGTCGAGTAGCCGAGCAGGCGCGTCGCCTTGAGGGTCGTGCCGTGGGGCGGCGGGTTCCCATGGTTCCACGGACCGATGGCGAAGAGGTTCGGTCCCTTGCCGCCCTGGCCGCCGTCGCGGAACCGGCCCGTCACGAGGCGCAGGTCCGGCGTATGGGCCTTCGCCCAGGCCTCGGGGATGGGGAAGAGGTAGTCGGTCGTCTGGTACTGCCAGAGGCCCGCCACCTGCCACATGCCCGCGACCTTCGGCTTCGAGAGGTTCGTCTCGCACCATCCGTGCGACGGGCCCGTCTCGGCCTCGCCCATGTGCTGGCTCCAGCCGAAGTGGAGTTTCTCGGAGGTCTGCTCGCCCTGCGGCGGGAGGACCGCGAGGCCCACCCGATACATCTCGTAATCGGCGAAGTGTCCGGCGCGGAGGTCCGTAAACGGCTGGAGCGTCGTCGCGGCGGGGAGGGCGGAAGGGGCCTTCGAGGCGCTCACGACGGGCTTCGGGATGGTGATCTCGGAGACGTAGGCCTGGTGGTCGTGGCCGACGCCGAAGAGGGACCCCGGGTACCCGTCCTCCGGGCCGCGCGGGTCGCCGCCGGCCCGGTATGCGAGGCCCTCGCTCGACCATTCCCAGCTCGACCCGCCGGAGCCCTCCGGCAACCGCAGCGCGCCCTCGTAGACGAGGTCGTCGGGCATGAGCCGCGCGGCAGGCGCGGCGGCAAAGGCGCTGCTCGCCAGCAACACCACGGCAACCAGGAGACGTGACATGGCAAGCCCCTTAAAGGAATGTGCGCTGCGAGGGTACTGCGCCGCGGGTCGGGCTGCAAGCGCGGACGGGCAAGTCGCCCGTGGCGGCGTTCTTCCTTGACCGCCCTCGTGCCAGAAGCCTCGCCACCAAGGAAAGCGAATGCCGGGGGCAGAACATACAAGTGGCGAGCGGCGCGCGTGCCGCTTCCCGCCTACGGCGCCTCGTCCAGCACCTCCGCGATGCGCGAGGCGGGCGGGGCGAGGTCGCGAGGGGTCTTGCCGTCGGCGTTCTGGGCGTCCACCTTCGCCCCCGCGGCCAAGAGCCGCCGGACGATCTCCGTCCGGCCGCGCTCGACCGCGACGTGAAGGGGCGTGTACCCCCGGTCGTCGGCAGCCCGGGGGTCGGCCCCGCGCTCAAGCAGCGCCGCGACCGCCGCCGCGTCGCCTCGCTTGGCGGCCGCCAGGAGCGGCGTCTTGCCGTCGACGCTTCGGGTACCGACGTTTGCGCCGGCCGCCCACAGCACCTCCGCCGCCGATGCCGTCGCGACGTGGAGCGGCGCGAGGCCGGACAGGTCGCTCGCGTTCGGGTCGGCGCCGGCGTTCAGCAGGGCGGCCGCGGCCGCGGTGTGGCCCGGGTGGACGGCGTAGTGAAGCGGGGTCGCGCCGAAATCGTTGCGGGCGTTCGGGTCGGCCCCGGCGGCGACGAGCTGCCGCACGACCCACGCCCGGCCCGCGGCGGCGGCGCGGTGCAGGGGCGCATCGCCCGCGCAGTTGGCGGCGGCGAGGTCGGCGCCCTCGGCCAGGAGACCGTTGACGGCCGCCTCGTCGCCGGACTCGGCTGCCCGGTGGAGCGGCGTGTTCGCGAGGACGTCGCGGCGGTCGGGGGCGGCACACCCGGCCGCGCCGAAGGCGAGCGCCAGGATGACCGCCGCGCGGGTCATGGCCTCTCCTTTGCGGCATCGTCCAGGCGGCGGGCGAGGACGTCGTGACCGTTGCGGCGGGCGTGGTCGGCGGGTCCGAGGTCCGCTGCGCTCTTGGCCCGCGGGTCCGCCCCGTGCTTAAGGAGCAGGTCGACGACCTCCGGGCACCCGCCTCCGGCGGCATAGTGGAGCGGCGTGTTGCGCCGGCCGTCGGTGGCCCTCGCCTCGGCCATCGCCCCGAGAAGTTTCCGCGCGACCTCGCCCCGCCGGTCGGGGCCCTCGTGGGCGGCCATCTTGCCGAGGACGTGAAGCGGCGTGCGGTTCATGCGGTTCCGGGCGTTCGGGTCGGCCCCGGCCTTCAGTAGCATCGCCACCAGCGCCGGCCGCGCGTACGTCGCCGCCTTGTGAAGCGGCGTGTCTCCGAACTCGTCGTCGGCCCCGGGGTCGGCCCCGCGCTCAAGGAGCAGGGCCGCGATCTCGGGTTCGTTCGCGAGGACCGCCGTGTGGAGCATCGTGCCCATGGGATGGCACCGGCCGGCGGCGTCGGCCCCGGCGTCGAGGAGCATCGCGGCGATCTCCGCATGCCCGCCGAGCGTGGCCATGGCGAGGGGCGAGGTCCAGGGGCACTCGGGCGAGGCCCCGCGGTCCAGGAGGAGCCGGGCGGAGGCGACGTGGCCCTCGCGTGCGGCAAGGAGGAGGCGCGGATGCGCGTAGAAGTTGCCGGCGTCGGGGTCGCCGCCCGCGTCCAGGTAGGCCCGCGTCCGGGCCAGGGCCCGGGCCTCCTCGGGCGTCCGGACGGGGGCACTCTCGCACCCCGCGGCCACAGCTATAAGCAGCATGAGGAGCGTTCGCCGCATCAGTATCCGAGCCTCCGGGCCGGGAGGTAGCGTCCGGCGAGGGCGGCCTTGAATTCCTCGAGCCGCCGGGCCGCGCCGGGCTCGGCCGCCAGCAGCGTCTTGAGCGTGGCCTCGGCTTGGCCCGCGGGCTCGCCGCTTCGCTTGAGGGCGAGGATGGCGGCATGGACGAGCCGCGGGTCGGCGGGATCCTCGCGTTCGGCCAGGCGTGCGGCGTGGGCGTCGCCGGTCAGGGCGATCCACATCAGCCTCCCTTCCCAGTTCTCCGGCTCGCGCGCAAGGAGCGCTTCGAGCGCCTCGACCGCCGCGTCGCGGTCGCCCCGCTTCATCGCCAGGATCGCCAGGAATCGCCCCGCCGCCGGCGCGGGCCGGGCCGCGTCCACCGCCGCCTCCAGGGCCATCCGCGCCCCGTCCCGATCCCCCGTCTCCAGCTGCGCGACGCCCAGCAGGTACCGCGCCTCGCCGTCGGCCGGGTCGGCGGAGGCGGCGGCCTGGAGGTCTCGGATCGCGGCTTCGAGGTACCCGTCGCGGAGGAGCGTCCGCCCGCGTCCGAGAGACCCGCGGGGATACTTCGCGACGGCCGAGCGGAACGTCTCGCCGTAGTGGGCGTTCGCCCCGTTTCGCTCGAGGGCCTCGGGGGTCATCTCCAGTCCGACCCGAATCCGCTCCCGGGCAGCCTCGTCCTCGGGGATGGGCAGGGGGAACCGCTGGTCGAGGATCGTCCGCCCGTCGGCTTCCAGGACGAGCCTCCCGGCCACGGCGTCCTCCGGGAGCGGGAACCACGCGGGCGTCGCCGGCCCCGCCTCCCGGGCCTGGCCGCACGGTTCCCCGTCGAGCGTCGCCGAGAGCTTCGCGACCGGCGCGAGCGGCACCGCCTCGACGCCGCGCCCGGAACCCTTGAACGCGACGTTGACGACGACGGCCTCATTGGCGAAGTCGGGCTTGCCGAGGCCGGTCGCGAAGACGTACCGCTGCGTGAACTGCCACGCGCGGCCCGGGCCGAGCCAGCGGCGGACGGCCTGGAAGACCGTGTCGGAGCCGTTCCAGAACTCGACCAGGTTATGCTTATACGACCAGAAGTTTCCGCCGTGGAACGGCCCGCCCCCGCACCACTGCTTCGCGCCCGGGGTCACCTCCGGGTCGAAGAGTACCAGCCGCGCGACGCGCGGCTCGGGGTAGTAGAGCCCCGCGAACCCGTACCGCAGGTCCCATGCGAAGATGCTCATCGTGTGGTCGTAGCGGGCGAGGGGCGTGTCGGTCTCGGCGTAGGGGCGGGCCTCCTTCCCGGAGTGGCTCGAGACGTACCGGGCAGGGAAGACCCACTCGGTCTCGACCGGCTCGGGCGGGGCCTGGTCCCCCTGGACCGCGCCGGCGGCGGTGTGGGCCCGGGGCCACATCACGTCCGACCACAACCGCCGCCCCTGCTTCCACGGGGCGGGGTTGGTCAACCGGAAGGTGGCAGTGAACGTCGCCTCGCCGGGCCGGAGCGTGATCCGCTGCGAGAGGAGCATGTCGCTCGCCCGGCCGTAAATCCATCGCTCCGACGGGCCCGCGAAGCGGGAGAACTCCATCCACGTCGCGACCGTCGCCGACCCGTCCTTGCCGCGCACGACCCGGTAAGCCGCGGGCTGGTCCTCCAGGGCGATGCCGTGCTCGCGGAACGGGAAGCTGACCTTGACGCCGCTCTCCCAGTAGGGGGTCCACGTCTTGGTCTTCCCTTCGCGGAAGAAGAAGTCGTCGCCGGTGGGCTTGAAGACGGTCGAGGCGATGACGCCGCCCAGCTCCGGTACGACCTCGATGCGAACGAAGCGGTTCTCCAGGATGACGGTCCGCCACTCGCGCACGCCGCCGTCGTGCTCGGTTCCGTGGACGCGGTCCATGGAGCGCGGGTGGGCGGGGTCGAGGTCGCGCATGGGCCGAGCGTCATGGATCGGCAGGGAGAGGACGCCCTCGCGGACCTCGACCTCCTCGGCCCGCGCGCCCGCCGAGGCGAGACAGACCGCGCCCGCGAGGCCAAGGATGAGGCCGGCGCGGCGGATACGGGTGATCATCGGGTGCGGCCCCCGTCAAGGACGAAGGATTGTGCCGCCGGGGGACCGGGCGTGTCAAGTGAGATCACGTGAGAGACGAAGGCCGTGCGGCCGGTCCGGTCTCGATCTCGCAGCCCACGGCCTCGCACGCGGCCATCGACCCGAGGTTGTTCGCGACGGGGCCGAAGTCGTGCCGCAAGACGAGGACGAACGTGACGGCATGCTTGAGGACGGGGCGGCGGGGGGACATGGGGCGCTCCTGCCTGACAGGGGTTTCGGACACGGGTTCCGAGCCTCGCGAGCGACGGACGTCTCTGACCGTCAAAGGCACGGGACGCGTCTCCCGGGCACTCGGCGCATGGCCCCATCCTGCCCGCCCGCGCGGTGCGCCTGGGCGGATTTCGCGAAAAGTCCCCGCCGCGCGTATAATCGCGGGGTCGGAAGCGGGGCGGGGGTGAGGAAGGGGGAAGACCCGGTCGCCGCGCGGGGGTTCAAGGGGGGCGTACGGAAACGCGGGGAAGGGACCTTCCGGGTGATTGCGCCGACGGGGCGACGGCTTCTGTTCATCAAGCCCTCGACGTACGACCGCGCGGGGCAGGTTCTGCGCGGACGGAAGGCGTTCTATCCCGGCCGCACGCTCCCGTATCTCGCCGCCCTCACCCCGCCGCGCTTCGAGGTGCGGATCCTCGACGAGTTCACCGACCCCGTGACGGGTGACGAGGAGGCGGACCTTGTCGCCTTGACCGGCATGCTCTGCAACATGCCGCGCGCCATCGACCTCGGCCGCCTGTACCGGCGTCGCGGCGTGCCGACGGTGATTGGGGGCATCGGGGTCTTCTCGTTGGGCGAGGCGCTCGCCGCCAGCGGGGCCTTCGACGCCGTCGTCCACGGCGAGGCCGAGACGATCTGGCCCGAGGTGCTCGCGGATTTCGAGGCGGGCCGCCTGCGCCCGCGGTACGACGCCCCTCGGGCCGAGGACCTCTCGGGGCTGCCGCACGCCCGGTACGACCTCGTCGACCTTCGCCGCTATCACCGGGCGCCGGGCGAGTCGCAGCCGTTCCTGGGCGTGGAGACGTCGCGCGGATGCCCGCACGGGTGCGCGTTCTGCGCGATCACGCTCTTTCATGGGCGGCGGATCCGGTTCCGGCCGGTGGGCGACGTGGTCGAGGAGCTCCGGCGGCTCGGGGCCCGGTACTATATCCTGACCGACGACAACATCGTGGGCCGGCCCGAGCGGGCCCGGGAGCTCTTCCGGGCCATCACTCCGCTCGGCATCCGGTGGGCGGGGCAGTTCGAGATGGGCGTGGTGAATCACCCGGACGTGTTGCACCTCGCGGCCGAGAGCGGCTGCCGCCATGCGGTGGTGGGCGTTGAGTCGCTCGTCGAGGCGAACCTCCGCGGGGCGAACAAGGGGCAGAACGTGGGCGTGGCTCTGGAGGACCTGGTCGAGGCGTTCAAGGGGGCGGGCATCGCGCTGACGGCCAGTCTGATCGTCGGCATGGACCACGACACGCCGGAGGTCCTCGACTGGACGTTCGAGCGGATGATCGCAAGCGGCACGGATTTCATCTTGCCGTGGGTCCTGACGCCGGGGCCGGGGTCGAGCGTTTACGACGACCTCAAGCGCGAGGGCCGCATCCTGCACGAGGATTTCTCGGCCTATAACGGCGTGGATGTCGTCTTCGAGCCGAAGCACATGACGCCGGAGGTGTTGGCGGAGCGGTACTGGTCGGGCCTCAGGCGGTTCTACTCGCTCCGGCACGGCCTGCCGCGGGCCCTGCGCTCGCCCCGACGGCTCGATGCCCTGGGCCTGGGCCTCTACTTCTGGCATACGCTCCGCGGCGGTCGGCACCCGTTCGTGGGGGGAAGAGCAAGGGACGAGGGGGCCGGGTGACGGGGGGACCGGGGATGCCCATGGCAGCCTGTTCGTTCGTGCCCAAGGCAACGGCATGAGGGCGCCGGATCGTGAGGCCATTCAGTCGGCCCTCGCCGCCACCCGCGACCGGCTTCTCGGCGAGCGGACCTCGGAGGGAGCCTGGACCGGCCGCCTGGCCACCAGCGCCCTGTCGACGGCCACGGCCTCGCTGGCCCTCGCCCTCGTCGACCCTGAGGGCCACGCGCCGCTCGTTTGCGGCGGGCTGGACTGGCTCGCCGCCCACGCCAACGACGACGGCGGGTGGGGCGACACGGTCCGCTCGAAATCCAACATCAACACGACCTGTCTCGGCTGGGCCGCGCTGGCCATGGGGCCCGAGCCGCGCCCCGAGTGGGACCGCGCGGCCGAGGGCGCGGCCGAGTGGATTCGGCGTCGGGCGGGGTCGCTGGAGCCGGCGCGGCTCGTCGAGACGATCCTCGCGTTCTACGGCGAGGACCGCACGTTCTCGACGCCCATCCTGACGGTGCTGGCCCTGGCGGGGCGGCTGGGACCGAGGGAGGAGGCGTTCCGGCGGATTCCCGCTCTCCCGTTCGAGCTGGCGGCGTTTCCGCCGGGCCTCTGGCGAATGCTGCGGCTGCCGGTCGTCAGCTACGCCGTGCCCGCCCTGGTGGCCATCGGGCAGACGCGCGGCCACTTCGCCCCGCCGGTCTGTCCGCTGGTGCGCGGCGTGCGGGCGTTGACCCGCGGGCGGACGCTCCGCGTGGTCGAGCGGATGCAGCCGACGAGCGGCGGGTTCCTGGAGGCGGCGCCCCTGACAAGCTTCGTGACGGCGTGCCTGGCGTCGATCGGGCGGCGCGAGCACGCCATCGTCCGCAGCGCCGTGCGATTCCTGAAGGACCTGGCGCGCGCGGGCGGCGGTTGGCCCATCGACACGTGCCTGGAGACCTGGGTCACGACCCTCTCGATCAACACGCTGGCGGAGGGCGGGGCGCTCGAAGGGCGGATCGACGAGACGGGGCGGCGGGAGTTGGTCGACCGGCTGCTTGCGCAGCAGTACGATTATGTGCACCCGTTCACGTTTACGCCGCCCGGCGGATGGTCGTGGATGGCCGGCGACGGGGCCGTGCCCGACGCCGACGACACGCCGGGGGCGCTGCTGGCGCTTCAGCATCTGGCCCCGCAGGAGCCGCGCGTGCGGGAGGCGGCGGAGCGCGGCGTGCGGTGGCTCCTGGGCCTCCAGAACCGCGACGGCGGCGTGCCCAGCTTCTGCCGCGGGTGGGGGCGGCTGCCCTTCGACCGGAGCGCGGCGGACCTGACGGCGCATACGGTGCGGGCGTGGCGGGCGTGGAGGCCGAAGTTCGAGCCGCGCCTCGCGCGGCGGACGGGCCGGGCGATCGCCCGGGCCGAGGCCTATCTTCGGCGGGTCCAGGGCCCCGAGGGCGAATGGGTGCCGCTCTGGTTCGGCAACGAGTGGATCGAGGACGACCGTAACCCGACCTACGGCACGGCCCGGGTGCTGGCGGCCCTGGTCGAGGGCGGAAAGGGAGCGGCCGAGGCGGGGGCGCGGGGCGTCCGGTGGATCCTCGCGGCTCAAGGGGAGGACGGCGGATGGGGCGGCGGCCCGGGCGGGCCGCCCTCGATCGAGGAGACGGGTCTGGCGATCGACGCCCTTGTTCGCGCATGCGAGTCTCCATCCGTATCGCGCCGGTTGCCCGTCGAGGCGGTCCGGGGTGCGGTCGAGGGAGGGGCCGCCTGGCTCCTCGCCGCCACCGAGGGCGGCCGCCGCTTCGAGCCGGCCCCCATCGGCCTCTACTTCGCGAAGCTGTGGTACTCCGAGCGCCTGTATCCCCTGATCTTCGCGCATGCAGGGCTGCAAGCCGCGGCGCGGCTGCCGACGCCATGCTAAGCATGTGCATGAGTGGGCACCCGGGCCCGTTTGGCCGGGCCGCTTGCGGCCCGCTTTCGCGTGCCGAACATTCGGGACAGAGACCGCCGTCACACGCGGGCCCAACGCCCGCAAAGGGGGTCAGGAAGGGGCCAAAAGGGGGCAAGAAGTTGCGAGAAGGGGTCGGGTACCCCCCAAAAAGTTGCAAAAAGTGTGTCGTGGAGAGATAAACCGTTTATCGCAGAGCGTCAAACGGCCGCGACAGAGTGCCTATCTTAACCCGCGCGAGCCATCTCGTCGGGGCCTTGTTTCGGGGGTCGCGAGGCTCGATGATGGAGGAGGTTCGATGGGAGGTGCGGCATGGGCGAGGGCGAGGCGGCGAAGGGGCTGATGCGGCGGCGGTGGTTCGAGTCGGGGGCGTGGGGGGCGGTCTTGGTGGCCCTCTACGTGGCGACTGCGGCCCTTCCGGCGGTCCTGGCGGGGGTTCTGGGCGAAGGAGGGGGGCCCGGGCTTCTGGAGGCGGGAAGGGCCGCCGGCCTTACGGGCCTCGCGCTGCTCGTGTTGCAAGTCCTTTTGGCAGGACGGTTTAGATCGCTCGACCGGCCCTTCGGCCTGGACGTCGTCATGGGGTTTCACAAGGCGATGGCCCTCATGGCGGTGGGTCTGCTGGCGGCCCATCCGGTGCTGATCTTTGCGGGGACAGAGGGACAGATCCAGGAGACATGGGCCGTGACGCTGGGGCTGGCGGCGCTGGCGGCCCTGGTGGCGGCGGTGGCGCTGGCGCTGGGGTTCAAGACGTTGGGCGTGCCCTACCAGATGTGGCGTCGAGCCCACAAGGGTATGCTCCTGGTTGTGGTTCTTGGGGTTATCCACGCCCGGTTCATCGGGACGGATTTTGCTCTCGTTCCGGCGGTGCGCGGGGTGGGGTACGCCCTGGCGGGCCTAGCCGTCGGCGTCTGGGTGTGGCGGAACGTCCTCGTGCGGCTGTGGTTCCGGCATCGGTTCCGGGTGGCCTCGGTCGAGAAGGAGACGCGCGACACGTGGACCGTTCGCATGGAACCTGTTAACGGACAAGGGTTTACGCACCGGCCGGGCCAGTTCATGTTCCTGACCCTCAAGCGCCCCGGCCGCGCGAGCGAGGAGCACCCGTTCACCATCGCCTCCGCCCCCACCGGCGAGCCGCCCCTGGTGGCCACCATCAAGGAATCCGGCGATTTCACGAACACCATCGGTGAGACGCGGGAGGGCGACGCGGCGCTGGTGGAGGCCCCGTACGGCCGGTTCTCGCACGAGTACTGGGACGCCGAGGCCCTACTGATGGTGGTCGGCGGCGTGGGTATCACCCCGATGTTGAGCATGCTTCGGGCCATGCGCGATCGCGGCGACACGCGCCCCGTGACCCTGATCTGGGGCAACAAGACCGAGGAGGACATCATCCGGCGCGAAGAGATCGAGGCGATGGGCGACCACGTCAAGGTCGTCCACGTCCTCTCCAAACCCGGCGAGGGCTGGGAGGGCGAGACGGGCCGCGTGGCGAAAGAGGTCCTCCAGAGGCACGCAGGGGACCTTCTAAGCCGCGCGCAGGTTCTCCTCTGCGGGCCGCCGCCCATGATGGACGCGGTCCAGGCGACCCTCGAAGAATTGGGCGTCAAGGGACGGCAGATTCACTTCGAGCGGTTCGCGCTGTAGAGGCCGAGGCGGGCGCAAATCCTTACACAGGGGGGGCTTACCAGCGAAATTGATGCGGGCCCCAGTCGGCGTTGTAGTAGTCGGCGATGGCCCGGCCGGGCGGGGCGACCTCGTCCAGCTTCGCCCGGTCCTCGTCGGTGACCTCGACCTCGGTGGCCCCGAGGTTGTCCTCCAGGTGCTCGGGGATCCTTGGGCCGATGATCGGGGCCGTGATGCCCGGCTGGGCGGCCACCCACGCCAGGGCCAGTTGGGCCGGGGAGCAGCTCTTTTCGGCCGCCAGGGCCTCCAGGACCTTGGTCACCTCGAAGGCGCGTTCCGTGAAGTGGGTGCGGGCTCGATTCGAGTCGCCCTGAATCCGCCATTCGGGCTTGGGGTCCTCCTCCGGGCTGTATTTCCCGGTCAGAAACCCCGCCGCCAGCGGCGACCACGGGATGAGCCCGAACCCGTACGTTTGGGCCATCGGGACCAGTTCGCGCTCGATCCGGCGGTCCAGGAGGTTGTAGGGCGGCTGCTCGCAGATGAACCGCGTCAGGCCCCATTCCTTCGAGACCCAGAGCGACTCGGTGAGCTGCCACGCCGCGAACGTGCTAGTGCCTGCGTAACGCACCTTTCCGGCCCGGATCAGGTCGTCGAGGGCCCGAAGGGTCTCGTCGATGGGGGTGTCGGACTCGGGGCGATGGATCTGGTAGAGGTCGATCCAGTGGGTCTGGAGCCGATCGAGGGACGCCTCGCATTGCTCGACGATCATGCGGCGATGGTTGCCGCGCGCATTCGGGTCGCCGTCGCGCATGCGTCCGTGGACCTTGGTGGCGAGGACGATCTGGCCCCGCTTCCCGTTGCGTTTCAGGGCCTTTCCGACCGTTTCCTCGCTCTTTCCGCGGTTGTAGACGTTGGCCGTGTCGAGGAAGTTGATACCGCCGTCGAGGGCCCGGTCGATCATGTCCATGCCCACGTCGGGGTCCGTGCGGCCGCCGAAATGCATGCACCCGAGGCACAGGGGGGTGACCTTGACGCCCGTGCGTCCGAGATTGCGGAATTCCATCGTGGTCTCCTGTCGGGATTCGCGTTCAGTGGTTAACCTTCCAGAATACCGGTCGTGGCGGCCCCGTGGTAGGCGATCGCAAAAAAGTGCCGGGGGCGGAAGAGGGAGTGAGTTTCCCGCCCCCCGGCCCTCCGGAGGCCCGTAGAATGGGCCTCCGTGACGATTCACGCCCCCTAAGGAGGGGGCCCCGTGCCCTGTCTGGGCGACTGAGGAAGCCTGGAAAGACATGACCGATTACCCGATTCCCGACGAGAAGCGCCGTACGGTCGAGCTTCGCAAGGCCTTTGAAATCCACCCGTTACGCCTCGAAGCCTTCACGGTTGAGCACTCCACGCGGTTGCGGTTACGACCTGCGGCACGCTGGGCAGAAGTACGTGCCTCGCCCGTTCATCTCGATCCGCACGATCCGGCCGCCTCATCGGGGGCAGAGGCGGTCCCTCCTCGCAGGGGAGCCGCATGCGGCACGTTGCGCGCGGGAAGGGGCACGATTTGGGGTCGCGCTTGTTTCGCCCGGGTCGGGACGATTAGCATGGCCGGGCGGAGGGGTCGACGCGAAAGGAGGGCGCCATGCTCTGGAGCATGCTGGCCGAGGCGGCCGCGGAGAACGGGGAGCTTTTGCCGGAGACGTTCGAGTTCCTGCATGCCGGGTGGTGGATCCTGTACCTGGTGGCGATCCCGGTCGTCTTCCTGATCGGGTTCGCGGTGGGAAAGAAGAAGGCCAAACCGGCCTCTTGAGCCCAAGAAGGCGACGGCCATCATCACGGACCACGGTGGCCGTACTAGCCATGCCGCCATCGTCAGCCGCGAGTTGGGCGTCCCGGCCATCGTGGGGACGGGCGAGGCCACCGCGCGGCTGGAGGCCGGGACCGAGGTCACCGTCTCCTGCGCCGAGGGCGAGACGGGCCGCGTTTACGAGGGGCGGCTGGAGTACGAAGAGACCGAGGTCGACCCCTCCGAGGTGCCCGAGACGAGCACCAAGGTGATGATGAATCTCGCAAGCGCCGACGCGGCCCTGCGCTGGTGGAACCTGCCCGTGGACGGCATCGGCCTTGCGCGGATGGAGTTCATCATCAACGGGGCCATCAAGGTCCACCCGTTGGCCCTGGCGCGCTTCGACACGCTGGAGGACGAGGAAGCCCGCCGCTTCATCGAGGAACGGACCGAGGGCTACGAGGACAAGGGCGAGTTCTTCTTCGAGCGGCTGGCCGAGGGCACGGAAAGTTGACCCGTCGCCCGCTCCGGCCCCGCGGCCCCGTACAATGGAGACGGTAAGAGGCCGACGACACCCCTGGAAAGGAGATCGCCCTGGATTACGCCGAAAGCCTTCGCGACCTCGCGCGGAACCTGTACTGGACCTGGCACCCGAATGTCGTCGAGACGTTCCGGGCCCTGGATCCGGAGCTCTTTCGCGAGGTGAACCACAACCCGGTGGCGTTCCTGGCCCGCCTGCCGGCCGAGCGGCTCGAATCGAAGGCCGTCGAGCTGGCCCTCGGGGCCCGCATCACGCAGGCTTTCCACCTGCTGCGCGATTACCTCGAGGCCCGCAACACGTGGGGCGACCGGTACGCAGGACCCCTGAAGGCGCGTCCCGTGGCGTACTTCTCGGCCGAGTTCGGGCTGCACGAGTCGCTCCCCATCTACTCGGGGGGGCTGGGAGTTCTGGCGGGCGACCATCTGAAGAGCGCCTCCGACCTCGGTGTGCCCATCGTCGGGGTGGGCCTTTTCTATGCTGAGGGCTACTTCGACCAGCGTCTCGACGCCGAGGGCCGCCAGCACGAGGAGTACGCGACGACCGACGTCGAGCAGCTTCCCCTCGATCTGGCCACCGACGGCGAGGGGAACCCTCTCCTGGTGGGCGTGCCGGTGGGGAAGGGCGAGATGAAGGTCCGTGTCTGGGCCGCCCACGTCGGCCGCGGCCGCCTTCTCCTGCTCGACTCGAACGTCGAGGCGAACTCCGAGGAGGAGCGCGGCCTGACGGGCCAGCTCTACGGCGGCGACGCCGGCGTCCGCATCCGCCAGGAGGTGGTCCTGGGCATCGGCGGGATGCGGGCCCTGGCGGCGATGGGGGAGCGGCCGGGGGTCCTGCACCTCAATGAGGGCCACAGCGCGTTCGCCGTCCTCGAACACGCCCGCATGATGATGGAGCGCGAAGGACGCGGTTTCGGCGACGTCCGCGAACGTGTGGCCGCCCGAACCGTTTTCACCACCCACACGCCCGTCGAGGCGGGGCACGACCGGTTCGAGCCGAGCCTCGTGCGCGAGGTCCTGGGGCCGTACCGCGAGGGGCTGGGCCTGGAGGAGAAAGCGTTCATGGCCCTCGGGCGCATCGACCCGCAAGACGAAGAAGAGCCCTTCTGCATGACCGTCCTCGGTCTCAAGATGGCCCGCCGCCGCAACGGCGTCTCGGCCGTCCACGGGTCTGTCAGCCGGGCCATGTGGCGGAAGCTCTGGCCCGATCGGGCGGAGGACGGGGTCCCCATCGGCCACATCACAAACGGCGTGCACGTGGCCTCGTGGCTGGCCCAGCCGATGGCCGCCCTCTACGAACGGGACCCGGGACTGGACTGGCAGGATCGGGCCTGCGACCCCGCCACCTGGGCCGCCGTCGACGACATCGACCGCGAGGAGTTCTGGCAGCAGCACCAGATTCAGAAGGCCCGCCTCATCGACTTCATCTTGCGCCGGCTCCGGGCCCAGGCCGAGCGGCGCGGCGAAGAGGACGGCGAGGGCGAGGCCTGCGTCCAGACGCTCGATCCGGAGATTCTGACGATCGGCTTCGCCCGCCGCTTCGCCCCCTACAAACGGGCCGACTTGCTCCTGGGGGACATGGATCGCCTCGACGCACTTGTGAACCACCCCGAGCGTCCGGTCCAGATCATCTTCGCCGGCAAGGCCCATCCGGGCGACCGGCAGGGCAAGGACCTGGTGCAGAAGGTCTTCCGGGCCACGCGCGACGCGCGGTTCCGGGGGAGGCTCGTGTTCCTGGAGAACCACGACATCAACGTGGGCCGCCACCTTGTCCAGGGCGTCGACGTCTGGCTCAACAACCCGCGCCGGCCCCTGGAGGCGTGCGGGACGAGCGGCCAGAAGGTGATCTTGAACGGGGGCATGAACGTCTCGACGCTCGACGGGTGGTGGGCCGAGGCCTACGACGGCACGAACGGCTTCGCCGTCGGCGACGGACGCGAGCACGCCGATCCGGATCGCCAGGAGGAGTTCGACCGGGTCGCCCTCTACGACGTCCTCGAAAAGGAGCTCGTTCCCCTCTTCTACGAGCGCGACCCGGACCACAACGGGCTGCCGGTGGCGTGGATCGAGCGCCAGCGGAACTCCATCCGGACCCTGGCCTGGCGCTTCGGCGCCCGCCGGATGATGATCGACTACGTGATGCGATGCTATCTGCCCGCCGTCGGGGCGGCCACGACGGCTTTCCCCGGCGACGGAATCGACGTCCGCTGCCCGTCCGGGTAGCGGGGCCTGAACCCTGACGAACGAACAGGAGGTGACCGATGTCCGTGGAACTCTTCGAGAAGGTCCAAGGCAAGGTGCTGGAGGTCGACCTGAGCGGCAAGCTCACCAAGGAGGACTACGCCGAGTTCGTGCCCGAGATCGAGCGGCTCATCGAGAAGCACGGCAAAATCCGAATCCTCATCCTCATGCGGGACTTCCACGGCTGGGACGCCGCCGCCCTCTGGGAGGACCTCAAGGTCGGCGTCAAGCACTTCGCCGACATCGAGCGGGTGGCCATGGTCGGCGAGCGGAAGTGGCAGAAGGGCATGGCCGTCTTCTGCAAGCCCTTCACCACGGCCGAGGTCCGCTGGTACGAGGCCGACGAGCTCGACCGGGCACGCGACTGGGTCTCCGAGGAATAGGCGGCAAGGGCGTCTCTCGGGCTGCGGCAGCATGGGAGCCCTCAGGAACGGGGAGGAAGGATGTCTGAGGAGGATACGGTTCCTGTACGCGACGTGACGGTTCAGGCCGGCGACGCCGACCTGGAGGGGTTTCTGGCGGTTCCGGACGGGGCGACGGCCATCGTCGCCTTCGCCCATGGCAGCGGTTCGAGCCGCTTCAGCCCGCGCAACACCCGGGTGGCCGAGTCGCTCCAGGCCCGGGCTCTGGCGACGCTACTTCTCGACCTTCTGACGCCCGACGAGCAGACCGTCGACGAGCGGACCCGCCGCCTGCGGTTCGACATCCCCCTCTTGGCCCGCCGCCTCGTCGGGGCCGTGGACTGGTTGGGCGCGAGTGCCCGGACGGAGAACCTGGCCCTCGGCCTCTTCGGGGCCTCCACGGGAGCCGCCGCGGCCCTCGTGGCCGCCGCCGAGAAGCCCGAGACCGTTCGAGCGGTTGTTTCCCGCGGGGGGCGCCCGGATCTGGCCGGCGACGCCTTGCCGCGCGTCCAGGCCCCCACGCTGCTTATCGTGGGCGGCGACGACCGGCCCGTCATCGGCATGAATCGCGAGGCCCGGGTGCGGATGACCGAGGCCGAGACGGAGCTCGAGATCGTCCCCGGCGCCTCGCACCTTTTTGAGGAGCCGGGGGCCTTGGATGAGGTCTCGCGCCTGGCCGGGGAGTGGTTCCAGACGCACCTGGGATAGGGGGCCGGACCATGAAGAAGGCCCTCTTTCTCGCCACCCGTAGCGGCACCGTGCGGACGAGCGGCCCGGGCGTCGGCCCCGCGTGCGCATCCTCACCGACGTCCCCGGCATCGTGGACGTGGCGGCGGGGGGGATGGACCGTTCGAGAAGGGGAGTGGTGGCGCGGGCAGCTTGCGTGCCCGTGCGCATGCCCCGACATCACGGCCACGCGAGCTGCCCGTGCCCACCAGGAGGCGAGGCTCAGGCCTTAAGCGGCCACCGCAACGTCGCTGCCGCCACGGCCCCGTCGGGCATTTCCTCTGGAGGCACGCCGAAAAGGGCGGCCTCGGCCCGATAGGCCCCCACGGCGGCCCGGTTCAGCAGGTCCTCGTCCCCGGGCTGCCGCTCGGGGTGGACCTCGACCGACCGAGCCTCGGGGTCGAACCGGCCCCACCGATGGTCCCCGAGCGAGACGAGCAGCGACTCGATCCGCCCGTCGTGGGCCGCCGTCACGATCGTCTCGACGTCGTCGGACGCCTCCTGGCCCCCGGCCCGGCTCTTGTACTGGTCCACAGCCTGTCGGCGGCACGCCTCGAAGCAGGGCTTGAGAATGCGGGCGGCGTCGCGGTGTAGGTCGGCGGCGGAGCGGCGGTCCGGATTGCCCTGGACGACCTCCTCGTGCAGGTGGTCGTAGAGGTTCGCCTCGCGATAGAGGCCCACCAGCGGGTCCGTGGCCGCGAGGACGAGCGGGGCCTCGTGGTCCGCCAGGACGTTCTGAACGGCCCGGGCCACGGCGTGGCAGAACTCGAAGGTCGGCTCCTTCCGCCGCGCGTCGTCCGTCCCGACGCCCTGGCCGTGGAACATGGCGGCTCGGTCGCCCCGGGGCGTCTGCGGCGTCTCGGTGTGGAACTGGAGCTGCCGCTCGGGGTCGTCCCAGCGGGTGGCCTCCTCGAAGTTCTCCGGCAGGTCCTCGACGTCCATCTCGCGGATGCCGTACGGGCGGCCCTCGAACAGCCGCACCGACCGCTTCGAGAGGGCCAGCAGGTAATACCGCGCCCCGCGGCTGATGAGTGGCAGCAGCGGCACGACGTGCGGCTGCGGGCCGGTCACCGTCAGCGTCGGAACCTCGAACGGCACCCGATACCCCCGCACCTCGTCGCCGACCAGGAACACGCCTGTGCCGGGGCCCTGGTGCTGCCAGAAGTCGACGTCGTCGTAGAGCTCGTGGAGGGGCTCGAAGCGGGCATGGGTGTCGGCGGTCCGTATCCCGACTTCCGTGAGTTGCGCCTCGGCCTCCGCGAGGGCGTTCTTGTAGGCGATGGGGTCCTCACGGGTTTCGGGGCCCCCGACGTGGGTGGGCACGTAGATGGACACGCAGGCCTCGCCCTCGGCTTCGGCGAGGGCGTGGAAATCCGTGGGGGTGATGAAGGCCATGGGGTCGCTCCTTTCCTTGTGGCCGCCCCGGGGCGGGCGGAAATCCGCTACAATTGGTCCAAAGGCCGGTGCGGCGCTCTTGCTTTTCCTTCAGTGTATCACGCCGGCGGGCCCAGAGGCGACGGCGCGTCGAAATATCGCCCCGGACGGGACTGAACGCATGAAGGACGTCGAGAACCCGCATGCCCGCGAGGTCGAGGAGGTCCTCGAAGCCCTCGATGTCGAGGCCGGGGAGGGCCTGTCCGAGGAGGAAGTCCGCCGTCGCCGCGAGCAGGCCGGCCCGAACCGCCTCCGCGAGGCCGAACGGCGGAGCGCCTGGGCCATCCTCGCCGCCCAGTTCCGCAGCATCGTCGTCGCCATCCTCGCCGCCGCCGCCGTCCTCGGGTACGCCGTCGGCCACGTGGCCGAGGGGACGGCCGTGGTGGCCGTTATCGCGGTCAACACGCTGATCGGGTTCCTGAGCGAGTGGAAGGCGATCCGCTCGATGGAAGCCCTCCGCGAGCGGGGGGCCGTCACCGTCCGGGTCCGACGCGGCGGGGGCCCCGAGGAGATCGAGGCCGAGAACCTTGTCCCCGGCGACGTCGTCACCATCGAGCCGGGCGACATCGTCCCGGCCGACCTGCGGCTCCTGGAGGCCAACCGTCTCCGCCTCAAGGAGGCGGCCCTGACGGGCGAGTCCGTGCCTGTCTCCAAGACGGTCGATCCCGTCGACGCCGACGCCCCCGCTGCCGATCGCACCGACATGCTCTTTCGCGGCACGACCGTGACGGAGGGCTCGGGGGAGGGCGTCGTCGTCGCCACGGGCATGGAGACCGAGCTGGGCCGCATTAGCGAGATGGCCGAGGAGGCCGAGTCCGAGCGGACCCCCCTCGAGCGCCGTCTCAACCGCCTGGGCGGGCGGCTGGCCTGGATCACGCTGGGCCTCGCCGCCGCCGTGGCCGGGGCGGGCCTGGTGGCAGGCCAGCCGACGCTCCTGATGATCAAGACGGCCATTGCCCTGGGCGTGGCGGCCATCCCCGAGGGCTTGCCCATCGTCGCGACCATCGCCCTGGCCCGCGGCCTCTGGCTCATGGCCCGACAGAACGCCCTCACGAACCGCCTGATGAGCGTCGAGACCCTCGGGGCCACCACCGTCATCCTCGTCGACAAGACCGGCACCCTCACCGAGAACCGCATGACCCTGCGCCAAGCCGTGACCGACGCCGGCGAGCACACCTTCGGCGACGAGGGAGAGGCCCCGCCCGAGGGGTCGCTCATCGAGCGCCTCGTCGAGCTGGGCGTCCTCTGCAACAACGCCGAGCTGGCCGATTCCGGTGGCGACGGCGAGCCCGACGTCCAGTCGGGCGACCCGACGGAGGTCGCGCTGCTGCGGGCGGGTCGCCGCTATGGCTTGGCGCGGCCTCGCCTGTTGGAGGATCGCCCCGAGCGCCGCGAGGTCGCCTTCGACCCCGACGTCATGATGATGGCCACGTTCCACGCATCCGGCGACGGACTCGAGGTGGCCGTCAAAGGGGCCCCGGGGGCCGTCCTCGAGGTTTCCGACCGCCTGGCCACCGGTGACGGCGAGCGCGACCTCTCGGACGAGGACCGCCGCGCCTGGGGCGAGACGGCCGGGCAGATGGCCTCCGGGGGCCTTCGCGTGCTCGCCATGGCCGACCGTCGGGCCGACTCGACCGACGAGGACCCCTACGCGAACCTGCGGCTCGTGGGCCTCGTGGGCCTCGTGGACCCGCCGCGCGACGGCGCCGCCGAGGCCATCGAGGCATGCCGCGCCGCGGGGGTGCGCGTCGTCATGGTGACCGGCGACCAGCCGGAGACGGCCCGGGCCGTGGCCCGGGAGGTGGGCCTGGCGGGCGAGGCTGCCGAGGACGATGCCGTCCTCCACGGCCGCGACCTGGCGGACCTGGAGGAGCTGGAGGACGTCGAGGACCTGGCCGAGGCGCGCCGGCGCGAGGTTGTTGACGTCTCGATCTTCGCACGCGTCAGTCCCGCTCAGAAACTCAATCTCCTCCGCCTCTTCCAGGCGAGTGGCGAGACGGTGGCCATGACCGGCGACGGGATCAACGACGCTCCCGCCCTCAAGCGGGCCGACATCGGCGTGGCCATGGGCCGGCGGGGCACCGACGCCGCCCGCCAGGTCGCCGACATGGTCCTCCAGGACGACGCGTTCGAGACGATCGTCGCGGCCGTCCGCCAGGGCCGCATCATCTTCGCCAACATCCGCAAGTCCGTCATGTTCATGCTGTGCACGAACGTGGCGGAGGTGACGGCCGTGACGGCGGCGTCGCTGGCCGCCGCGCCGCTGCCCCTTCGGCCGCTGCAAATCCTTTATCTGAACGTGATTACGGACGTCTTTCCGGCGCTGGCCCTGGGCCTGGGCAAGGGCGACCCGCGCGTCATGGACCGCCCGCCTCGCGATCCCGACGAGCCGGTTCTCACGCGCCGCCACTGGGGGGCTGTCGGGGTCTGGAGCGTCCTGATCGCCGCGTGCGTCCTGGGGGCCCTGGCCACGGGATTCGTGCACCTCGGCTTCGAGGAAAAGGCCGCCGTGACCCTTTCGTTCCTGACCCTGGGTTTCGCAAAGCTCGGGTTCACGTTCAACCTCCGCGACCCCGGGACGCGGCTTCTCTCGAACGACGTCGTGCGGAACCCGTGGGTCTGGGGGGCCCTGGCCCTGTGCACGGGCCTGCTGCTCCTGGCGGTTTACCTGCCGGGCCTCTCGCTTCTCCTGCAGACCGCGCCGCCGGGGTGGGACGGGTGGCTCACGATCCTGGGCCTGGCGGCCGTGCCGGCCATCGTGGGGCAGGTGCTCCGGCTCGTGCAGCGGCTGCGGCAGAAGACGAAGTGAGGCGCCGGTGGCGGCCGAGGGGGCCGGGCCGCTACACTTGAGTTGAGTCCTGAATGACGTCAGAGAAGGAAGGAGACCCCGCATGTCCGTCGCCAAAGTCATCGAGATCAGCGCCGAATCGCCCAAAAGCTTCGAGGACGCCGTCAAGGAAGGCATCGCCCGGGCCTCGACCACCGTCGAGGGCATCAAGGCCGCCTGGGTCAAGCAGCAGCAGGTCACCGTGGAGGACGGCAAGGTCACCGGCTACCGCGTTGACCTGAAGGTGACGTTCGTGCTCAAGCCGTAGCACCCCGGCGCGCCCCGCCGCCGTTTTCCGCCCTGTGCCAGGGAAGCCCGCGGTACATCCCGGGTGCCTCGCGTGTTCAATGCCCGAACGAAAGGGAGGCGGCATGCGGTTTGCGGCGGGGCTGATGGCGGGCATGGCGGGGCTGGCGCTGGGCGCCGGTGCGGCGGGCGAAGACACGCTCCGCGACCGCATCGAGGCGGTCCGGCCGCCGCTGCCGGAATTCCCGCCGCTCCAGCGGAAGCTCATCTACGACCACCTGGCGGCCCTGGATCCTGCCTTCACGAACACCGGCTGGTACCGGGCTCGCGAGGGCGAGGTCCGTGAGACCGGCCCGCACGTTGCTCTGCCCGCGGGCGCGGGCGACGTCCTCGTCTTCGTCTATCGGCGCGAGGGCGACGCTCCCCTGGAGCTTCCCCCGGCCGAGACCCTGGCCGCGGCCGCGCGGCCGGAGCGGGTCGACCTGAGCGGCCTCCCGATTCGCGAACTCTCGGTGCTCCGGGGACTTACCCCGCGCGATCTGGACCTCTCGTACACGGAGGTTGGCGACCTCGCGCCGCTGGCGGCGATGACGAGCCTCGAGCGGCTGCGGATCGCCGGCCTTGAGGTGGACGACCTCGGACCGCTCGCCGAGCTCAAGCTGAAGAGCCTGGACATCTCGCGCAGCTGCGTGGCGGACCTCGCGCCGCTCGCGAACATGCCCCTGGTGGCGCTGAACGCCGCCCGGACGCCCGTCTCAGCCCTGGCGCCGCTGGCGAGGTTGCCCCTCGAGCGGCTCATCCTGGCGGGGACGCGGGCCGAGGACCTCGCGCCCCTCGCCGACCTCCCGCTCGTCTACCTGGACTTGGGCGGCGCCCCTGTGGGCGACCTTTCGCCGGTGCGGGGCATGCCGCTTCGGACGCTCTTCTACGCGCCGCCGGAGCCGCCGGCGGGCCTGGACGCCGTGCGGGCCGTCACGTCGCTGGAGACGATCCAGGGCCGCCCGGCCGAGCAGTGGAGGTTCGATTACGACCGCGGACAGGTGAAGGAGCCGGACCTCGCCCCGCCGCCCGCGCCTCGCACGGGCGAGCAGGAGCGCGACCCGACCCTCGACGACATGATGCGCGAGCTGGAATAGGAGACGCCATGCCCCCCCAAACGAACGCGACGTTCCGCGCGGGCGCGGCCCGGACGGACATCACCCCGCCGGTGGGCCTGGACCTCTCGGGCGGGCCTTTTGGCCGGTCCAAGGGCGTTATGCACCCGCTGGGGGCCCGCGCCTTGGTCGTCGAGGGCGACGGGAGGCGCCTGGCGGTCCTCGTCTGCGACCTCCTGGGCTTCGATGCCGCCTACGCCGACGCCATCCGCCGCGATGTCGCCGAGGTCGTCCGGACGGCGCCCGAGGCGGTGATGCTGGCCGCCACGCACACCCACGGCGGCCCGGCGGTGGTGTCGCTTCGGGACTGGGGGCGGCCGGATCCGGAGTACTGCGACCGGCTCCGGGCGACCCTCGTGCGCCTCGCGCAAGAGGTCGCGGAGGGGATGCGCCCGGCGCGGATGCGCGCGGGCGCCGGGCCGTGTCCGGGGGTGGCCGTCAACCGGGCCCGCGAGGACGGTCCCGTGAACGACCGGCTCGAGGTCGTCCGGTTCGAGGACGTCGACGGTCGAGTGCTGGCCGCCCTGGTCCACTTCGCCGTCCATCCCGTCAACCTGCATAGCGCGGGCCTTGTGACGCCCGATTACCCGCATTACCTGGAATCGTCCCTCCGGGGGGCGGTGGACCTGGGGGAAGCCCCGCTGCTCTACCTCTCAGGCTGGGGCGGGGACCTGAACCCCGCGAACTTCGGCCGGGCCCCCAGCGAGAGGAACGCCGCGGAGACGGGGGGGCGGCTTGCGGCGGCGGCCGCGCAGCTCTGGCCGACGCTCGATGGGACCGCGGCGACCCCGCTCGCGGCCCGGAAACGGGTCTTCGAGGTGCCCTTGGAGCCACTTCCGGGCCGGGAGGAGCTCGAGAAGGTTCGCGAGGAGCGCCGCCGCCTGCTCGCCGCCGTCGCGGACCCGTCGCCCACGAACGAGCGGTGGTGCAGCCACCGGACGTGGATCGCCTGGGCCGAGGAGGCCCTCGCGGCCCTTGACGTGGGCGACGTGCCCGGTACGATGTCCGTCGCCCTCCAGGGCCTTCGTCTCGGGGACGTGGCCCTGGTGGGGGCGCCGGGCGAGCCGTTCACCGAGTACGGCCTGGCCCTCCAGGCCGCCCGCCGCGTGCCGCATGTGTTGCCGGTGGCGCTCGCGAATGGGTGCGTGGGGTACTTCCCCGCCCCGTGGGCCTACGCGATGGGCCGGTATGAGGCGACGGGGTGCCCGCGCTATATCGGCCTGCGCCTGTTCCAGGCCTCCTCGGGGGAGCGCCTGGGAGAGGCCGGGTTGGCGCTGCTGGAGGAGTTGGCCGAGGACCGTTCCTGAAGAAGGAGTACCGTATGCCGCCACGCATGCCGAACGTCGAGACGTCCCGCACGATGCTCGCCCGGAGCGACCGGCTTATCGTCCGCGGGTGCCAGGGCCATAAGCGGAACCACCAGCACCTGGAGCGGGGCTACCCGGTGTTCACGCGGCGGGCGTTGGGGGCCCGGTTCTGGGACGTCGACGGCAATGAATACCTCGACTACCTGATGGGCTACGGGCCGATCCTCCTCGGGCACAACGACCCCGCCGTCACCGAGGCCATCTGCACGCAGCTTCGCGACGGGACGATCTACACCACGGCCCACCCCAAGGAGATCGAGGTCGCCGAGATGATCACGGACCTCATCGGCGGGGCCGAGATGGTGGGGTTCTTCCTGGGCGGAAGCGCCGCCACCAGCGGGGCCCTGCGCCTCGCCCGGGCTTACACGGGACGCGACACCATCATCCGCTGCGGCTACCACGGCTGGCACGACTGGACCCAGCCGAAGGGCAAGGGCGTGCCGGCGGCGGTGGCCGACCTCGTGCTCGAGTTCCCCTACGGCGACCTCGAGGCCCTCGACGCCGCCTTCACGAGCCGCGAGGGACAGGTGGCCTGCGTCATCGTCGAGACGATCAAGGACGCGGGGCCGCCGGAGGGGTTCCTCCAAGGATGTATCGACGTGGCTCACCGGCACGGGGCCCTGTGCATCTTCGACGAGATCAAGGTCGGCTTCCGCGTGGCCTTCGGCGGGGCGGGGGAGCATTACGGCCTGCGGCCCGACCTCTCGGTCTACGGCAAGGCCTGCTGTAACGGCTTCCCGGGCAGCTTTGTGGCCGGGCCGCGCGAGATCCTCGGCTCCGACGCCTGCCAGGAGACGTGGCTGGCGGCGACGTTCCACTGTGACATGCTGAGCCTGGTGGCCCTGGAGGCGGTGGTGGCGGAGATGAAGCGGCGCGACGGCATCGCCCGGCAGTGGGAGCTGGGCGAGCGGCTCATGGAGGGCGTGAACCGGGCCTGCGAGGCCGGGGGGCTGAGCTACCGCCTCGTCGGTCTCGGACCCATGCCCACCCCCGCCTACGACGAGGCCGAGAAGCCCCGCTGCATCGGCATGCTCCAGGGGTGCCTGGCGCGAGGCGTGTACTTCCAGCTGGGCCACCCGATGTTCCTGTCGCTGGCCCACACGGCGGAGGACATCGAGCGGACGATCGAGGTGGTGGCCGAGTCGGTGGCCGACCTCGACTGACCCGCGCCCGGCCGGGCGGAGCGCACTTTTCGGCGTCCGGTCGGACCTGTCCCGCGGTTTACACCCTTAAGGGCGCGGCCCGGGGGCCGTGCGCGCCGGGTTCCCTGCCTGAGGAGGAGTCGCGGATGGCTGAAGAGCGACACGGGTTGCCGCGCTGGCCCTTCGTGGCCATGCTCATTCTGGGCGGGGCCGCCGCCGCGTACCTGGCCGCCATGATGCTGACGAGCCATACGCGAAGCGGCGGCGGCCGGGAAGGGACCGGCGAGACCCGAAAGATCCTCGCGGGCCATTCGGTCGCCCGGCTCTCGGACCGGCGGACGCGGCTGGAGGAGGTGCGGCGTTTGGGACGCGAGGGCGTCCCCGAGGCCGTGCCCATG
This sequence comes from uncultured Anaerolineales bacterium, assembly GCA_964461715.1. Lineage (GTDB taxonomy): Bacteria > Planctomycetota > Phycisphaerae > FEN-1346 > FEN-1346 > CAYWVR01. Next base: position 31,586 of record CAYWVR010000023.1, read on the forward strand.
CTCCGCAAGTTTGCCGACGCCGAGGACGATCCGGAACTACGGTTGGCGTGCGTCGAGGCCCTCGGTCGCATCGGCGACCCGGAGGGCATCCAGGCCGTCCGCGTCCGGTGCTTCGACACCGATCCCCGCGTCCGCATCGCCGCCGCCGAGGCCCTGGGGCGGATGTACTCCGAGCGGGCCGACGGGGGTCTGAAGGACCTCCTGGCCGATACGGACATTGGCGTGCGGCTGGCGGCGGTGGAGGCCCTGGCGTCCGTTCTGCCGGACGAGCGGGCCCGCACGCGCCTGGGCGACGCCCTGGACGACGAGGCCGCCTCCGTTCGCCAGGCCGCCGTCGATGCCTTGGCCGAGGCGGGGCAGCGGTCCAGCGAGGAGCTGATCGAGGGCATCCTGGACTCCGAACCCTCGGTCCGAGCCCGGGCGGCGGCGGCCCTGGAGAAGGTCGGAAAGGAAGCCCTCCCGGCCCTTCGCGAGGCCCTCTCCCCCCGCGTGAAGCTGGACGTCCGAAAGGACGTGGCCCGCCTCCTGGGCCGCATCGGCGGTACGGAGACGGTGCCGGCGCTGCTTCAGACCCTGGAAGACCTTCGCCGCCCGCGGGAGGAGGAGGCGGCCGAGCTCGAGGCCCTCGTGGTCGAGAGCCTGCGGGCGATGGGGCCCGCGGTGGTCGAGCCGCTCGTCGCCGAGGTCGTCGCGCGCGAGTACGGGTCCCGGGCCGAGCGGACCGGGGCCCGGGTCCTTGCCGACATGGGCCGCCCCGCCGCCGAGGCCATCGCTCAAGGCATCCTTGCCTGGAAGCTCTTTCCCGACCCGCAGGAGCTGAAGCTCTGGGTCGGCGTGTTGGGCGAGATCGGCGATCCGGCGGCCCAGGAGGCCCTGAACCGGGCCCTCGCCCAGGACGTCGAGGGCATGGCGACCCTCGTCGCCGAGGCCCGTGCGAAGATCGAGGCCGCCTCCGGGTCGTCGCTTCCGCCGGCGGCCCCGCACGAGGGCCTCCTGGCCGAGCCCCCGGGTCCCGCGGCCTACCGTACCCTCTATAGCGCCCCCGCCACCCTCACGCCCCTCGACCCGGAGGGAGGCACGATCCCCGACGACGGCGTCGTGCGCGTCTTGCTGAAGGGAGCCATCCCCCGCGAGGGCGGCCGCCAGGACCTCGAGATCGAGTTGATGCGGCGAGGCGGGGCGTGGGTCGACGAGTGCTACGGCTACGCCTTGCGCCTCAACAAGCGGTCCCACGTCGGCCGCCTGCGCGCCCACACCGGCGGCCCCAAGCCGACGCTTGAGATCGAGATTTTCATCCTCGACGACGTCTGGGTCAAGGGTGGCTACGGCGTGTACACGGTCGCGATGGAGGCGTCGCCGAAGGGCTTGGCGGGCTCCTACGAGGGCCACTTCAATTTCCGCGAGGTCTCCGGCGCCCTCGCCGGCGCCGCGTGGCCGCACGCGTGGACGGAGCCCACCATCGCCCCGGCCGCCCCGGAGGAGCATCCGCGTATGCTCTTTCGCCCCAAGGACTTGGACGTCCTGCGCGAGCGCGTGCGGACGCCCTTCGGGCGGCGGATTCTCCGGGCCCTGCGCGCCCGTGTGGCCCGCCACAAACGACTCCACCAGGAGCCCGTCAACTGGGTCACCACCTGGGAGCCGGGCATCGACGCGGCGGTCGGGTACGGCTTCCTCGCGACACTTTTCGAAGAGCCCGGCTACGGACGCCGGGCCGCCGAGCTGGTCCTTCAGCGGACCGAGACCCCGCCCTATGGCGGGGAGCACGGCGAACGCGTGCCGGGGCCCCTGTTCCATTACCCGTTCGCCTGTGACCTGACGTGGGCGTTCCTCGACGAGACAGAGCGCCAGGCCGTCTCACACGCGACCCGCAAGGTCTACCTGCGGTGCTCGGTCGAAAACGGGCCGACGGGCATCTTCGCGGTCAGCCGGGGTGTGTTCCCCGTGCCGGGGATGCTGTGCCTGCTGGTGCTCGGGGAGAAGGGGCCGTTCGAGATGGAGCCCCCGCCCGCTCCGCCGCCCACCGAGACGATCCCGCCCCTGGCCGAAGCCCCGCCCCGCCAGGGCGTGCCCGTCAACCGGTTCGAGGCCGGGTCCATCGTCCGCGACTGGCTCCTGGCGGGACCGTTCGACGCCGACGCCGCCGATCCGCTGGCCCCCTTGGGCGGTCCGGCCGAGGCGACGCCCGTCAAGGGCACGCCCGTCCCGTACCGCACCACCGAGCTCCGTTTCGTGCCGCTGCCGGAGGAGAGCTACCGAGAGATCGGCTCGCTCGGCGGCAAGGGCCGGTATCTGCTGATTCCGGGGGCGGACGCGGCCACGCGGACGTTCCTCTACGCCCTGCTGGAGGTCAAGCGAACGCAGGACTTCTGCGTCGACTGCTCCTCGCCCATTGGGGCCCGCTGGGAACGGGTCTGGATCGATGGCCGTCCGCTCGAGCACGGCACGATGGTCATCCTCGAGCCAGGCCTGCACCGGATCATGATCGAGGCGGTCGGACCGGGCTTCATGCCCGTCTTCACGGTCGCCGACGCTCATTACGCCAAGGCCCTCGGGGTGCGCCACGAGTGGCGGCTCGCGCAGATCGAGGCCGCACGGAAACGCCATCAGGCCACCGGCCGGCGGCAGAATATCCGGATCATCCTGGACATGCTGCGGCGAGGCACGCGGTCGGCGGCGATGCGGCAGATGCGGGACGCGGCGGCAGGCCGCGACGTCAAGCTCGGCGAGTGGGCCCTGCCGTTCGCCGGCAGTTGCCGCACGGCCCTCGGCGAGGCCTTCGTGCCGGATACGCCGGTGGTGTTGGCTGCGCGCCCGGAGATGCTGGACTCGCCCCGCATGCACCGACGATACCTGTGCTTCGCGATGGGTATGGTGCCCGAGGACATGAGAGCCGCGGTGGCCCGCGAGTTCGACCGGCGGTTCCCGCCCGGGAAGCTGGACGAGCTCCAGTGCATCGAGCTGGTGGCCGCGCTGGTCCACTATCCGCTCGAGTCCGGCGAGACAAAAGCGAGAGGAGGCCAATGATGCGAAGGACGTGCCGAGGGGCAATTCTGGCGGGATTCCTGGCGGTTCTGGCGGCCGGCGCCGCTCGGGCCGCGCCCGATGAGATCGAGGGCATCTTCGAGGTCCGCCTGGCCCTGCACGAGGCCGTCTTCCACGGGGACGAGCAGACGGAGGGAGCACCGGCGCTGCTGGTCGACATGGTCCGCTCCGGCGACCGCTGGGAGCGGGCTTGGGCCACCGCGGGCGATTACTCCAAGGACGAGCACGCCGGCCGGGTTGTGGCCGCCGAGATCGGCGAGGATCGCATGGCGTTTGATCTGTCGATCGAGCTTCACGGCGACGGGTTCGCCTCGGGCGGTCGCGTGAAAGTGCGTGCAACGCTCGAGAAGGGCCCCGAGGGCCGGTTCGTGGGGACGTACGAGGGGATCTCGCGGGGCATTCCCGTGGAGGGACGGGCCGAGGGCGAGATCAAGCCGCCCCGCCGGCACCGGAAGCCCGGCTACGCGCCCGTCCGCCCCGGCGAGCACCCGCGGCTTCTTTTCCGAAGGTCCGATCTGGCGGCCTTGAAGGCCAAGGCCAAGACGCCCTTCGGGAAGCTGGCCCTCGCGAAGATGGACACCAACGCCGCCGGGTTCGCGTTCCGCTACGCCCTGACGGGCGATGCGGACCTGGCCGAGGAGGCCCGCCGCCGCGTCGAGGCCCTCATGAAGGACGAGGACAACGGCGACAAGCGGGTCCGCAGCCGCTGGTGGGCGTGGCGGGTCGAGCAGGCGGCCCTGGCCTACGACCTCTGCTACGATACGTGGCCCGAGGACTTCAAGAAGGAGGTGGCCGAGTATCTGCTGCGCGTCGCGAACAACCTCTTCTACAACCGGGGCCGCTTCGACAGCCACATCAACTGGAACTATGCCGCCAGCCACGGTCCCACGATGCTCTGGGCCTCGGGGATGGCGGGCCTGGTGCTCTGGGGCGAGAAGGGCCCCGCGCCCGAGAAGCCCGTCGCCCCGTACGTCCTCGGCGAGGAGGGCGGAAGGATCGAGCCGCCCGTGGGCTACACGCCCGGCAAGGGCGTCGAGATCGCGGCCCCCAAGTCCGGCCAGATGCCCCGCGACTGGCTCTATGTCGGACCGTTCCCGGACGACGGGCGCGACCATCTCGCGAAGACGGGCGGCATGGCGGGGGCGCGGCCGAGCGCCGGCGCCGAGGTCGCCAGCGCCGGGTCCACCGCCGCCTGGCGAAAGCTCTCGGACGAGGAGGCCTTCTACCGCCACGAGAAGTACACGGGCGGACGGTCCATCCTGGAGCTGACCGGCCCGTCGGGCGTGGCCGTCCATACGATGAGCTACTACTTCACGGCCCTTCGCAACACGAAGCCGCGCTGGGTCCGCGTGGACCTCGGGCACGGCCGCGTCGAAGCGTTCCTGGGCGGGGTGCGGCTGCTGGACGGCGGCGTGGCGTACCTGGAGGAGGGCGTGTATCCGTGGCTCCTGACAGGTCCCATCGGGGACCTGAAGCCCTGGGGCAAGACCTTCATGGAGCCCCGCCTGACGGAGATCTCGGCCTCCGACGCCGCCGAGGCGACCGCCGCGGCCCGCTCGGCTTACGAGAAAGCCGTGGCCGACTGGGCGCAGGACCACGCCCAGTGGGAGCGCACCGGCGGGTGCGACGTCCGCTACCTCAAGGCCTACGAAACCTCCCGCCACATCATGACCCTGATCCTCCGGAACATGCTCGGGACGGGCGGCTTCATGTCCGGCGACGGCCAGATGGCGGGCATGGACGGGCCCAACAAGTACCTCTTCGCCCACCGCAACGTCTTCTGCCACGATCCGTCGCCCTATGGCGAGGGGGCGGATTATCTGCCCCGGGTCATGTTCTGCTTCCCGTACCGGCCCGACGGCCAGGTGATCGGCCAGGAGATCAACGGGACACCGGGCTTTGGGTGCAGCGGCTATCCCGAGAGTGGTCGCGACACGGCCTGCGAGAACTTCGCGACCCTCTCCCCCCTCGTCCGCGAGGCGTGGAAACCGGCCGTCCTCTGGGCGTGGCAGTACCATACGGGCGGAAGCGCCGCAAGCGAGGAAGCGATGCAGAAAATCCTCACCGCGCCCCGACGCGGCTACGCCTTCAGCCGCGACTACGGCGGCTTCAACACCCATCCGCTCTACGCCTTCATCAACTATCCCCTTGACGCCGAGCCCAAGCCCCCCGAGGGCATCATGCCGCGCACCTGGCAGGCCCCCGACTTCGGCTTCTACGGCTTCCGGAACGCGTGGACGGGCTCGGACGAGCAGTTCATCACGCAGTTCTTCGCGGCGACCTACGGGGAGGGGGCGGGGACGCTCCGCATCGCCGGCCTCGGGCAGGTCTGGTCCCACGGCCTCGGCAAGCCCACCGAGAACCGCTACGGCGAGAGCGTGGTCCAGATGCCCGAGAACGACATCAACGCCGCCGCCCGGGCCCGCGTCACGTTCCTGGACACCCGGCCCGACGGATCCGGGGCCCTGAGTCTCGACATGGACGACGTCTACACCGCGCCCGTCTTCGACGCGCGGGGCCGCCGCGCGCGGCTCTACGGCCGCTACGGCCGCGTCCGACGCCCGCATTGCTTCGTGCCGAGCGGCATCAGGGGGATGCGGGCCCTGGCGGTCGATTACAGCGGCCTCTCGGGGGCCCCGTGCATGGTCGTCATGGTCGATCAAATCCGGGGCGGCAAGACGAAGAGCTGGACCTGGCAGCTCGAATCGAAGTCCGAGGGGGCCGGCAAGAGCGAGAAGGACCCCAAGCGGCCCGGCTGGATCACCTTCCGGGGCCGCTCCTTCAACAATCCTCGCAACGGCCAGCTCCTTTTCACCGAGTCCAAAGCCATCGAGGACGACGACCGCGTCACGCTCCACGACGACGGCTTCACGTTCACCCGGGGCGACGCCTTGCTCCGCGCGACCTTCGTCGCGCCCGCCCGGCCCCGCCTCGAACTGGCCGAGAAGGCCCAGTACCGCGATATGCCGAAGGGCGGCGTGAGGCGGGATTCGAGCCGGGCCATCTTCGCCGAGGGCGGCGACGAGTTCCTCGTCATCCTGACCATCCAGCGGGGCGATCCGCCCGCCGTCAAGGTAAGCGGCACGGGGCTCGACGCGAAGGTCACGGTCGGCCGCCGCGTTGTCACCTTCGACGGGGAGAAGATCGTGCTGGGCCGGTGATCCCGCCTTTCCCGGTGGACGGTCTCCGTGGACGGGTCGTACAATGTTCGACGGATGGCCCGCGCGGGCGGTTTTCGCTGCGCAAGAGGGCGCCCCGGTCGCGTCTTGGAAGGAGAGAGCCGCCGCCGGGACGCCGCCGCAAGACTGGGGAAGTGGTCACTATGGCTCATCCCTGTTGGGAAACGTTGCACTCGATGGGGACGCGCGCCGTCGGCCTGTTCCTGGCGGCCGCCCTCGCGGTCCTGGCGGCGACGCCGGGCGATGCGCAAGTCCGCGTCAAGACGGACGTGGCGGCCAACCGGGCTCCCGCCGCTCCCGCCGTTTCCGCCGACGAGACGGTCACGGAGGTCGTGCCGGACGATTTGGCGCAGGGCCTCTATCTCACGACCGACTTCGAGGCGGAGCGGCTCCTTCAGCGGGCCCGCGAATACCTCGACGGCCCCGAGCCGCAGCTCCTGGACGCCCTGGGTCTCCTTCGCCGCCTCCTGGCCGAGATGGGCGGGGCCATCTCCAGCGAGGACGGGTGGGTCTATCGTCCCGTCCGCGACCTCTGCGAGCAGATGATCCTCCGCCTGGGCCCGGAGGCCCTGGCCCTTTACCGCACGAACGTCGACGGGGAGGCCCGGGCCCTCCTCGGGCCGGACAAGGCCCCCCGGGACGCCGAGGCCATGCGGACCGTCGAGCGGACCTACTTCCTGAGCTCGGTGGGCGACGAGGCAGCCTATCGCCTGGCCTGCCTGGCGCTGGACGAGGGCCGCGACGCCGAGGCCCGGCGGCTCCTGGCCCGCATTCTCAACGGCCACCCCGACCCGTCGATGCCCCGCGCGGACCTGCTCGTGCGCCTGGCCGTGGCGAACCGCAGGAGCGGCGACGCCGAAGGGGCCCGGGAGGCCTGGACGCGCCTTCGCGAGGCCGGTTTCGGGAGCCTGGGCGCCGAGGCCGTCGCGGCCGTCGAGGCGGCCCTGGCGTCTCCGCCCGACCCGACCCCGTCCGACGAGCCGCATCTGTGGCCCACGCCGCGCGGCCTCTTCGCCCGGGTCCCACCGGCGCTGGCCGCGGAGCCGGAGCCGGTGCTCGTGGAGGGCTGGATCCGCACGTTCGACCTCCTTCCGCCCGGCTACAGGTTCCGCAACCCGATCCACCCCAAGAAAACCTTGGCGCAGGAGGGCAACGCCCACATGCGCGACCTCCTGGCGGGTCGGTGGCAGCAGACTGCCTGGTTCCCCTCGGGCGAGGCCGTGGTGGCGGGGGACCGGGTGCTCGTCAAGAGCACCGCCTCGCTCCATTGCCTGGATGTTCGCACGGGGAAGGTCCTCTGGGAGACCGAGCCCGGCGACGAGGGCGAGGTCGTCGCCTTGGCCATGGGACGGACGGCGATGACCCCCTCGGAGCCCCACGCGGCCCTCCAGTTCGCGGACCGGGTGGGGGCGGCGGTGCGGGTGGCGGGGGACCGCGTCTACCATGTCGGCGAGCAGCACTACGACAAGCTCCGCACCCGCCGATCGGTCCGGATTCGGGTCGTCGTCAACGGAAAGGCCCGGAGCGTCGAGCCCCGACGGGGCAACCGGTTGGCGGCCTTGGACCTTGAGACGGGCCAGGAGCTCTGGAGTGTGGGCCGGACCGAGGACGGGCCCCTCGGCTCGGTCCATTTCCTGGGTCCGCCCGTTCCGTGCGGGGACCGGCTCGTCGCCCTTTACGAGACCGAGGGCGAGATGCACCTGGTGGCCCTGCGGCCGGAGGACGGGGCCGTGGCCTGGAAGACGTTCCTCTGCGCCGAGATCGCCGGTCAGAAGGTCTCGGGCGTTCGGTGCGGCATGGCCGTGCGGGGCAGCACGGTGTACGTGGCGACGGGGCAGGGGGTCGTCTTCGCCGTCGATGCCATCGACGGACGCATCCACTGGGCCTCCCGCTACGCCCGCACCAAGCGGGTCGCCGGCGGGGGACCCGCCCGCCAAAGCGACGTCGTCGGATGGGACGTGAACTACGCCTGGCTCGATGGCCCGCGGCTCGTGGTCTTGCCGAGCGACACGCGGCGGATTCTGGTCTTCGACGCGGCGGAGGGCCGGACGCTGGCCGCGCACGAGGCCCCGGGCGCGGTCTATTGCCTGGGCTTCGCCGAGGGCTCGATCTTCGCCGGGTCGCCGCAAGGGGTGCGGCGGATCGGCGTCGAGGACGGGCGGACCGTCTGGTCCGCCGAGTGGAAACCGGGCACGACGAGCTACGGACGCGGATTCCTGAGCCCCGACGCCGTCTGCGTGCCGCGCGGGGGGCAGGTGGTCCGCCTCGACCGCGAGGACGGGCGGGAACGCTCGGCGACGCGGGCCTCGCTGGAGGAGGACCTGCCGGTCGGGAACCTCTTCTCGGACGGGCAGACGCTCCTGGCCTACGGTCTGGGGACGGTCTATGCCCTGGAGGGGGCGGGTCTGCGGCTGGCGCGCGTCGGCGAGGAGATCGCGGAATTCGAGGCGAAGCGGGCCGCCCTCGACGCGCCCCTGGCCGAGAAGAAGGATCGGGCGACGGGCCTCGCACGCGAGCTGGAGGCCATCGAGCAGCGGGCCGGGGTCCTTAAGAGCGGCACCGCCATCCTCGTCACCCGCCGCAAGCAGGTCGAGGAGGAGCTGGAGGGCCTCGACCCCGCCCCGCCGCCCGGCCCCGACGATTCCGCCCCGACCGAGGCGGAGGCTGCCGCCGCCCGCAAACGCCACGCCCGCCGCGAGGCCCTCCGCGAGAAGCTGAGCGAGATCCGCGAGCGGCTGATGGCCTTCCAGGACGAGGAGGCCGAGGTCACGCGCCGCCGCGAGACGCTTGAAAAGGACGTCGCGAAGGCCGAGAAGGCCGTCGAGGCTTTTCTCCGGCGACGGGTCGAGCTGGCACGCGAGATCGCCCTCGGCCACCGCGACCGCGGCCGGCTGCACCGGGCCCGCGACGAGCTGGCCGCCGCCGCCGAGGCCTACGGCACGGCCGCGCGGATGCTCTCGGACCGCCAGGAACGGGCCGAGGCCCAATGGAATCGCGTCACGTGCCTGCTGGCCCTGGCGGACCGCGAGCCGGACCGGGCCCGGGCCCTCGCCGCCGAGGCCCGCGAGACGGCGGGCCCGGCCGGGGGCTGGCTCCTGGCGACGCGCCGACTCATCCGGGCCGCCGAGGACGAGGGGGAACTCACGGAGGCCCTCGACCTGGCCCTGGAACTCGTGATGGACCGCGACGAGGCCCTCTCGCCGATGATCCAGGGCATCGAAGCCTGGCACGTCCAGCCGGCGGCGGCGGGCATCGCCGAGGTCGAACGGCTTCGCGAGGCCCACGGAGACGTATTCGAGGAGGCCCTGGCGGCCCGGGCCGACCAGGCGCTAGCCGCGGCGCGCAAGCGCGGGACGTTCGTGGCCCTCCAGCGGGTGGCCCGGTGCTTCGACGGCCTGCCGCAGGCCGTCGAGGCGGGCCTGGCTGCCGCGTCGCTGGCCGGGCGCAAGGGGCCGGCGGAGCGCGGCGAGGTGATCCTTCGGGCCATGGCCCGTTCGGACGACGCCCGGATGGCGGCCGCGGGGATGGCGGCCCTTGCCCGCACGTACGAGGACGCGGGATGGCGCCGCCAAGCCCGCGACGGGTACCGGGTCCTGGCCCGCCGGTTCGGCGATGTCCCGGTTCCCGGCTCGGACGGCCCGACGACGGGGTCGGCCCTGGCCGAAGCGCGCCTCGCGGCCCTGTCCGCGCCGCAGGGACCGGACCCGCGCGAACCGGTCCTCCCCGAGCCGCCGTACCGGTTCGCGTGGTCGAGCGATCAGCGGATGGCGTACCAGCTCGTTCATGACTCCCGGTTCGGGGCGGAGGCATGGCTGGACCGGTCGGAGTTCCTGGCCTCGCACTACATCAGCTCCGGGCAGGGCCACGGGGGGCAGCTCGAGTGTCGCCGCATCCACGACGGAAGACAGCTCTACGTCCTCCCGCAGGGCAAGCGGCCCGGCTACACGCGGGCGTCCATCGAGGGCCACGTGGCCGTGCTCGTCGGCCCGACGGAGGTGATGGCGATGGGCCTCGTCAGCGGCAAGCGCCTCTGGTCCTACGACGCGCCGGAGGCGATGACCCGGGCGGGGAACTTCCATGCGAGCACCTCCGCCTCCGGCCCGTTGCACCGGGGCCGCACGATCGTCCAACTCAATCCCGACGCCCTGGCCGTCCTGGATGTGGCTACCGGCGAGACGCTCTGGCAGAGGCGGATGCGGCGACGGATCCTATCCGGGATTCTGAGTGCGGGACCGTACGTGGTGCTTGTCTTCGGCGACGGGGGCAGCGTGTGGGTCTGCGATGCCCGGACCGGCTTCCGCGTCAGCCGGTTCACCTTGCCGGAGGCCCCCTCGCGCAGCGGGGCCCACCTGGAGATGACGTCGCACGGCCTCGTCGTCTACGGGTTCGACGAAGCGACCTCCACGTACGGGCTCTCGCTCCGCGAGTTGTCTTCCGGGCGGGTCCGGTGGCGGGCCGAGACGCAGCTCGGCAACGTCCAGAAGATGTATGTCCTCTCGCCGGACCTGGTGTGCCTGGTCGACTTCATGCACGCCGTCGAGGTCTGGGACGTGGCGCGCGGCGAGCGGGTTCACGCCTCCGAGGGCGGGCCCGGCCGGGGCGGCGTGGGCGAGGCCGCCCTCGGACCCGACGGACGCATCCTCTACGTCGGCCTCTACCAGCATGGCGCGGGCCAGCGGGTCCGGGCCGTCGACCTGGCCACCCGCGAGGTCCTGGCCGAGTACCATATCGAAGCCAGCACGTACCGCTTTCGCGTGCCCATCGAGGTCTTCACCTATCGGGGCGACCTGCTCCCGTTCATCGAGCGGGTCCGGTACCAGGACGAACAGGGCCGCAACCGCGCCACCCACGTCCTCCGCTTTATGCGCAAGGCCGACGGCGAGATCGTGCCGGACCTCGAAGTGGGGTCCAGCACGAGCCGCAGCGGCGGGTTCGACGGCCTGCGTCAGATCCGCGTCCAGGGCGGGGCGCTGCTCCTGGAGACGATCTCCGGCGTTTATGCCTATGTCCACGACGACGAACCCTCGGTTCCGGGAGAGTGACCGTGCTGCGATCGCTCCATCGCGCCGCCGCCGTCTGCGTGCTGGCCGGTGTGTGCGCGGCGACGGCCACGGGGCAGGCCGTGCGGCCGCGGCCCGACCTCATCACGGCCGAGACGGAGGGGGCCATCCGGCGGGCGCAAGCCTTCTTGGCCCGCGTGCAGGCCCGCGACGGGTCCTGGCGGGGCGGTCGGAACTCGATGGCCTATCCGTGCGCCATGACGAGCCTTGCGGGTCTGGCGCTGATGGCGGGCGGGAACACCCCCAGCGAGGGCGACTACGCCGACGAGGTCCGCGCGGGGCTCGATTACGTCCTGACCTCGGCCGGCCGCAACGGTCTCATCGCCCGCACCGGCGAGGAGCAGCGGCCCATGTACTCCCACGGCTTCGGGATGCTCTTCCTGGCCCAGGCCTACGGCGCGGAGCACGACGCCGCCCTCCAGCACCGCATCCACGACGTGTTGAGGCGGGCGGTGGTCCTGACCGCCCGGAGCCAGTCCGCCGCCGGAGGGTGGCTCTACACGCCCGACGCCAACGGCGACGAGGGCTCCGTCACGATTACCCAGATTCAGGCCCTCCGGGCAGCCCGCAATGCCGGCATCAAGGTCCCCAAGTCGACCATCGACCGAGCCGTCCTCTACATCGCCCGGTGCGCCAACGAGGACGGGGGCATCAGCTACTCGTTGCGGAACCTCGGCTCCAGCCGGCCCGCCATCACCGCCGCCGCCGTCGCCACCCTCTATAGCGCGGGCCAATACGATCACCCCGTCGCCCCGCGGGCCCTCGACTACCTGAAGGAGCGGATGGCCGCGGACATCCCCAACCGGGGCCACGAAACCTACATGCTGCTCTACGGCGGCATGTCGATGTACCTGTCGGGCGAGGAGAACTGGCGGGCGTACTTCCCGAAGGTCCGCGACGACCTTCTCAAGAGTCAGAACGAGGACGGAAGCTGGCCCGGCGACATGGTCGGTGAGGTCTACGGCACCAGCGCCGCCCTGCTCGTTCTCCAGCTCCCGTACCGTTACCTGCCCATCCTGCAACGCTAGCGAAAGCGAGGATTCCATGAGCGAAACTCCGGAGCACGGCCGTTCGGAGGCATCCTTCGAGGCGCAGGACCTGGAGCACCTGGCGGCCCTGAAGGAGGCCCACGCCCGGGTCCGCGAGCAGATGGCCCGCGTCATCGTCGGCCAGGAGGAGGTCCTCGACCAGCTCCTGATCGCCATCTTCTCCCAGGGCCACTGCATCCTGGAGGGCGTGCCGGGCCTGGCGAAGACGCTGATGGTCAGCACCCTGGCCGGGGCGCTGGAGCTCTCCTTCCACCGCATCCAGTTCACGCCCGACCTCATGCCCTCGGACATCACCGGCACCGAGGTCATCCAGGAGGACAAGACCACCGGCAGCCGCGAGTTCAAGTTTCTCCGCGGGCCCGTCTTCGCCCACGTCATCCTCGCCGACGAGATCAACCGCACCCCCCCCAAGACCCAGGCCGCCCTGCTGGAGGCCATGCAGGAGAAGCAGGTGACGATCGGTGGCGAGCGGCACGCGCTGCCCGCCCCGTTCTTCGTCCTCGCCACCCAGAACCCCATCGAGCAGGAGGGAACCTACCCCCTCCCGGAGGCCCAGCAGGACCGCTTCATGTTCAAGCTCTTCGTCCGTTACCCGAGCTTCGAGGAGGAGTACGTCATCGCCGAGACCACCACCGCCCGCTTCGCCCTCGACGTCGATCGCGTCCTTGCCGCAGACCGGATTCTCGCGCTCCAGGAGATCGTGCGGCGGGTCCCGGCGGCGCGGCACGTGATCGAGTACGCGTTGCACCTGGTGCGGGCGACGCGCGTCGGCGAAAGCGAGGCGCCCCACTTCATCAAGGATTACGTCTCCTGGGGGGCGGGGCCCCGGGCCGTCCAGTACCTTCTCCTCGGGGCCAAGGCCCGGGCCGCCCTCCGCGGCCGTACTTTCGCCACCACCGACGACGTCCGGGCCGTGGCCCACCCGGTCCTCAGGCACCGGATCATCACGAACTTCAACGCCGAGAGCGAGGGCGTCACGCCCGACCGCATCGTGGACCGGCTCCTGGAGACGACCGACGCCCGGGCGCGGCCGGAGGCCGTCGCCGGACCGGCGGCCCGGGCGTTCCAGAGCGACGAATCCTAAGCCAAAGGGACTCCGCCCGTGCCCCCCGACGACGGACGCCACCTGCTGGACCCGAAGGTCCTCACGCGCATCACGCGGCTCGACTTGCGGGCCCGGAGCGTCGTCGAGGGGTTCATCAGCGGCAACCACAAGAGCCCGTATCACGGCTATTCGGTCGAGTTCGCCAGCCACCGCGAGTACGCGCCCGGCGACGAGATCAAGCACATCGACTGGAAGGTGTGGGCCCGGGCCGACCGGTTCTACGTTAAGCAATATGAAGAGGAGACGAACCTGAGCAGCACGTTCCTCCTCGACGCCAGCCGCTCCATGCGCTACGGCCGCCCGGGCACCATGACCAAGCTCCAGTATGCCGCCACCGTCGCCGCCTCCCTCGCGTATCTCCTTCAGCAGCAACAGGATGCGGTCGGGCTCGTCACGTTCGACACGGACGTCCGCCGGAGCCTCCCCCCGAGCAGCCACCCCAGCCACCTGAAGCTCCTGCTGCACGAGCTGGCCCTGACCGAGGCGGACCGGGGGACGGACGTCGCCGACGCGTTCCACCGGCTGGCCGAGCAGCTCACGCGCCGCGGGCTGGTGGCGCTGATTTCGGACCTCTTCGTTGATGTGGACGTCTTGCTCAAGGCCCTCCAGCACTTCCGCCACCGCCGCCACGAGACCATCGTCTTTCACGTGATGCATGAGGACGAGCGGGAGTTTCCATTCGACGATAACACGCTCTTCCGGGGGCTCGAATCGCAGCGGGAGGTGCTGACCGAGCCGCGCGCCCTGCGCGCCGCGTACCGGGCGGCGGTGGAGCGGTTCCTGGGGCGCGTGCGACGCGGGTGCGCGGCCCTGGGAATCGACTACGTACCCTTGAGCACGGCCGACCCGCTGGACGCGGCCCTGGCGAGCTACCTGGCCTTCCGCCGCAAGAGCGCCCGGGCCGTGCACCCGCGCCGCCGCACGTAAAGCCTTACAGAACAAGAGGATACGGTTGGGTGCATCGCCATGGCCGGGAAGATCGACGGAGCCACGGGTGGTGGGCCTCTGCATGAAGAATCCTGAGAAGGACAGATAAGGCGATGTTCGACTGGATCGGCCTCGGCGCTGTCAACACCGGCCTCCTCTGGGGAGGCGCCGCCGTCGCTGCGCCGATCCTCATTCACCTGCTCAGCCGCCGCCGATTCCGCCGCGTCGAGTGGGCCGCCATGGACTTCCTCCTGGAGGCCGAGCGCCGGAATCGCCGCCGCATCCGCCTTGAGCACCTGCTGCTGCTGGCCCTTCGGTGCCTGGCCGTGCTGCTCGTCGCGCTCTTGGCGGCGCGGCTGTTCCTCAGGCCCACGGGCGTCCTGGGCGGGGCCTTCGGGTCCGCCCGCCGCGAGCGCATCGTCGTCCTCGACGATTCGCCCAGCATGGAGGTCAAGGCCGCCGGCCGCACCGTCTTCGAGGAGGCCCGGGGCGGCCTGGTCGATTTCCTGCGCGGCCTCGCCCGCGAGTACCCCGGCGACACGGTGACGCTCCTTACGACCTCCGACCCGGTCCGCCCGGTCCTCAGCGGCCAGTACCTGACGGGCGAGAAGGTCGAGTCCGCCGTCCGGACGGTCGAGGGTCTGGAGGTCTCCGACCGGGCCGCCGAGTGGGACGCGGCGCTCGTGGCCCTGGAGGAGATGCTCGGCGCGCCGCGCGGAAACCTGAACCGCGTGGTGACGCTCGTGACGGACCTGCGGGCCCGCGACTGGCTGCCCGCCGAGGAGGCGTCCGCCGGGGGCGAGAAGGGCGAGCAGGGGGAGGGGGCCCTGGCGGTCCTCGCGCGGCTCGCTACGAAGGTCGACCAGACCGCCCTTGTCGACGTCGACGTCGGCGCCGAGGGCGGGCCGAACCTTGCCGTCACGGATATCGCGGCGAGCGAGCGGACGGTCGTCGCGGGCGTCCCCGTGCGATTCGAGGTCCGGGTCCGGAACTTCTCCCGGGCGCCCGCCCACGGCGTCGAGGTCCGCTTCATGGCGGGCGACGCCCTCCCGGTGCCCGTCACCGTCGACCGCATCGAGCCGGGCGGCCGGGCGACCGTTCCCTTCACCCTCGCCTTCGAGGATGCGGCCCCGGTGGCCCTCCGGGCCGAGATCGAGCCCGACGCCTTGCCGCGCGATAACGTCCGGTTTGCCGTGGCCCGGGTCCGCGAGGGCGTGCCGGTGCTCATCGTCGACGGCGAGCCCTCCGCCGCCTACGGCGAGGCCGAGTCCTTCTATCTTCGCCGCGCCCTCGATCCGGGGGGCGAGGCCCGCAGCGGCAACGTCGTCGAGGTGGTCCGCGAGAACGGGTTCGAGGATACGCTTCTCGACCCGTATCAGGTCGTCATTCTCGCGAATCTCTATCGATTGAGCGACGCCCGTGCCCGGGCCCTCGAAGCGTGGGTCGAGAAGGGGGGCGGGCTGGTGGTCTTCCTCGGCGACCAGGTCGACGCCGCGGCATGGAACCGCCTGCACGAGGCGGGCTCGCCCCTGGTGCCGGTCCGCCTGGACGCGCCCGTCGGCGACGAGGCCGAGCGGCGGTGGGTCCGCTTCGGCGCCGATCGGCTCAACCACCCGGTCCTCGAAGTCTTTCGCGGCGTCCAGAATCCGTTCCTCGAACGGGTCATGTTTTTCCGCTGGTGGTCGACCACCGTGCCGAAATCCGACCTCGAAAGCGGCGCAACACGCACCGTCGCGACCTTTAGTGGAGAGGCGTCGTCGCCGGCGCTGGTCGAGCGGGCCGCCGGCGACGGCCGGGTGCTCTGGTGCACCTCGACCGCCGACGCCGAGTGGACGAACTGGCCCGCCGACCCGAGCTACGTCGTGGCGCTGCTGGAAATGGTCCGGCACGTGGCCCGCCGCGAGCCGACTTCGGCCTCCGTGACCGTCGGAACGCCCCTGCGGGCGGTTCTGAACCCGGGCCGCTACGAGCCCCGCGTCGAGGTCGAGGGACCCGCGGGCGAGACCTTCGCGCTGGAGGCCGCCCCCGCCGACGACGGGGCCGCCCTGCACCTGACGTACGACGAGACGGACACGCGGGGCATCTACCGGGTGGCCCTGGCGCGGCGCAACGGGACCCCCGAGCGCCGACTATTTGCGGCGAATATCGACCCCGCGGAGGGCGACGTGATGAAGGCCCCGCCCGAGGAAATCCGCCGCCGCCTCGGCGACGCGCCGGTGGCCTTGCTGGCGGGCCGCGCCTACCTCCGCGAGGGGGCCGCCGGCGCGAAGTCGGAGCTCTGGCGATCGCTGCTCGTCGCCCTGGTCGTCGTGCTCATGGCAGAGCAGACGCTCGCCTGGGTGTTCGGGCGACGACGCTAATGTATGGAGAAACGATGACTCCTTCCTGGCTCAGGCTGCTCGGCGTCGACGCCGCCTCGATCCCCGAGGGGGCCCGCGCCGAGTTCGTCTGGACCCACGCCCCCGCCTCCTGGGGCGTCTTCGTCGGACTCGCCGCCGTCGCCGCCCTCGTCTACGTCGCCGTCTGGCTCTACCGGCGCGAGATGACCGTCTGTCCGCGCGGCGTGCGGATGCTGCTGGCGGGCCTTCGGGTGGCGGCGATCGTCGTCCTGGCGCTCGTCTTCATGGGCCCTGCGCTCGCCGTCTCCGTGACGCGAACCCTCCACCCGTACGTCATCCTGCTGCTCGACGATTCGCAGTCGATGGGCATCCGCGACGCCTACGACGAGCCGACGAGCGAGCGCCTGGCCGAGGCCGCGGGCGCCGACGCCGAAGCCCTCGCCGCCGGGGCCCTCTCGCGGGCCGAGCTCGTGGACCGGGTCCTCGCACGCGACGGGGCGAAGCTCCTCCGCGATCTCCAGGCCCGCGGCCAGGTCCGCGTCATGACCTTCGCCGACGCCGTCCGCGTCCGCGAGGCCTACGGCGTCGTCCGCGAGACGGACCTCCCGGCTGAGGCCGACGCGCCGGCCGGGCCCGTCGACCCTCTCCCGCCGCTGGCCGCCGCCGGCGCCCGGACCGACCTCGGCCGGGCCCTTTCCGAGGCCCTCGCTTCCGTCGCCGGGCATCCCGTTGCGGGGATCGTGCTCGTGACGGACGGCCAGAACGCGGGCGGGGCCGACCCGCTCGCCGCGGCCGAGCAGGCCGCCGCCCGCGAGATCCCCGTCATGGCGGTCGGCGTCGGCGACCCGCGTCCCCCGCGGAATCTGCGCGTCGTCGACGTCTGGGCCCCCGAGACGGTCTTCGCGGGCGACCCGTGTCTCATCCAGGCCCGCCTCCAGTCCGAGGGCCTCGAGGCCGGGCCGGTGGCGGTCGAACTGGTCGAGGACTCCGCCGGCGAGGCCGAGGGACGGGTCCTCGAGTCTCGGATGGCCATCCTGGGCGGCGGGCGGAGCCAGGCCGACGTGACCTTCGAGCACACCCCGACGGCGCATCGTCGACACATCTACACAGTCCGAATCCCGGTTCAGCCCCGCGAGCTTCTGGCCGCCGACAACGAGAAGTCCGCCCGCGTCAACGTCGTCACAGAGCGGGCCCGCGTGCTCCTCGTGGCGGGGTCGCCGGGGTGGGACTTCCGGATGGTCCGGAGCCTCCTTCTTCGCGACGCGACGATCGAGGTCTCCTGCTGGCTGCAGACCCTCGAGCGCGACATGCGCCAGGACGGCAACACCGTGATCGAGCGGCTCCCCTCGCGGGAAGAGGACCTCTTCGCCTACGACGTCGTCCTGATGCTCGACCCGGACCCGAGCGAGTTCAACGAGGCCTGGATCGACGGTCTCCGCCGCTTCATGGGCGACCACGCGGGGGGCCTCCTCTGGATGGCCGGCCCGAAGTTCACACCGAAGTTCCTCAGCCACTACCGGACGCGCGGCATCCGGGACCTGTTGCCGGTGCGCGTGGAGGACGTCTCGGCCGCGGGCCTGACGGCCGTCGACAAGACGGCGACCCGCTCGTGGCGGATGGAGGTGACCCCCGCGGGCCTCGAGCATCCGCTTCTCCGGTTCGTGCCCGAGGCGGACCTCAACCGCCGCCTCCTCGAAGCCCTGCCGGGCGTGTACCAGGCGTTCCCGGCGCTGGGGCCGAAGCCGGGGGCGCTGGTGCTGGCTGAGCACGGCGACCCGCGGGCGGCGATGCGCGGCACGCCGCGGCCGCTCGTGGTGGCGGGGCGCTACGGCGCCGGGCGGAGCCTGTACCTCGGCTCGAGTGGCACGTGGCGGTGGCGGAAGCTCGGCGAGCACGTCTTCGACCAGTTCTGGGTCCAGGCCGTCCGGTACCTGGTGGAGGGGCGGCTGATGGGCGGCAAGAAACGGGCCCGCCTCACGACCGACCGCGACGTCTACCCCGTCGGGGCCCGCGTCGCCGTCACGGCCGAGGCCTACAGCCCCGCCTTCGAGCCGATCGAGGTCCCCGCCCTCGTCGCCGTCGTCCGGGCCCGCGCCGCCGCGCCGCGCGAGATCGAGCTGCGGGCCGTGCCCGGCCGCCCGGGGCGGTACGAGGGGGCCTTCGTCGCCGACCGGGTCGGCACCCACGAGCTGGAGATCGTACTCCGCGACGACCGGGTCGCCGCCCCGGCCCGCGTCACGTGTGCCGTCACGGTCGAGGCCCCGCGCCTCGAGTTCGCCGACCCGCGGCTCAACAAGGCCCTGTTGGCGGAGATCGCCGCGCGGACCGGCGGTCGGTACGTCGAGCTGGACACGATCGACAAGGCCGTCGCCGCCCTCCCGCGCCGGACCGAGACGGTCGTCGTCCGCGACCGGCCGCGCGCGCTTTGGGACACGAGCCGGCTGCTTGTCCTGTTGGTCGGCCTCCTGGCCGTGGAATGGGCCGTGCGGAAGCGTTTTCGGTTGATGTAGGAGAAGGGATGTGTCGGACATGCCGGCGACAACCCGCACCTTGCCCGGGTCCCTCGCGCGGCGCCTCGCGGCGCTTCGGCGGGGCCTCGTGCGCTGGTTCCTGGCCGATGCCGCGGCGGGGCTGGCGGTGGCGGCCCTCGCCCTCGTCCTCGGGAGCTTCGCCGTCGACCGGACCATGCGCATGGACCGGCCCCAACGGGCCGTCTGCCTCGCGCTCGGGGCGTCCGTGCTCGCGGTGCTCGCGTGGCGGAGGCTCGGACGGCCGATGCGGACGCGGCTGAGCGACGATGCCCTCGGCCGGCTGATCGAAGCGCGGCACGGGGAGCTGGGCGAGCGGTTCGTCAGCGCGGTGGACCTGGCGCGCCTGGCGGACCCGCAGCGTCGGGGCTACTCGGCCGCCTTCGTCCGCGCGACCGTGGCCGAGGGCGTCCGCGCGGCCGAGGGCGTGGACGTCCGCGACGTTCTCGACGCCCGCGCGCGCCGACGCAACCTGGCCGTCGCCTTCGGCGCGGTGGCGCTGGTGGCCGTGGGCGCCGCCGCGTTCCCCGAGACGGCCCGTCTCTGGTTCCGGCGGAACGTGCTGCTGGCGCAGGAGGCGTGGCCGCAGAAGACGCACCTCGACGTCCGCGGGGCCGAGGCGTGCTGCATCGTGATGGCGCGCGGCGACGACCTGGTGATCGAGGTCGAGGCGGACCCGGGGGGCGTCGTGCCGGACGTCGTCATGCTCGACTATCGGCCCGAGGGCGGGGCCACGAGCTCCGAGCCGATGGTCATCACCGGCGACGCCGAGTTCACGACGACCTTCCGCAGCGTCCTGGAGCCGCTGCGCTTCCGGGCCCGCGGGGGCGACGCCGAGACACCCTGGCACGAGGTCCGCCTCGTCGACCGCCCGGCCGTCGAGGCCCTCGAGCTGCGCGCGACGCCGCCCGAGTACACGGGCCGTGAGCCGCGGCCGCTCGCCTCGAACGTCGGCATCCACGCGGTCCTCGCCGGAAGCACACTCCGCCTGGAGGGCCGCGCGACGAAGGACCTCGCCGAGGCCGACCTCGCCTTCGGCCGCGAGGCCCCCCGGCCGCTCCAGCGGACGGGCCCGCGCGACTTCGCCGCCGACCTGCCGCCCGAGACGCTTCGCGACGGGACCTACGCCATCACCCTTGTCGACACCGCCGGGTTCGCCTCCGGGCGCCCGGCCCGGTTTTCGGTCAAGATCGTGCCCGACCGGGCGCCCACGGCGCGGGCCGGGCTCGACGGCATCGGCGATCTCATCGTGCCGGTGGCGACGGTGCCGCTTCGGTGCACGGTCCGCGACGACCACGCCGTCGAGCGGGCCGAGCTCGTCTTCGCGGCCCTCGGGGAGCAGGACGCCGTGCCGGCCCCGTCGCGCGCCCCGCTCGCCGGGACCGAGGGGCAGCTCGGAGGCAAGGAGGTCGAGACGGTCCACCGGCTGGAGGCGGCCCCGCTGGCCCTCGCGCCGGGCGACCACCTCGTCGTCCACGTCGAGGCGTGGGACAACGACACCGTCTCCGGCCCGAAGGTGGGCCGCTCGGGCAACTTCTCGCTCCGCGTTGTCAGCGAGGCCGAGATGCGGGCCGACCTCCTCCGGCGCGAGCAGGAGCAGCGGCTGGAGCTGGAGCGGCTCCTCAGGGACCAGCGGAAGCTCCTGGAGGACAGCCGGGCTCTGGCCGCGGCGCTGGCGCGCGGCGATCCGCCGGACCTGACGGGCCCCGAGCGCGACACGCTGGCCGGGGCGGAGCGGCGGCAGCGGCTCGTGGGCGGCCGGTGCACGGCCGTGGCCCGGGCCTTCGGCCAAATCCTCGACGAGGTTCGCAACAACCATCTCGACAACGAGGGCGGGGCCCTGCACGCGCGGCTCGAAGAGCGGATCATCGTCCCGCTCGACACGCTGGCGCGGCGGCAGGTTCTGACGGCCGCCGACCACCTGGACCTGGCTTTGAAGGCCCTGAAGGCGCCCGGCCGCGCCTCGGGCGACGTGACCGAGATGCGCGAGCGCCTCGCCGCCGCCGCCACCGAGCAGGAGGCCGCCGCCCGCGTCCTCGCCGAGGTCCTGCGGCATATGGTCAAGTGGGAAGGGTACCAGGAGGCGGTGCGGCTGCTGCGCGACGTGCTCCGGACCCAGAAGGACGTGAACGAGGAGACGGTCCGGGAATACGAGCGGCGGATTCGGCGTCTGTTTGACGACTGACCGGCCCGCCTGTATAGAGGAGATCGGGATATGAGAATCCGGACGCTTGCCGGCCTGCTCGCCCTGCTGTGCGTGGGCGGTCTCTGCGCCGCCGCCGAGCCTGCCGCCGAGGAGGCGCCGCCCGAGGCCGGTCCCACGCCGCTCGGAGTCCGACAAGGCGGCGTCCGCCACATGATGGAGGAGTTGGAGGCGAAGCTCGCGCGGCTGGCCGAGATGCTGAGCGAGGCCGAGCCGGAGCAGGCCGCGCGGCTCATGAGCGCCCTGAAGGAATCGAAGGAGGCGCTCCTGGAGCGCCGCATGGGTCGCATCGCCGACCTTCTGAATGAGAACCGTCTCGACGACGCCCGCCGCACCCAGGAGGAGGTGACGGCCGACCTGATGCACCTCATCGACGTCCTGACGGCCGAGGGCGAGGACCTCGACGAGACCGAGAAGCGGATCCGCGAGCTGGAGGGTTGGCGGAAGGATGTCGAGCGGCTCATCGAGGACGAACGGGCCGAGCAGCGCGAGAGTGAGACCGTCGCGAACCGCGAGGACGTCCTGGCGCGCATCGAGGAGAAGATCCGGGCCCTCGAAGCCCTTGCCCGCCGCGAGCAGGACCTCCTCGACCGCACCCGCGCCGCCACCGGCGCGGGCCTCGCCGGACTCGGGAAGCTCGCCCGCGAGCAGGCCGCCGTCCGTGCCGCCACCGAGCAGGTCGCCGGAAGCGGCGGCGAGGCCGGCGATGAAGGCGGCGGCCAAGGCGGGGGC
>CAYWVR010000024.1:0-53150 GCA_964461715.1 uncultured Anaerolineales bacterium
GGGCGGCGGGGGGGGCGGGGGGGGCTCCGGCTCGGGTTCGGGGGCGGGTTCGGGAGCACGGGGCAGCGGCGCCGGCGGACGCACGGTGGGTGCCTTGGGACCGCTCACCAGGCCCACGACCCGCTCCCTCAGCGGCGCGACCAGCGCCACGACCGCCCCCAATCCGACCAGCAGGAGCGCCGCCGTGGTCGCGCCCAGCAGGCCCCATCGCCACCCTCGTCCGCCCTCGCCGCCGGCCGACGCCGATCCCGCCGGGCCGCGCGCGGAGGCCATCAGCGGCGCCGTTCCCGGCTCGGGCGGATAGATCCGGTTCAGGGCCAACACGAATTTCTCGGCCGTGGCGTACCGGTCGTCGGGGTCCTTGGCCATGGCCCTCTGGAAGAAGGCGTGCAGGGATTCGGGGAGGTCGGGCATGGCGAGCCGCGGGTTCGGCACGGGAGCCGAGAGGTGCTGGTCGAGAATCTCGCGGCTCGAGCCCGCGCGGAAGGGCGGCTCACGCACGAGCAGCGTGTAGAACGTGGCGGCCAAGGCGTAGAGATCGCTCGCCGCGCACGCCTCCTCGCCGCGCACCTGCTCGGGGGCCATGTACAGGGGCGTGCCGTGCATCACGCCCCGCTCCACGATGTCCTCGCCCTGGAGGACGTCGCGGGCCAGACCGAAGTCGGTGACGATGATGCGCCCTTCGGCCGAGAGCATGATGTTGGCGGGCTTGATGTCGCGGTGGATCACGCCGCGCCGGTGGGCGTGGGACAGGGCGGCGGCGGCCTCGCGGATGATGCGGGCGGACTCCTTCGGCAGAAGCGGCGGGCCGGCGGCAAGCCGATCCTGGAGGTTCCCGCCCTCGACCAGCTCCATGACGATGTAGAGCGTCTCGCGAAACGGAACCACTTGGTTGATGGTGATGATGTTGGGATGCTGGAGCTTGGCGGCGCTTCGGGCCTCGCGGAGGAACCGGTCGATGAACTCCGGGCCACGCCGGGCCAGGTGCGGGGCGAGCACCTTCAGGGCCACGCTCCGCTCCAGGCGGGTGTCGAAGGCCCGGTAGACCACGCCGAACTGGCCGGCCCCCAGACGCTCGGTCACCTTGAATTCGCCGAGCATGCGGCCGACCAGCGTGCCGCGCCGTTCACCGCCGTTCGCCTGATTGGGCCCGTCGTCCGTCATGGAAGTGTCCGCACCGTTCCCGACCGCGTTCCCCTGAAACTCTACCCCAAGGCGGGCCCGGGTCAAGAGCCTCGCGGCGGATTTTGCGGGCCTCCGGGGCCGGACAGGCCGCCCTACTTCTCGTCGGCGTAGACGCCGATCGGCCCGCCGGTCGGGGTCCACCCGAAAGGCTTGCCCCATTCGGCCAGCGCCCGGGTCGCGTCGGCCAGGTTCGCCGGGGCGGGCCGCTGACGGGCCAGGAGCCAGGCCACCATCTGGCCGATCTCGGGCGCCCCGACCTTGTCCCACGGCGCGAAGATGCCGTGGCCCACGCCCTCGAGCTCCCGGTAGACGAAGTCCTTGTGACCGAGGCGATTCAGGTCTTGGACAGCCAGCCGGGCGTTGGCGACGGGCACGTTCCGGTCCTTATCGCCATGGATGATGTAGATGGGCAGGCCCGTCAGGTGCTCGGGTCGCGGCCGGGGCTGGGCCCCGTACCATCCCGAGAGGGGCGCGATGCCCGCCCAGATGTCGCGAAGAACGGCGCCCTGGGCCCAGGCCCCGCCGCCGCCCATGGAGTGGCCGGTCAGGTAGATGCGTCGCGGGTCCACGCGGTAGGTCTCGCCCACCTGGCGAATGATCTGGAGGACGTAGGCCATCTCGTGAGGGTAGTTCCACGCCAAGAGCTGGGGCCTCAGGCACTGCGGATAGACTTGGATGACACCCTTGGCCTCCAGCCCGCGGCGGAAGAACGGGACAAGATTGTCGGCCCCGGCCGCCGGCCCCCCGTGCAGCAGGACCATCATCGGCCAGGCCTTCTCGGTCGTATACTCAGCGGGCACGTCGAGGTGGAAAAACGCCCGGGGGTGGTCCGAAAGGGCCTCGAGGCGAACCTTCTTCATGAAGCCCGTGGGGGGGTCCTTGGGCCGCGCCGGCTCTTCGTTCTTCGGCACCGCTCCGAAGGCCCCCGCGGCGAGGATCGCGGCCAGCATGCCCAACACCAGGGCTCGTCGTCGCATGGGGCTTTCCTCCCAACGTGTCGTCCATCGGTTGTACGAGAAGGCACGCCCTTGGCGCGGGTCGCTTTCTCCCTCAGAATAACGGCGATGAGACGGACGTTGACCCGAGCCATCCGAGCCTTGCCCCTCGTGCTTCTGGCCGCGGTCCTCGCTACCGGCAGCGAGGTCCCGCCCGAGGCCCCGGAGCCCACCTTCGAAGCGCGCTTCGCCGAGCGCCTCGAGGCCGTCCGCGCCACGCGCGACCCGGACGACGACCTGGCCCTGGCGGGCGAGATGCTCCAGGCCGCCCGAGACCAGGCCGGAGACGAAACCTTCGTCCGCAAGGCCACCGAGACCGTCGCCGACCTCGCGGGCCGGTTGCCCGAGGGCACGGCCCTGGCCGACGAGGCCCTTCGCATGCTCGCCGAGCGCAACCCCGACCCGCTGGACGCGCTCGCGCGGCGAGTCGAGGTCTGGGAGACGGCCTATCGCGTCGCGCGGGGACCGCAGCGGCCAAAGATCGCCGGCGCGCTTCTTGAGGCCCTCATCGACCGCGCGAACGCCGAGTCCGCCCGGACCCGCGATGCCGACGCCGCCGCCACGTATCGCCAGGCCGCCGCCGTTGCCGCCTCTGTCCGCCCGGGCACCCGCGACCGGCTCCGGTTCGCCTCGCAGCGGAGCCTCGCCCGGGCCAAGGCCCGGGCCCGCCTGGAGGTCCTCGAGGCCCGCCTCGCCGACGACCCGGACGACGCGGCCGCCCGCGACGAGGCCGTCCGTCTGGCCCTGGCGGAGCTGGACGACCCGACCCGGGCGGCCGGCGTCGTGAAACCGGGGGCCGCGGACCTGCACAGTCGGCTCGTGCTCGTCGCGGGGATAAGCCTGGAGCGCCTGCCGGAGCGGGCGTGCCTGGAGCTGGGGCGTTGGTACGAGGAGATGGCCGACGAGGCGTCCTTCCCGGCCAAGGGCAACGTCCTCGAGCGGGCCCGGAACCTCCTCCAGCGGTACCTGGCGCTGCACGAGGCCCGGGACGAGGATCGCGCGGCCGCGGCCGAGGCGCTCGAGCGGGTGACCCTGGCCCTTCGCCGCCTGCCTTACACGTTGATACTGCCCGAAGGATGCGTCCTGGCTCTGACCTTCGACCGCGGTACGCTCCGCCGCCGGCCGGACGGGACGGTCGAGGTGCGCGACGTGAGCCCCTCGCGGATGACGGGCACGGTGCACGGCGCGACGCCGACCGAGGGCATCGCGGGCGAGGCGCTGGCCTTCGACGGGGCGGACGATTCCGTGGCCCTGGGCAACGCGGAGCCGCTGCGCATCACGGGCGACCAGACGATCGCGATGTGGCTCCTGCCCATCGTCCTCGGCGCCCGCCGCAACCCCCTCGACAAGGCCTATGGCGGCGAGGGAACCTGGACCCTGGAGGCCGACGGCCGCGTCAACTACTACCATGGCGCGTCCGGGGCGAACGCCCACCCCTACACCGGGCACGCGATGCCGGTGCCCGTCGCGGCGGGCCAGTGGGTGCACTTGGCCACAGTCCGCGACCTGAAGGCCCGCACCGTCCGATGGTACAAGAACGGGCGGCCGGTGGCCGAGTACGAGGCCGCGTATCCGGCGGCGAAGGCCTCGTCGCAGCCGCTGACGCTCGGGTCGGGCTACGCGGGCCGGTTCGCGGGGCGGATGGACGAGGTGGCAATCTTCGCCCGGGCGCTGGCCTCGGACGAGGTGAAAGCCCTGTACGAGCAGGGCCGGTCGGGGCGGAGCCTCGTTCCGTAAGGGGGACGATGACCGAGGCGCTTCCCAACGCTTGCGCTTCTTCCCCTTGACTTGGGCGAGGCACGTCAGCATAATATCGCGTCTTGCCGGGGTTCTGTCGGACCGATCCGGATGGTGAGCGTAGCTCAGGCGGCTAGAGCACTAGGTTGTGGTCCTAGGGGTCGCGGGTTCGAGTCCCGTCGCTCACCCCATTCCTGAACCTCCAGCGCCGAAGGCCTTTCTTGCCCCGGCCAGAGCCCTCAGCACAGATTGAACTTTCGATGTTCAATCTGCAGTGGGTCGCCCCTCGCCACGCGTGGACCTACCGCCCCACGTGCTCCGCGAAAAACGCGCGGATGCGGGATCGGATGGCCGGGTCGGCGTAAAACGCGTCGGGGTCGTGACCGCGGCCTTCGATGATCATGAGGTCGACCTCGGCGCCGGCCTTTCGGAGGATGTCGCGGAGCTCGATGCTCTGCTCCAAGGGCACGAGGGCGTCCTGGTCGCCGTGCACCAGGAGCAGGGGCGGGGCGTCCGGGCGAGCGTAGGAGACGGGGCTCGCGGCCAGGGCGCATTCGGGGTCGCCGGCGGCGGGATGGCCCAGCAGGCCGCCCACCTCCTCGGGGGCGCTCGCGAGGGCCAGGAGGTCCGTCGGCGGGAACAGCGCACAGGCGGCCCGGACCTCGGTCCCTTTCCCGCCCGCCAGGGCCAGCATGGCCACCAGATGGCCGCCCGCCGAGTCGCCCCACGCCCCGAAACGGTCGGCGTCAAGATCGTACTCGGCCGCATGGGCGCGGAGCCACCGGACGCCCGCCTCCACGTCCCGGAGCTGGGCGGGCCAGACGGCTTGGCTCGAGACGCGGTAGTTGACCGCCGCGAGGGCATACCCCTCCTCCAGCACCCACCCCGCGCGCGACATGGCCCCGTTCTTCGAGCACGTCCTCCATCCCCCGCCGCACACCCAGAGGATCAGCGGGTGCGGGCCGGCCCCCCCGGGCGCGAAGACGTCCAGGTGCAGCGGGACGCCGTCGGAGCGGGCGAACTCCAGGTCCGTCGCTTCGCGGGTCGTCATGGTGATTCCTCTCGGGCCGCAGATCGTTCGACCTCGAAGATGGCGATGCCGGCGAGCAGGTTCGCGCAGCAGGGGCCCACGCACCTCCCGTTCGGGGAAAGGAAGATCTCCCGCACGCGACGGAGGCCCTCGCGGTCGCAGAACCCGCGGAAGTCCTTCACCGTGCACAGGTGCACGTTCGGCGTGTTGAACCAGTGATGCGGCAGGAGCGTGTTGCGCGGCATGCGTCCGCCCGCCAGGAGCTGGAGCCGCACCCGCCAGTGTCCGAAATTCGGGAAGCTGATGACGGCTTGGCCCGCGACGCGAAGCAT
The DNA here is from genome assembly GCA_964461715.1 of uncultured Anaerolineales bacterium. GTDB lineage: Bacteria > Planctomycetota > Phycisphaerae > FEN-1346 > FEN-1346 > CAYWVR01. Next base: position 5,280 of record CAYWVR010000024.1, read on the forward strand.
CTCACGGATGACCGCGGGGGGACTGGAGGCCTGCTGGAGCGTCTGGCTCAGGATCGCCACGTCGAACTGCCCGTCGCGGTAGAAGCTCATGCCCTCGAGCATGTCGCCGTGGTAGACGGGCACGCCCCGCCGGGCGCACTCGACGACCGTTGCATCGTCGATCTCGATGCCCCGCCCCAGGCACCCCTTCTGGTCGATGAGGTCCGCCAGCAGCTGCCCGTCGCCACACCCCAGGTCCAGGACGCGGGCCCCCTCGGGCACGAGGTCCTCGATCAGCTGGTAATCGAGCCGAACCTTGGCGCGGGCGCGGACGGGTCGAATCATGCGTGGCGGGCCCTCCTGCGGCGATGAACGTTGGCCAGGAATCCCGAGACCAGGGCCCCGAGCGGCGCGTTCGGCAGAAGAAATGAGTCGTGGCCGTAGGCGCTCGGAATCTCCATGAACGTCGTGGGGACGGCGTTGGCCTTCAGGGCCTTGACGATCTCCTTCGATTGGTACGTCGGGAAGAGCCAGTCGCTGGTGAAGCTGACGACAAGCATCTCGGCCCCGACGCCCTCGAAGGCCTCGACCAGCGACCCGCGGCCCTCAGCCAGGTCGAAGTAATCCATCGCCTTGGTGATGTAGAGGTACGAGTTGGCGTCGAAGCGGCGGACGAACGCGTCGCCCTGGTACCGGAGGTACGACTCCACCTCGAACTCGGTCTTGAAGTCATAGCCGAACGAGTCGCGGTCGCGGAGGCGGCGGCCGAACTTCTCGTGCATCTGCTCGTCCGAGAGGTACGTGATGTGGCCGATCATGCGGGCGATGGCCAGGCCCGCCGTTGGCGCGGCCCGGCCGTAGTAATTCCCGCCCATCCAGTTCGGGTCGGCCATAATGGCCTGGCGGCCCACCTCGTCGAAAGCGATGCCCTGGGCCGAGAGGCGCGCGGTGGTCGCGACGGGGATCGCCGACGTCACCCGCCCCGGGTATCGCACCACCCACTCCAGCACCTGCATCCCACCCATCGACCCGCCCGCCATCGACAGCCACCGCTCGATGCCCAGGTGGTCGGAAAGGCGGGCCTGGGCCCGGACCATGTCCGGGATCGTCACCATAGGGAACTCGAGACCGTACGGCCGGCCGGTGGCGTGGTTCGCGCTGCAGGGCCCCGTCGACCCCTTGCATCCCCCGATGATGTTCGAGCAGACGACGAAGTACCGCGTCGTGTCGAACGGCTTACCGGGGCCGATCATCAGGTCCCACCAGCCGGGCTTGCGGTCGCCGGCCGAATGATACCCCGCCGCGTGGGCGTCGCCGGAGAGGGCGTGGAGGATGAGGACGGCGTTGTCGCGCTCCGGGGCAAGCTCCCCGTACGTCTCGTAAGCCAGCCTCACGGGTCCGAGGCGAGCCCCGCTCGCCAGGACCATCTCGTCCGGAGGCTCGGCGAAGGTAAAGACGCGTGGCTCAACCACGCCGACGCTCCGCGCGCCGCCGGGACGCGAGTCCTCCGCGATGTCGGTCGCATCGTCGGTTGCCAAGCTCACACCTTCGAGAGGGCCTGGTCGAGGTCCGCGAGGATGTCGTCGAGCGTCTCCAGGCCGACCGAGAGTCGCACGAAATCCGGCGTCACGCCGGCCCGGGCCTGCTCCTCGTCCGAGAGCTGCTGATGGGTCGTCGAGGCCGGATGGATGGCCAGGCTCCGGGCGTCGCCGATGTTCGCGAGGTGGCTGAAGAGCTCGAGCGACTCGATGAACGCCCGCCCCGCCTCTTTCCCGCCCCGGATGCCGAAGCCGACGAGACCGCTCGCCCCGTCCGGCAGGTACGTCTGCACGCGGTCATAGGACGGATGGCTCTCGAGGCCCGGGTACAGGACCCACTCGACCTTCGGACACCCCTCCAGGAACTCCGCCACCGCCAAGGCGTTCCCGGAGTGCCGCGCCATGCGGAGCGAGAGCGTCTCGATGCCCTGGAGCAAGAGAAACGCGTTGAAGGGACTGAGGCACCCGCCCACGTCGCGGAGCGTCCGGACGCGGGCCCGGATGGAGAAGGCGATCTCACCGAACGTGTCGTGGAACCGGATGCCGTGGTAGCTCGGGTCCGGCTCGACGAACTCCGGGAACCGGCCGCTGTCCCAGCGGAACCGCCCGCCGTCGACAACGATCCCGCCGATGCTCGTCCCGTGCCCGCCGAGGTACTTCGTCAGACTGTGCACGACGAGGTCCGCCCCTTGCTCCAGCGGGCGGCAGAGGGCCGGCGACGGGACTGTGTTGTCGACGATAAGCGGGACGTTGGCCGCGTGGGCCGCCTTGGCGATGCCGGCGATGTCCGGCACGGTCAGCTTCGGGTTGCCCACCGTCTCGATGTAGACAGCCCGGGTCCGATCGGTGATGGCGGAGGCGAAGTCCTTCGGCTCGTCGCTGTCGACACTCGCGACCTCGATACCCATGCGCGGCAAGGTGGTATGGAAGAGGGTCACCGTGCCGCCGTAGAGGCGGGAGGAGGCCACAACCTGGTCGCCCTCGCGACAGAGGGTCATCAGGGTGCCGCTGATGGCGGCCATGCCGCTCGCGAAGGCGAGGCCCGCCGCCCCGCCCTCCAGAGCCGCGACGCGCTTCTCCAGCACGTCCGTCGTCGGGTTCATCAGCCGCGTGTAGATGTTGCCGAATTCCTGAAGGGCAAAGAGGCGCGCGGCATGGTCGGGATTCTTGAAGAGGTAGCTGGTCGTCTGGTAGATGGGCACGGCCCGCGCGCCCGTCTCGTCGGGCGTGTGTCCGGCGTGCAGGGCGCGCGTGTCGAAACCGCGGGGCGTCGGCTCGGCCATGGGAGGTCTCCGTGCGGGTCGGCGCGGTCGAGGCGGCACGAAAAGAAGCCTCTCCCGGACAAGAAGAGGCTGCGTGGGATTCGCAGGCGTCCTCTCATCTGTCCCCGATCACGGGGCGGGAGTTAGCACCTGCGGTCGCCCGAGGCGACCCGGTTGCTGTGGCTTCGTCGGGCCCTTCCCTCAGCCACTCTCGATAAGATGCGCCTATTCGATTGTCACTGTTACTATAGCGCCGCTCCGCGCCCACGGTCAAGGCCCAACTGAGTCAGCGCACTCCGATGCCGCGCCCGCCCCGCCGCGTCCGGTCGGAACGCGCGGGCCCCTCCGTCTTGCCCTCGCTCCGCCAGCGCACGGCCTCCCGAGCGGCCTTGGCCGCGTCCAAGACCTCGCCCGCCCCGCCGGGCCCCCGCACGTGGGCCACCGGCGTGGCGGCCACGGGATCGTAGAACACGAGCACGGGCACGGCCTTGCCGCCCGTCTGAAGAAGCGCCGAGGCCGCTCCGGTCCATGTCCGTGTCTGGACCCGCCCCTCCGCGACGCTCTGGCCGACCTCAATGGAGACGCGGGTTTGGGCGTTCGGATCGGCCGCCGTCACGACGGCGCCCGTCCCGTCCATCAGGTCGCGCGCCTCGCGGCTGTCGCGAAAGATCGTCTCGGTCAGGTTCCCGGCCGCCGCGAGCTTGGCAGGGGCATCCTTGTCCCAGAGGACGACGGCCAGCGTCCGGCGCTCAAGCGCCTTGGCCATCGCCTTCGCCAGGTCCGGCTCGACCGCGAGGCACGGCGGGCCCTCCCCCTTGGGATAGAACTGGAGCCCCGACCCGCGGGCCGCCAGCACCAGACCCATCGGCTCGACGGCCTCCCGGACGATCTCGTACCCGGGGGCCGACTTGTCCACACAGAACCCCGCGGGGAGCGGTCGTGTCGCGTCCACCGGCGAGACGTCAAAGAGCGGCCGCCCCGGACCGCGCATGATGGCGGCATCGAGCAGCGCGAGGAGGTCGCCGAGGGTCTTGAGCTTCGCGTCCTTGTGGGCCCCGATCCGGGCGCCGAGCCAGACGCCAAGAAGGGCATTGCTTTCGACGGCCCCCCAATCCGCTTCGGGCCACGCCGGACCGCCGGCCTTGAGCTTCTCGACCGCCTCGGCCGGACCCACGGCCATGCCCTCCCCGATCGTCTCCACGGAGTAGCCGCACGCCGCGGCGAGCTGCTCGAGAACCTGTCGGTTCGCGTTGCGGTCGCTGCGGACCCGGAGGTTCTCCTCGAGGCACAGGTACACGGCCCGGACGTCGTGGAGCACCTGGGGATGGACGGCGATGGGCACGCCGGAGGCCTCGTGCAGGACCTTCAGATAGTGGGCCAGGGGGCGGTTCGCCTGGTGCGCGATCCGCTCGTCGGGCAGCTCGGGCCCCTTCCCCCCGGCCATCGAAGCCAGGAGAGCCAGCAGAACCGCCACCACCGGCGCGCGACCGTCCCTCATCAGAGCTCCTCCTTCCGTCGTCCTACGCGTAGGCCTATATAGCAAACTCCCGCAGCCTCGACAAGGCCCAACCGCGTCCCGGTTCTTAGACGCCCGGGCGGGGGAAAGTTCCGCCGCGCGGCCGAAAACCTTGTCCGCGCGGCCCCGGCGGCCCCCCGGGCGCCACGACAGCCGCGAGTGGTTGACTTCAGGGGGGCGGACTGCTACACTCGCGCCGAAGGGGTTTGGCCCCGGAATCAACCCATTCGGGCGTCTACGCGGAGGTGCACGCGTGCAGATCGAAATCTCGTGCCGCCACGACTCGATCGGCGACGACATGAAGGTCTACGCTGAGAGGAAAGCGGAGAAGCTCCTGAAGTACTTCAATCTGATCCAGCGGATCCGCGTCGTGCTGAACGTGCGCGGCGACGGGGCCTGCTGCGAGATGATCGCCGAGGTCGAGCACCAGCACGACTTCATCGCCGAGGTGTGCGGAGAGCAGATGCGTGCCTCGATCGATGCGGCCGTCGACAAGCTCGAACGTCAGCTGGCGGAGCACAAGGACCGCATCCGCGACCGCAAGGGGCGCGGCCCGCATCCCCACCAGCCGACCATCCTCTAGCCGGACCGGCTTCGGCGCGCCAAGGAACGTGGCGGACCGCCGGCGAACATCCGACCGCAACGGGGGCTGAGGGACGACGCGATGCGCCTGATGGACTTCATTTCGGTGGAGGCGATCCGGCCGAAGCTGGAGCACACGACGGCCCGCGGCGTCGTGGACGAGCTGGTCGCAGCGCTGGTCGAGGCCGGGGCCGTCGACGACGGCGACCGCCGCCGATTCGTCGACGCCGTCATGCGCCGCGAGAAGAAGGGCACGACCGGGTTCGGCGGCGGGGTGGCCATCCCGCACGCCAAGCACGAGAACGTCCGAGGCATCGTGGGCGCGGTGGGCCTCCGTCGCGAGGGCATCACCTTCGACGCCCTCGACGGCCAGCCGGTGCAGCTGTTCTTCCTGATCCTGTCGAACCCGGACGAGCCGGAGTCGCACCTGAAAGCCATGGAGCACGTCTTTCGAAGCGTCAAGAACGAGAACCTCCGCCGCTTCATGTGCCAGGCCGAGTCCCGCGAGGACCTGCGGGAGCTCCTCGAGGAGGCCGACGAGGAGCTGGCCTGAGGCGGCGCCCGGGCGCCGGGCCCTGCGCCGGCGAGCGAGATGATGACGTGCCCAAACGCGAGGTCGAAATCCCCAACCGCTACGGCCTGCACATGCGGCCGGCGATGGAATTCATGAAGCTGGCCAACCAGTTCGCGAGCGACGTCACCGTCCGCGTCGGCGGCCGAACGGCCAGCGGCAAGAGCATCATGGACCTTGTGCAGCTCTCGACCGAGCACGGCGTCCTGAAGGGCGCCCGTATCGAGATCGAGGCCGAGGGCGCGGACGCCGAGACCTGCGTCGAGCGCCTCGCCGAACTGGTGCGAACGGAGTTCCCGAAGTACGACGAGTAGGCGCACGCGCCGAGCGCAGACGGGCGGCACGAGAACACATGGAGATTCGAAAAGGCATCGCGGTCTCGCCGGGGCTGGCCATCGCCCCCGCCATCGTGCTCGACAGCGAGCAGTTCCGCATTCCCCGCCGCAGCATCGACCCCGACGAAATTGACGCCGAGTGGCGCCGCTTCACCCGGGCCGTCGAGCAGGCCCAGGCCGAGGTCGGCGAGCTGCGCGAGCGCGTCGCCCGCGACGTCGGCGAGAAGCTCGGCGCCATCTTCGACGTCCAGGACGCACTCCTGACGGACACCCGCCTCCACGAGGAGGTCCGCGAGCTCGTCCAGCGCGAGCACTACAGCCCCGAGTACGCCGTCGCCACGGTCCTGAGGGGCTACGCCCGCAAGTTCCTCAACCTCCCGAACCGCTACATGTCCGAGCGCGTCGCCGACGTCTACGACGTCGAGAAGCGGCTCCTGAGGCAGCTGATCGGCCAGAAACGCGAGAGCCTCCACCAACTCACCGAGCCCGTCGTCATCATCGCCCACGACCTGACACCGAGTCAGACGGCGGGCCTCGACCGCGAGCGGGTCCTCGCGTTCGCCACGGACATCGGCGGCCGCACCAGTCACACGACCATCGTCGCCCGGGCCATGGGCATCCCCGCCGTCGTGGGCCTGAAGACCATCACGGCCGACGTCTCGGGCGGCGACCCGGTCATCGTCGACGGCAACCGCGGCCTGGTGATCGTCAATCCCGACGCCCAAAGCATCGAGCGGTTCCAGGAGGCCGATACCCGCTTTCGCCGCATGGAGGAGGAGCTGGGCGACCTGCGCGACCTGCCCGCCGTCACCCAGGACGACCACGAGGTCCAGCTCTGGGGCAACATCGAGTTCCCCCACGAGGTGGAGACGTGCCTCGCACGCGGGGCGAGCGGCATCGGGCTCTACCGCACGGAGTTCCTCTACCTCGACCGCGAGGACGATCCCTCCGAGGAGGACCATTACGAGGCCTACGCCGAGGCGATCGAGGCTTGCGGGGGCCGGCCCCTCACGGTCCGCACCTGCGACCTCGGGGCCGACAAGTTCACCCACCTCTCCGGCGAGTACGACGAGCGGAATCCGTTCCTCGGCTTCCGCAGCATCCGCTTCAGCCTCCAGCACGTCCGCCTCTTCCGGACGCAGCTGCGGGCGATCCTTCGGGCCAGTGCCCGCGGGCCCACGCGGATCATGTTCCCCCTGGTCACCAACCTCAAGGAGCTGCGCCAGGCGCGGATGGTCCTGAACGACGTCCGCGAGGACCTCGACGAGGAAGGCATCGCCTTCGACCGAGATCTGAAGGTGGGCATCATGATCGAGGTGCCCTCGGCGGCAATCATGGCGGCCAACTTCGCCAAGGAGGTCGACTTCTTCTCCATCGGCACCAACGACCTCATCCAGTACACCCTGGCCGTCGACCGCTCGAACGAGCGGGTGGCCCAACTCTTCACGCCCGGCCACCCGGCGGTGCTGAGGCTGATGAAGATCGTGACCGACGCCGCCCACGACGAAGAGGTCGAGATCTCGGTCTGCGGCGAGATGGCGGGCGAGCCGGCCTACACGCTGGTGCTCCTGGGCCTGGGGGTCCAGGTCTTCAGCGTCAGTCCGGCCACGCTGCTGGAAATCAAGAAGGTGATCCGGAGCGTGACGATGCGCGAGGCCCGGGAGGTCGTGGACAAAATCTTCCAGTTCGACTCGGACCGCGAGGTGGACGCCTATCTCTCGGAGATGGTCCGCCGCCTCCTGCCGGAGATGTTCGCCTAGGGCCCGGTCTTCGGACGCGGAAAAAGGAGACACCGGTGTCGCTGAACCGCCGCACGTTCCTGAAACGGAGTCTGGCCGGCGCCGGGGCCCTGGCCGCCGGGGCCGCCCGCCCCGTCCCGCTTCGCGCCAAGGAGGAACCGATGCCCGCCGACGCCCCCGTCCCCGAGGCCCGGCTCAAGCTCGGCAGCCAGGAGGGCCGCATCCCCGGCAAGAGTCTCCGCGCCAAGGCTGAGATTCTGGCCACCTGGGGCGGAAAAGCCCTCGAGCTCCACGGCCGCGCCGAGAAGCTCGCCTCCCGCGTCGCCTCCGTCAAGAAGGACCTCGCGGGCACCGGCGTCGTCGTCTCGGCCATCTGCGCTGGGTACTTCCCCCTCGTCGACCCGAAACCCGAGAAGCGCAAGGCCGGCGTCCAGGAGCTGAAGGATACGCTCGGTCCGGCCGGCGAGATGGAATCGACGGGCGTCATCGTCGTGCCCGCGTTCAATAAGCACGACCAGCTCGACCGGGACGAGGGGTTCCAGGTCCTGGTGGACCTCTTGCCCGAGGTCGGCGACCACGCCGCCAGGTGCGGCACGCGCATCCTCTTCGAGCCGCTCAACAAGGGCGAGGCCCGCTTCATGAACCGCCTCGAGCAGGCGGTCAAGGTCTGCGAGGCCGTCAAGCACCCGGCCGTGTGCATGATGGGCGACTTCTACCACATGGCCAAGGAGGAGACCGACGACGAGGCCGCCTTCGTCCAGGCCGGCCGCTGGTGCCGCCACGTCCACCTTGCGAGCCGTGTCCGGTGGCTCCCGGGGCAGGACCATCTTAAGGAACCCGAGAAGTCCGAACGGAGCTTCGTGGCGGGATTCCGGGGCCTGAAGAGGGTCGGGTACCGCGATTACATGAGCCTCGAGTGCCGCTGTGAGGGGAAGCCGGAAGTCGAGATTCCAGCGTGCTTCCGGTTCCTCGAGCGCGAGTGGAAAGAAGCCGTCGTGTGAGCCCGCGCAGCCGGGCGCCCCGGGGAAACCGGGCCCCGCCGCCGCGCCCTCAGGAAACCTGATTATGCCGACCCCTCCGTCTCATTCGACGCGTCGCGAGTTCCTCCGCACCACCGCTGCCGCCGGCGCCGCCCTTTGGGCCTCGGCCGCGCCGCGCGGCCTCTGGGCCGCCGGAAGCGACGCCCTTCGCGTGGGCTTGGTCGGCTGCGGGGGACGCGGAACCACGGCCGCCATCAACTGCGTCGAGGCCGCCCCGGGGGTTACCGTCGTGGCCCTGGCGGACCTGTTCGCCGACCGGATCGAGGACGCGCGCCGCAGGTTCACCGCGCCCGACAAGGAGGGCAAGCCGCCACGTCACGCCGCCCACTTCGACCTCTCGGATGAGCGATGCTTCGTCGGGTTCGACGCCTACGAGAAGCTGCTCAAGACGAACGTGAACCTCGTGATCCTCGCCACGCCGCCCGCCTTCCGGCCCATCCACCTCGAGGCTTGCATCAAGGCCGGCAAACACGTCTTCATGGAGAAGCCGGTGGCCGTGGATCCGGTCGGCATCCGAAGCATCATGGCCTCGGCGGACCTCGCGAAGGAGAAGGGCCTGGCGATCGTCGCCGGCACCCAGCGCCGCCATGAGGGCAACTACGTCGAGACCGTCCGCCGCATCCGCAACGGGGCCATCGGCGAGCTCGTCGGCGGGGCCTGCTACTGGAATCAGGGCAGCCTCTGGGTCCGTAAGCAGGAGCCCGGCTGGTCCGACATGGAGTGGCAGATCCGAAATTGGCTCTACTTCACCTGGTGCTCCGGCGACCACATCGTCGAGCAGCACGTCCATAACATCGACGTCATCAACTGGTGCTTCGGCACGCTGCCCGTCAAGTGCCTGGGCATGGGCGGGCGGCAGGTCCGCACGGGCAAGGCGCACGGCAACATCTTCGACCACTTCTCGGTGGAGTTCGAGTATCCGAACGGTGCCCGCGTCCTCTCCATGTGCCGCCAGATCCCCGGCTCCAGCCACCGCGTCTCGGAGTTCGTCGCGGGCACGAAGGGCACGGCCCACCCCCGAGGCGATCTGACGATCGAGGGCCAGCCGTGGAAGTACCGGGGGAAGCACAAGAACCCGTACGTCCAGGAGCACACGGACCTCATCGAGAGCATCCGCGCCGGCGAGCCCCTGAACGAAGGACGCCAGGTCGCCGGGAGCACCCTCTGCGCCATCGCCGGACGCATGAGCGCCTACACCGGCAAGGAACTGAAGCTCGATTGGGCCCTCAAGGCCTCGAAGCTCGACCTCGTGCCGAAGACGTGGGCCTTCGGCGACCATCCCGTCGAGCCCGTGGCCGTGCCGGGGCAGACGAAACTCATCTAGGCCGCGCGGATTGGCCGATGCTTGGGTGTCACGGCGGTTTTACAAGCGATAGGAAGGCTCTTGTTTCGACAACGGTTGCGACTGTGGTTTCGCGTGGAAGGAGACAAGCGGTACCTCAGCCATCATGACATGATGCGGCTGTGGGAACGGGCGCTTCGTCGGGCCGAACTTCCGATCCGCCTGAGCGAAGGCTACAACCCCCGGCCCCGGATGTCGCTGCCGGAACCGCGCAGCGTCGGCATCGCCTCAGACGCCGAGATTTTCGAGTTTGAACTCGCCGACTGGGTCAATCCCGACGCCGTCCTCGAGCGCCTCCGCCGCGAACTTCCCGAGGGCCTGGAGGCCGAACGGCTCGAGCTCATGCGGCCCCGCGAGAAGGCCCGGCCCGAGGCGGTCATCTACGTCGCCCGGCCCCCCGACCCGCCCCCGGACCTCGCCGCGCGCGCCGAGCGCGTCCTCGCGATGGACACCGCGCCCGTGGTGCGGCGCCGTCCGCGCGGCGACAAGCACCTCGACGCCCGCGCTTTTCTCGAGACGATCGAGGTCCCGGACGAGGGCACGGTCCGCATGGTTCTCGCAACCGGTCCGGGCGGGACCGTCCGGCCGGACGAGATCCTGGGGCTCATGGGCTTCGACGACGAGACCATCGCCCGCACCCCCATCCGCCGCACCGAGATCCGCCTGGGCTAGCCGACCCGTCCGGGCCGCACCGATCCAATGCGCCCGGGAGGGGGAGGCTGTCTACGGCGGCGGGCGCCCTGGCTCTACAAGGACCCATCGATGCCAAAAGAAATGCTTATCAACGTCGCCGAGGGCGAGGAGTGCCGCATCGCCGTCGTCGAGGACGGTCGCCTCGAGGAACTCTGTCTCGAGCGGACCGGCAGCACCCGCCACGTCGGCAACATCTACAAGGCCTGCGTCACCAACGTCGAGCCCACCATCCAGGCCGCTTTCGTCGACGTCGGCATGGCCAAGAACGGATTCCTCCACGTCAGCGACGTCCTGCCGTCGCTCCATCCCGGGCGCCGCAAGGGCCCCGCGGGCAAGGGGCGCGGCAAGGGCCGCCGCCTCATCCAGGACATCTTCCGTCCCGGCGAGGAGGTCCTGGTGCAGATGACGAAGGAGGGCATCGGCACCAAAGGCCCCAGCCTGACCACCGCCCTCTCCATCCCCGGGCGGTACCTGGTGCTGATGCCGGGCCTGGCGCGCCTGGGCGTCTCGCGCAAGATCGAGGACGACGCCAAGCGCAAGAAGCTCCGCGAGCTGCTCGCTTCCTGCGACCCGCCCGAGGACCTCGGCTTCATCGTCCGCACGGCCGGGGCAGACCGCGGCAAACGCGACCTCCAACGCGACATGCGGTACTTGGTGCGCCTCTGGAAGCTCGTCCAGGCCCGGGCCGCCTCCGCCAACCCCCCCGCCGAGGTCTTCCGCGAGTCCGACCTCGTCCTCCGAACCCTCCGCGACATCTACACCCCCGACATCGAGACCATCTGGGTCGACCACGAGGGCGTCCTGAAGCGGGTCCGCGAGTTCATGAAGATCGCCATGCCCCGCCACCGCCAGGCCGCCAGGAAATACGACAAACCCGTCCCCCTCTTCCACAAGTATGGCATCGAGGATGCCATCGAGCAGGTCTACAGCCGCACCGTGCCCCTGCCGAAGGGCGGAACCATCGTCATCGACCCCACGGAGGCCCTCGTGGCCATCGACGTCAACTCCGGCACCTTCCGCCACGGCAAGAACGCCGAGGAGTCGGCCTTCCAACTCAACCTCATGGCCGCCCGCGAGATCGCCCGCCAGCTCCGCCTCCGAGACCTTGGCGGCGTGCTCATCATCGACTTCGTCGACATGGAGAAGGCCGACCACCGGCGCCGCGTCGAGAAGGAGCTGCGGCAAGCGATGAAGAGCGACCGGGCCCGCCACCGTATGCTCCGCATGAGCCAGTTCGGCATCGTCGAGATGACCCGCCAGCGGGTCCAGCCAAGCCTCCAGCGGGCCACCTACATGGATTGCCCCCACTGCAAGGGGGCCGGCATCGTCAAGACGCCCGCCTCCATGGCCCTCGAGGTGGTCCGCTCCGTCCAGGTCCTCGTCCACCGCGACGGCGTCGCCCTGGTCCGAGCCACCGTCCACCCGGAGGTCGCCGAGTACATCCTGAACCAGCGCCGCGAGACGATCGTCCGCCTGGAGACCGACACCGAGAAACGCATCCGCGTCCACGCCGATCCGCACGTCTCCCTCGACCACGCCTCCTACGAGTGCGAGGACGACCGCGGCGCCAAGATCCGCGTCGACTCAATCCTGGAACGTGCTGGCTAGAGCGGCGCCCCGGCGTCGAGGTAATCCTGGAGAATGAGGGCAGCGGCGATCATGTCGCGGCGGTCCTTCCGGGCCTCGGGCGGGACGCCGGCGGCATCCATGGCCTCGTCGGCACGGTCGGTCGAGAACCGCTCATCCCAGACCGCCACCGGCACCGCCAGGGCCGCCCGCAGGGCCTCGACCGTCGCCTCTGCCCGCCGGGCCTGCTCGCCCATCGAACCGTCCAGCAGAAAGGGCATCCCCGCCACCACCCGCTCGGCCCCGGTCTCGGCCACGAGCCGCTCGACGCGGGCCACCAAGTCGCGCCGGCCGCGCGGCTCGAACTGCTCGATCGGATGGGCGAGGAGCCCCCCGGGATCGCTCAGGGCCACCCCCACCCGCCGCTCGCCGAGGTCCAGGCCGAGAATTCGCATCGCATCCGCCCTTATAGCCGGGTACGATAGGGTCTGTCAACGACACCGCAGCCCGGCAATAACCCCGGTCCCGGGACGTTTATCCAGGTAGGAAGCGGATGAGCGACCTCGACCCGCCGATCAACGAGCTGAGGCAACAGGTCGCCGCGTACGCGCCGCGGGTCTTCGGGTTGCTCGTCCGGATGATCGGCCGGCGCGACGTGGCCGAGGATCTCGCGCAGCAGACGATGCTCCGGGCCCTCGGGGCCCTGGACCGGTACCGGCCGGAAGGCCGCTTCCAGGCGTGGATCTTTCGCATTGCGGTGAACGTGGGGCGGGACTGGATCCGGCGGCGCCCGCGCGAGCCCTCTCTGGGGCTCGACCCGGCGAGCGACACCCTGCCGCCCGCAGCCGTCACGCACGAGGCGCCCGAGGAGGCGCTCCTTAAGCACGAGCGGGCCCGGGCGGTCGAAGCGGCCCTGGCGAAGCTTCCCGATGCCGACCGCGAGGTCCTTCTCATGCGCTACTACGGCGAACTGGCCTTCAAGGAGATCGCCGAGGCCACCGGCCAGCCCATCGGCACGGTCCTCGCCCGGGCCCATCGGGCCCTGAAGAAGCTGGGTGACCTGGTGCCCGGAGACGATCTATGAACGCGTGCCCCGACAAGACCGACCTCGTCCTCTATGCCGCCGGCGAGATGCCGAGCGGCGACGCCCGCGCCCTCGAAGCCCACCTCGCCGCGTGTCCCGCGTGCCACGACGAGGTGGTGGACCTGAAGCGCGGCCTAGCGGCGCTGGCACACCTGGAGCGCGAGCCGGCCCTCCCGCCGCGCCTCGCCCGCACCGTCGAGAACCACACGGCCCCGCGGGCCCGCCCGCGCATCCGCTCCCCCTGGCGGTGGGCGGCGGCCGCGGCGGCGATCCTGGTGGCGGCGGTCGGGGTTTGGACGCTCATGCAGCCGAAGGAGACGGATCCCTTCCCCGACCCGGCGCCGACGGCAGCGCGCTCGGACGAACTGGTCGGCGAGGCGCTCGACGAGATCGACCTGGCCATTCGCCTGATCGAGGCCGACGAGGCGGACGAGGTGGCGGCGGTCGCCCCCGCATGGGATTCGGACGCCCTCGACGAAATCGAACTGCTGCTCGACGTGCTCGCGGAACCGAGCGACACGTGAGCCTCGGAGGTGCAAGGTCATGAGATACGTCCTGACGAAGGTGCTAGTGGCGACGCTGGTCTTCGGGTCGGCCCGGGCGGCCGAGGAGGGCGACGGTCCGCCCCCCGGGCCCCCCCCCCACGAACGGGGCAACGGTCCGCCGCCCTCGCATCCTCACCCGCCCCCCCATCCGCCGCCTCACCACGGCGAGGGTCGGCCATGGCGCGGCCTGCCGCGGCCCGGCCCCTTCGGCGAGGCGACCGACGAGCAGGTCGAGGAAATCCGCGCCTTCGTCTCGGAGCACCTGCCCACGTTCGGCGCCAAGCTCGACGAGATGCGCGCGGAGAGTCCGGAGCGGTTCCGCGGTCTGATGCGGCGGTTGCGGTTCGAGGTCCACCAGCTGCTGCAGCTCCGCGAACGCGACCCGGAGGCGTTCGCCAAGGCCATCGAGGGCCGCCGCCTCGGCCTTCAGGTCCGTGAGATCGCCACGCGACTCGAGGAGAACACGGACGAGGAGCAGCGCGAGCGGCTGCGCGGCCGGCTGCGCGAGCTGGTCGCCCAGTTGTTCGACGCCGAGCTCGTCGCCCAGCGGGCCCACGTGCGGCGCCTCGAAGAGAAGCTCCAGAAACTCCGCGAAACCTTGAAGAAGCGGGCCGCGCATCGCGAGGAGATCGTTCGCGAGCGCGTCGAGCGGATCCTCGAAGGCGACACGCCCGAGGGCCCCGACTGGAACCGTCGCCGCGGACGCCGCGGCCGCCCCGAGCGCGACAAGAACGAGAAGGAAACACCGGCCGAGACACGAGAGGACTAGTCCGGGCGCGGCTCTTCGAGCATCGCCATCACGAGGCCCATCACGAGCACCAGGGGCCCGATCGCTTCGAGCGACTCCTCGGCATACCCCAGCCACCCCGCCGTCTTCCACGCCGCCAGGTTCGTCCCCAGGCGCTTGTCGATCGAGGCGTACTTGTCCAACGCCTGAGCCAGGGCCAGCAGCCCCGCCCCGCCCGCCAGGAGCCACCCGCTGATTGACCGCCCCTTCTCGGCCGCCAGCGCCGCGAGCGCCTTGGCCCGAAGGACCACGTAAACGACCGCGGCCAGCGTCACGAGCATCGACCCGCCACCCAGCACAACTTGGGCCCAGACGGGCACCTCGTTGGAGCCGACGTATTTCACCCAGGACCACGTGTTGGCGTCGCCGAGGATTCGCTCGTCCCACGACCACTCACGCCAGAGCCCCCATGCCGCCGCGAGCGCCGCCACCACCCAGAAGGGCCGCCGCTCCGGCCGCCCGCGCAGCCGGACGATCATGCCGACCGCCAGGGCCAGCGCGGCAACGTAGAACGGGAGGCAAAGCCAGTCCATCGGCGTCTCGGGCGCCAGGCCCTCGGTGGGAGGGGCCTCGCCCATCTGCCGGGCCGCCTCCGGCCGGAGCACGGCCACCGTCACGAGCGCCAACACGGCCGCGGCGAAGATCCAGACAAAGATGTTAAGCGTGACGAGGCGCGTGCGGCGGCGCATGCGCGGGCTGACGAGGCGTCGCGGCATCAGCTCCCCCCTCCCGCGGCGTCCGACACCTGCCGCACCAAGGCCGCGATCGCGCGGTTTGCCGGCGTCGCGACGTCGCGGGCCTCGCCGAGGCGCACCAGGGCCCCGTTCAGGTAATCGACCTCGGTGGGCCGCCCGGACTCCAGGTCCGCGAGCATCGAACAGCGGTTCTCGGCGGTGGCTCGGGCGGTTTCGAGGGTCGCCTCGGGCGCGCTCGCATACGGAAGCGTCACGCGCTCGGCCCGCGCGACGGCCTCGCCCTCCTCGGCGATCGCCGTCGCCAGGGCCGCCAGCGACGGCCGCGACGCGACCTCCCCGTTCGGGACCCCGGCCAGGCCCGCCACCGGGTTGATCGCGGCGTTGACGAGGAGCTTGCCCCAGATGACAGGGGGCATGTCGTCCCCGGCCCGTCCACGAAGCCCGGCCGCGTCGAGCAGGGACGCGACGGCTCGGACGGCGGCATCGGCCGGGCCGTCCTCGTAGCCAACGTGCACCGCGACGCTCGCCACGTGCCGCACCTCGCCCTCCGCGACGAGGTTCGCGGCCTGGTAGCAGACGCCTGCGAGGACCGTGGCATCCGGGAGCGCCCGGCGGACTTGGCCGACGGCGCCGAGTCCGTTCTGGATCGCGAGGACCGTCGCCCGCGCAGCCCACGGGACCGCCGCCTCCGCCGCGGGGCGGACCTGGTGGGCCTTGGTGGCGAGAATCACGAGACCCGGCTCATCCTCCGGCCGCAAGGCCACGCGCACTCGGGCCTCGAACCGCCCCTCCGGCGCGTGGACCACGAGCGGGCGTTCGTTCAGGCGCGCGGCCCGGTCGGGCCGAGGGTCAACGAGGGTAACGCGAGGTCCGTCCTCGAGGCGGGCCAGCCGCACCGCGAAGACGAGGCCGAGGGCGCCGGGGCCGACGACGGCGACGCGGGCAAACTCGTGCAGGGCCAACGGGGCAACACCTCCTCGCTAGGGATGGGCCTGCATCTGCGCCCCCCCGCGCTCCTCGGTGTGCCGCACGGGCGCGAGGATGCGGACCGTCACGTCGCCGAGGACGCGGGCGGTGCAGGCGCTTCGGAGGGCGGGACCGGCGTCGAGGGCCTCCAGAAGCCGCCGCTCGGAGGCCGTGACGGGCGAGAGGCGGTCCGCCCCGTCGACGATCTCGACGCAGCAGTTGCCGCACTCGTGCCGCCCCTCGCACAGCTCGCCGGCGAAAAAATCGTCCGGGACCATCTCGGCGGCCTCGTCGGCCGCGGCCAGCAGCGGGGTGCCGCGCGGCACCTCGAGGCGAAAGTCGTAGGGCAGGAAGGTGACGAGGGGCATAAGCGTCCTTAGAAGTTTTCGGGCCGGACCTGGACATACGAGCGTTCGTAGAGGTCTTGGATATACGACGAAACGGTCTCGTTGTACTTGCGGTCGCGAATCTCGGCCTCCAGCTCGTCCTGGACCTCCGTGAAGGGAACAACGCGGCCGGGCTCGCGGGCCTCGACCTTGACCACATAGAAAGCCTCGGCGTCCTCGACGATCCAGCCGACCTCGCCGGCGTCGAGGTCCTCGATCGCGCGATTGACGCCCTCGACGCGGAACGCCCCGGGCGTGATCATGCCCCAGTCCCCGCCCTTCTTGGCCATGACGCCGTGGCTGTAGCGCTCGGCGAGGCGAGCGAAATCCTCCCCGCTCGAGGCCCGCCGGTGGACCATCTCGGCGTGGGTCCGCGCGGCGTCGGCGTCGGGGAACGCGGACTTGTGGATCGTGATCAGCCGCATGCGCGTCCGCGTCGTTCGCACGTACCGCTCGTCCCGAACCTTGCGGTAGGCGTCCAGAAGCTCGGAGTGCGTGACGTGGATCGTCGGGGCGATCTTCTGCCGGAGAAACCGCTGCACGATCAGGCGCTCGCGCTGCTCGCGGCGCTCCTCCTCGAGGGTCTTCCCCTCGAGCTTGAGCTTCTCCTCCAAGAGCAGCGCGCTTCCGGCCCGGGCCGTCAGGTCCTTCATGATCTGGCCGAGGGTCGCATCGACGAACTCCTTCTCGGGGTCCGTCAGGCGCCGCTCGGCGGCCTGGACGACCAGCTTCTCGCTGATCGCCTGTCTCAGGCGCAAGTCGACGACGTAGCGACAGCGGTTCTCGAACGCCTCCGGCGACAGTTCCTGCCGCCACGCCTGCATCTGGGGACGCAGGGGGCCGAGGATATCCTCCCGTGTGATGATCTCGTCGTTGACAATGGCGAGGATGGTGTTGACGAGGCGCACCTGCCCTCCCGCCTCCGCCATGACCGGCCGGGGCTGGGACACCGGGATGGGCACCTGGTCGAGGCGAGCCCGGTAGGTCGCCTCCTGGTCGGGTCGGCTGCGGGAGCCTCCCCCGGCCGGGGCGAGCACCTCGTCCGGCGCGGGCGACGGCGGGGCCGTCGCCGCGCGCACCGGGCTCACATCCTCCTCGAGCTTGTCCTCGCTGCGCGCATACTCGCCGCCGGTCTCGGCGGCCTGCGGGGTGAGGGAGCCGAGGGGCCGCTCACGCCCACCAAACCATCCGCAGCCGCCCGGGACGAGCGCCACCGCCAGAATCGTAAGTGTGGCCGTTCGCATCGGTTACACCTCGGGCCTTGGTCGACCGGGCCTGGAACGCGGTATTCTAGGAGCCGGGGGCCGTCTCGGCAAGGAGGTTCTTCGCCAAGGCCAGGGCCCCCTCGGGTCCCGGATTCTCGTGGAGCCGCCACTGGACGCTGCGCGCGTCGATGGCCCGGACCACACCCGCCTCCCGGGTCTCGGGGCCGGCCGCGTCGAAGACGGGCACCAGGGCGGTGGCCCGCTCGGCCGTGAACATCAGGTCCCGCCCCCGTCGGTGAAGACTGCGAACGCCGAGGACTCCGGCCCGGAGCCGCACCGTCTCCAGATCCAGGAGGCGCGTCACCTCCTCCGGCGGCGGGCCGTACATGTCGGCGATCTCGTCGCCGATCTCCGCCAGGGCCTCGGCCGTCGATGCCCTCTGGAGTTGGCGGTACAGGCTGATCCGCTGGCTCTCGGTCTGGACATAACGCGGCGGGAGGAAGGCCTCGACGCCGAGCTGGACGTCGGCCCGCCGGGCCTCCTCGACCGGCTCGCCCTTGAGGCGCTTCGCAGCCCGCTCCAGGAGTTGGCAGTACATCTCGTAACCGACGGCGGCGATGTGGCCGGATTGCTCGGGCCCGAGGATGTTGCCCGCCCCTCGGATCTCCAGGTCGCGCATGGCGATCTGGAACCCCGCGCCCAGCTCCGAATACTGCTCAATGGCCTTCAGTCGCTTGACCGCCGCGGGGGGGATGGGTCGCCCCTCCGGCAGGATAAGATAGCAGTACGCCCGGTGCTTGTACCGCCCCACCCGGCCGCGCAGCTGGTGCAGGTCGGCCAAGCCGTAACGGTCGGCGTCGTGGATGAACATGGTGTTGGCGCGAGGCACGTCGAGACCGGACTCGATGATCGTCGTCGAGACGAGGACGTCGATCCGGCCGGCGAAGAACTCCACCATGACCCGCTCCAGCTCGTGCTCGTTCATCTGGCCGTGGCCGTAGGCGATGCGGGCCTCCGGCACGAGGGCCGCCACGCGGTCCGTGACGCCGGCGATCGAGCGGACGCGGTTGTGGACGAAGAAGACCTGCCCGTCGCGCGCCAGCTCCCGCAGGATCGCCTGCCGGATCCGCTCGTCGTCCCAGTCGCAGACCTCCGTGCGGACGGCGCGGCGGTCTCGGGGTGGCGTGGAGAGGCTGGAGATGTCCCGGATGCCCAGCAGCGACATGTGCAGCGTCCGCGGGATGGGCGTCGCGGTCAGCGTCAGGATGTCGACCGTCTGCCGCATCCGCTTCAGATGCTCCTTGTGCTCGACGCCGAAACGCTGCTCCTCGTCGACGATCAGGAGGCCCAGGTCCGCAGGCGTAACGTCGCCGGAGAGGAGCCGATGGGTGCCGATGCAGATGTCGACCTGCCCCAACCGGTAGCGGTCGAGGATCTCCGACTGCTGCCGCCGCGTCTGGAACCTCGAGAGCATCTCGACCACGACGGGATAGTCGGCCATGCGCTCGCGGAAAGTCCGAAGGTGCTGCTCCGCGAGGACGGTGGTCGGGACGAGGGCCGCGACCTGCTTACCCGCCTCGACGGCCTTGAAGGCGGCGCGGATGGCCAGCTCGGTCTTGCCGTACCCGACGTCGCCGCAGATGAGCCGGTCCATGGGGCGCGGCGACTGCATGTCGCGCTTGATCTCGTGCATGGCCGCGAGCTGGTCCTCGGTCTCGGGATACGGGAACGAAGCCTCGAACTCCTTCTGCCAGAGCGTGTCCTGCGGATAGGCGATGCCCGCCCGCGCCTGCCGCATCGCCTGCACCTGTAGCAGCTCGACGGCGAGGGTCTCGACGGCGGCGGCGGCGCGGCGTTTTTTCTCGGTCCAGGCCTTGCCGCCCACGCGGGCCAGGCGCGGCTTGCCCTTGAAGCCGCCGATGTACTTCTGCACCAGGTCGACCTGGCTCGCCGGGACGTAGACCTTCGTGTCGCCGCGGTACTCGAGGACGAGGTACTCCTCGGCCTTGGCCGTCCGGGCCTCGGACCGAGCCGCAAAGAGCGTGCCGTCGGCGGGCGGGGCCTTGAGCGTCTTCATGCCCAGGTACCGGCCGATGCCATGGGCCACGTGGACGACATAGTCGCCGCGCTTGAGGTCCAGCCACGTGTCCAGCGCCCGGGTCTCGATCCGCCGCCTCAGCCGCCGCCGATCGTGGTAGCGGTGGAAGAGCTCGTGGTTCGCGACCACGGCCAGGCCCTCGGCGGGCAGCCGGAAGCCGCTCGAGAGGCGCCCCACGCCGAGGCCGATCCGCTCCCGGAGACCTTCATCGAACGCCGCGACGAGCTCCTCCAAGCGGTCGCGCTCGGCCTCGTTGTCCGAGAAGAGGAGTACCCGCCCGCCCTCGGCCAGCTCCACCAGGTCCTCGCGGACCGTCTCGGCCTTGCCGCTGAAGGCCGGGAGGCTCTCGGTGCGCAGCGCAAAGGCGTCGCTCGCCCCCGAGCTCCGGAAGCTTGAAAGATCGAGCCGCGTGAACCGCCGCGACTCCCGCACGATCCCCTCGAACGAGTAGACGCCCACGGGGCTCGCGAGCCGCGCGATGAACGAGCGGCCCACCTCGGCGATCTCCAGCGGATCGTGCCACACGACCCACGCGTCCGCGGGCAGGTAGTCAAGGAGGCTGGTCGTCGTCGAGGGCGAGGCCGGTCCGCCGCCCACCGACGGCAGGAAGGAAACGGCGAGGCGGTCCCGATCATCCAGACTCCGCTGCGTCGACGGGTCGAAGGTGCGGAGGCTGTCGAGATCATCGCCGTAGAACTCAAGCCGATAGGGGGCGGCGGAGGTGGGCGGCCAGAGGTCGAGGATCCCGCCGCGCACCGCCATCTGCCCCGTCTCCAGCACCAGCTCGGCGGGCTTGAAGCCCCGTTCGCCCAGCCAGCGGCGGATGCGCGGGAGGCTATACTCGCGGCCGACGACCAGCTCGAGGGTGTTCTCCTCGAGATGGCGCGGCGAGGGGACCGGCTGCATCAGGGCCTGGATCGTCGTGACGAGGACCCGCGGGGCGGGCTCGCCACCCGGCTCCCCCGTTAGCGACTTGAGCACGCGGAGCCGGTCGGCAAGGATCTCGTCGGAGACGTCGGCCTCGGTGGGCAGGGCCTCCCAGGCCGGGAAAACGGGCGGGTCGACGGACGCGAAGAGTCGCCAATCGTCGCGGGCGTCGTCGGCGGCGTCGATGTGGGCGATGACGTAGAGAAGCGTGGAGGGACAATCGCCGAGGGCGGCCGCGGCCAAGGCCGGCGCGCTCCCCCCCCAAAGGCCTTCGACACTGGCCCGCCCCTCCTCGCGGAGGGATTCGCGGACCAGGGCGACGACCTCCTGGCGAGCCAGCGCGTCCGCGACGGCCGGCCCCGACGCCGGGATGTCCACCTTCTGGCCTTGGGCCATGGAATCCGTTTCGGTCGCCCACATTCTAAGCGGCCGCTGACGCCCGGGTCAACGCGCAAGGCGTCTCAGGCACGCTCGAAGCGCAGCCAGAGGGCCGACTCGGCGGGTAGCTCGACGCACATCGTGCCGTTTACCGCCACCTTGGCCCCGTCGAAGAGGTCGCGGCCGCAGGTGTACGTGGCATCGTATACGCGAAGGAACGCGGGCCGCGACGGGCCGTCGTTGAGGAGCCAGTAGTGGTCGGCCTTCGAAGCCCGGCGGCGGAAAGCGAGCGGGGCGTCCGAGTCCCACCCGGAGCGAGCCTCGTCCCAGACGAGCCGGGCGATGAGCCGCTCGACGGTCCCCTGCCCCGGCCGCGTGCACATCCGCGCCGCATCGAACGCCACGAGCACCGCGCTTCCCCGTCCCAACCGCCGCTCGCTGATCGCCGGCCGCCCGTCGTCGAACCGCGCGACGACGCGGGCCTCGGTCGGCACGAGGTCGCCGTAGAACCCCTCGACCTCGATGTCCCCCAGCAGCACGCTCGCTGTGCGCGCGTCGTGCCGCGTGTCGATCCACGCCCCGAAGAGCTGCTCCACGGGCCCGCCCTCGCCGGCGGGGTGCATCTTTCCCCACGGGTCGAGATAGGCGAACTCCTCGTCCACGACCAGCCGCCCGCCCGCCTCAACGTACGCCCGCAGGGCCTCCACGAGCTCGACCGACGCCGCCCGCATGTGCGGCACGTAGAGGGCGGGATAATGGGCCGCGAGCCCCTCGAAGACCTCGTCGTCGGCGAGGTAGACGAAGGGCGTGTGGGTATTGAGGAAGGCCCGGGCGGCCCCGATGCGGGCGAGGACGGCCTGCATCTTCGTCCCGCCGAAGGCCCGGCTGGGGGCCGCGTCGAGGCCGACCTTCTCCGGCTCCTGCAGGAGGACGGCGTCGGTGTCCCAGTTCTGGAGGAGGGCGACGCGGGTCTCGTCGTCGGCCGCCCACAGCTCCTCGTGATACGCGCGCAGGCCCCGGGCCGCCTTGCCGATCTCATGGGTCCACGCGGCGATGCGGCCGGAGAGGGTGGTCATGCCGTACTCACCGACCTCCCAGCACCCCGGCCGATGGTTCCAGGTCCAGAACCCCAGGGCGTGGTTCCCCGCCGCCAGGTACGCCGCCAGCAGCCGCCGCATCAGGCCCGGCGTCATGGCGTTGCCGTAGCCGCCGGAGTACTGGACGGCGCCGCCGGTGGTCTCGTAGGCGCTCGTCAGACCGCCCTTGAGATAGTCGCGGGTCATGCGGGCCTGCATGCAGACGGGTCGGTCGACCTCGCCGCCCACCGGCTCGAAGTGCCACGAGAGGTGGATGCTCGTGGAGAAGGCGTCGCCGGCACGGGCCCATCGCGGCGTGTCCCAGCGGAAGTAGGGCTGATTCGCGAAGAGTTGATGCGAACCCGTCAGGACCGGGTGGTCGGGGTCGAGCCGGCGCACCGTGGCCATTACCGCTCGGGCCCGGACGATGCCCTTGTCGGCGAGGTACCTCAGGAGATCGCGGTTCGCCCCGTAGTTGCGCTTGCCGAACGGCCCGGCCTGGACGAGGGCCTCGGCCTGGCCCGGGCGCGGCTCGCCCAAGTCCACGAGGCGGGCGACCTCCTCGAAGCTCTCCACAATCGGCCGGCCCTTCTCCGGGTACATGTTCCACGCGGCATCGAGGGCCTCGACGGTCCCGTATTCGGCCTCGAGCCACGCGGGGAACCGCCGCCGGTCGTATTCGGCGTCGAGGCCCTCCGACCCGCCGCGCGGCTCGCCGAAGGCGTGCCAGCACCAGAGGGCGGGGTGCGTACGGTACCGCTCGATAAACGGGGCGAGCGTCGCCTCGAGGGCCGCGAGAACGCCCGGCGTATCCAGATGCCCGTGCGCGTACTCCTCGACGGTCGCGCCGTGGCGCTCGAGCGTCTCCGGTTGGACGTCGCGCGGCAGGCCGGTGATGACGCCGAGGCCCGCCTCCGCCGCCGCCTCGAACCAATCGTCGGTCCGCGTGAAATCGTACTCGCCGGGCCCCGTCTGCGCGGGCATGTGGCTGTGATAGCGAACGATGGTGAACCCGAGGTCCCGCATGCGGACCATCTCGCGGACCATGTGGGCGCGGTCGTAGTCGCCGGGCTGCCAATAGACGCCCGCGACAAACCAGGCCCGGCTCTCGCGGAACCGCCGCTGCCCCTCCGTCATGCCCTCGTCCAGATACCGCGCCCAGGCCGCCCGGGCGACCTCCGCCGGGATGCCCCGCTCGTCGGCCATCGCTTCGTCTCCTCTCTTTGCCCTCGGCGGGACAGCCTGCCAGGATGGGCGGCCGTGTCAACCGAAAACCCGCCGCATGCGGCCGGCGCAGCCTGCCATTTTGACAGTCTGGGAGCAAGAGTGCCGTTCAGGCGGTCTTGAAAGGCCCCTGCGGCTGGCACGACATTTGCCCTAGAATGGGCGACGCGGCCTGATGCCGCGCGCACAACGAGCGCACCGAGCCCCCGGGGGAATCCCATGGATATGAACCGCCTGACCCAGAAATGTCAGGAGGCGATCGCCGAGGCCCAGCGCCTGGCCGTCCGCTACGGCCACCAGCAGGTCGACGCCGAGCACGTCCTGGCGGCGCTTGCCGAGCAGCCCGAGGGCCTCCTACCGCGCCTCCTCGCGAAGATGGACGTGCCCGCCGAACGCGTGCGCGAGGCCGTCACGCGTGACCTCGAGCGCCGGCCACAGGTGGGCGGTCCGGGCGCCGAACCCGGCAAGGTCTACCTCACGCCGCGCCTCTCGGAGCTGCTCGTGCGCGCCGAGGACGAAGCCCGTCGCATGAAGGACGAGTACGTCTCCGTCGAGCACCTCGTGCTCGCGCTGCTGGCCGAGGGCCAGGATGCCGCCGCCGGCCGGGCCTTGGCGGAGGCGGGCATCACGCGCGATGCGTTCCTCGGCACCCTGACGGACGTCCGCGGGCGCCGGCGCATCACCAGCGCCACCCCCGAGGGCACCTACGAGGCCCTCGACCGCTACGGGCGGGACCTCGTGAAGGAGGCCCGGGCCGGGAAGCTCGACCCCGTCATTGGCCGCGACGGCGAGATCCGACGCGTCATCCGCATCCTGTCTCGCCGCACCAAGAACAACCCCGTCCTCATCGGCGAGCCCGGCGTCGGCAAGACGGCCATCGTCGAGGGCCTGGCCCAGCGGATCGTGCGCGGCGACGTGCCGGAGAGCCTGAAGGACAAGACCGTTTTCGCCCTGGACATGGGCTCGCTGGTGGCCGGGGCGAAGTACCGCGGCGAGTTCGAGGAACGCCTCAAGGCGGTGCTGGCGGAGATCAAGGAGTCCGAGGGCCGCATCCTCCTCTTCATCGACGAGCTGCATACCATCGTCGGGGCGGGTCGGGCCGAGGGCGCCATCGACGCCGGCAACATGCTCAAGCCCATGCTCGCGCGCGGCGAGCTCCACTGCATCGGCGCGACGACGCTCGACGAGTACCGCAAGCACGTCGAGAAGGACGCCGCCCTGGAGCGCCGGTTCCAGCCGGTCCTGGTCGAGCCCCCCTCGGTCGAGGACACGGTCTCGATCCTCCGGGGCCTGAAGGAACGCTTCGAGGTCCACCACGGCGTCACCATCCAGGACGGGGCGATCGTCGCCTCCGCCGTCCTCTCGAACCGCTACATCTCCAACCGTTTCCTGCCGGACAAGGCCATCGACCTGGTGGACGAGGCCTGCGCCATGGTCCGCACCGAGATCGACTCGATGCCCGCCGAACTGGACGAGGCCACGCGGCGGGTCATGCAGTTGGAGATCGAGGAGGCGGCCTTGAAGAAGGAGAAGGACCCGGCCTCGAAGAAGCGGTTGGCGGCCCTGCGGAAGGAGCTGGCGGACCTGAAGGAGCGGGCCGACGCCATGCGGGCCCAGTGGGAGAGCGAGAAGGAGGCCATCGGACGCGTCCAGGCCCTCCGGACCGCCATCGACCAGACCCGCCACCGCATCGAGGAGGCCCAGCGAAGCTACGACCTCGACCAGGCCGCCGAGCTCCAGCACGGGCGGCTCCCGGAGCTCGAGCGCCGGCTCCATGAGGAGGAGGCTCGCATGGCCGAGACCCATGGCGACGCCGGGCGACTCCTGAGGGAGGAGGTCACCGACGGCGAGGTCGCCGAGATCGTCAGCCGCTGGACGGGCATCCCCGTCGCGCGGCTCGTCGAGGGCGAGAGGGAGAAGCTGCTGAAGCTCGACGAAATCCTCCACCGCCGCGTCGTCGGCCAGGACGAGGCCGTCCAGTTGGTGGCCGACGCGGTGCTCCGGGCCCGCTCGGGCATCAAGGACCCGCGCCGCCCCATCGGTAGCTTCATCTTCCTCGGGCCCACGGGTGTCGGGAAGACGGAGCTCGCGCGGGCGCTCGCCGAAGCGCTCTTCGACACCGAGGAGAACATGGTCCGCATCGACATGAGCGAGTACATGGAACGGCACACCGTCAGCCGCCTCCTCGGCGCCCCGCCCGGCTACGTCGGCTACGAGGAAGGCGGCCAGCTCACCGAGGCCATCCGCCGCCGGCCCTACTCGGTCATCCTCTTCGACGAGATCGAGAAGGCCCACGCCGACGTCTTCAACGTGCTGCTTCAGATCCTCGACGACGGCCGGGCCACCGACGCCCGGGGCCGGACGGTCGATTTCAAGAATACCGTGATCATTATGACCTCGAACATCGGCTCCCAGCACCTGATGGAGGGCGTCACCGCCGGCGGCGAGAAGCGCCACGTGGCCCGCGAGTCGGTCATGGCGGACCTGAGGCGGCACTTCCGGCCGGAGTTCCTGAATCGCGTCGACGACATCGTCCTCTTCAAGACCCTGACCCTCGAGGAGATCGAGCGGATCGTCGACCTCCAGATCGAGGACCTGAGGCGGCGCCTGGCGGACCGGCGGATCACGGTCGAGCTCTCCGAGGAGGCCCGGGCCTTCCTCGCCCGCGCCGGCTACGATCCGGTGTACGGGGCCCGCCCCTTGAAACGCTACATCCAGCGGAACCTCGAGACGCGCCTCGGACGCCAAATGGTCGCGGGGGGCGTGCCCGACGGGGCGCATCTGGCGGTCGACGTCGACGGAGACGAGCTGACCATCGAGCCCCGCCCGCCCGATCCGGCGGAGGAAACCGCCGCGACGTAGCCGGCGGGGCGAACCCGGGGCATACTTCGACACCACGGATGCGATCGCCGCCCGGTTCGTTCAGCTTTCCCGCCGCACCCGGGACGACCTTCTTCGCCACGTCGAGGCGTAGTCGGTCCGATCGTCCCAGTCGCCCACTTCCCCCCCGCCCTCCCCTATAATGAAATGAGAAGAGGGGAACGTGAAGGAGGGCAACCATGAGAATCACCACCCGCTGGCTAACCGAGAAGCCCGAGGACACGCGCCTGACGGACCGGACGCTTGAGAAGCTTGCCGAGGAGGTCGCCGCCCGCGTCGGCCTGGCTCCCCCCCGAACCGCGCGACTCGCCCTCCATGCCACCTTCGAGGAGATCGAGAGCGACCCCGACGCGGCGACACGCCTGTGGCACATCGCGCTGTCGCTGGGTCTGCCGGGGGCCGTGCTCTCGGCCGACGCCGACGCCGAGACCCCGGTCGACGCGCTGACGGCGGCCCGCGACACACTGCTGGCGAACCTCGAAGCGCACGTGGCCGGAGCGGGCGAGCGCGCCCCGGCGCGGCGCCGCCCGCGCACCGATCTCCAGGACGTCCGCCCGCGGCTCGGGGCCTACCGCGAGAAGGGACGCCGCCGTCTCTTCCTTGAGCGCCTGGGGCCCTACCTCGGACCGCTGCGGCGGCAGGCCCGCCACGCTCTCCGCCTGCACCAGGCCACGGGCGATCTGCCCGAGGGCGAACTGGTCCCGGCCGATCTCGTCGACGAGGTCGCCGCCTGGGCCTTCGACCGGTGGGACGAGCTCGCGGAACGGGAGGACCTCGAAGTGGCGCTGGCCGAGCGCCTCGAGCATGCGCTCGCGCGCGAGATCGAGGCCGTCAACCACGAATCCGTGCACCTCGAGTCCGACACGCCGCCCGACGCGGAGAAGTATCTCGAGGAGAGCGACGAGCAGCTCTCCTACCTCGAGCACGACGAGACGCTCGGGTGGGAGGACGTCCTGGCCGACGAGCACCTCGACCCGCGGCAGATTCTCGAAGGGGAGGAACTCTCCGGCCGCGCGCTCGAGGCGGTCCGGGCGCTGCCCCGCCTCCAGCGCGACATCTTCATCTACAGCGCCCTGGCGGGCTACACGGACGCCCAAGTGGCCAGCCTCGTTGACGAAGACGTGGGCCGCGTGCGCCGCGACCTCCAGGAGGTCCGCCGCACCCTCCAGGAGAGGTTGGCGTGAGACCGCCGTTGGGGGGACGCAACTTTTTCGAGTCGGGCTTCGCCGCCCTTCCATCGGACCCGACCGGATTCCGCCTAAGGTGTTTCTCTATAAGGAATTAAGGACCGATCGTCGCCCGTGTTCCGACAACGCTCGCCAGCCGCCGCCGTGCGCTTCCCGGCGATTGCCCCTTGACGCCCCGTCGCGCCCGGGCCTATCATGTCACAACTCGGTGACGGGCGCGTGCCCGTCGCCGTGTCGCATAAAGGGGAGCCTCCACATTGGGGACTGCCACTGGCGCCAACTGACGCGACGAACTGACGCGTACGCGAGCGCTTCTTTCCCATCGCCGAGCCGAGTTGACCCTTCGAACCCGGCGCTCACCTGATCCATAGACCCCGCGGCCCGTGCCGCCTCGCGCGGACGCTGCCGCAGGCCTTCGAGGCAATCGCTGCACGCTGTCGCTGCATGAACAAGGGGGCCGTAGCCGAACAGTGTCGCCCGGCCGGCCGGGGCGGTCCAAGCCCGGACCGGTCGCCAAGGGGGCGGCCACGGGAGGATGTCGATGCGAGCGAGCCTGTCTGCGATGACCCTGGTTCCAGTCTGTTTTCTTGCCTCCGCGGCGCACGCCGCCCCGAGCGAAGCACTCTGGAAAGCCACGGTGCACGTCGAGTCGCGGGGCGACTCCCGGGCCTACAACGCCCGGGAGGGTGCCGCGGGAATCGTGCAAATCCGCATGGGATGCCTGGCGGACGTCAACCGCATCGCCCGCCTCAAGGGCCTGTCGGTCCGCTTCACCTCGAGCGACCGCTACAAACCCGCCCGGGCCCGCAAAATGTGGAAGATTTATCTCGATTACTACGGCACTTACTACGCCCGCCGCGCCGGCCGCGTTGCCGACGACGAGGTCTACGCCCGCATCTGGAACGGCGGCCCCTCGGGCTATCGCAAGCGCGCCACCGCCAAGTACTGGAAACGCATCCGCGAGGCTATGTAGACTCCGGGCCGCATCGCGGGCAGGCCGGATCGCGACGACGTCGCACATGGCGGACGCGGGCGGTCAGAGCGTCGTAGATAAGCAGGGACGCGGCGAGGTCCGTCTCCCGCCCCAGAAGCCCCTTCACGGCCTCCGTCGCCGCCATCGCCCCCAGCATCCCCGGCACCGCGCCGAAGACGCCCTCGCGCACCGCGCGCGGCACGTCGTCCGGGCCGGGCTCTTCCGGCACGAGGCATCGGTAGCACGGACCCCCGCGTCGCGGGTCCACCACCAGCAAGAGCCCCTCCATCCGCACCGCCGCCGCCGAGACGAGCGGCACGCGCTCGGCCCAGCACGCGTCCGAGAGGGCAAGCCGCGTGGCGAAGTTGTCGCTGCAATCGAGGACCACCTCCCACCCGCGCACGCGCGCGGCCGCATGCGCGGCCTCGAGCCGCTCGACCCGGGCCTCGACCGCCACGTCCGGGTTCAGGCCGCGCACGTGGTCGGCGGCGGATTCGGCCTTGGGACGGCCGAGGTCGGCAAGGCGGTGGAGGACTTGGCGGTTGAGGTTGGAGGGTTCGAGGCGGTCGGCGTCGACGATGCCGAGGCGTCCGACGCCCGCGGCGGCGAGGTACGCCAAGGCCGGGCTGCCCAGCCCCCCCGCCCCGACCACGAGGGCCGAGGATGCGAGCAGCCGCCGCTGCCCGTCCTCGCCCACCGCCGCCAAGCGGAGGTTCCGGTCGTAGCGCTCGCGCTGCTCGGGCGTCAGGTCCGCGGAGGTCATCTCCCCTACGGTAGCAGCGCGCGGCCCGCGTTGCCAGCCATCGCGTCCATCGCTCAGGCCAGGGCCTCGGTCCGTTCGCGGCGGCGGCCGACGACCGCGAGGACCAACTTCCACACGATGCCGATGCCCAGGGCCACGAGCGCCGCCACCGGGAAGATCCCCAACAGCAGGCCCAGGACGCCCAGCCCGATCATCGCCGTCGTGACCCACCGCTGGGCCGCAAGGCTGAGCCCCCGGCGCACCAGCACCGCCCGGAGCGCCAGCACCACCGCCACCGCCGCCACGAGGATGCCGAGGCGCTTCAGACCCTCGATCAGCGTCTCGCCGGCCGCGTAGCCCGTGATGCGGGCCTCGCCGCTCGGGGTGGTAAACCGGTGGGTGACCCACCGGTCGCCGGGCGAGGGCAACCGGACGTCGAGGCTGACGAGGCCCGTGTCGACAGCCGGGGCAAGGCCCGTGACATCCGCCTGGACCGGGACGTCGGCCAAGTCCGCCGGCTTCTTCAGTCCCCCCGCGAGGCGCGGCGCCGCGGTCGCCGTCAGGGTTTCACCCGCCGTCACCCCGTAATCGGCGGCGGGCTGTCGGACGGCCCGGGCTTCCAGCTTCTCCTGGTACCGCTGGATGGCCTCCTTGCGGCCGCGCCAACGGGACACGCCTTCCGTCTGCGCCATGGACTGGGCCTCGGCCGGCTCGGGCAGGGCCGTCTGGCGCTGTCCCTTGAGTCTGCCGAAAGCCGCCTGGATGTCCTTCTGCTGGAGGGGCATTTGCTGGGCCATCTGGCCCTCGTGCGCCGCCTGCGCCTGAGCCGCCTCCTCCTCATTTTTGTCAATCCTCCGGGGGGCCTCGTTGGCGGCATACTGGCGGACGCGGCTCTGGCGCTCGAGGTCCTCGGCTTGCTTGGCGTCGATCTTGAGGGCGTTGGAGACAAGCCACGCGTCGTTGAAGCGCACGTCCTTGTCCCCGGGAATCCGGCGCGTGGCGTCGCCATTCCAGTTCCCGTCCAGCTCGGTCACCTGGTTGCGCGTGAGGGTGTAGTGCTGGCCCTGGAAGGCCTCGTTGAGGTAGATGCGATTGTCCTCGACGACGACTTCGGCGGCGGCCTTGTCGGCGGAGGTGATCTGCTCGGAGGCCTGATCGAGGACCGTGCCGGCGCGGGTGAGCTCGCTCCTTAAGCGCGCGTTGTCCTCGTAGTCGACCGCCTGGAGCGCGTCCTGGTACTGCCGGGTCTGAGCGGCGAGGCTCTTCAGGTTCGCCAGGCTCCGGGCCTGCTCGAAACCCTTGCCGAACTGCGCCGTCTCGACAAGCTGCTCGGTCAGCTTGTTCAGGTACCCCAGCCGGACGGCCGCCAGGTCCTTCTCCTCGGTCACCTGCTGCATCGTGCCGCCGAACTCGAGCCAGTGGTGCGTGGGCGGAACGTAGAGGGTCACCTGGCTCCGCTCGACGTTCAGGCCGACTGTCCGGAGAAGCGGAAACTCCACGGCCTCCAGGCTCCCCGGCGCCTCCATCCGGCCGCCGTACTTGACGGTCACGTCGTACGGGAGGTCGCCGGTGGCGGTCTTGACGAGGGGCACGTCGACGCGGCAAGGAGCGGCGGTGTCCGGGACGACCGGCTTGACGAGCTCGCCCGCCACGCTCACAGTCCAGAGGGCGGCCCCCTCGGGCAGCTCGATGCCCATGAACTGCTCGGTCGTGTTCTGGACCTTGTACGTCTGGGCCGCCCGGTACGCCCCGCTCACATCGAGGTACAGGACGGCCTCCGCATAGCCGATGCGGGCGCCGACGGTGCGGACGGTCGGCCGCTCGCGGGTCCGAAACTCCAGGTGCGGGTCCTCGGCCCCCGGTCGGACGATGAACGCCTGGGTGGCCCCGCCCTTCAGGAGCCCCGCCACGGCCCGCCATTCCTTCTCGTGGCGCGAGAGCGGCTCCAGGCCCACCGGGTCGCCCAGGACCACCTCGTCGCGCCCGGCACTCTCCACGGCCACGTATCGCCGATCCGTGCGGCCCGTCTCGACGACGGGGATGGGCGCAACGTACGCCTGGTCCGTCAGCAGCCGATCGTGCTCCACCAGGACCCGGAGGTCGTTCATCACGTCGTCCTGGAGCTCGAGCGTGACGCGGACCTCGTCGGTCCCCTCGACGGGCTCGACGGTCTTCAGCCTGAGAAGCGGCACGCTGATCCGGGCCTCGGCCAGCGGGGCGGGCAGACGGAAGCGGATCTCGCGGGTCCCCGCCACGCGGATGGCGAAGTCCAGCAGGATCGTCTCCTCGACCGCCCGGTCCGTAACGCGGACGTTCGTGACGGTATGGCACGAGACGTCGGCCCGGCGGGGTTGGAGCTCGAGGCGGCCCGCGACGTCCGGGTCCTTGTAGTGGAGCGCCAGCCGCGCGAGCTTGCGCTGCGGCCCGGCCAACCACCCGTAGACCCGCTGGAGCAGGACGCTCTCAAGGTTCGCCAGGCCCCGAGCCCGCACGTCGAACGCCGGGTCCACCTGCACCACCACGTCGCCCTGCTGCCGCTCGACGCCGAGAACCTCGAGCTTCGGCACCTCCACCTCGCGGACCTCGCGGGCTTCGCCGAGGCGGCCCGTCAGGAGGATGGGCACCTCGCCTTCGAGACCCGTGCCCAGGTAGACGGTCAGGATGCGTCGGCCGCCCTCCTCCGTCACGCCCCACTCGTACGTGCCGGGGGCCGTGACGGACTCAAGCTCCAGCGCTTCCGGCAGGGCCGCGCGGACGCGATAGATGGGCCGCCCGCGGACCGAGAGGAGAAGGCGACTCTCCAGGCGCCGCTCGCGCTCCGCGATGCGCAAGATCGTCTGGACCTCGGCCGTGGCGCGGGCCTCGACGGGAGCCACCTCCAGCCGAATCTCGAAGGGCACGGAGACGAAGGCGTAGGCCTGGTACGGGCGGATGCCCAGCGGGCTCTCGTCGACAACCGCTCGGTCGTCGCCGGGGGCGACGACGCCGTTGAGGTCCGTGCGGCCGACCCCTTGCGTCTCGAGCGTGCGGACGTCGAGCATCGGGCTCCGCCGGATGGAGAGGTGGCCCGTGTGGCGGACCGCGCCGGGGACAGCGACGACGGGGACATCGAGCCGCGTGGGTCCCTCGTCATAGGCCGTCCCGGATCGCCAGAGGAAGACCGTGAACGTTTCGCTGCCGCGGGCCTCCTTGAGGAGGGCAACTTCGAGACCCGGCCGCCCCCCGCCCTCCTCGCGGACCTCCCACCCGCGAACGTTCATGCCCTGGACCTTCTCGACCAGGTATCCCTCGGGCACGTCGAGGCGGAAGAACTCGCGCTCGCCCCGCCGGAACGAGAGGGCCAGTGTCCAGGCCAGCCGCAGCCGATCCTCCTGGATGTCCAGCAGGGCCGTGGACTCGGCCGTCAGCGACGGGTCCACCTGGCCCTCGCTCACCTTCGGGCGCCATTCCAGGTGGAGCTTCCCGCCCGCGCCGAGGGTCGTCCCGAGGGTCTCGCCGGCGGCCTTGGTCTCGTAAGTGCGGCGGTCGGGGACGTCGCCGAAGCGGACCTCGGTGCGCGGCTCGGGCACGGTCAGCGTGAGGTCGATGGCGGCGGCGGCCGGGACGCGGCCCTCGGCCACGCGCCATCCGCCGCGACGCTCCAGCTTCATCTGCACCGTTAGGTCCAGCACGTGTCGCCCCTTGCCCGAGACGTACAGGAGGAGCATCGGCGACGGCTCGCCGCGAGCCTGGCGTGCGGCCCGGGTCTTCGTGCCGGGGGCGGGCTCGGGCGTCGCCACGGCGAGGCGGGCGGGCTTGCCGTCAAGGTCGGCCCGGACCAGCACGCCGCCCTCGAGCGGCAGCGGCACGGTGGCGTAGTCGTCGGTGAAGACATCGATCTCGAGACGTCCCTCGACCCCCAGGAACTCGTCGCCCTCCAGCCGTGCCGCCAGCGACGCCCCGGCCAGCGCGTACGGCGCGGGGGGCGGCTCGCCCTCGGCCCGCTCCTTCGGATGGGCCAGCGCCCAGAGCCGCGCGAACTCGTCGTACGGCACGAGCACCCGCCGGGCTCCCTTGACACCGGTTCCGTCGTCGGGGTCGTACGGCACGATGATCGCGTCCTCGGGGACCTTGACGGGCGGCAGGGGCGGCTCGACACGGACGACGACCGGCTCGGACCCGGCGCTACCCTTCTCCACGGCTTCCGCCGGCGCGGCGGCAAGCAGCGCGAGAAGGAGCACGGCGACGCCGGCGGCCCCGGCCCCGGCGGTCTCGCGCTCGCGGATCTTCGCCAACACCCATCGCACCAGACCCGCAACGAGGTAGTACGGCACAAGGAGGCACGCGGCAAAGAAGGCGCCGTTGGTGAGGCGGGCGAGGTTCAGCATCCCCGGCAGCACCGGCAGGAACGTGGCCACGAGGAGCACCGCCACGATCCCCGCCACCTTGCGACCGGCGGGGGCCCGCGTCTTCGCGACGCCCACCAGCAGCACGGCCAGGGCCACGGCCCACGCCAGGGCCTCAAGCCGCTTCTCACGGACGAGCGTCACGCCCAGCGCCGGGTCGGCCCCGAGGCTGCGGAACGTGAGCACCTCACCGGCAAGGGCCAGGTCGATTCGCAGGCTGCGGGCCCCCTCCAGGGCCCAGACGGCCCGCTTTTTCGGCTCGGCCTTGGGCTTCTCGGGGGGAGGCGGCGGGGCCGCGGCCGGCGGCGGCGCTTCGACGGGGGCGGCGTCCGCGCGCCGCTCGTCGATGGGGGGCCGCCGCACAGCGCCCGCCTCGGCCAACAGCCTGCTCCCTTCCTCCTCCCTCTCCCTGGCGGCGGGCACACGCTCAGGGTCGTAGGCATACCCGTCGTGCCCCTCGACCTCGGCGTATTTGGCCGAGCGCAGGCCCTGGTCGGCACACGAGAGTCCGCCCACGATGAGGTTGATGAGTCCGTACTCCGGCACCACGCCCCCCGCGACCTCGTAGAGAATCTCCGCCACCCTCGTCGCCGCGAGCTTCGGCGGACGGATCGCCTCGCTCGTGACCGTCCCGTGGGCGGCGACGGCGTCGTATCCGACCGGCGGGCTCAGCGTCCAGACGAGGTCCGTGACGGGCACCTCGCGTCCGGCGTCGCGGGGATCGTCGTGGAGCACGAGCCGCGGAGCGAGCACCTCGACGCCCGTCCAGAACCCGAGGGCCTCGGCGGGCGTCTCGTAGACGACGCGGAGGTCGCGGACGGCCCCGGCGTCTCCGATGGGCAAGCTGAGGAGCACGCTCCGGCCCTCCTGCTGCGGCTTCATCGGCGTGCCGTCCAGCTCGGCCGACCAGAGCGTCGATCCTTCCGGCAGCCGGACCTCCAGAAAGAGGGCCTTCGTCCGCAGGAGATATCGGGCCGAGGACTGGGCGAGGCCCGACGCGGCCAACTGCGTCGCCAGCTCGGCCCGCTGCACGATGGCCGGCGGCAGACCGTACCCCTCGTGCCGCACCACCGCCACCTTCACCGGGGGCGGATCGCCGACGAAGCTGTAGGCCCCGAGGAGGCGGCGGCCGGGCTGGTACTCGGCGTCGACCAACTCGCCGACGTCGACCTTGCGGGGGTGCTCGACGATGCGGACGGCGAGCTCGGCGCTTCCCTCGACGGCCACCAGGCCGCTCTGGTACGCCACGTTCGCGGCCCGGACGGTCGGGAGGGCGAAGTCCGCCAGGGCCTCGGCCCCGGCGGGCTGCTGGAAGTCGACCGCCAGCCGCACCATCCCCTGCCGCGCCTCGGCCAGCAGGACCGTCCAGACGCGGCGGCCGCCGTCCTCGGCACTCGTATACTCCTTCAGGCCCACGCCGTCGAGCCCGCGGATGGCCAGGGCCGTCGGCGTGTCAGCCGGGAACGAGAGGGCCAGCCGTCGGGCCCGGGCCCCCTCGATCACGTAGACCAGCTCATAGTGGGCCGCCACGGCGTCCCGCTCGATCCGCAGAAACGAATACGTCTCGGCCGTCAGGCGCGGCTCGATCCGCTCCACGGCCAGCCGCGCAGCATACGGGCCGTCCTCGTAGCGGTAGGCGAGATCCGTCTCGACGCCCTCGAGACCGTACTTGGCCTTCTCGTTCTCATCGAGCGGCGTCAGGTTCTCCAAGCCCCCCTCGGCCGCGGGGCGCACGCGCATGTCGTCGCGTGCGTCAACGGCCACCGCTCCGACGTCCCGGGCCGCGCCCTGGACGGCGAACACCGGCAGATCGAGCGCGCGGCTGTCCCATGCCGCGTACCAACCCTTCGGCACGTGCACGGCGTGGAAGTAGACGCGGCCGGTCTGGCCGGCGGGCAGCCCGCGCGGCAGGCAGACGTGGATGCGTCCCGCCTCTCCCGCCGGGCCATACCGCTCGAAGCCGAGGGCCTGCCCGCTCTCGCCCGTCACGGCGGTCACGTCCCATCCCTCGGGGACGGTAAAATCGAGGGCGAAGAGCTTCTCCTCCCGGGGCACGAGGGCAAAGCCTCCCCGCACCTCCAGGCCCGCGTCCATCAGCATCACCAGCACGTTGCTTGTCGCGAGGACCTCGGCGGGCGGCTTGACGAACCGGGCCGCCAGACCGAAGTCGCCCTGCGGGGCGTAGTACACGACGACCGGGCGGACGCCCGGGGCTCCCGGCTCGGCCTCCAGGACCGTCGCGGGGAGGGCCTGCATCAGGACGCTCGAATCGATGGACATGAGGCCCGTCGGGGTGATCGCCTCGGCATCGAGCCGGTCTTCCACCAAGAGGCCCACCACCGCCGTGTGCCCCACGGTCTCGAGCGGATCGAGCACGGGAAGCTGCCACGCCTCCAGGTCCGGCTGCGGGCGGACGGCGGCCACGGTCAGGACGACGGCGCCGGTGGTTTCCTCGCGGAGCTTGACCTCGAGGACGCGTCGGCCGCCCTCCTCGACGATGGCCCACCGGGCCAGCTTCGGGCTCGCCACCTCGGTGATCTCGAACCCCGCGGGCACGGCGAAACGGAAGTCGTCAACCGCGCGGTGCAGGACGGCGAAACTGACGGTGGCGCTCAAGCGCTCGTAAGCCTGGGTGACCTCGTCGACGAGGACGCTCCGGGCCACAACGACGCGCCCTTTGCGCTTCAGGTGGCTGTTGAGGGTCATCGTCAGCGTCACCGGGCCGCGCGGCGGGACCAGCGCGATGCGCGTCTCGCCGGCCTTCTCGTCGAAGACGCGGGACACGACGGCGGCGCCGCTTTTGACCTCGACGTCGCCGGGCGCGGTCAGCGACAGGCGCGTGGCGGCGGGGGTGGGCAGATGGAACGAGAGGATCTGGCGGGCGGCAGTGGTCTGGAGGGCCGAGACGGCCTCCAGCTCCAGCTCATGGCTGCCGACGCCTTCGACGAACAGCGTCAGCCGCCCGTCGTCGGCCCGTCCGATCGGCGCCCCGCGGCCGTCGAGCCGGGCGGCGCGCAGCCCGACCCCGTCGACCTCCAGGGGCACCACGTGCAGGCCCTCGCCCAGGACCTCGACCGTGGCCCGGCCGGTGAGGACGGCCCGGCCCTCCTCGACGCGGACGTGATAGTCAGCCGCAACGAGCGTCGCCTCGAGGGGCGGCCGGTCCTCGGCCTCGCGGCGGGCCCGCTCGAGCAGGTTCGCGTATTCCTCGCGCGTCAGGAGCACCCGCCTCGGGGCGCCTTCCAGCACGACGTGCAGGTCCTCGAACGGGACGAAGATCTCGCGCTCGGTCCGCTCCTTCGGCTCGGGGGGAGCCGGAGGCGGCGCCGATTTCGGCTCGGCCCGCGCGGCCGCGGGGGCCGCCGCGAGCAATGCGGCCACGAGAAGCAGGAGGGACTTACGCATGGTCCTCACCTCCCTCGGCCGTGTCCTCGCCGCCCTCGAACTTCTCCGTGCCCCGGGACTCCTCGGGCTTCGACTCCTCGTCTTGGTTCTTCGGCGGCGGGGTTGGGCTCGGGGCCTTGGCCTCGGCCCGGTGGCGCTTGACGGCCTCGCGTCCCTCGCGGAGCCGGCGCAGGCGCTCCTGCACCACCGGGTCGCGCGGACGCGTCACCAAGAGGTACCAGAGCACCCAGACGACCAGCACCACCACGACCGCGCCCACGGCGGCGTTCGAAACGATGGCCCGCATGAACGTGGGCAGGAAGACGGCGATCAGCACAGCCGCCACGATGGATGCCCCGATCGCCAGGGCCCGCGTCGCCGGCCGGGCCGGCGCCAGCACGAGCCCCACGATCACGATCACCGCCAGGACGAGGCCCTTCAGCAGCCGCCCGTCCATCGTGTGCAGCACCAGGGCCCCCTCCTCGCCCTCCGACGGGCGGAGCGTCGAGAACAGGAGATGCCGCCCGTCGGTCGCGAAGTTCGCGAGCGCCTGCCGATCCACACCCCGCCCCTCGGCGACCCACCCGAGCCGGGCTTCGCCGCTCGTCGACCCCTCGGGCCAGACCGTGAACCCGCGCCGGTGCCACGTCAGCACCGGGTTCCACGGGCCGGTTGAGCCGAGGTAGGCCCACTCGCGCGGCACGTAGACGGAGAGGTCGACCTTCTGGACGGCGGGCTCCTCCGGGAACGCGGGGGGGACGAGCGTCGTGCCGCCCTCGCGCACCAGGTACCGAAGCTCCAGGAGGAAGGGCTGGTCGGGGTCGACGCCGACGAGGGGCACGAAGTACCGGCCCTGGCCGCCCTGCTCCAACGTGACAGGCCGCCCGTCGATGCGGAGCGGCTGCATGTCGAAGTCGGCCCCCTCCGGCAGCCGCAGGGCCAGCCGCTGGCGGGCGGACTTCATCCGGTAGACGGCCTGGACGCTCGTCGTGTCCCCCGCCGTCAGGACGATCCGCACGAGGCCGCGCTCGATGGCTGTGGCCTTGACGTCCTTCGGCTCGTAGCGGGTGGCCTGGATCCGGAGCCGCCAGGGACCGCGGAACTCGAGGGCCCGGGCCCCGCCCTTGACACGGACGCCGGGCATCAGGTCGTGCTGCGGGTCGATGGGCCGGAGCCCCTCGCGGACGTCGGTTGGGGCGACGTCGATGGACTCGGCCTTGACGAGAACGATCTGGCCCCACGCCCGGTCCACCTCGCGGGGGATGAGGCGCGGGACGTCCAGCAGCACGCTGCCGCCGACGTCGAGCGTCTCGATCTTCTGCTCCCATGCCAGGCGAATCGCCCGCGTGCCGAAGAGCTCCGTCTCGCCGGCCAGCTCCCAGGCTACGTACCCCTCGTCCACGTCCTCGGCGTCTTCGTCGACCATATGGCGGATGCCGGAGGTCGTGACGCGGAGGTCCTCGGCGAGGGCGGCGGGCACGTCGATCCGGACCGTCTTCACGCCGCTGTAGAGGATTTCGTAGAACAGCGTCGCCTCGGACTTGACGACGCCCGAGTCGATGCGGGCCACGAGGAGCTGGGCGACGGTGATCTGGGGCTTGCGCCGCTCGGCCGAGACGACCAGCTCGACGGGGTCGTCGGTGTAGGCGTAGCCGAGGACGGCGTTCTCGCCGCCCTTGGCCGTGCTCCGCAGGCCCGAGACGGCCTCGCCGTGGCTGATGGGGCGGACGCCCTCGGCCTTCGCCGGATTGACGCGGAGGCCCGCCGGGGCGTAGACGACCGCCCGCCCGCTCTCGCGCTCGATCGTCTCCGGATCGACGCGCGGGAGGAGGATGGGAACGGAGGCGGCTTGGCCCGTCGGGGCCAGCAGGTCCGGCTCGCGGAGCGGCCGATGGAGCTGGACCGCGACGGCCACCTGGCCCAGGGCCTTGCGGGAAAGGTTTATGCGGAGCCGCCCGTCCTCGACACGGTGGTTGTCGATCTCGGCGGCCGCCGCCCCGCTTACCTTCTGGCCGCGGACCGACCGGACCTCGTACCCGTCCGGGACGCGCATCGCCAACTGGAAAACACCTGCCCGCTGGACATCGAAGACCGCCAGCGTTTCGAGCGTCAGGTCCTCGGGGGCGAGGTGGGCCTCGACCAGGGTCGTGGCGAGGATGCGCGGCCGGATCTTCTCGACGTGCAGCACGAGGGTATAGGGCACGGTGGCGTAGCGATAGCGGAAGTCCCACCGGCGATGGGCGAGATCGGCCGGGAGGGCGTCGGCATCAAGCTGGAGGAGGTTCTCGCGGGTCTCGGCCTCGGCCCGCCATCCCTCGGCCACGTCCACGACGACGACGCCGAGCTGCCGCCCGACGCCCACCGCCTTGAGGACGGGGGCGGCGACGGTGCCGGCCTCGCCGAAGGTCTGGAGCTCGACCAGGAGTCCCTGCGTCCCCTGGGCCGGCTCGAAGAGCTCGACGGTGAGCGTCTGGACGTCGCCGACCGTCTCGACGGACCACTCGCGGACATTCGGATCGTAGACGTTGACGACTTTCTGGTCGGCGGGCACCTCGACCTGGAGACGCCCCAGCTCGGCCCGGCTGATCTCCCACGTGAGGGCGGCCCGGGTCCGCACGACGCCCTCCTCGATCCAGACCTGCTGGCGAACGTTGGCGGTGGCCAGGGCCTCCAGGCCGCGCGCCCCCTCGGCCTTCGGCGTCCACTCGATGCCCACCTGCGGGGCGGCCCCGACGAACGCCAGGACGTGGGTGCCCGTCTCGCCGGCCTCGGGCGGGACCTCGGTCGCGGCGAGCAGCGGCCGGATCTGGATCTTGACGCCGGACTCGGGGACCCGGACGTCCCAGCGGCTGACGGGGGCGAGCGGCGTCTGGAAGCTGACGCGGTTCTGGCCGGGGGCCTTCTCGTAGGCCTTGGCGAACTCCAGCGCCAGGGCCATCTCGCGCGGGGCCTCGCCCTCCCGCTTCACCAAGAGCTCGTACCCCTGGCCCTGCTCGAAGACGATCCGGGCGGGAGCGTCTCCGAGGGTGGCCTTGGTGATCGCCGCGTCGGCAAGTCGCAGCGGCACCCGCGTCCATCCCTCGGCCAGGACCTCGATGCGGACGGTGGCCCGGACGGTGACGACGTCCTTCGAGACGGTGGCCTCGGCGCTCATCTCGGTGACGAGATGGTCGACGGGGGGCTTGGTCTCGGGCGGCGGGGCCGCGCCCTCGCGAGCGGCGCGCCAGAGCTCCATGAACTTCCCGTACGGAAGGAATACGCCCCGCCCCTCCTGCTCGAAGACGGCGCGGAGCTTCTCGTAGGGGATGTAGATGCTCGATTCGCGCAGGTCGCCCCGGGCGGGGCCCCGTCCGACGGGGGCCGCCGCGCCGGGCGCGACGGTCGTCGCCAGAAGGGTCGCCAGGAGGGCCAGGATCGTGCTTCGTGGAAGGGTCGGTCTCATCGTCGTGTCCTCGGACATGCCCGTGTTCGGCGGTCGCGTTGCCGGCGCGCCGCCCGGTGCGTCTGCTTTCGATATAGACGCGCCCGGGTCGGCCCCGGTTCCACGTCTCGGGGTCTTCTACCGCGCCGGGACCCGCGGAGCACCCGAAAAACCCCGCCAGCGGAGAGTGCGTGACAGGATTTTACATACGCGTTACAATGCGGCCGCCGTAACGCTGCGACCGTACGGGCAAAGGGGACAGGCCCCTTTTCCATGCAACCGGAAAAGGCGCCCCCCCCGTGGCCGCCGCGTACAGGGCCGGAGACCCGCCATGGACGAGCTGCGATTCGAGCCGACGCCCGCGGGGGAACTGCTGGACCGGGCGTTCGTCGTCTACCGGAAGCACTTCGCCCGGTACCTGGCGATCGTGGCCCTGGTGCACGTGCCCATCGGCATCGCCTCGATGGGGCTGATGGTCGTGTGGGCGCAGTACACGGGGCGGTCGGGCCCGGCCGACGTCTTCGGAACCGTCTTCGGGTCGATGTGCGCCGGCTGGATCGTGATCTGGCTGCTCAAGGCCATGGGCGACGGGCTGGCAACGGCAGCCCTCGTGCGGTGCATCTCGTGCGCCTGCTTCGATTACGAAACCACCCTCGGCCACGCCTACCGCCACATTCTCCCGCAGGCGGGCTGGATCATCCTGGCGTCGCTGATTGCGAACGTGGCGACGTTCGTGGCCCTGATGCTCTGCTATCTGCCGGCGCTGCCGGTGTTCATCTTCTTCTCTTTGACGATCCCCGTCCTGGTGCTGGAGGGCGGACACGCGTTCACGGCCATCGGGCGGAGCTTCTCTCTGGTGGCGGCGGGGTTCGGGCGAGCAATGTTCGTCCTGGGGTTCGCGACGCTGGGCTACATGATGGTCCTGGTTTTGTTGGGGGCCATCGGCCAGGGCCTGTTCTTCTGGCAGCAGGAGACGGGCAACGCCGCCCTCGGCCTGGCCCTCCAGCAGGTCGTGGCCATGCTGCCTCCCGTCATCGCCACACCGCTCTTGACGTCGGCGGCGGTCCTCTTCTACTACGACATGCGCGTCCGCCGCGAGGGCTTCGACCTGGAAGTCTACGTGGCGGAGCGGAACGCGGCCGAGGGGAGCGGGCATGCGTGATCGCCCCCGGGCAAGCCGACCGGCCGTCCTCGGCGCCGTTTTCGTCCTGATCCTCACGGGAACGGGCGCGGCCGAGGCGCCGGTCGAGGCGCCCGACAGGGACGGGCCGGAAACGACGTCGGAGGTCCCCTTCGCCCGGCCCCATGCCAAGACCGCGAAGCGGATGACCCGGGAGATCCTCGCCGACCCGCGATTCAAGGAGCCGTCGCTGGCCGACGAGGCATGGCGGTGCATGGCCCCGGGCACGCACCTGGTGTCGGGCGCGTGCCTGGAGGTCGTCGCCTACACGGCGTGCGGCGTGATTCTCGTCGCGTTCGTGTGGTGGCTTGTGCGATACCTGGCGGGCCGCACGCCGCACGGACCCGTGACCCCGACCTCGCCCGCCGCGGTTCTGCCCCACTTCCAGCGGGCCGCCGACATGTCCGCCGCCGACCTGATGAACGAGGCGAGGCAGGCGGCCGACGAGGGCCGGCACCGAGACGCCGTCCGCCTGGTGATGCTGGCGGCGCTGAAGCGGCTGGACGAGCGGGACCTCGTGCGCTTCCACCCGTCCAAGACGGGCGGCGACTACGTCCGCGAGTTCCCGCCCGCGCGGCCGGGGCGGAAGCCCTTGAGGCAACTCGTGGCGGCGTTCGACCGGGCGGCCTACGGGGCGGCCCCGTGCGGACCCGAGGACTGGGCCCGCGTCCGATCCCTGACGGAGGAGCTCGCGCAGGATGCCGCGACCGAGACGCTCTAGCGAGTGGATCATCCTGGTCGTCCTCGCCCTGGTACTGGCCGGGTTCGTCGCCCTGGTGGCGGGGGACTTCTTCCAGCCGGAGCGCGAGGGCGCGGGCGGGCGGCGGACGAGCTGGTCCTATCGCCGCGACGGCCTCGTGGCGTACTTCCGGTTGCTGGAGGACATGGGCCTGGAGCCGGCGCGGCTGGAGACGCCTCTGCTGGAGGACGCCCTGGCCGAGGCCGACCTCCTGTTCGTCGTCGAGCCGTACTACGGCCTCCGCGGGGGCGAGCGGGCCGCCGTCGCCACATGGGTCCGCGAGGGGGGTCTGGCCGTCGTCAGCGAGGGGGGCGGCGATGCGCTCGCCTGGCTCCACGGTCTGCCCACCGTGATGCCCGGCCTGACCGACCACGGAGAGGGCCCCCGGCCACTCGAGCCCGTCGAGCGGGGCCCGCTCCAGCGCGACGTCGAGGAGACGGTCTTCAACCTTTGGGTCGTCCTCGGGACGCCGACCCGGGAACCCGCCGGCGATCGCGGACCGGTCGAGGTGCTCCTCTCGGACGAGGCGGGCGTGCGGATCGCCACGCGCCGCTACGGCGCGGGGCGGGTCGTCGTCCTGGCGGACGGGTCGCTGCTCGCGAACGCCTGGATCGGCCAGGCCGACAACGCCGTCGCCGCCGCGAACCTGGCCGAGTACGCCCTCGCCGAGGCGCGGGGCCGGCGGATCGTCTTCGACGAGTATCACTTCGGGTACGGCAGCGGTGGGGAGGCCGGAGGCCTGACCCTTCTGGCCGGGATGCTCTTCACCACGGCGCCGGGATGGGCCGTGCTGGCGCTGACGGCGGCGGGGGTGCTGTGGATGATCCACCAGGGCCGCCGCTTCGGCACCCGCCGCAGCCCCGGCCGGGCCCGCCGCCGCTCGAAGCTCGAGTACGTCGAGTCGCTGGGGGAGACGCTGCGGGCGGCCCGGGCCCACGGGGTGGCGCTGGGGATCCTCTGGAGCCACTTCCGCCGGCGGCTCGTACGCCAGATGGCCTTGCCGCGCTCCGTCACGTCGCAGCATCTGGCCCGGGCCGTGGCCGCCCGCATCGGCGGCGATCCCGACTCCTATCACGCCCTGTTCGACGAGTGTGAGCGTCGCGCCGAGACCCGCCACGCGGGCGCCCGGCACGCCGCGCTTCTCATGGACCGCATCGCCCGAATCGAAACGGAGCTCGCGCATGGACATCCCGCAGGCCGGCCAACACGCCCGACGTATCGTTGACGAACTCGCGAAGGTCATCGTGGGCCAGGAGGAGGCCCTGGAGCAGATGACCGTGGCCCTCCTGGCCGGGGGCCACGCCCTGATCGAGGGCGTGCCGGGCACGGCCAAGACGCTCATGGCCCGGACGCTGGCCCACGTCACGGGCACGGAGTTCCGGCGGATTCAGTTCACGCCGGACCTCATGCCCAGCGACATCCTCGGCGTCTCCATCTACAACACCGCCACCGGGGCCTTCGTCTTCCGCCCCGGGCCCATCTTTTCCGACATCGTTCTGGCCGACGAAATCAACCGGGCCCCCGCCAAGACCCAGTCGGCCCTGCTGGAGGCCATGCAGGAGAGCCAGGCCACCGTCGACGGCACGAGCCACGCCCTCTCCGAGACGTTCACCGTCTTCGCCACCCAGAACCCCGTCGAGTTCGAGGGCACCTACCCCCTGCCCGAGGCCCAGGTCGACCGGTTCATGCTGAACATCTTCGTCGGGTACCCGGCCGAGGAGGTGGAAGCCGAGATTCTCGACCGAAGCGACGCCGGCTTCGATGCCTCCGACCTCTCCACCGCCGCCCTTGAGACGGTCCTCGACCGCCCCGCTCTCGGTGCGATTCGGGCGGCGGTCCGGTCCGTGCACATGGAAGAGGACGTCCGGCGATACGTGACCCGTATCGTCCGGGCCACCCGCGATCTGCCCGAGG
This sequence comes from uncultured Anaerolineales bacterium, assembly GCA_964461715.1. Classification (GTDB taxonomy): domain Bacteria; phylum Planctomycetota; class Phycisphaerae; order FEN-1346; family FEN-1346; genus CAYWVR01. The sequence continues at coordinate 49,619 of CAYWVR010000024.1, forward strand.
TTTCCCTCGGGGCGAGCCCGCGGGCGGCGGTGCTGCTGGCCCAGGCAGCCAAGGCCTTTGCGGTGGTCCAGGGCCGCGACTTCACCACCCCCGACGACGTCAAGGCGATGGCCCCGCCGGCGCTCCGGCACCGGGTCCTGCTCCTGCCGGAGGCCGAGGTCGAGGGCCGCACCCCCGACGAGACGCTTCGAGAGCTCCTGCTGGCCATCGAGGTCCCGCGCTGACATGCTCCCCAGCCGCCGACTGGTCATTTTGGTGGCGCTGGCGGCGCCGCTCTTCTTCCTGGGCGCGGCCGAGCCGGTCTTCGTGACCGTGGCCGCGTTCTACCTGGCGATGCTGGGCCTGTACGCGACGCTCGACGCGCTGCTCCTTCCACGGCGGCGGCGGCTGGTGGTGCGGCGGATCGTCCCGGAACGGTTGAGTCTGGGGGCGCCCGCGCGGATCGAGATCGAGATCGAAAACCGTGCCCGCCGCCCTATGCAGATCCGCCTGGCCGAGGACCTCCCGCCCGACATGGAGGCCGAGCCCCACACCGTCGGCGGGAGCTTCGACGCCGGGGCGACGGGGCGGCTCGAATACCGCCTGACGCCGAAGAAGCGCGGACGGTACGTGCTGGACGCCCTGGACGTGCGGCTGCTGCCGGTGGGGGGCCTCTGGCACCGCCAGATGCGCCTCGGCGTCGCGACCGAGGTCCACGTCTTCCCGAACCTCGTCAACCTCAAGCGCTACGAGCTGCTCATCCGGCGCGGCATGCTCTCGCAGCAGGGCCTGGCGCGGATGCGCCGGATCGGCCAGGGCACCGAGTTCGAGAGCCTCCGCCGCTACGCCCACGGCGACGCCATGGGCCGCGTCGACTGGAAGGCCACCGCCAAGCGCCGCCGTCTCATCGTCCGCAACTACCAGCCCGAGCGGGAGCAGAGCGTCCTGGTGGCCCTGGACGTCGGGCGGGCCACCGCCGGGGAGTTCGCCGGCATCAGCCGCCTCGACTACATGGTCAACGCCGCTCTCATGCTGGCCTACGCCGCCCTGCGGCAGGGAGACTGGTTCAGCCTGGTGGCCTTCAGCGACCGGATCGAGTCGTACCTGGCCCCGACCCGCGGCGTCAAGACGGTCGAGCGCGTCGCCCGGGCCCTGTACCGGCTCCAGCCGCGTCTCGTCGAGTCGGACTACGGGGCTGCCTGCCGCTTCCTCAGCCTCAAGAACCGAAAGCGGAGCCTCATCTGCCTGATGACCGACGTCATCGACCGCGACGCCAGCGACGTGATCATCGGGTACATGGCCCGCTTCGCCCGGTGGCACCTGCCGCTGGCCGTGACGCTCGCGAACCCCGAGGTCCGCCGCGTGGGCGGCGAGCTTCTGGCCCTCGCCCCGGACCCATACCGCAAGGCCGCGGCCCTGGACGTGCTGGCCGCGCGAGAGGAGGCCCTGGCAGCGATGCGGCACCACGGGGTGGGGGTGCTGGACGTCGAGCCGCCCGAGCTGACCCCCGAGCTGATCAACCGGTACCTGCTCATCAAGTCGACCCGGCGACTGTAGGGCGAGCCGGGCGGGTGCCACGGGCGGCTCAGGAACGGCTCTACCGCACCCGCCGCGGCGCGTCGCGGCCCGCCAGCAGGAGGTACGTCAGGACCACGGCCAGCAGCGCAAGGCCGAGAAAGATCTTCAGGCCGCCCGGGGCATAGCTCGGCGTCACGAAGCTCTCGACGAACCCCGCCACCATGAACATCGGGACCGTCCCCAGGACCAGGAGCACGGCGTCGCGGGCCCCGCTTCGCAACGACGCCCGCCGCGTCTCGCCCCGCCCCGGCACGGCCAGGGCCAGGCCCAGCCTCATTCCCGCCGCCCCCGCCACGAGCACCGCGAAGATTTCCAGGGCCCCGTGGGGCGTCAGGAACGAGGCCACCTCCCACCCCAGGCCGTGGTTCTGGAAATGGGCGATGAACGCCCCCAGCATCATCCCGTTGGCCAGCAGGACGAACCCCGTGCCGAGGCCCGCCGTGATGCCCAAGGCGAAAGCCTTCAGCGCCACCAGGATATTGTTCATCGTGATGACCGCATTCATCAGCCCGCCCGGCATCTGCCGGTACCGTTCGCTGACGTCCTCGGCCGTGACGCGGGCCTGGTCCTCGACGTCAAGGCCGTGCTCGACGAACGCGTAGGCCGTCGCGGGCCGGAGGCGGCAGGTCACGTAGGCCCCGAGCCCGGCGAGCAAGAAGACCGCGCTCGCCACCGCCATGTAGACCCACATCCGCCGCCACAGCCGCGGAAAATCACGCACGAAGAACCGCACCACCGACGCCACCGGACGCGGACGCCGACGCCGGTACAGCAGCCCGTGGGCCGCCACGGCCAGCCGGTTCACGCGCCGCTGCGTCGCCGCGTCCAGGCCGTACATCCGCGTCCGGGCCACGTCGACGGCCACCGCCGGATAGAGGCGGGCCAACGCGTGGACCTCCGCCGGCGCCAGCGCCGTCACCCCCCGGCGCCCCGCCTTGCGGACCAGGACGTCGAGGCGGTCCCAGAAGGGCCGGCGCGTCTCGAGGAACCGGGCGGGGGTCACGGCGCGGCCTCCCCGGGCGGCGGCGCTTCCTCGGACGGGGTCTCACCCGACGGCGCGGGCTCCGAGGCCGGCGATTGCGGCCGTCGCGGCGCGGCGCGCCGGGCAACACGCTCGACCTCGGCGGCCAGCGACGCCAGCGCTTCCGCCGCCGCCTCCGGGCCCCGCTCCGCCTCGATCGCCTGCCGCATCAGGTGGTCCACCCAGCCGTCGAGCTGCCCGAGCGTCAGCCCCTCGACCGACGCCCCCTGCCGCGCCAGCACCGGCCGAAGCAGCCCCGGCAGGAACCGCCCGCGAGCCGCCGGCCGAATCTTCGCCCGCCGCCGCCAATACGAATGGATGACCCGGTACTCCTCGGGCTTCAGGCCCGTCGCCCGAAGCGCCTCGGGGCTGGTCTCGATGCGGGCAGCCTGGCGGGCCCGGGCGCCCGTCTCGACGGCGTCGATGGCCTCGCTGATGACCACCGTCCCCGCCGCGAGGTCCCCGAGCCGCTGGAACTTCCGCGAGACAAACATGCTGACCGCCGCCACCGCGTAAAACGCCGGCAGGTATGCGATGACCGGTGCGATCACCAGCGGAAACCCGTCCACCAGCCTCAACAGGTTCCGCACCGCCACGTCCGGAAACGTGACCGACCCGCCGCCCTCCCTCACCACGCGGATTCTCAGAACCATCTTGCCGGGCGTCTGACCGTTCGCCCCGTACTCCCATCCGATGAAGTACGCCAAGTAGGCAAAGACGAGCCCGAACACCGCGACCATCAGTACCCACCCGAAGTCGCCGAACTGGCCGAACGTAACCACCTGCCCCAGGAGCAGGCCCAGCATGACGACCGCCTGGACCGCCCAGAGGAGGAGATGGTCGAGGACGCCGGCGGCGAACCGGGTGCCGAGCCCCGCGAGCCGCTGGCGCAGCTCGACGTTCTCCGGCGTCTCGATCAGGTCGAATTCGTTCACGGCCCGCGCTCCGGCTCCG